>CAKUTF010000010.1 GCA_934691725.1 uncultured Fibrobacter sp. | reverse complement strand
AACGAGTACTTTTCAATCCAGTCATCGACAGTAATCGCGGGGGCCTCGTAGCGCTCCACATGGCGGACCGGGACGGATTTTTTTGCAAGCCGTCCGTCCGGTGTCAGCCCGTCAACGCGCTCCCAGCGGTCCACCTTAACCCCCATCTTCGACCAGTCCGACTCCGACTTGAAACGGAGAGGCGTAAGCGAGGACACTTTCTGTACTTTTTGCGTAGAAGTCAAATCGGCAGATTTCGAGAAAAGACCCACGG
Organism: uncultured Fibrobacter sp.; assembly: GCA_934691725.1. Classification (GTDB taxonomy): domain Bacteria; phylum Fibrobacterota; class Fibrobacteria; order Fibrobacterales; family Fibrobacteraceae; genus Hallerella. Next base: position 74,855 of record CAKUTF010000010.1, on the reverse strand, counting down.
CGCACTCCGCCGAGTCCCGGTCGCCGAGGTAGTAGCAGTTCCGGTTCAGCGAGGAGCCTTCGCGCGCAGCCGAATCCATCTTCGAAAGCGTGTCCAGAGTGTGGATGTCCCCCAGCAGGAGGTTCACGAACGGGCGCTCGTAGAGGAAGTCTTCCATCAGGTAGGGGGTGTATGAGGAAGGGCCTTTCCCAAGCGACGAGAACGCGTTTTCGCCGGAATACCATTTTCCAACATGCTTTGCGTAAAGGGGCATTTGGTGGGATTCGGACAGATCCTTAATCCCGGCATACGCTGCAGGGATCATCGCAGCCGCCAGCATCCTGGCTGTCACGCTCCCGATGGCGGCCTTGGCCGCGAGTTTTACCGGTTCATACGGGATAAACGAAGCCGCGACAAAGGCGGCCTCGTAGCCAAGAAGTCCCGTATTCCATGTGGTCAAATCCTCTTTGCCCGCATGGTAGGCGGCATCGAATGTTTTGCGTTTCACATCGACAAAGCCTTCGGTAAGCAGACCTGTATTTTTCCCAAGGCCATTGGAAGTTTCCACAAGCGAAGAACCATGTTTCTGAAGGTTTATTCCCCCAAAAATTCCCAACACAAGACCGGTTGTAGCGTTTACATGGTTTACTGAAAAGCTTCCTCCGCCAGACGCCTGTTCCACAAGATTCGCAACAGGAACCGTCAAGGCGTCCGGGATAAAATAACTCAAGGTGTTCCGCCACTTTAAGCGGGGATCGGTGAATGTCATGCTGTTTTCGCCAGCCAGCAACCGAAACATGGGCATCGAATCGGCGACATAAGGGGTGTTTTGCAGAGCGACAATGTTTCGGCATCCGGACGATTCCGGATCCACATAGCATACAAGCGAATCCGAAGTTTCGTAGTCTTCGAGCCCCAGGGACACCAAAAAATCGACGCCGAGGTTTAAGCCGTTCAATGCCGCGGCCAACAGGAACACTCCCGTCACGGCGGCCTTGCGGTCCGTGAAAATGGCCAGCGTTATACCCAGGGTTCCCGTCAAGGCTATGGTTTGGGATATCGTTTTGCCGCCTTTTTCCCGTGCGTCGAGCATGCCCATCTGCATGTTCAGCGCGCCCGTCCCCTCGTGAGGGGAATCCAGCGTGATGATTTTGTCCACGTCGCCGTTGTAGAAATCGCCCTGCACGTATTCCCTCGCCACCACGCCGCCCATGCTGTGGCCGACAAGGATGTAGCGGGACGCGAGCTGTCGGTAAAGGTCGGGATTTTTACGAATGGAATCTAGTGCTATTTGACCAACATATAAAGAATCTTTTCCGTTTTTTGAAACCTTAAAAAACGCCTTAACTTCCTGCGCTTCTTCCATCATTGCTCGGCGATGTGCATATCTAGTTGCAGGCATATACCACGTCCTGTCGCCGAGTTCAAAGGCATTACTATAAGAACTGTTTGCAGGATTAGAAAAAGAACGCCACTGGTAAACATAGGAATACTTGGGATGAACATCTGCCGGATCCATTTCCGGTTCTTCGAAAACTTTTGTCGTAAGCCAATGCAACAATCGAGATTTGTCATCAGGATTTTCATGATATCGCCCTAAGGCCGCACCGTTATCTAAGGCATTTGTTGCAAAGTAAGCCTCCTTAATCTTCGTGGTATCCGTTATATTAAGGAATCCTTTTTCTTTACCATACGCACCATGAATCAACATCACGTTGTAATTTTCAATGGATTCCATCGGCTTTGGGATGCTCCAAACCACATTCACCGCAGTAAACAACACAATTATAAATTTTCTCATATTTATCCTATTTAAAATTAGAATTCAACCATTAACTCATTGTTTTGATAAAATTTCAATCCATCTCCATTACCATACCATATTACATCAGAACAGGTAATTTTACAATTATTTATGTTACAGATATTTCCACTCAGTTTAATCATATCGCCCCAAAAGCCTCCAATTGCAAATTTTCGAGGAGCAGGAATCGTATCGTTTTCATTCTTTAAAACAATACTTTTTTCTCCTTCACCATCAAGAATTACACAATACACATCATCACCCCATGCCCGCACATCATTACATTTTTCAATCCATTCCAAATTTTTGTCCAAACGCTTGTAAGTTAACGTTCTCTCTATCGTATCCAAAACAGCATACTGGCATCCATAACCACTCATATTCAGGGAATTATCACCACGGGCAATAAACCTGCCATCAAGCCACTGTTTCACCGAGGTAATTCCAAATTCTCCCGCACACCCTTCTGCTATCTTTTTCAGCTTGATTTGATGTTGCGTTTCCCCAACTTTCCACAACCTAATCGAATTAGGCATGTCTCCGCCCCAAACAATCGAATCCGTTATTTGCCCACAAAAAGCGTTCGTCATGTTATATTCACCAAGAGTGTCGCACCACCGCGGACCATTCTCTTGCACACGATAATTGTAAACACATAAACGTTCGTGTCCAGACTCGATGACATCCCAATAAGGTTCAAAGGTTCCTTCGTGGGACTCCGTTCTTAACTGATAGCTTCCAACCATAACAAGAGAATCATCTACAAAGCCAACTATTTTCGCTCCCGAAAACCCATCATTCCAGCTAACCCGATATTCAGAGCACCCCCACATGCATGCGCAAGCAAGTAATGCGGTTGCGACAACAAGTATTCTTGCTTTGCCAAATTTCTTCAACAAAATTTTCATACCCTATTTTCCGTCATATTGTTTTACAAAAAAATAATATTTATTTTAGCAGCAAACTCCAACCTTGTTCAATCAAGGGCGAGTACCGCCCCCGAAGCGACTCCCATGGACGCCGCAAAGTCGCCGTCGCCCCCTTTCGCCTGGACCGCCGCGTTGAACTGCCTTTTTCGGACATCCACGTTCCGGTCGTTTAAGACCGCGACGTGTTTTCCCAACCCGGAGGATTCCGTAACGAGCGAACTCCCCTGCTCCATGAGGGGTATCCCGACAATCCCTGCAATCCCCGCCGTCATGGCGTTCACATAGACCGTGGAGGCGTCGCCGTTTCCTCCCAGCTGCCCCATGAGATTGATGAACGGCAGCGAAAAGTTTCCAGGTAAAGGGAGCCCAGCAGGCCGTAATCCACATGGGTCGGGTCGCCGAACGTCATGCTGTTCTTGCTGCCGAGGACCCTGACCATCGGCATGCTGTCCGCCACATACGGACGGCGGTTCAGCGAGTCGATCGTCCCGAACCCTGTCCGGTACGGATCGACATAGCCGACCAGAGGGTCGTCCCTGTAGTACCTTTCCGTGGAAAAAATCCTCGTCAGGGGGACGCTCGCCCCGCCGGCAATTACGGAAGAAAACAGGGTGATGCATATGCCCGCCTCGACCGTGACCGGATCCATTCCCATCACACCGAGCAGTATGCCGGTCGCCGCCATGGATGCCGTAGCCTTCAGCAATATGTCCCGGGCTTTTTCATCCGTCCAGCCGCGAGCCTCCTTGTATATCTGCATGTTCAGCGCGCCAGTCCCCTCGTGAGGGGAATCCAGCGTGATGATTTTATCGACGTCGCCGTTGTAGAAGTCGCCCTGCACGTATTCGCGGGCCACCACGCCGCCCATGCTGTGGCAGACAAGGATGTAGCGGGACGCGAGCTGTCGGTAAAGGTCTGGATTTTGGCGGATGATCTGAAGAGCGTCTTGTCCAAAGTGCGTGGAATCTTGCCCAATATCATACCACACGGCCTTTACTTCCTGCGCTTCTTCAAACAAAGCGCGTCGTCTTCCGAATTTGCCGTTCTTGTTCCAGCTTCTGTAGCCAAGTTCATAAGCATTATTGATTGAACTATTTGCTGGATTGGTGAAAGACCGCCAATTGTAAATATAGGAATTCGAAGGATTACGTTTATCTCCGATATCAGTTTCTTCAAAAATTTTTGCACCAATCCACTTTGTAATTCGATTGTCGGAGGCATAAGAGCCGAGAGTCGCCTCACCTAAAAAGTCCGCCGTTAAATCAGCCTCTGCCAATCTTGCATTAGTTTTAATTCCTTTATCCGAACCGTAAGCTCCATGAATCATCAAAACGTTGTAATGTTCTAGAGACTCCATCGGTTTCGGAATGGACCAAGAATATGCAGAAACAATGAATACGCATAAAAACAACTTTTTCATCATAATACCTAATATTGTATTAGTTTTCCGTCGATATTTTTAAATATCATTTTCCTTGAATCAAAATACAAGAAGCAGTTTATTTTTCCGCTTTTAATTTCGCTTATGCAACCACCCATTTTTAAAAAACAACCCATAAATAAAAACGACGTATACTTATCCCATCCAAACTCATTCTGGGACATAGTGTCTTTTACAGATTCATCGACAATCAAATAAGCATTGTAAGAAACTTTGTCAAAAAGCAAACAATAGACACTTTTTTCCCATCCCTTCACATCGTCACACTTTTCAATCCATTCCAAGCCCTTTGACAAACGCTTATACACTAATGTTTTCGCTACCGTATCCAAAACCGCATATTGGCAACTATCTCCACCAGCTGAAAGGTCGCCACCTAATGCAATAAAGTTTTCGCCGAGCCATTGATGCATACGATTTATTTCAAAATCCCCAGAACACCCTTCATTTTTTTTTCAACTTAATTTCTCTTGCGTCCTTTCCTATTTCCCATAACTTTAATTTTTCTTGACTATCCCCATCCCACCTCCATATACTCGAATTTGTCAATTGCTTCCAATAACCACCATCGCTTTCATTTGTCAAAGAATCCATCCAACGCGGACCATCCTCCTGAATCCGGAAATTATAGACCATCATCCTGTCATGACCGCAAGAAGACTCTTCACTATAACCGCCATTCCATGTTTCCGTGATTCTATGCCAACGCCTGCAGTCTGTCACAACAACAAGAGAATCGTCAATGAATCCTGCGATAGTTCTGTCGCTGCGGAAGTTTCCCCATTCAAAAGTTACATTATCCGTGCAGCCGAACAAGCCCACGCACAAAAGCATCGATATCGTAAAAGGCAAGATTCTTTTTACATTTTTCATAACAATTATTCAAATATAAAAAAAATACCGATTTTTCGCCGGACCAACATAGCATTTTCCCACTGGAATCATACACTAAATACGCCATCAGTGCGGGCTGTCGAGCGTTATCACCTTGTCAACTTCGCCATGATAATAATCGCTATTCTGCGTGTATTCTCTTGCAACAACACCACCCATAGAATGACCAATGAGGATGTAGCGCGAGGCTAGTTGACGGTAAAGATTGGGGTCTTGGCGAATGAGTTCAAGAGCCATTTGGCCCACAATTGAATCTACAATAACTGAATCTCCGATTTTCCGTTGATTGTATATTTTAGCCTTCACTTCCTGAGCTTCCTCAATCAGCGCACGACGTTGACCGAACTTTTCATTGTCCTTATTCCATGTTCGTTGCCCCAACTCCTTAGCATTGTTAATTGAGTTGTCGGCAGGATTTGTAAATGCCCGCCAATGATAGACATAAGAATTGCCTGGATTTCTATCCTTACCAATATCGGGTTCTTCGAATACATTTTTCGATAGCCACTTGGTTATTCTTTCATCATTAGTGTACTTACCAAGAGTTGCTTCACCTAAATAATCTACAGAGGCGTAGGCTGACGAATAGCTGATATTTTCCGCAATTCCTTTTCCAGATTCATACGCACCATGAATCAGCATCACATTGTAATTTTCAATGGATTCCATCGGCTTGGGAGTGGACCAACAAAAAATGAAAACAGCCAACACCAGAATAAATATTTTTTTCATAAACATTTCTATGCTACTATCTATTAGAATTGCAGAATTATACCATTATCCGCATTAAATCCTATTTTTAAAATTCCCTGTCTAGGATAACATTCCCAATTATCCTTATACTCGCATAAATTTCCATCTACAAGCATCATTTTACCAAAAAAAAAGGATCCAGAATACCATAATTGGTCCTCCACTAAAATACTATTTTTTATCTTATTGTTATTCTTCAAATAAACACTCGCAAGTGAAACTTCATAATCCAAACAATACGCATCCTCACCCCATGCCCGCACATCATTACACTCCTTGATCCATTCCAAATCATCACTCAGTCGTTTGTATGTCAATGTTTTCGCAATTGTGTCCAGCACCGCATATTGGCAACTATCACCTGCAGCACCAAGAGGCCCTTTCAAGAGGATTGTACCATTTAACCACTCTCTCATTTTTTCTTGTTTAAAAGTCGCATTGCAACCATCCTTAGAAATAGCCATATTCATGACAACTGGTTTCTGACCCAATTTCCAGAAGGAAAAAGATTCTTTTCCATTCCCACCCCATATCACGGAATCGGACAACTGCCCTACTAGGTATGTAAAATCATTCGTATTTTCATTATCCAGTGTATCAGTCCAACGCGGCCCATCTTCCTGAACGCGATAATTATAGACTCGCAATCCTTGGTGGCCGATACCACTGGCCACTCCACCATCGTGAATAAAAGAACTCTTTTCTTGGCACCATCCTCTCCAATCGCTTACAATCACAAGAGAATCATCAATAAAGCCTATTACGTTTCCTGTAGTCCGTTCATAATCCCATTCCACTGGGCCGTCCTTCTTTAAGTCCCCGCACCCCCATATGCATGTGCAAGCAAATGCAACAGCAGCGAATGCACACAATCTTGCCGTTTTTAATTGATACTTCTGATTTTTCACACTCTTTTTTCGTAAAATTTCTTTTACAATTCTTCAAACAAGGATGATAGTCAAAAAATTCAGGCCCAAATGTAGAAAATTTTATACATCCCTACAATCGGGATGTATTCGACAGCGAGAAATTCCTTGTCTTCGGCTGGAGATACTATTTCAGGGTAGCGGTCGCCCACGTGGAAGAGGTCCGTGCGGGTTCCCGCGGTGCCCGCCGCATCGATACAGACCGCTTCGAGGTAGCGCTTGCCGTTTTCCGACCCGACAGCCACGGCGGGGATTTCGAACCCTAGCGAATCGTTCGACAGGACTCTTTCGGCGACTTCCCGGAAGGCGCCGTCCGCGTCGCCACCGAGTACACGGTAGTGGCAGCGCATCCCGGTCCGGTTCGAGGAAATATCTTCCGTTTCCGAGACCTTGATGGTTGCGGCAAAGTCCGTAACCGAATCGGGATAGACCAGCCGGGAACTCACGAGGCTAAGGATTTTCGGGGCGGTGCGGTCGATACGGATTTTCTTTGCGTAATCGCATGTTTTGATATTCTTCGCCTCGTCGCGAACAATCGCACGGAGGATGTAGTCGCCGTCCTGCAGGCGCATTCCCGGCATTTCCGTCCAGGCGCCTTTCCCAGCACCGTTTGCATCCTTGACCCACACGGAATCTCCCGCTCGGTCTTTCTTGGTGGTATCGCTAGCGTGGACAAAGCTCCAGGCGACCGTCAACCCATGCGTTTATCCGATAAGGTTTTGCTATCCAACAACCACATCCGCATTTGGAGCGACAATTGCCACGGTAAAGCCTGGTTGAAACTTCGCCCCCTGTTGAAATTTGAGATGCCGAGATGAAAATCGCCGTCTTTACCGAATTTCATCATTTTCTCGCCAAAACCTGATTTCCCGCGTTTTCGCCTGTAAACGGCAAATTCATATTTAATCGCTATCCACGAACCGTTCCCGGCAAATTTCTGTATTTTAAGAAAAACATCACGGAGGCTTTATGCACATTCGTCGTCTAGCTATTCTGTCCGTCGCATCGGCGTTTTCCCTATTCGCCGCCTGTTCCGACGACAAGTCCAGTTCCCCGGAAGAGAGCAGCTCTTCGGTAGAACTTTCGTCCTCTTCGGAAGCAGAAGGAGAAGAAAGTTCCTCGTCCGAAACGTCCACCGAGAGTTCGTCCTCGGTCGCAGACGCGCCTAAAAACGGACTTCTTCTCGACAACCTTGAAGACGGCAACGGCGAAACGGAAATCGGTAGCGGCTGGTACACCTACGACGATGCGTCAAACGACGGAGCTTCCACCATCACGACGCCTACGGATGCCGAAGGAAACATCATCGCCGCGGAAACGGACAACGGTTCCAAGTATGCGATGAAAGTCGAATTCAGCCTGGACAAGGGCAACTACCAATACGATCCGTTTGTCGGCTGGGGTTTCCTCGTCCCTTCGACGGTTGACGTCAGCAAGTATGCGGGAATCCGTTATTCCTACAAGGGGGCGGCCCACTACATCCACGTAGAGACTAGCGACGTCATCGACTATGACGTCCACCTGGCATCCGAGAAAAAGTCGAGCGGTTGGACCACCGTCACCATCGCTTTCGACGATCTGATCCAAGGCGGCTGGGGCACGGCTGTCACTTTCAATCCGGCAAACGTGACCGCGATAAGCTTCCAGGTCAAGGGCAACGGCAAAAAGGATTCCGTCATCATCGACGATATTTACCTGGTCGGCGCAGAAGACCTTCCGCCGAAAACCGCCGACATGACCATCCAAAATCCGACGGTCTATAACATCGACATCGGGGATATCGGCATTTCGAATCCGCTCCAGGAAAAGGCGATGAAGTATCTGAACAAGGGCGTGAACTTTACCAACTGGCTCGAAGAAGCGGACGGGAAATTCACCGGCGAATTTGAATTCGGAGAAAACGACGTGAGGATCCTTTCCGAAAGCGGTTTCAAGGCTCTGCGGCTTCCGATAGACCTCGACCTCTATGTTTCGAACCGCAGCGAATTTTTGAACGACACGACGGGAAACGTCGCGCTCGAAATGAACGATTCCATTTTCATCGTCCTGGATTCCTTTGTAAACTGGACAGAACGCTACGGGATGTCCTTCACCATCGACTATCACGAATATGACAACAGCTACAACAAGGAATCGTCCGTTGATCCGCAATATCTGCGGATGATGGCGGGCGTCTGGAAAGCGGTCGCCGCGCACTACGCCGAAAATCCCCGCGAAGACATTTTCTATGAGCTCCTGAACGAACCGGACATGACAAGCGGCAAGGTCACGGCGGACAACTGGACGATAGCCGCACAGGGAATGATCGATGCCATCCGCACGGTCGATTCCACGCACACGATTATCTTCGGGGACGTCCAATGGTATTCCATCGACAAGCTAACCAAAAGGGAACCGTTCACAGACAACAACATCGTCTATGCGATCCACTCCTACGATCCGTTCGTCTTCAGCCACCAGGGCGCTTCCTGGACAGACTATTCGACGATTCGCAACCTCAAGTTCCCCTACAATCCCGAAGAATGGTCCGAATATTCCTCGGATTTCGGGGTCAGGGCTTCAACCCCCAGCGGAACAAAAAGCGCACTCAAGCAGTATTACAAAACGGGTAGCAAGGGCTACATCCTAAGCCGCATCGTCAAGGCAAAGAAATGGGCGGTCGAAAAGCAGGTTCCCCTGGTCTGGAACGAATTCGGCGCTTACAATGTCAAGTCCGATCCGCAGAGCGTATTGAACTACATGACCGCGGTCCGTGAAATCAGCGACACGCTCCAGATTCCCTGGCAGCACTGGGGCTACACGGGAGGCTTCGCCGTCGTCGAAAACGGCAAACTCATCGACGGCGTGGACAAGGCGCTGGACCTCAAGTAAACGGGAAAAGTTTTTAAAAAGGCTTCCGCTCTCGGGAGCCTTTTTTATTTTAAAGGCATGTCCGCAATCCAAGTTCGAAAGGCATCCGTCAAAGATGCCGCGGCGATTCGGCAAATCTATGAGCCGTACGTTCTCGAAACAGCCATCACTTACGAGACCGCCGTTCCCTCTGTCGAAGAATTTCAAGGGCGCATCGCCCGGACACTTTCCAGATACCCCTACATCGTTGCGGAAATCGATAGTCAAATCGTCGGCTATGCCTATGCGGGACCGTTCTACGCAAGACCCGCCTACAATTGGTCCGCAGAACTTTCCATCTACATCGACCGGAGCTTTCGCCGCCAAGGCATCGGGAAAACACTTTACGGGGAATTAGAAAAACTTCTCGGGAAAATGGGCGTCACCAATCTCTACGCCTGCATTGCCAGCCCGGACGCTCCCGACGAATATCTCGATGGCAGCAGCATCGATTTTCACAAACGCCAAGGCTTTTCCATCGCCGGGACATTCACCCATTGCGCAAACAAGTTCGGACGCTGGTACAACATGGTCTGGATGGAAAAGTTCATCGGGGAACATTCCTCCCCGCCGAAAAACGTTATGTTTGCGAGCCAGAAATAGCTTCCGATTTCCGTACGATATCCTTGAGAACCAGACCCGCAATCGTGAACCCGAATATCGCCGTGACATGGGCGAGCGTTCCGTTGATTTGCGCCTTGCTCGAGCACCATTCGTGATTCAGAAGTTCCTGGTTGCCGGGTCCCGTTTTCGCCTTGGGACACATGCACTTGTCCGTTCCGCAGGTTCCGTTTTTCCCCTTGTTCTGCAAAAGTTCTTCGCTATAGACGCACAGGAACTTTTTCGTCGGGAATGTTTTTTTCGAGCGGAACTTGGTGCGAAGCGCACGCGCAAGCGGGCATCCCTGGACTTTCCAAAATTCGGCGACATGGATTTTGGTCGGGTCGAGTTTCAGGGCGGCGCCCATCGAAGAGAAGAATACCGATTTCGTTTTGCACGCCAAGAGAATCAGCAACGCCTTGTCTTTCAGGGAATCGATTGCGTCGATGATATAGTCGAACTTTTCGATGTGAAAATTTTCCGCCGTTTCCGCCGTAAAGATTTCCTGTCGCGCTTCGATTTCCGCTAGCGGATTAATTTGTAGCAAACGTTCCTTGAGAGCCTCGACCTTGACCTGCCCTACGGTCTTGACGGTCGCCATCAGCTGGCGGTTGACATTCGTGATGCAGACGCGGTCGCTATCCACGATTGTGAGCTTCTGGATTCCCGACCGAACAAGGCTTTCCGCGCACCAGGAACCGACGCCGCCGACGCCAAAGATGATCACGCTCTTTTTGGAAATTTCCTGCATCGCAACGTCTCCGAGCAGGAGTTCCGTCCGACGCAAAATCGCATTGTCTATCGCCATGGCATAAATCTAGAAAACATCCACCTTTCCAATCGGCAAAATTAAAAGCGAGTTCAACAAATTTCATTATTAAACAGGAATTCAGGAAAACAGCCGTTTTTACGGCAAATTGTTAAATCAACTTTCATTTGTACGCAATAATTAAACGCCGTTTTATCTATAGATAAATGCAAATTCATTTATGTGTAAAAATTTCATTTGTACGAAAAAATAGCCTTGGATTTTTTTTTCAATTAACTAGCTTACGCGCAAAACAAAACGGTTACTATGAAAATCAAACAACTCATTCCTCTTTTCGCATCGGCAACTTTCGCCGGTGGCCTCATGCACAACACCAACCAATCGACAGATTTTGTCCGCAACTTTGCCCAGGACGCTTCGACGACAACTTCCGCGGTTTATTACAACCCGGCGGGAACCGCGTTCATGGATGACGGGCTTTATGTTTCCGCCCACAGCCAGACCGTTTGGCAGACACGCGAAATCGATACGGACAAGCTCGGCGACTACGAAGGGAAATCCTTTGTCCCGGTGATGCCCAGCCTTCTTGTCAACTGGCATCGTGGAAACTTCGCTCTTTCGGGAGGCTTTTACATCATCGGCGGCGGCGGAGAAGCCAAGTTCAACAAGGGACTCCCCCTGATCGATGCGCTGCTTTCGCAGACAATCCCGAAGACCGCAGAACAAATGCCCGCACTTGGACAGCTGATGAGCGCAAGCAACATCCAGAGCCCGACCCAGCTTTTCGAAGCGAAGTTTATCGGCAAGCAATATGTCTATGCATGGCAGATCGGTGCAAGCTACCGCTTCATGGATATGTTCTCCGCGTTTCTCGGCGCGCGCCTGAATTACGCCTACAATTCCTACAACGGCTCCATGAAGTCTCTCGTTCCGAACGAACAGCTCGATGCGATGTTAAACAAGACGCTCCTCGACTGCGAACAGACAGGCTGGGGAATCACGCCGATAGCGAGCCTCGGATTCCACTACAAGAAATTCAGCGCGGGCATCAAGTATGAACACAACACGTTCATCGAAATGAAAAACGAAACCGACAAAATCGAGGATATCGTCACCAAGTATATGCCGCAATTTATCGACGGGAAAAAATCCGACAACGACCTTCCCGGCATCCTTTCCGTCGGATTCAATTACGCCTGGACAGATCGCTTCCGCACGGGGATCGGCTACCACCATTACTTCGACACGTTCGCCAATTACCCGCAGGACAAGCAGGACGACTTAGACGGCGATGAAAACGAATTTGTACTCGGTATCGAAGCGGACATCCTGAAACCTCTCACCATTTCGGCAAGCGTGCAGCGCACGATGTACGGTATCACGGACGATTACATCAGCGACCTGAGTTTCGTCACCGATTCCTGGTCGGTCGGCGGCGGCATCGCGTTCCGCTTTACAGAAAACCTCCAGGTCCAAATCGGCTATATGGAAACGCTCTACGAAGAATACACCAAGAAAGAAAACGGCATCCAGAAGACATACGATAGGACAAGCCACAATATCGCGGCGGGCATCGATTTCAAAATCTAAGAGAATGTCTTTATAAGGAATCGCGGACGTCTAGGTTTAGGGATTAGGGAACAGGGATTAGGGACTAGGCCGAGGACGTCCAAGGGAATGAGGAATTAGCAATGAGAAATTGGTTGGCAAACGTCTAAGCTTTTTGAAAACGGCAAGCGGGACACGGGATGCGGGGGTTTCCAAGCGAACTGTTTCTGTTCATTGTCATTTCCCGGCTTGACCGGGGAATCCCCGTTAAGGAATGGAACTTGACAGGCTAGCGAGCTTGCCGAGTTATGCTCCGACACATATGAAAACAGGTTCTAAAATTCACAGCGTTACTTTATCTGCAAAGCCGGCGAGTTCCAAAGCGAACTCGTCGATTTCTTTTTCGGTATATACGGGAGTCGCGAGGCTAAATGTCCGGGTAAGGCTTTGGGAAAGCTGGCCACGCAAGACGAGTTTTCGCTCCACCGAACTTTCTGGAACATCTTTCAAAACCGCCTTGTCGCTGAACACTACATAGGAAAATATGTGCAGCGGAAGGCTTTCCGTCTTTTCGAACATGCGCCGCACCGCTTCCTCGTTTCGCATACTGCGAAGAACCGGGTTTTCAAATTCCGAATTTTTTGTACGGTTGTTGCGCAGAACAGTCGCCGACCAAAATTTACTGTTCGCATCACCATAGATCCATCCTTCGGAAACGGAATTTTCAAACAGGTAGATTCCCGTCGGATGAATCAGCACAGAATCGATGGTCGTCGTATCGCTAATGCTGTTTTTCGGCAAATACAGATTGTTCAGGATTTTGAAATAGGATTTCTGCACGGCCTGAAAAATTTCGCAATCCGTCAAGTATCTGGCTTTTAAAGATACCGTTCCTAAATTTTTTGTTCCCGAACGGAGAACTCTCGACTCGTTCTTTAATTTATACGAAAAGCTCCACGCATTTTCGGAAATTTTATTGTGTTCGATGCTCACCGTTTTCACGAGCCTCGGACGCAGATGAAAAAGCCCGACATGCCAGATTTCAAAGACGTACGTCCCATAGGAAAGACCGACCAGGGCGCCTTCGTCGGCGGATTTTACCTTGCGGCTCAAAAGCCTCCCCTTGGAATCTCGAAGAACCACATCGTTCCAGCCCCAAATCAAAAAGGCGACGGCAAGCAGGGCAACGGCAAGAAGTATAAAAATCATATCCTTGTCAAATCTATCTTTTAAATTTTCCGCGGAGCGCCCTTCTCCCCTATTTTTTGAAGAACATCTACCATAAATTTTCTAAATTCGCATCCGATGTTAGAAGCCGCACAAAAAGTGATCGAAAAATACGAAGAACTGGAATCGGAACTTTCGTCTCCCGAAGTCGTTTCGAACCAGGCTCTCTATACCAAACTCCAAAAGCAGTATAAAGGTCTCGAAAAGAGCTGCCAGAAGGCCCGCGAATACATCCAGCTGTCAAGCGATTTAAAGGAATGGAAACAGGCTCTCGGCGGAAGCGACGCCGAATTTGCCGAAGCCGCCAAGGCGGAAATTCCGCCTCTCGAAAAGCACATCGCCGCTCTCGAAGACGAACTGCAGATTCTGATGGTTCCCAAGGATCCGTGGGATTACCGAAACGCGACGCTTGAAATCCGGGCGGGAACCGGCGGCGACGAATCGGCCCTTTTTGCGGGCGACCTGTTCCGCATGTATCGCGGTTACGCGGACCGCATGGGATGGAAGATGACCGTCCAGGACGCGTCGGAAGGCACGGTGGGCGGCTACAAGGAAATCCGCGTCTTTATCGAAGGCGACAGCGTCTATGGAACGCTCAAGTTCGAAAGCGGAGTCCACCGAGTGCAGCGCGTCCCCGACACCGAAACGCAAGGCCGCGTGCACACGTCGGCGGCGACGGTCGCGATTCTCCCCGAAGCGGAAGAAGTCGATGTGAACATCCGGGAAGCCGACATCCACATGGACACTTACCGAAGCAGCGGCGCCGGTGGACAGTATATCAACAAGACGGATTCCGCAGTGCGCCTCACCCATATCCCGACAGGCGTTGTCGTGAGCTGCCAGACAGAACGCTCGCAGCTGCAGAACCGTTTGCACGCCATGGAAATGCTCCGCTCCAAAATTCTCGATGCCCTGATTGCCAAGAAGGAACAGGCCGAGGCGGCAAGCCGCAAGGCGATGGTCGGCACCGGCGACAGATCCGCCAAGATCCGCACCTACAATTTTCCACAGAACCGCGTCACCGATCACCGCGTAAACCTGACACTCTACAAGCTAGAAAGCGTCATGACCGGCGACATCCAGGAAATCATCGACGCGCTGCAGATGGCACACGCCCAGGAAGTTCTCGGGAAATTCGCATGAACACCGTCCTCGAAATTTTAAACAAGACGACTTCTTTCTTTCAGCACAAGGGTATCCCCAATCCGAGACTCGATGCGCAATACATCCTCGCACACGGTCTCAAGATGAAGCGGATGGACCTCTACCTGAATTTCGACAAGCCGCTTTCCGAGCACGAACTTGAAATTCTCCGCCCGCTGGTGGCGCGCCGGGCAAAGCGCGAACCGCTCCAGCATATCGTCGGAACGGCCTGTTTCCGCGGGCACGAAATCCGTTGCGACAGGCGCGCCCTGATTCCCAGACCCGAGACGGAATCTCTCATCGACATCATCAAGGAACGCTTGCAGGGAAAGGAATCCGCCACGGTTGCGGATATCGGAACGGGAAGCGGGGCGATTGCGATTGCCGTCAAAAAGGAAATTCCGGGAATGCGTGTTCTTGCCACGGACATTTCAAAGGACGCTCTCGACCTCGCCAAAGAAAATGCGAAATTCAACGAAGCTGAAATCGAAATTTTTGAAGGAAACCTGCTAGAAGCCCTTCCCGAAGGCGAAAAATTCGACATCATCGTCAGCAATCCGCCCTATATTCCCGATGCGGAAAAGGAAAAGCTCCAGCCGGAAGTCCGAGACTTTGACCCGGCGCTTGCCCTCTTCGGCGGACCGGACGGTCTCACGCTTATCCGGAAAATTTTGGAGCAGAGCAAAAACCGCCTGAAACCCGAAGGCTTCCTTCTGATGGAAATCGGCCCGGAAGCGAACGAGGATAAAATTCTCGAAGCGGAAGCGTCAAACTATCCCTGGCTAAAATGGTGCGGAACATTGCCGGATTTCTACGGCAAGACGCGCTTTGTCGAATACCAGGCCCGATAATTCAGCTTTCGTAGCCGAAAGCGGCAAGAACGTAGGTTTCATTTTCGCCATGCCGGTAAAAATCGAGCAAGGTGGAATCTTCATCTTCCGAAAGTTCCGCGCCTTGCAGGGAAAGCTGTTCCGCGATGCGCCGACGAAAGGAGATGAAGCCGTCCGAAAAAAAGCTTTGCGCTGCATTTCTAAGATCTTGCTTATTCGTGTAGTTGTTCTTTTGTGCAGTAATCATAATTCCAATTATAAAAACCGTTTTTGTCAAAGTTTGACAAAAAGAAGAAAAGTACGTCAGAGGCAAAACAATTGCTAAATTATCCTCTGACCTTCTCCGCCGGGACTTTGTAAATATGGGCTATTTCAAACAGTGGGCCGAATTGGCATTCCGCGTTCTCGTTCCCGGAGGGCATATCTTTTTAGCTTCAACACCGCTGTTGTCGGATATTGTCAGTTCCGCACTCAGAAATTCCGGTCTGGAAAAAAGGGGAGAAGTCATCCGCACCGTATGCACGCTAAGAGGCGGTGATCGTCCCAAAAATGCAGAAAGTGAATTTGCTTCAACATCTGTTATTCCGAAAGCTTTGTGTGAACCTTGGCTTTTATTTCGAAAACCTTTTTACGTCTGCTGGTCCACGCATCTCTGCCACTAGGAACGGGAATCGTATTGGATCCGTTTTCAGGCAGCGGCTCAACGATTGCGGCTGCAGAATTTCTAGGCTACGATAGTATCGGAATCGAGCAGGACGACGAATTTTACAGACAATCCTTGGACGCAATTCCGAAGCTCTCTGCGTTGTATTCCAGGGTAGCCTAGTTCTCTTTAAATAAAGAGCAACTATTTAGAGAATGTCTTTATAAGGAACAGCAGACGTCTAGTCAGAACTTAGTTGAGAGAGCTTTGAGCTTAGAACAGCAGACGTCTAAGGGAATGAGTAATTAGCAATGAGAAATGGGAAATTGGTCTGCGGACGTCTAAGTTTAGTAGTTAGTGTGCAGTGGTCAGAGTTGCGGTACAATGTCATTCCCCGGCTTGACCGGGGAATCTCCTTTCAGAGAAGGGATTGCCGGGTGTGACCCGGCAATGGCTGGTTAGCGAGCTATGCCCGACACATATGAAAACAGGTTCTTATTCAAAATCATACATGCTGTTGTAGGAATTTTCCAGGACTTCGTCTTCGGAAGACTTGATGTCCGGACCGTTCTTCTTGTTCTCGGCAGCCGACAAGCCTTCATAATACTGTTGCGAGAGTTTATCGACGTAAGCGGCATTCTGCTCCACGCGTTTGCGGAGACGCGCCAAGGATTCATCCGTAATGGACATCCTGGTCTGGAGGCGTCTTTCCGCATCAATTCCCCACGGCGAATCCCGATGTTCGTTTCGCAGCTTCCTGAATGCGAAAGCGGCGGAATCCCTTGTCTCCGGCGACATTTCCCAGATAATGCCCTTCATATATAGAGCCTGGACGCCCGCATCCGTTTCGGGATAAGCCTGAAAAACCGTATCGTAGGCGGCAAGAGCCTTTGCGTAGGCGGAATCCACAAGTTCCATGCTGTCGAGCGGAACGTCTTTCGCCGCGACCCAAAGGCTTTCGGCTTTTAGGAAAAGTTCATGCGCTTCGTCCTCGGGCGTCTTGACCGTCACCTTCTCGCCTAGATTCACCTGGGCTTGCTTCGCATATTCCGTCCGCGGATACTTGGCGATAATTTCCTTGTAAAGCTCCTCGGCCCGGTCCGGGTCCTGCTTGAACTCGTCATAGATAAAGGCTCGCGCATAGGTAGCGCGCATCACCACGGCGGTATCCGGCGAACCTTCGATAATCCTGTCGAGACGCGCCAGCGAACTGTCCATTTCCGAAAGCTTAAAGAGGAACAGTTCCGCAATCTGGAATTCGGTATCGAAAAACTGCTTTTTCGCCTGGAGCGTCGTATCGGCGAGAGAATCTTTTTCCCGCAAAGCGAGCAACCGACGCAGCGCATCGCGACGTTCCCTAGCGTTTTTACCCCAACTCGATCCGGGGCGCGCGAGAAAGCTCGAATCATAATAGGCGAGGGCAGGTTCGTATTCGCGTTTCTCGGTCTGGTAAAAATCTCCCAGGTCAAAGAATCCTCGCGAAGCATATTCCGATTTTTTATACTCGTCCGTCACAAAATGCAAAAGTTTTTCACCGCCTGTCCAGTCGTTCGCCCGGAGCAAAAGTTCCCCGCGGCGCACATACATATCGGGCAAGTGCGATTCGTAATCCTTGTTTTCGATCATCAGCCGGTATTCTTCGGCGGCATCCGCAAAGGCATCGGTCGCGGCAAGGCATTCCGCCGCATGGAGGCTTGCCAAATACTGGTCCCGGAGCGGCAGTTCAACGATTTCCTTTGCCCTGTAATGTTCACGCGCCTTGGGATAGTTTTCCGTTTTAAAATAGAGGGACGCTAGGCGCAAGTGCGCACGCCCGCGCATATAGGGAGTTCCGTTCGAATCGGCGAGCATCTTTTCCAGAGCGGCAATCGCCTGTTCCGTAAAATCGCCCTTTTCTTCGAGCAGCGACAACAGGTTCAGCCCGTCGTTGTAAAAAGGATGTTCCGCTCCGGCGTCGAGAATCGACTGCAGCGCAAAACGGCTCACGTCGTATTCGCCGTTTTTATAAAGACAATAGGCCCGCTCGTATTCCACTTTCGGCATGGAATCGTGGTCGGAAAAATACCGTTCGAATTCGTCGTACTTCGCGACAGCCTTTCCCCATTCCCCTTTGTGCCGGAAGGATTCGCCGATGAGAAACACCGCCCGGGCCGTCTGGCGGTCGTTATCCGGGAACCGCTCCAAGACCCGCGAACCTTTCTCGATTACCTTGTCATATTTCTTCGCCGCTTCGCCCGTCGCCACGACTTCGGAATCCGCGGGAATCGAGTCCGCCTTGGCCGCTTCCAGCTTGACGGCATCTTCGTAATTCCTGTCCGCATTGAAGATGTGGTTCAGATAGGCGCAACAAGTGCAGCCTTCCAGAACCGTTCCGAAAGCAAGCAGAAGAAGCAGCGAAAAAAAAGTCCTAGTACTCATAGTCACAACGTACAAATCAATCCATAAAAAGATACTTCGAATAATCGCAAAGTCGCATTCCTTCGGGAATTTTTGACTTGTCCAACCGAATCATGCGGACTTCCGCCGGCTTTCCGACCACACGCGCAAGCATTTCAAAGTTGTCACGCGTCTCCCAGGTCGCTCCGGAAAGGACCGTCCCGTCGCATTCGGTTTCACCCGTTTCCGTTCCTAGACCGGAAATTCGCGAATTCAGCTGGAGAAGCGTCGTGTAGATTTCCGGTGTATTCGTCGCCTTGTTCGCGACGACGTTCGAATCCGTCACCACGACATGCACGCCGTAAAAACGAGCATTTTCGTCAAACAGGACCGTGTATCGATGAAAAAATGGAGCCTCAAAAAAAGTTTCCTGCCAAGCGTTCTTCTTAATCTTCTTGAAATTCGAAGCGGAATATTTGGCAAAAAATTCTTTCGGCGAAGCCCCGTAGCGCACCAGATAATGCCCAAGGCTCGATTCAAACGAATGTCCTGTCGCAGGAAGCGTCCGCATGCTGTCGATCGCACGGTGCAGATTGTCTGCGAGCATGTTCTTTTTTACGTCACGGACCGGGGGGACGGAAGAGGCTTCCTGCAAGCGTCGCTGGATTTCGGGATATTCCGGGTCGCGGTTTTGGATTTCTAAGAACTGGGATTTCGCACGGTCAAACTCCCGCCCCTTTAGGTAAGCGGCTCCGAGCGCTTCGCGGAGCGGCAGGTTGTCGGGATAGCGCGAAACCAGAGGCTCCAGAATATCGTAAGCGATCTTCGCCTGATCCTTTGGCGAAAGACGTCCGCTTTCCATTCTTCCCGGCGGAGATTTTAGGCCTAGGGAAAGAAGCGCTTCGGTCGCCGGCAGAAAGTCCGGGCGTATCGCGAGAACACGGCGATAAGTATTTTCCGCTTCGTCAAAGCGTCCTTTATACTCTTGCAAAATTCCCTGCATACAAAGTAATTCAGGATTTATCGGGAACTTGGAAAGCGCATAATCGACGACTCGTTCACAGCTGTCGAGAGTTCCTTCGTCATGAAAGATTCGGGAAAGGAGCGCATATGCCTTGGGATTTTCCCCGAGAGAAAGGCTTATCGCCGCCCGAGCTTCCCCTTTGCCCTCTTCAAAGCGACCTGCCCGAAAAAGCAGCTTCGCATAGAGCAGTCGGGCATCGAAAAAAGCCGGAGCCTTTTCCGTCGCGACGCGAGCGAGTTCCACGGCGGTTCCGAGACTGTTCGTCTTTTCGGCAAAGCTTGCGTCTAGCAAAAATGCGACCGAAGATTCCGGATAGCGTTTCTTCAAAGATCGCTCCGAAGATTCGAGCAGCGACTTCCACACGGGAGAAAGCGAATCTTTAGCAAGCAGCGAACGGACAACTCCCCACTCCGCAAGAAACACGCCCGGATATTGCAGCGCAATAGCCTCGTAGATTTCCGCGGCTTCGTCAAAGCGGTCGTTTTTTTCCAAGTCATCCGCGCGTCGCAGTTCCTGCACCGTCGATACAGGAAGCGCAGACAGTCCCGAAAGCGTATCGGGAAAATCCCCTACCGAAATTTCCGTCCCGAAAGGAAGCCCGAAGGGAACGCTCGGCGCTTCGATTTTCCGAGGACCGAACATTCCATAGAGGGAATAGGCCAAGAGCACCAAAAATGCGACACCGAGAAGCGCCAAGAAATAGACTGCGGCGCGCTGCGCCTTATTTCCGGGAATCCGCATCAACTTTCCAGGAAATCGCTCAACCGATCGCGTTTTTCCTTGTTCCGCTGGAGCTTCCGCAAAGTCTTGTTTTTTATCTGGCGGACCCGCTCACGGCTGAGCTTCAGGTCTTCGCCGATATCCTTCAGCGTTGTATCCTCTACCGTGTCAAGTCCGTAGAACATCCGCAATATTTCTTCTTCGCGGCGCGGAAGCGACTTGAGAATATCGTCGATCAGAGCCTTGCGTTCGTTCTTCTCCATTTCGTCTTCCTGGTTCCCGTCCGTCCCCAGGACGTCCATCAGGGAGCTGACCGAATCCCCGGAGCTTCCGTCATCGCTAATCGGAGCGTCGAGCGAAATATCGACAATCTTTTCCATCACTTCGACAATGTCCTGTTCCGAGCCGGCGAATTCGGGCATCGCCATCGTCCGTTCGTAATCGCCGCCGTTCTGGACAAGAGCGCGTTTAAAACGGTTCACCAGGGTAAGCTTGTTAGGCGGAATCCGGACTGCGCCGACCTGTTCAAAAAGAGCCTTCTGGATGGACTGCCGAATCCACCAGACCGCATAGCTGATGAACTTTACGTCCTTGGTGCTGTCGAAACGCTTCGCCGCCTTGAAAAGTCCCAGGTTGCCTTCGTTGATGAGGTCCAAAAGGGAAAGCCCGCGCCCCTGGTATTTTCGGGCGACGCTGACCACGAACCGCAGGTTTCCGCGGATCAGGTGCTGCAAAGCGGACTGGCGAATCTCTTCCGTCTTGCCGTTCTTGATAATCGCTATGAGCGCAGCTTCCTCTTCCGGCTTCAAAGTCGGATACCGATTCAAATCGCGAAAATATAAAGATTCGTTAAAATCACTCATATAGGATAGACCTACGCCAAAAAAATTTACCGCTCCAAATATGGCTTTTTAGGCCTTTTTCGTCAAATCCTTCGCCAAGCGTTTCAGCAATTCGTAAGGATAAATGCCCGTCCGATGCCCATCGCTCCATAAAATTCCGACCGCATACCGGCCCACGGACTGGATGCTCTCTATCGAAATGTCCTCGGGGACAGTTTTCGGGTCGAGCAGGCGTTCCCCGGAATTTTCATCGACGCAAAGCGCGCACGGGCAAGCGAGACGCAAATCCCTCAAGCGGAAAACCGCCCGCGAACCGTCGTCAAAGTCAAAGCCCAGTTCGTTTTCAGGCGTACGGAAAATCTTTACCGGCTGGATCATTTCGCCTCCACGGGAAGTTCTTCAAAACGGAAACGGAAGTTGTGCATGACATTTTTTGTCGAATGTTCCAACTGGGCAATCGCCTGGATTGTCTTTTCGGCGATATCCGCAAACGCCTTGCCGCTTTCGCTGTTCGGGTAGCGCAACACGGCGGGAGTTCCCAAATCGCCACAGTCGGCAACCGCGGGTTCCAGGGGAACCTTTCCGAGCAAAGGGACGCCCAAAGCCTTTGAAATCCGTTCGCCCCCGCCGGAGCGGAAAATGTTGTGATGCTTTCCGCAACCGTCGCAGACAAAGTAACTCATGTTTTCGATGATTCCCACCGTCGGCACGCCGACACTGTCGAACATCGCAAGCCCCTTGCGGCAATCCGCAAGCGCGACTTCCTGCGGCGTAGTGACGACAACCGCACACGAAAGAGGGCATTGCTGCGTAAGCGTCAGCTGGATATCGCCCGTTCCGGGAGGAAAGTCTATCAGCAGGTAGTCCAGTTCGCCCCAGCGGACGCGGTGCACAAAGTTCTGGATCATCTGGCTCGCCATCGGGCCGCGCCAAATCGTCGCCTTGTCCGATTCCGCAAACATCGCCATCGAAATCAGCGAAATGCCGCCCTTGACCTCGACCGGAGCGATCGTCCTGTCCTCGAAAACCTCGGGAGCGTTTTCCACGCCAAACATGATATTCATCGAAGGACCGTAAATGTCCGCATCGAGAACACCCACCTTCGCCCCGGCAAGGCTCAGGGCCATCGCGAGATTTGCCGTCACCGTCGATTTTCCGACACCGCCTTTGCCGCTCGCTACGCCCACAATCCGCTTGACGCCTTTCAAAAGTTCGTTGTCGCTCGCCCCTGCCTGTGTTCCGCTCACCACGCGACCGTTCGCCTTGAGGACGACATTTGCCGTTCGCGCCCCGGAATCCCGGAGAATCTGCTCGCACTGCGTCTTGAACCTATCGCGGATCGGGCACGCCGGCGTAGTCAGGACCAGATCCAGTTCCACGTCGCCGTCTTTTGAAATCCGAACATTCTTCACGAATCCCAGTTCAACGATATTTTTCTTGAGATCCGGGTCCACGACAACGGATAACGCTTTGAGAATCTGTTCTTCGGTAATCACGGCAAATCCTTCGTTTTTGAAATCCCAAAAATACAAAATTTTCCCACTTTTAATTTTTGGAAAATCCGGGAGTTTTTAAATTTGAAGCATGATTCATTCGATTCTTTGGGTCGGCTTTGGCAGCTTTCTCGGCGGCGTTTGCCGTTTTCTTTCGACAAGGCTTATCGGGGCGCATCTTTCCGGAACGTATCCCATCGGAACCTTCGCCGTAAACATCGCCGGCTGCTTTCTCATCGGGCTTTTCTACGGCCTTTCCGAACACGGATTAAGCCCAAACGTCCGTCTGTTTCTCACCGTCGGCTTCTGCGGCGGCTTTACCACGTTTTCCACATTTGCGAACGAAAGTCTCCAGCTCTTCAAGGAGGGAAACGTCCTTTCACTCGCCATCTACGCGGCCCTGAGCGTCTTTCTCGGAATCCTCGCCGTCTATGCGGGGAACATGGCGACAAAAATCCTGTAAAGCTACGCCAGGGAAAACTTCGGCATCCGCAGCACGTTCGTCATGCACGCGGGCCATTCCGCATCGTAATGCGTTACGAGAATAATCGTCGTCTCGCTTGAAAGAAATTCCAGAAGTTCAAAGAGGCGTTCCCGAAATCCCGCATCCATCCCCTGCGTCGGTTCGTCGAGAATCAGAACCTTGGGCGGGCGAATCGCGGCGCGGGCTATCAGGACCAGCCGGCGTTCCGTCGCGGAAAGCGAATCGAAAGGACGCTCCGCATCCGAAAACCCGAGTTCATGCAGCCAGTTTTTCGCCTTCGCCTTTTCTTCCCAGGAAGGCGGCGTAAAAAGCCCGAGCCCCGTCGTAAATCCGGTGCAGAGGACTTCCGAAATGTTCAGCTTTTCGCGGTACTGCGTCGCGAGTTCCGGGGAGAAAAATCCGATTTGGGCCTTGTGTTCCCAGATGTTGAGGCCCGCTCCGGGCTTCTTCCCGAAAAGGGTGATGTCGTTCGAATACATCTGCGGATGGTCCGCCGAAAGCAGCGCGAGCAGCGTGCTCTTACCGGCTCCGTTCGGTCCCATCACCACCCAATGTTCTCCCTTTTTCACCTGCCACGTCAAATCGTTGATAATCATCGCGGAACCGTAGCGCACATGGACGTGTTCCAAGTCAAAAAGGGTTTCCCCGACAGCTGCCGGCGACTTCAAGTTTTCCACGACATACGACGTGATTTCCGGCTTTTTCTCGAAAGCTTCCGGAATCTTTTCGGGAAGTTTCCCCTCGTAGGCGCGAAATTCGCCGTTTTCATACACAAAGGCGGGAATTTCCGGGAGAAGTTCTTCCTTGCGCTGCAGGCTTACCGCCATCTTGACCGAAGTCTCCGACATTTTCAAAATCGCCCGCGAGAGGTGCGTCCGAAATTCCGGATCGAGGCCGCCAAACGGGTCGTCGAACAGGATGTAATCGGGCGACTCCATCCACTGCCTCGCGAGGAGAATCCTCCGAAGTTCGCCATTCGAAAGGCTCAGCAGTTTCACCTTCAAAACCGTATCGGGAAGGTTCGCCATCGAAAGCGCCTCTTCGAGCTTTTCGGGATCTGTCGGCGCAAACGGATCGTCTTCCACGTAGTGCGCGGAATTCAAAAAGAACTTCGGCTTCAAAAGCAAATCGCGGACACGGGGCGCATCATCATCGCGAAGGCTGATAAAACGCTGTTGCCAAAAGGGGGCTAGCGCGCGCTGGATGCGCCGCTGGATTTCCGTCGAAGAAAGCGAAACCCTGGAATGCCTTTCGGAAAACTCCCTGAGAATTTTCGATTTTCCGCTGCCGACCGGGCCTAGCATTTGAATCTTGGGGTAAGCGTCAAAGAGCGATTCCAATGATTGATAAGACATGGTTCAAAGATAGCTTTTTTGTATCTTTTGATTGTTATGAAACGCTTTCTACTCACAGTTCTTCTTTTTGCCATTTCCCTTTTTGCACAGGCGACCGATCCTTGGAGCATGATGGAACAGATGCAGCAGCAAATGGCCGCCATGATGGGAGGAGGCTCGGGCAGGTACGCCGGACAGCTGATTACCCAGGGACCGTGGGAAATCCAGATCGACAAGAATTCCGTCGATGCGGGGGAAGCGTTCACTCTCGAGTTCGTTGTCGATACCCAGAAGCTCGAAGAATACGGCCCACGCGGAATCCCACAGTTTTCCGTCCAGAACGGCTTTGCCCTGAAAGGCCTAGACTCCTCGGAAGTCCGAATCGGAAGGCGCGGAACCGGCAAGCAATACAGTTTCCATCTCGCGGCCCCGCGGCAAACGGGAGTCAAGTCCGCAGGAATCCTCTCCTGGAAAATCGGCGAAAAGGAATACGACATCTTTCATCTGAACAACATCGAGGTGAAAAAATCCTACGACGAAGCGGCGGTTTCCGTCTCGCTCACCCCGAACAAGCGGACAGTCTATGAAGGCGAACAGCTATCCGTCACGCTTTCCATCCACACGTTCGAACATTTCCAGGGAAACCTCGTCGCTACCAGCATGGACCTCGGAAACGACTTCATCGCGCACCGGGCCGACTTATCGGACCTGAAGCTCACTCCGATTCCCGAAGCCCCGCGCGAAGCCCGCGGCAGCGCCAAGTTCGCCTGGCTCTCCCCAGTAAAAACCGGACAGGTTTCCATTCCGCCGTTCAAATTCAGCTATACGAAAGTCGGAAAGCCGAAAGTCGTCGAAAAGAAAACGAACAAGGGCGGATTTTCCATGAGCTTCTCTTCCGTACAACAGGAACCCGAGGAAGCCGAAGCGAAAACCGCTCCCGTGAAAATCAACGTTCTCCATCTCCCGGCGCAGGGAAGGCCCAGGGATTTTTCGGGAATGGTCGGCAACTACACCTTTAACGCGACATTCGACAAGGATTCGCTCGCTCTCGGCGACGCGCTCACGCTTTCCATCCAGATTTCCGGCGACGGCAAACCGGGAACGGTCACCGACCCCGTCCTGCCCGACTTTTCGGACTTCAGAACCGTCCCGCCCGAAACAAACATCCAGAAAAAAGTCAGCGGCGGAAAGGTCGTCACGACAAAGAACATCCGCATTTTCCTCTACCCGAAGAAAAAGGGCGAATTCGACATCCCGGAAATCACCTATTCCTGGTTCAACCCTTCCCGGAAAAAATACGAAAGCAAGACTCTCGGCCCGTGGAAAATCAAGGTCGAAAAAGGCGAAGCCTCCGCCAACGCGCAGTTCGCGCCAAGCACCCCCTCCTACGCGCCGCAGGCAAAAACGGAAATCGAAGACCTCGGACGGGACATCCGCTACATCCACCAGGTAAGTTCCGTTTCCTCGCAAAAGCCCTCCTTCTACGCGACATTCCTTTTCTGGTTCCTCCTCGTCCTGCCGATTTTCCTGTATGCAATTTTCACATTCTTCATCCGCGCGCACCGCAGGCATTCGAACGACGCCGCTCTGGTCCGCAAGGCGAAAGCCAAGAAGAACCTGAAAAAAAACATCGCCAAGGCCAAATTTGCTCTGGAGAAAAACGATTCAAAGGGCTTCTACGCCGCGCTCGAAAACGGACTAATCGACTATCTTTCCGACATTTCCAACCGGGAATTCCGCGGCATGACCCGCGAACAGCAAAAAGCGAACCTGAAATATCTCGGTATCGGCGAAGAAGCGCAAGGAAAAATTCTCAAGTGGCTCGAAGAATGCGCCTACGCCAGGTTCGCCCCCGCAGGAGGCTCGGCGGAACTCGGAAACGTCATCCAAAAATTCGAAAAACTTTGTGACAGCCTAGAGGTCCACAAATGAAAAAGCTCCTGTTCCTGGTTTTCACATTTAGCCTGTCCCTTTTTGCAAGCGAATCCTGCAAGACGCTTTACACCGGAGCGGCTTCCTACAAGGCCGGAGACTTTACGTCGGCGGCGGAAGCCTGGCAGAACTGCGTCGATAACGGATTCCAGAGCGGCGACCTGTTTTACAACCTGGGAAACGCCTATTTCCGCGAAGGACGCCTCGGACTATCCATTTTGAATTACGAAAAGGCGCTTCGGATAGACCCCGCCAACGAAGATTACCTCTACAATTTAAAGTTCGCGCGAAGCTTCACCAAGGACAAGCAGGAAACCGCCGAAGAGGAGAACCCCATCCTAGAATCCCTTTTCAGGGCACACCACTTCTTTTCCATGACCGAGCAGCTCTATATCATCATCGGGCTTGTCTGGCTTATCGCAGCGCTCAACATCTTCCGCATCCTTTCCCGGAGCGCAAAAGCCAAGACGGCGTTTACGCTAAGCGTCATCCCGGTCGCCGTTCTGCTCGGAATTTTCGTATGCAGCGCGGGCTACAAGGTTTACCGCGAAAAGAGCTATTCCGAGGGAATCGTCATCGTCGAAAGCGCCGACATCACCAGCGGCCCGAGCGACAAGGCGCAAACGCTGAATATGCTCTCCGAAGGGACTTCCGTCGAAATCCTCGGCATCAAGGACGGCTGGGCGCACGTCCGCCTCGGGGAAAAAATCAACGGATTCGCCAAGGCGAGCGAACTGGGAATCATCCGGTCAGGAGATTTCTAGGCGGATTGAAATGCCGGTAAAATTTGGCGGTTCAAAAGTCCAGAGTCTTTCAAATTTTCTCCAGAAACTATATCATATTTATAGTTAGTGGAGAAAACATAAAGGCACCTTGCACGAACAGGGATATCTCAAAAGCATCCGTTAAGATTTTTTGAAAAATCACGCAAAACATACTATCTTTTTTGAGAAAGAATAAGGAATTTTGAAAATGGTTGCCATCGGATATTCTTTTTTGATTGAAGAATTCAACTTGGATGTACTCCCGCCGTTGGTACGCAGTTTCCTGGTAGATACTTCAACCCAGACAGAAAAAAAAGAAGGCATCTATGCGGAAAGGTATTTTTCCCGCTGGCGACATCCGATAAAAAATACCTGGCAAGCCAACCTCAACTTTGCCATTCGTTACGAGGGCGTCAATCTCGAAATTCTCAAAGCGTTTTTTTTAAAAGTAGATATATCCGAATTCCTAGAAGAAGTTCAGGCAAAACCCACAGGGAGTTATTGCCGTCGCATCTGGTTTCTCTATGAGTTTTTAACAGGAAAAAAACTGCCCTTAGATGACGCCCATTCAGGGCCTTTCGTAGAATTACAAGACCCAAGCAAACAGTTCTCTTTAAGCAACAAAGATTCCAGCCGAGCGAAAAGACAACGCATTATCAACAATCTGCCAGGCAATTCGCTTTTTTGCCCGATGGTCCGCATTACAAAGCCGATTTTCGAAAACAGTGCGGACAAATTAAAGCAAGACTCGGACGCCTTGCTTTCCAGCTTTTCCGCGGAATTACTATATCGAGCAGTCCAGTTTCTCTACATCAAGGAAACCAAGTCATCCTTCGCCATTGAACGCGAGACGCCTTCCCGAAAAAAAACGGAGAATTTTGTACTTCTGCTCCAGGAAGCCGCAAAAGACTGCCTTTCAAAAGACGGTCTTTGCAAAATTCAAAACGCAATTGTCGAAGAAAGGTATAGTCAAAAGAACTGGAGAGAAGATCAGGTTTATGTCGGAGAGACCTTATCTCCCACAGAAGAGCGCATCCACTATATAGCACCAAAACCGGAAGACATCGGCGATCTGATGCTGGCATATCTAGACTCCGCCAGGCTTTTGAAAAAAGCGGATTGCGATCCCGTGATTGCTTCCGCGATTGTCGCATTTTCCTTTGTCTTTCTGCACCCATTCGATGACGGCAACGGTCGGACGCATCGTTACCTGTTGCATCATATACTTGCCAGCAAGCATTTCACCCCGCCAAAGATCATCTTTCCCGTGTCGGCGACCCTATTGAAAAAAGCGGAAATCTATGACCGAATGCTCGAGACTTTTTCAAAACGGCTCATGCCATTATTGGATTATTCGATAAGCGATGCCGGAGAAATTACGGTAAGGAACGATTCCGCGGACTTTTACCGTTTTATGGATTTGACGCCGATTGTCGAAGAATTTCAAAGAACCGTATCGGAAACAATCCACACGGAATGGAAAGCCGAGCTGACATACCTCCAGAACTACGACAAGATTCGGGCGGGAATGCAAGCCGTCGTCGATATGCCCGAAAAGAAAGCGAACCAGTTTATCCTTTTCGTCAAGCAAAACGGCGGAAGCCTCCCCGTGCGCCGCAGAGAATACTTTGCCGAGTTAAGCGACGAGGAAATTTCCGCGATGGAAAAAATCATCGGGGCGCATAAGGGGTGATTTTGGGGAGCTTTTTTTTACGTGAAACTGCAGGACGCGTATGTAGTGGAAAGAAATATGTACAGCACTTGGACTGATATTGGATATAAAGGTCCGGGGGAAAATACCGCCGGCACCGCAGGCTCTTCTGCAACAAGCGAGTCAACCAATTTTTTGTACAAAGACGGTGTGTCGGCTGCCACATCAATTACATCTGCGGCAGAAAAGGCTCTTTCAATTGACAATAAAGTAAAATTAAACGACTGCGCCGCCCATAGCACGGCAGGAACAGGAACATGGGCTATTAATATTGTTGCAGCCTCAAATGCTGATGACGGAGCTGTTACTTATACTGCTACAGCTGATGGTGATGCGTGCAAAGCTTTGACGCCTAGTTTTTCTGATGTGGGCGGATTTAAATCCAAATAAAAATGGTTTAAATTTTAATAGCCTTGTTTTGATTTCGACAAGGCTATTTTATATTAATGAAATGTTAGTTTGCCGTAAAACCTCATTTTTTTTGTTAATAAAATACAAGAACTCTCTTTTTTACGGAGAGTTCTTGTCAATAACTTAGAAGTGATTTTAGGGATTTTTTCCAGATGCAGATGCAGAAGATGCTGTAGTCAATTTTTCAAAACTGGGAGTCAAAGCTCCACAAGCTGCAGTGGGGGTTGTTGCATTGTAAACCGCCGAACCACCGATATTTGAATTGATTGCGACGGCTAAATTCCAGTTGTTTGCTGTTGAATTAACCGGACAATCGTTAAGCGTTGCCTTGTTTCTAGCGCCCCATGCGTTTGCTTTCCCAGTAGAAAGTTCCACACTAGCACCACTTGCATTATAGCCTTTATCCCCAACTACCGTCCCATCTTCATAGTATTCAAAATTGGAATTATTGAACATGTTGTATCCAATCTTTTGCCATGAACCGAGGGAATCTCCTTTTTCAGCGAGATACGCATCCTGCAGTTTCACGTATTCTCCGGCAGCAGGGCCGACTTCGGAAGCCTTGGACTTCGCGATCATGCCGAACAGCTTGGGAACGGCGACTGCGGCGAGTATACCGATGATGACCACGACGACCATCAATTCAATCAGGGTAAAACCTTGTTTCTTCATAGTGAACTCCTTGTTAAAGGTTTTGTTGTTTTGTTCAACACCGATAATATAAATGATTTGTTTTGGAAAAGCAATAGATTTGTCGCGGTTGTGTCATTTTTTTGTCAAACGAATGCAAAAAGTGTCTAAATTTGCGAAATTTCGCCATTTTATATACTCCAAATTGGAACAAATGTGTCGAATTTTTCTGCGTTTCAGCCTCTTGTTTTCGCCTATTTTGGACATCGAAAATTGATTTCCCAGCCAAATTTTACATTACATATCAAAGATGAACGCCTATTTGTTGGACTAGGATTTAGACAGAACTACGCTCATTTAAAATTTTTACCATTTGCGCCGGGGTGATGATATTTGGCTGAATCGGAAAATGTTTGATATTTCCCGTTATTAATTTTGCATTTGGAACCGTCATAGTAACCTCGTAAAACACCAAATCATCTGGATCTTTTAGTTTTTCTCCTGTAGAAATCGCATTTACGGAAAAACCATAAGTTCGAATAAAATCAATAAAAGAACGAATCATGACATTTTCGATATGAAACTTTGGTCTATGCAAAACTTCTTCGTATTCATCTAAAATTTTTTGATTGTAAAGAGGCTTGATTTTTCCTGAAAATACAGCCTCCATCACCAAAACTGTTGCAGCTTCTGATTTCTTCGTTATTAATGCGGACACCAACACATTTGTATCTATCGTTGCAAAAATTGGAGTCATCTTTTTTCTTTACGGAATTTTCTGATTTTTTTTATTTCCCTGTTAATATCTGCAAGCGATGATTCTTTTACTGAAGAAACCGCAACTCGCATGGCTTTAAAATTATCGAAGGCGTTTTTTCTATCGACAATTTCTTTAGAAACGATATCAAAAGGAATTCGTTGCTGGATTAGCGTTTGATTTAAAAACAATCTGATTGCACTTGTTGTATCAAGACCTATGGATCGAAAGAAAACATCTGCTTGTTTTTTTAGGCAAGCATCAACTCGTGTCTGTATCAATAATGTCGCCATATTTGACCTCAATTCAAATATAATATAAAACCATTCATCCTGTCTTACATTTTTTGATGCTACGTGAAACTGCAGGATGCGTTCTTTGCAGAAAGAAATATTGCCGGCTCTTGGAAACTTATCGGTTATAAAGATCCTTCAGGTTCTTCGACTGGAGGGGCCACGACGAACTTTACTTATTCAACAGATTTGTCTGATACGGCGATTACCGCAACAGAAGGAGCTTGGAAGGCCAAAAATAACACCCAATTGAATGATTGCGCTTCTAGCGACAATTGGGCAATCAAAGTAACACCTACAGCAGCAACATCTGATGCGGCATCGAGTATTACATTTGACGCAACTGTTACAGGAGATGGTTGTGAAGCATTGACCCCGACATTCAGCCAAATTGGTAAATAGCAGACAATTGTCTATTGTTGCATAAAAACAAATCTCTCGAATAGGGAGATTTGTTTTGTTGTATAACGTAAAACAACTTCGATGAATAGCCCGTTAATTTATACGAAAAAGCGCAAATTATTTTCTACGGGTCTTATTGGGCTTTCGAACCTTTGTAGTTGTTCCCTTGCCGTTATCCGTTAAATGGATAAACATAAAATCACAATTTTCATCATAATCCGGCTTTATGTGAGATTCAACAAACTCTTTTACTTTTTTGGGTGGAATTGAAAATCCGTATTTGTTACGGTAATTGTCTTGCAATCTAGAGCTTGCAATCGCATAGATGTATAAATACGAAGCTCCGACAAACTTTTTCGCCTCTTTGACCAAAGGAAGGACAAAGTCAAAAAATATAATAGAACCGATATCAATCTTTGGGACCAGCGAAACAAAATTTTTGTTTTTCGCAAAATAGACCAAATCGATTCCTGGCAAGGAATGAAAAAGCTTTCCTTTGGCTTCAATGGGAAACAGGCCAGCTTTTAAAGAGAAGAATCCACACAAGTAGCCATCTTCATTATCAAAAACTAGAAATGTCCGATTTAATCCTGCACCTTGATCTTCCAAAGCCTTCTTTTTTAAATAACCGGCAACATTTTTCCCTTCTGGATGAGATGTTTGGAATGTCTTGACAAGTCTTTTGTGCTTTGAGGACAGGGGTTCGCAATAAAAGTCCCCTTGACTGCGATAGAAAGGAAAAAGAATTGATTCTGTCATTTATTGGAGGATGAATTTTGAAGCGCAGATAGTTTATTTTTTTTCCGATAAAAACTCTCATCGTATTCCGGGAATTTCAACATCGCTCGGTATGCAGCGTCCGCCTTTTTCTTCAACGAGTTTAATTCAGATTTTGTCATATCTTAAATATAAATAATAAGCGAGACAAGAGTATAAGTTTTATTAAAAAATTAAACCTCGCCAACGAATGCCGACGAGGTGTTTGTTTTATAAGCTTTGTACTATTTGCCGATTTTTGTAAAATTCGGAGTAAGAGTTGTGCAGTTGTCGTCAACAATCGAGGCGTCATATGTTACAGAACCGGTATTGGTTGCTGCAGTCCCTGTGGTGGCGCTAATTTTCCAGTTTACTTGAGCAGAACAGTCGTTCAATTTAACGTTGTTTGCAGCAGTCCAACCATCCGTAATTTTAGAATCTGTCGCAGAAACTGTTTGAGAACTTCCGTCCACATCTTTGAAACACGGACTTTTTCCCGGTTCGGTCGATGCTGTATACCCTGTAGGACAAGTATTTGCAGCAGCAACTTCTCCTCCACCATAAGTGAAATTTGTTCCCCCCGGAGCGACATAGCCAATTATTTTCCATGTTCCTAACGAGTTGTTCTCCGCCACATACGCGTCCTGCAGTTTCACGTAGGCAGATTACCCAACAAACAAAAAATTTTATACATTTGTACGGTAATGTCATTGATTACTGGAATTTTAGAAGAAGAACAGGAACGGTTGGAATCTTTGCTAAGACGACGCGAAGAAAAACTTTCCGCCTATCCCAAAGGCTCTGTGCGGATAAAGAAAATCGGAGGAAGAGAATATCTGTATCGGGTTTATCGGAAATGCTCAAAAATCGTTTCTGTGTATTTATGCAGCCGAACAAATCCCAAGGCGGAACGCTACCTAAAAGAAAACAGCGCTCGCCTAGAATTAAAAAAATCAATTAAGGAAATCCGCACGGACATTTCCGATATAGGGAAAAGCCTTGAAAAACTCCGCAGAAAATGAATTTCTAAACATTTTACAAGCACTACAAAATGCAGGCGTTTTGAAACGATTAATCCTTGTTGGCAGTTGGTGTCTGCCTGTCTATCGGCATCTGTATGCTTCCGATGAGATTCCTGTTTTACGGACAACCGACTTGGATTTTTTGATTGAAGCTCCACAAAAAGTTCGCCTCCAATTGATGTCCCCGCAATTCTTGAAGGCTTGGGATTTTCCGCCATTTTCGATGCGTCATCAAGTTTGACAAAATACGAGCGAGACGATTTGGAAATAGAATTTCTTGTCGCAAGAAGTCGCTCGACATCTGCAATTACATCCATCCCAAATCTTCGGTTAACAGCGCAGATGCTTAGCTATATGGAAATTCCAAAGCTGTTCGCTAAGAAAGTGGATTATTGCGGAGTTTCTCTAAAAGTCCCTGAATTAGAAGCATATATTCTTCACAAAATTTTAGTTCAGCCGCTAAGACAAGATATCCGCAAAAAGGAGAAAGACGCAAGAACTGTTTTGTCGCTGATTCCTTTTGTCTTGTCAACCTCTCCGATGAAAAGTCGTTTGACGGAAGTATTTCGGACTTTTCCCGATAGCTGGCAACGAAAAATTCGAAAAACAGCAACGATAACATTTCCTCAAATAGCTGCATTGTTGAAAGAATTCGTCGCCAAGTAAATCGACCCAAGTAAAAAAAGACCGCTCTTTACGAGAGGTCTTTACAGCTAAAAAATAATAAAAAGGTTTTGTTTAGTTAGATGCGGATGTTTTAAGTTTCGTGAAACTTGGTGTTAAATTTTTACAATCAGTCGATGAAACAGCGGCGTTATACAGAACGGATCCACCTGTGGTTCCGTTTGCAGAAGTTGTAATGGTCCATGGCGTACCGCCTGTAGCACAATCGTTCAAAGCTGTTTTGTTTTTTGCATACCAAGCATTTGATTCTGCGAATGCGCTTTCGGCAGTACGTGCAGACACTTCTGGATATCCTTTACAACCGTCAGAGCCAGCTTCACAAGAAGCGACCGTTCCTTCTCCATATTCGAAATTAGAGTTGGTAAACACCTGGTATCCAATCTGCTGCCAGGTTCCTGTGAAATCTCCTTTTTCAGCCACATACGCATCCTGCAGTTTCACGTATCCTAGAATTTTCTTGCAAAAAAAATCTATATTCTTAGTGAGGTTTACACGGCCGTCGCATTAGAAAAAATAACTCCAGCGCTAATGCTTATTTTAAAATCGTTTGCGGATATAACAAGTGAAGATGATCTTCAAGCATTGATGAAGATGTTGAAAAATTTTATGCACAAAGACTAGAAAAAGAACTCGACGACTTATGGGAAAAGGGACGCCTAGATGAAAATCGCTTAAATGAAATACAGTCCATGCATCTAAGGGTTCCTAGTTGTGAATAAATTAAAAATTGTTTTAGATACCAATGTTCTTCTGCAAATTTTAGGACACTAAAGCAAATATCATTTTTTATGGGAAAAATTTTTAAACAGCGAATACATTCTTTGTTTATCAAATGAATTTTTACACGAATATGAAGAAATTTTAAGAAAACTTGCTTCCGATAAAGCGACAAGCCTATTTTTAAAAACAATCGAGTTCTCGAAAAACTCTTTTATTTATATTTATAAAGGATGGACTTTCTACAAAAAAAAGCAATCGTTGAAAGCCTTAACTGGGATTCAACGGTATCCGCAGAATCCCTGCTTAAACTGGTGGACGGCAATTCCCAAACCGAATCCGGCATCAGCAGGGAATCATTTTTTCTTCGCTGCCTAGAACGCGTCCCATGGCATAATCTTGTACCGCTATGGAACGGCATTGAAAATTGTAAAAAGCTATATACGGATAATGTAAAAAAGGGCCTACGCAATGCAACGCTCAGAAAAAAATTCGACTTCATATTCGGAATATTACGAGGAGAGCCTGTACAAGCTCCAGAATGGGATTCTGAATACTGTCAAAAACTTAAACGTACCTTTTTACCTGACCGGTGGAACCGCCCTTAGTAGAGGCTATTACAACCATCGCTATTCAGACGATTTAGATTTTTTCGTCAATCAAGACACTAAATTCAATTTTTATGTCAATTCAATTTTAGAAGGACTTCAAAAAAAAGGCTTTTTTTGGAGTACCGATATCGGTTTTGTAAAATCCATCGATTTTTTTTCACTGGTCGTTCAACACCCTAATTTCAACAACAGGCTCAAACTGGACTTTGTGAACGACATAGCGGCACACTTCGGGGATATAGTAAAAACACCCGTGTATTATAAAACAGATTCAATACGAAATATCCTATCCAATAAAGTGACTGCCCTTTTTAGAATGTCGGCAAAAGATGTTGTGGATATTCACGAAATTTGTACACATGAAAATTTCCAATGGGATGAAATCTTTTCAGAAGTTCGACAAAAAGAACTTGGCATTGAACCATCAGAAACGGCAGAAATTATTAGTGGATTTCCCAAAAACGCTTTTGATAGCATAAAGTGGATTCACCCGATGAAATATGAACAAATGATGAAAAACCTTGAAGTCATCTCGAAAGACATGTTGAGTCTATCCAAAAACAGCTTAGCCTAGTTCGTTTTTTATTCCCCATTGCACCGCAGCATTTTCAAAAAAGTCAAGCGTCATGTCAAAAGAAAAAACAAAATTAATTGTAGATATTGATGAACACGCCCTTTTAAGTTCTATAAAAAAAGCAATCCTTTTGCTAAAAGGAGTTTCTGCTGTTAATGTAAAGCAGCCTAAAGTAAAAATGACCGAAACCGAGTTTTTTTTCAAAACTAGATTCATCGGTTGCATCCACAAAAAAAGGCAAATCCATTCGTATGCGGCAAAATGAATCAGGGATGGAATTCATCAACAGGTTATTATGCACTACGAAATAGTTTTTACACCTAAAGCACAAGAAGATGTCTTTCTATTGCAGAAACATTTCCAAACGCACTGAAAAAAAACTAGCGAAACTGCTTGAAGAATTGAGAATACATCCAAAAACCGGAACAGATTGAAGTCCTTGTCATTTCTGCTTTTGGGCATTATGCCAAATAATTTTCTCTCCCCCATTAATTTTTAATTTTCCCGCATGATCAACACGACCCTTTGCTACATCGAACAGAACGGCTCCTACCTGCTTTTGCACCGCATCAAAAAGAAGAACGACATCAATCACGACAAGTGGATTGGAATCGGCGGAAAGTTCGAAGAAGGCGAAAACCCCGAAGACTGCGTGCGACGTGAGGTTTTTGAAGAAACCGGCCTTGAGTTGCAAGATTTGCGGTATTCCGGAATCGTCACTTTCCAGAGCGACGAAATGGCGGAAACCGAATTCATGCACCTTTTCCGCGCGACAAAATTCTCCGGAAAAATTCGCGACTGCGACGAGGGCGTCTTGGAATGGATTTCCAAGGAGAGATTCGCCGAGCTTCCGCATTGGGATGGCGACCGGATTTTTCTTACGCTGCTCGACAGGGAGTCTCCCTTCTTTTCGCTGAAGCTTTCCTATCAAAAAGGCGTTCTTGTCGAAGCCCTGCTCAACGAAAGTCCCGTCCGTGCCGAAGATTTTTCGTTCGGGTCACTCGCCCCGTTTCCGCCGATGCGCAGAAAGGACCGCCAAATGTCACCGGACGAAGCCGAAGATATTTTAAAAACCGGCGATTACGGAATTCTTTCCACGACAAATTCTGTCGGGTATCCTTACGGAGTTCCGCTGAACTTCGCCTTTGACGGAGAGCGGATTTACTTCCACGGGGCAAAGGATTGCGGTGAAAAATTTTTCGCCTTCGAGCGGGATTCCAAGGCCTGCTTTACCGTTGTCCGAGATTCCAAAGTGCACCCCGAACAGTTTTCTTCCGCATTCGAAAGCTGCATCGTTTTCGGTCGCGTCCAAAAGGCGGAAAATCCGCGCACCGGCCTGCAAAGGCTCGTCGAAAAATACAGCCCCGGATTTTTAAAAGAAGGCGAAGCCTATATCGACAGGGCAATTGCCCACACGGCGGTTTTCCAACTCGACATCGAAAACATCTGTGGGAAAAGGCATCTCTAAGAATTAGTTCGCAGACGTCTAAGGGAATGAGGAATTAGCAATGAGCAATGAGAAATTGGTCTGCGAACGTCTAAGTTTAGGGACTAGGGATTAGTCTGCGGACGTTTAATTCAGTGGCTATCCTTGCCTCGGGCGCGTTTCTTCTCGTCAGCGGTCTTTGCCTCATGGCTTCCACCGAGAACGCGGACGATCTGTTCTCGACAGGGATTCTCATGACCGTTCTTTCCCCCTACCCGATTACCGCGGGAAGAATCCCGTTCGCCAGAAGCAGCTCTCTCGTTCAGTTTTTAAAGCTTTCCCGGACAACGCGGTCGTATGTATCAAGGATTACCGCGGTCGAAAGGACGCCTTCGATTTTTCCCGCCGAGTTCTTGACATAGACTTCGTTCAGGGAATGTTTGAGCATAAACTTCATCGCCGTATGCAAATCGGCACTCGCTGGCAAAAGCGGTGAACGCGAAACACAATCCGAGACGAGTAGTACAGACGCCGAACCTTCAATCGATACGATGTTCTGCAAGGCAAGGCTCCAGTCCAAAATCCCGAGATACTTTCCGTCCTCGAAAACCGGATAGGAATGGACGGTCGCCGAATCGACATGCTCCATGTTGAACGCATCGATTTCACGCTCCGCTTCGTGAAAGGTTTTGGAAGCCGAGAGAATAAGCACCGGAGTTTTTTGCATCACGGATTCGACGGAAATCGTCCGCAAAAGGTCCGGGTCCATTTCGAGCCTGTGGACGGGCGACGCGAACTTGTTCAGCACCTGGCTGCGGTAAATGCTCCACTTGCGACTAAAGGCTACATGGACGACCGCGGCTATCATGATTCCCGGCAAGAGCTGGTAGCTGCCCGTCATTTCGCAGACCATGACTACCCCTGCGAGCGGAGCCTTGGCAGCGCCGGCAAAGAAGGCTCCCATGCCCACAAGCGGCATCGCTCCGGGTTCCCGCAAAATTCCCGGCCCAAGCGTTTCGACCGCGACGGCAAACGCCGCCCCGATGACGCCTCCCAAAAAGAGCGACGGACCAAAGACACCGCCCGAGCCTCCGCTTCCCACGGTAAAAGATGTCGCGAGAATCTTTGCAAGGACAAGCCCGAGAAGAAATATCACGGAAGGCGCGCTCGACGGATCCACCAAGCGGGTCATGCTTTCCACGTAGTCCCAGGTTCCGCCCATCGCCTGCGGAAATCCGATGGCAACGATTCCGCACAGGATGCCGCCGATTGCGGGCTTCAACCAATTCGGAGCGTTCCACCGGGAAAAGAAATCCTCGACGGCATAGTAGCATTTCACATAAACGAACGACAGCGGTACACAAATTAACCCGAGAATCGCGCAGAACAAAAGCTCTATCCCGTTGGCAAAGTAAAAGTTCGGCACATTGAACGTAGGAGCAGTCCCGAACACGCTGGAATACACGGCAAACCCGACGACCGAAGCGACAATCGACGTCCCAAACGCGCTGCTTTCGAAATCCTCTCGGTAAAGAATCTCTACCGACGTCAGCGCTCCCGAAAGCGGAGCCTTGAAAATCGCGCCGAGACCCGCGGCCATTCCCGCAAGACCGAACTGTCTGCGGACCGCTCGCGGCATCTTGAAAAGGCGGCAGATCAGGGAGGCGATTCCCGAACCGATTTGCGAAACGGGACCTTCATAGCCGGCGCTACCACCGCTGCCGAGCGTAATCGTGCTGGCGATTAATTTCACGGGAGCAACGCGCTTTCTGAGAACTCCGCCGTGATGATGAAACGCGTAAATGGAACGGTCGGTTCCCTGCCCGGAAGCCTCGGGAGTCTTCGTCACGACAAACAGGAACAAACCGCAAAGAAGCCCGCCGACAGCCGGAGCCGCATAAAGCGTCCAACCGGTAAACGTATTGTGTACAAACGAAGACGTATGTTCCAGGCAGAGCCGAAAGACTACCGCTACGCCCCCCGTCACAAGGCCGATAAATGCGGCAAGCAAAATTTTGGGAACATAGGAATTGACGATGAACAGCCGAGAGAACTTTTTCATCGGAAGCTACTTGCGCTTGCGCCACACAAAAAGGACTCCGGCGACCGAGAGGACAAAAATCGCCGCGATAATCCAGAACGAATAGGGATTTTCCGGGCCGAGCCCAAAGGGAAACGCGACGTTCATTCCAAAAATACTCGCGACGAAAGTCGGAATCGTAATCGCAATCGTGATGACGTTTAGCGTTTTCATCAACGCGTTCATGTTGTTGTTCACGACGCTCGCCCGCGCATCCATCAACGAAGCAAGAATGTTCGCATAGATTTCCGCTTGCTGCAAACTCTGCCTGTTTTCAATCACCACGTCGTCTAAGAGTTCACGCTCGTTTTCGTCAAAATGCATTCCGCGTCCCATCTGCAACTTTTTCAAAAGCGCCTCGTTGGAATTCAGCGCGCTGACGTAGTAAATCAAGCCCTTGTTTAGCGTGAACATGTATTGCAGGTATTTATTGTCGAGCGTGTTCTGGAGTTTGTCCTCCAGCTCGTCGCTTATCCGGCTGATGATTTTCAAATGCTCGTTGAAATGATAGACGGAATAGTTCAAAAGCTTGATGACAAATGTATTCAGGCTGTCGATTTTCGAAAAGCGCCGCGGGTCCATCAGCGGGAGTTCCGCATCCGAAAGGAGCAGCACCCAGTCCGAAAAAAGGAATATCCCGAAAGATTCCACGCGAAACTCGAAATTGTCCGCGGATGTGTAGTTGCGCGGTTTCTTAAAAACGATCGTGATGAAATCGTCGTCGTATTCCACGCGGGAAAGCTCGTCATTATCGAAGGCGGACGCAATCGTATGCTCGGCGATTTCGTACTTCTTCACCAGAGCGCCCCGCTGCTCAGGGCTCGGACTTCCCATCAGCACGATGTCCGCGGAATCTTCGTCCTCGGCTTGCGTGATGCGGCCATTCTCGATTTTATAATACTTGTGCATACGAGCCTTCTTGAACGATGGACGCTTCGGGTTCGCCCCAAAAATAAAAAAGACCCGGGCAAGTGCCTAGGTCTTTCGAAAATTATTTACAAAAATTACACGATGCGACGAATGCGGGAATTGAACCACACGACAAACGGCGAGCAGATGAAGATGGAAGAATACGTTCCAATCAGCACGCCGAACGACATCACGATACCGAAATCGCGAATCGAGGAACCGCCCATCACAGCGAGGATGATGCACACAAAGAGCGTCGAGAAAGACGTAATGACGGTGCGGCTCAAGCACTGCGAAACCGACGTATCGACAAGGCCCGCAAAATTCGCAGAACCGTGCAGGCGGACATTTTCACGAATGCGGTCGTAGTTGATAATCGTATCGTTCACCGAATAACCGATCATCGTGAGGAGTGCGGCGATCAAGGCACCATCGACCGAAAGTCCCAGGAGGGAAATCATGCCGATGGTGATAATCGTATCGTGAATCAGGCCGATAATCGCCCCGAGACCGAAGCCCAGGCCTAGCTTTCCAAAACGGAACCAGACGTAAAGGCAAATCGCAATCCAGGCGAAGACAACCGCGAGAATCGCATTAAAGCGCAGTTCCTTTCCGATTGTCGCACCGACATCGTTCTGGGAAAGGATATGGACATTGTCGTCGGAATCAATCGCCTTCACGACGTCCTGTCCCTTTTCGCTCTTCACGGAGACTTCATAGGCGTTCTGGATGGACGTGCCGCCCACAGCGCGGACCGTTCCGTCGGTCACGTTGAACTTGGCGAGAACGTCATTCAAGTCCTGGATATGATCCTTGGAATCGTTATACTGGACGCGGAAAACCGTACCGCCCGTGAAGTCGATGCTGAAATTGAATCCCTTGAAAACCGCAAGTCCGAACGCCGCGAGAATCAGGACAGCGGAAATCGTTCCGAAGACTTTCGCCCGGCTGAT
The DNA here is from genome assembly GCA_934691725.1 of uncultured Fibrobacter sp. GTDB lineage: Bacteria > Fibrobacterota > Fibrobacteria > Fibrobacterales > Fibrobacteraceae > Hallerella. The sequence continues at coordinate 33,575 of CAKUTF010000010.1, read as the reverse complement.
AATCGAGAGGTGCGCATTGTTCAAAGCGGAAATTCCGCTTCCAATCGAAATCGTATTCGAATCCTGCTTGGCAAGCTTGATGTCGAAGATGGCGCGCGTAACCGTCAGGGCGGTAAACATCGAAGCCGCGATACCGATCATCAACGTGAGACCGAAGCCCTTGACCGAAGCGGAACCGACCTTGTAAAGAATGAGCGCGGTGAGGAATGTCGTCAGGTTCGAGTCGAAAATCGCGCTGAACGCCCTTTCGTAACCCTTGGCGATAGCCATGCGAGCCTTGTTCCCTTCGCGGAGTTCTTCACGCACGCGTTCGAAAATAATCACGTTCGCGTCAATCGACATGCCGACGGTCAAAATCATACCGGCGATACCCGGAAGCGTCATCGTCGCATGGAATACGGAAAGCACCGCGGCGGTAATCAACGCATTGCAGATAAGACCTGCGCTTGCGACAAGACCGCCAAAGCGATAATACATAATCATGAAAAGCACGGTAATCACAAGACCAATCAAGGCGGATCCAAATCCGGAGCGGATGTTGTCGTCGCCGAGAGTCGCCCCGATTGTGCGGCTTTCGATGATGTTCATCGGAGCCTTGAGCGCGCCGGAACGGAGAACGACAGCGAGACGGTTTGCTTCCGCCATGTCGTCAAGTCCTGTAATCTGGGCTTCGCCATTCGGGATGCGGTCACGAATGACCGGGGCGCTGATTACCTGATCGTCGAGAACGATCGCCATCTGCTTGCCGATGTTCGCCGCGGTAATCGCGCCAAAGCGTTTCGGTCCGATACCCGCGAACTTAAGGCTCACGGCGACTTCGCCGGAATTCGTCCCGTCGCTCACACGATACGGACGCGCATCGGAAACATATTCGCCACTCATTTCTGCGCGACGCTTGAGCAGATAAAGACGCTTGGCCTTGAGCGCAGAGCCGTTCACCTTTTCAAGTCCCGAACCCCAGGCGAAAACGACATCGTGCGGAACCAGGCTCTGCACGGTGCGGTCGTTCAAGATTCGCTTCACCGTTTCTATCTGTTCCTGGGCGACAAAGCCGCCGTTTCCAAAAGACATATACAGAGCGGAGAGAGCGACGCCCTGGGAATTTTCGCTTGCCGAGGCGCTGTCCGACTTTGCAGCGGAATCCGTCTTGCTAGCCGCATTGCCGGCAAAGAGATCCGCATCCGAAACATCCGCAACCTTTTCAGGAGCCTTTGACGAATCGCTCGGAGTTGCCGTGGCGTTTGAATCCGCAATCGCTCCGCGGTTCACCAGGTAGTTGTCGATGACCGAAACGACCTGCCCGAACTTTTCCTGTTCCGCAAGAATCTTGAATTCGAGCTTTGCCGTACTACCGACAAGACTCTTCGCCGTGGAATCGTCCACCCCCGCAAGTTCGACGATGATGCGGTCCTTGCCCGACGGGGAAATCAACGGTTCGGAAAGGCCGAACTGGTCCACGCGGTTCCGCACGATTTCGAGGGACTGCTGCTGGACATCCTTGATGTCTTCGTCCTTCAGCCCCTTGCCGTCGATCTGCAGCGTGATGCTTGTGCCGCCGGCCAGGTCAAGCCCAAAGTTCACCGCCTTCGCAGCGACCTTCGGATTTTGCTTCACATATTCCTTTTTCGCCTCGCCAGTCTTGGAATGGACGCGAATCGAAGGAATGATCGTGTAGCACGAAAGAAGTAGGATAGCGAGAATGATGACCTCGCGCAAACCGAATATTTTTTTCTTCATCTGATCTTTTCCTTAAAGGCGTAAAAAACCTAAAGTGCCGTTCAAATTTAGTAAGAGAGCGTCCTTTTGGTGAGAACGATTCCGCCTTTTGCCACGAAATAGCCAGCCACGTTTTCAATCGGGATCCGATTTTTCTCGTAAACGATTTCCGTCCGAGCCGAAATTCCGGACAGGGGAACCGCGCCGGGAAATCCCAGCCGAAGCTCCACGACCGTATTTTCATAAGTCCGGCAAACGAGAATTCCCTGCCCTTCGGGACGGATTAAAAACGTTCCGAGCGTCATCGCGGATTCGCGCTTGCGAAACGAAAGAAAGGTCCGCACCAGGCGAAACATTTCGGAATTTTCCGCCTCGGGAATTTCCTGCCACGGAAAACAGCGCCGGTTGTCGGGATCCTTGCCGCCTTCCATCCCGATTTCGTCACCGTAATAGAGGGAAATCGCTCCGGGGAGGCTTAGGAGAAGCGCACAGGCGAGAAGCGCCCCATCCGGATTTTCCCCGGCAAGCGTCCGCAAGCGAGCCGTATCATGACTCCCGAAAAGGTTCATCTGGACGCCAAAAAGGTCCCGTTCAAAAAGAGCCTGGAACTTCTTGCAAAATTCGGAAAGGCCGAGCTTTCCGACACACATTCCCGTCGTATCGCCTGTCGAAACGGCATCCGCCGAGCGCATCCCTTGCGGAAAGAGAAAATCCAGGGCAAGCTTTCGCACCGGATAGTTCATCACCCCATCGAACTGGTCGCCCGCGAGCCAGCGCGAAGGATCTTCCCAGATTTCCCCGACGATATACGCTTCGGGATTTATCCTTTTGACCCGCAAGCGGAACTCGCGCCAGAAACCGTCATCGTCGATTTCGTTCGGAACGTCCAATCGCCAGCCGTCGATTCCGCGATGCAGCCAGTATTCGGCAACGCGCATCAAGTATTCCCGAACCTCGACGTTGTCCGTGTTGAACTTGGGGAGCGGCGGCATTCCCCACCAACATTCGTAATTCGGACGCCCCGAATAAGCCTTGACCGGAAAAGAATGGATGTGAAACCAGTCCTTGAACGGAGACGCTTCGCCCTCTTCCATCACGCTCAAAAAAGGAAAGAATCCGCGCGAGCAGTGGTTGAAGACACCGTCGAGAACCAGGCGCATTCCCCGGCGATGAATTTCGCGAACCAACTCGTCGAAATCTTCAAGCGTCCCCAGCACCGGATCGATCCGAAAATAATCGACCGTGTGGTAGCGATGGTTCGCTGCGCTCATGAAAATCGGGCAAAGGTAAATCGCATTCGCACCGACCCGCTGGATATAATCGAGATGTTCCAGAATCCCGCGGAGATTTCCCCCGCAAAATCCGGTCGTTTCAGGCTTTGAGCCCCAATTTCTAAAATGTCCCGGAGCGAAATAACGCGGACTGCGCGCAAACCTATCTGGAAAAATCTGGTAAAAGACCGCCGATTTCACCCATTCCGGAAACCGGGCTTGCGATATGATGTTCGCCATACAAAAATCACACGAGCGAACGCCTGGAACGTTCATCCGTCAGCCGGGCAATTTCGCGAACCAGCGCGACATTTTCTTCTAGTTCCTCGATGGTACACGGCATCCGATAGGTCCAGTTCTGCGGACCGACCGTTCCCGGCGTATTGACGCGTTCGTCGTCGGGATTTGCCGGCGAAAGGCGCGCGCTCAGAGCTAGAAAATCCTGCAAAGGCGGAATGCAGAAGAGGCTGTTCGCCTTGAAGATGTTCCGGATGAGCTGCCTGACCGTATCCGGGGTCAGGGATTCCGGCGCAGGACCATCCATATGCAGATGGCTCGACCAGAAAAGATTCTTATCGAAATCCTTTTCCTTCCAGAGACCTAGCAATGTCGATGTGTCGTGGACGCTCGTCGTCGCGACGGAGAGCCTCGGGTATTCGGAAAGCTCGTAATACGGCTGGGAAGGAGCGTCCCAGTTACGCGCCCAGCGTTCCACGCGGAGCGAATTGATCCGAAGTTCCGAAAGGACTTGCGGAACGCAGCGCGGAACCGCCCCCAGATCCTCGGCGCATACAGTCATGTCCGTAGCCCGGGAAAGAACGGAGAGCAGCTTCTTGCCGTTTGCATACCACAGGGGTTCCTGAGCCGCTTCGTTAGACCGGATTAAATTCCGAAGCGATTCCTGTTCGCCTTGGGGAAGCGTTCCTAGCACCGGAGCGTTATACCAATACCAGAACGGATAGAATTTCCCTTCGGGCGTTCCCGGCACAAAGACGCGATTCCACAAAACTTTTAAAAGACCGTCCTTTACGGGCTGTTCTTCACCGGAATCGACTATCGCGCTTTCCGAGCGGAACTCTTCCTTCAGAACGAAACGGTCGCTCGTAAACGGCAACAGCTCAAAGTACTTTTCGACACAGGTGTCTGTCGCATCGCCCAAAAATTCCCGGAGCTGCCCCCTGGAGAAATTCGGATTTTGCAGGTAGCCTAGCGTTTCCTTCTTGAAGCCCGCGGAGGAAAGTTCCGCTTCCGTCAAAGGAATCGCCGGAGAGAAGTGTCCGAGAATTCCCGTCCGCTGGTTTTCAGGAATCTCCCAAATCCGGAAGAAGCCCAGGACATGATCGATGCGGTAAGCATGATAGAATTTCGCCGCTTCGGCAAGGCGGTCAAGCCACCACTTAAAACCGTCCTGTTCCAAGACGTCCCAGCGGTAAGTCGGGAATCCCCAGTTCTGTCCGCTGTAGCTGAACATATCTGGAGGCGCACCGGCCCGGTCGGAAAGCGAAAAATACTTGCGGTTATACCAGACGTCCGCGCTGTCCTCGTTCAAAAGAATCGGGATATCGCCCTTCAGATGGACACCGCTTTCGGTGAGCTTGTCGGATGTCACCTTGAACTGGGCTTCCGCTTCGAATTGCATCCAGCACTGGAACATGGCGTCCTTGTGCATCTTGCGAAACAGGGCGCTCACGCGGGCTTGGGTGGGACTAGAATCTTCCGGCCAGCTTTTCCAGCTAGCTTCCTGGTTCTTTTCCTTGAGAACCGCATAAACCGCATAGGGTTTCACCCACGGATTCGCATCGACCCACTTGAGAAACGCGACGTTGTGTTCCAAAAGCGCATAGCGCGAATCAAAAATCTTCCGGAGAATGATACGCTTTTCCCGCACAATTTCCTGGTAGCGGACTTTCGGTTCCGCCACATATTTCTGTTGCAGGGCCGTGATCTCCGGCATAAAGTTTTCCGCCCCGATGATGATCTGCAAACGGATAAACGCCGGATTCAGCGCAAAGGCGCTACGCGCGCTATAAGGGGAGGATTCGTAGCCGGTATCGTTCACCGGAAGAATCTGGATAACATTCAAGCCGCATTTCTTCGCCCACGCGCCAAACGGCACCAAATCCAAAAATTCGCCAATGCCGACGCTATCCTTGGAACGCAACGAAAACAGGGGAACAGCTACACCGCTCTGAAAACAGGAAATATCACCATATCGCATATCCCAAAGATATATTCAATCTCTGCAAAAAATTGCGAATTGTGGCTAAAAAAGTAAAAAAAGCGAGTTTAAAGAATGTCTTCGTTAGGAACCGCAGACGTCTATGGTTAGGAACTAGGGATTAGGGATGAGGGAGTAGGCCGCAGACGTCTAAGAAAATGAGAAATTAGCAATGAGTAATGAGGAATTGGTCTGCGGACGTCTAGGCTTTTTAAAATGTCATTCCCCGGCTTGACCGGGGAATCCCCTTTAAGGAATGGGATTTGACAGGCTAGCGAGCTTGCCGAGCTAAGCCCGACATGTATGAAAACAGGTTCTAAAGTTCTTCGGGAAGCGGGTTTTTGCGCGGACGTCCACGCTTGCGCTTCACGGGAGCTTCGGGAATTTCCGCCGACGGAGCCGTTCCTAGCGGAGAGTTCGGTTTAAACAGGGAATTCGGGTCGAGCTTTTGCGGAACTTCGGGATTTGTCAGCGCAGCGCGTTCAAGGGAAGCGCGTTCCAACGCAGCGCGCTTTTTCGCCAGTTCGCGTTTGCGCTTTGCCTCTTCCGCGGCGCGTTTCTTCGCCAGTTCGTCCTCGGAAATAATCTGCGTCTTGGCCGCCCCGAACTTCGCCCCGCCAAACGAACCGACAAGCACTCGACCCGAACTTTGCCTCGGCGGAAGCGGAGCCGGAGCGGGCTTCGGCGGAAGCGTTAGCGGATCCTGCGCACTGACCGTCTTCTTCATCTGGCTCGGAACGAACAGCGTTTTTCGCGGAGCGGGCGGAACCGCAGCGCGCCTTGCTTGCGGCGAAGCGTTCCCGTCAAAATCGGACATCTTCGGCATCGGACGCGAAGAATGGGCAATTCTGTCCCGATTTTCGTACTGTTCCATCAGCCGGCGGAACTTCGCCTGTTCCTTGGCGAGCTTTTTCGCCGCACGTTCCTTCTTGGAAAGGCGGAAGCGGTCGCGCTTTTCGGGATCGACCGGATGCAGCGCAAGAATTTCTTCGTCGGAAAGCCCGCGCAATTCGGGGGGAACTTCTATCACGGGGAGATTTTCAATCGGTGTATTCATCGTGTTCATCAAGAATGTTCGGATGATTTTCAAGACTTCTCCAAAAATTCATTTGCAAAAATCGATAAGGAAACTTTGCAAGAATACAAGCGGGAGTTCCTTACCAAAGCAATTTTTAGAGTCGCCCTAGATCCTAAAATCGGCGAAACAACATTTAAATTAAAAAAATCTATTTGTCAAGACCTAGAAATTCTTGAAATAGTGTTGTATTTTTTACGCAAATGCTCCGATTCACACAAGAAATTCTTTTAACGCTCCGAGCACGCTCAAACGAAGAAGAAGCGCGTACGATGTCAAAAAGCATGCGCGATTCCTTTGACTTTCTCGGGGTAAGCATCATCAAGCGTCGGGAAGCCACCTATCCGATTTTCGACAAGTTCCCGCCCAAGAACGGTGACGAGCTCGCCGCAAGAGTTACCGACATGTGGGCCCAGCCTTACCGGGAAGTCCAGTACGCAGCCTGTGATTACCTGTTCAAGCACAAGGCGCTTCTCGGCGGACAACACCTCAACTTCCTAAAAACGCTTATCAAGACCCGGCCATGGAAAGACACGGTCGATACAATCGCGACAAGCGTTCTAGGGGATCTCGCCTGGAGAATCCCGCCGATTCGACACAAAATCGCCACCTGGATTCGCGACCCGAACATCTGGGTCCGCCGTAGCGTCATCCTTTTCCAGATCCAGTACCGCGACCATACGGACTGGGACCTTCTCAAGTCCTGCTGTCTGCACTGCGCCAAGGACGACAACTACTATATCCGCACGGGCATCGGGCAAGCGCTTTCCGAATACGCGCGCATCAACCCGAACGAGGTCCGGCATTTCGTCATGGACACGGAACTCGCTCCCCAGACCTCCCAAGAGGTTTTGCGGAACATCTAGCGAATTAGCCTAAACGGCGGATTTCTTCTTCGAGCAGGGCAAAGACCTTGCTCACCAAGTAGCCGTCCGCAATCGCATGATTCATCCGGACGCTGACGGGCATCATCAAACGCCCGTTTTCGTTTCGATACTTTCCCCAGTTCACGATAGGCGCAAAGAAAAGATATCCATCGGGAAGTTCCACGTTAAAACTGTCGTAACTAACCCACGGCATAAATGACGCATCGAACCAGTTCGGATGGTTTTGCATATCTAAACGATATTCATGCGTTTTCTTGGCTCGTTCCAAATCGGCAAAAGCGTTTCGGTAAAAGACATCGCGGACTTCGAAATACTCCGAATAGACCGGCGAACACGTTTCCGTATCCGCATGGAAAACGTATTGCGTCGGATTGATTCTTTCGTAGCAGCGGAGTTCGTCCTTTTGCCAGTCGTAAAACATCCGGTAGTCGTCCCGGCTGTTCAACACCTTGCAAACAGTAGAGAAAGTGGATGTAGAATTTTTCCCCGCGATTTTTCGCATATTCGACGAGCTTTGTCACATCGATTCGCGCGGTCATCGAGACGCTGCACTTGCAATCTTCGGAAAAATGCCGATAGACGCCCTTTCGGTAATAGGAATTCAAATCGATTATTTTGTACGCATCAGACATCGACACCTCCACAAACGAAAACCGTTTTCCGGCAAATTTACTTTCGCGCAACGATGACGGCGAACTTCATAAATTTATATGTACAACCCGGAATCCCGCATCCGAGAGCAAAGCCTTTGTTTCATCGACCGTATTTTCCCGGTCCAAAGCTTTCCGCAACTGCCAGCGTTCGAATTCCCGTTCGGAAAGACCGCTTTCCCGGATTGATTTCACCCAATACGATTCGTAAAGGGCATTCATTTCTGCGGAATCCGCATTGAACTGGTCGATGTTCACCAATGTTCCGCCGGATTCAAGATGCTCGAAGATGTTTCGATAAAGTATCCTCTTGTCGCCATTTTCCAGATGGTGAATCGAGAGAGCGGAAGCTACCAGGTCAAATTTCCGATTTGGCAAATTCCGGGTATAGTCCAAGACGGAAAATTCAAAATTCGGAAGCCCTTCAAAGCGTTCCCTGGCGACTTCGAGCATCTTCTCGGAAACATCGACGAGCGAAAACATCGCATCTGGAAATTTGTCATACAGAAACTTTGAAAGCAGTCCCGTTCCCGCCCCCAAATCCAAAATCGTTTTGGGCGAGGGAATCGAAGAAGAAAGAAAGCGCACCGTCGTCAGGTAATAGTCGTCAAAGCACGGAATGAACTTTTTCCGGTTTTCATCATAGGATTTCGCGATTGCATCAAACCGAGCCTTGATTTCTTCCGCCCGCATAAACTATCGGATTGCAGGAACGATAACCAGAGCCTTTTTGCCGGGCTTGACATTCGCCGTAAACTCGTAACGCTTGACGGCACCACCGTTCCGGTTTGTCGCCAGAACAGTTACTTTGTGCGTTCCCGGTGTCGCCGGGACGCGCGCCATGCGGACCTCGTGCGGAAGGAAAAGCGCAACCCGCAGATCGGCCTGTTCCAGCTGGGCGGCAGCGACGTCCGTGCCGATGCTCGTCACGAGATTCAGCAGGACATTGTTCGTTTCCATCTGCTTTTTGGCGGTCTGCGCGGCAATCGTCCGGGTAAGAACGCGAACAGCGGTCCGTCCGAGCGTCACCGCGCGCTCGTCTTCCAGATTCTTGACCAGATTCTTCGTATTGTCCAGAAAAACTTCCGGCTGGTAGCCAAGGGGCTTTCCATCCAGCAAAATGGCAAAATTTTCTACTTGATACGGAACATCCTTGCGTTCCGGGATTGCGATAGTGACAGAAAAAGTCGTTCCTCCGTGGCTTCCGACTGCGGTCGCCGGGAACGGAATCGTCAGGCTTTCCACTTTTCCCGACTGCGGATTCTTTCCCATTACGTTCAAAATACCGCCGCGTACGTAGGTTCCCGAAAGCATCCATTCCCCGAGAATCGCGCTGTGGCCCGCATAGCCGATAACGACGATTTCACCGTTTGCGTTATCGACATACATCGGAACCGTTTCCGAGACGTTTGCGTTTGGAAATTTCAAAGCCGAAATATCATTCGCTCGACCGCTCTTTTCAAGACGGTCCACGATAAAAGCCTGCGCTTCGGCGGGGAGCTTCGTCGGCTCCTCGGAATAGGCCTGGACAGTCTTGTAGTAAGAAATCGCGGCATTGTCCGTCTCGCCGCCCATCTCGTAAACCAGAGCGATCAGATACCGCAAGTATCCGGCATCGTTCGTCTTCTTGTCGCTTTTCTGGTACAGCTGCTGCAAGGCGATATCCGAAGCCCGAGCCTCGACAAGCGCCCCATCGACATCCCCCATCGCAAGATAGTTGATGATGTTCATTTCATAAAGGGAAAGGATTTCAAAAGGTCTCGCCCGATACGGACGGACATTGTCATTCGTCAAAACCGAAGCTGCCTCGTTGGTCACGGACTTTGTATAGAGGTCGTCGTAAATCTGCTTCGCCTTTTCGAACTCGTCGGCGCTCTTCCGGTAATTGCCGTCATAGTGATAAAGAGTCGCCAAGTCAAAGTGGTAAAGAAATACCGAATTGGAACCGTAAAGTTTTTCCTGATTCTTCTGAACGGCATCAATCGCAGCGGAAAATCCGCCCTTCGCCATCGGTTTCGAAAGTTCCTCGTACCGGGTCATCGACTTGTTGGCACAGGAGGCAAAAAGGAACAGACAAAGAACTAGCAGAGAAAAGCGGATTTTCTTCATGGCGAATCCCGATTACATCTTGACAGAGCTTTTGCTCATATACTTCTTGATTTTCTTGTCTCCGATCCAGACGGTCTTGTGCGTCTGGATATCGACGAGCTGCAAGTCAATCTGGTAGAAGACAACCTGTTCGCCGCCTTCCTGGTCAACGATCGAATTCAGGCTTCCCGTGAGCATCAGGTCCGCACCGATTTCCTGGCCGGCTTCCTTGCGGGTTTCCTCGGTCGCATTTCCGGACTGGCTCGCGAGTTCCGCGCGGAGTTCACCGCGTTCTTCGGCGTTCGCGACGAAATCGACCTTGCCCGAATTGATGAGGGCGCGCTCCATGTCCTTGATAAAGGTTTCCACGTTGATGTGTTCGTGGCTCTTGTTGCGGACGCTGCCGATGACTACCGTCGGAAGTTCGCCGTTCTTGTTCTGGAGAAGCTTGCCATACCAGGGGCGCGCGATGCAATCCTGGATCATCTCTTCCGCGACAAGGCGGGAATCCGTATCGTTCCACTTTCCGGAAAGATCGACCACGGAATCCGATTCGATGCGGGTGACTTTTTTACCGCCGCTAGCGCAAGCCACAAAAGCCATCGCCAGAGCGGAAAGAGCGAAAATGCGCAGAATTTTAGACATAGATATCCTTCTGTTAAGTTTTGATTTCCGCTTAATATAGAAAACATTCCGCCCAGGTAGGATTTTCAGCGCGTTATCCGAATGTCTTGCAATTCCTAGTAAAACGCTTTTCACATTTGTTAATTTGCTACATTGCAGAATGTTCTGCGATTGGAGATTCAACATGAAAAAATGGATTCTTTTTATCGGTTCTCTGGCCATCATGGCTTTCGCAGGCGAAGGACGCTCTGTCTATAACCCGTTTTCGAGCTTCGGACTTGAACTCGGCGCTTTCAAGCCCGTAAACGACTCCTGGAGCGATGAACGCTCGGCATTCGGCGAAGTAAACTTCATTTCGAACATCCAGCTTCTCCCCTATACAAGCCTCACAAGCGACATCGGCTACTCGTTCCCGGGCAACGGATTTAACGTGAAGCTCGGTCTGCAGCAGATGCTCCTCCCGGCAAGCATCACGCCTTTTGTCGGCGGCATGGCTGGCGTGAGCGCACTTCCCGAAGACGACATTCTCGACACGTTCGGAGACCGGTTCGGCCCGACCGTAGAAGCCAACGCCGGCCTTTACTTCTTCCGCGAATCGTTCCTTTCCTTCCGCATCAAGGGATCCTACCAGTGGACGTTTGCGAAAGAGACCGAACACGGGTTCGGCATCTCGCTGGGAATCCTGTTTGCCAATTCCCGTCCGGGATTAAAAGCACTAGACGTCAGCAGATGAAAATTTCCACCCGCGGACAATACGCCCTTGAAGCGCTCCTGAGCCTCGCCACGGGAGATTCGGAAAACCCTCGCAGCATCCATTCGATTGCCGAAGAGACAAAGCTTTCGGAAGGATACCTGGAGCAGCTTTTCATTCCGCTCAAGAAAGCGGGCTTCATCGTCGGAAGCCGCGGCGTGCAAGGCGGATACAGGCTTGCCCGGAAGCCTGGGGATATTTCCGCCTTCGACATTCTGAGCGAGATGGAGACGTCGCTCCGGTCCGTTCCCTGCCAAAGCGGCGGCGAATGCCCGCGCAAGGAACGCTGCGAATCCAAAGCGGTCTGGGACAAGGTGAGCGGCACGCTCGAATCCACTCTCAAGGCGGTATCGCTAAAAGACCTTGCGACCATTTACCGCGGCGTGCAGGGAGTTTTCATCGGATGAAGATTTCCACCAAAGGACGCTACGGCATCCGTTTTTTAATCGATATCGCGGAGCAGGGTCCGAGCGCGCATACGACGCTTTCCGAAATTTCCGAGAGGCAACAGATTTCATCGACCTATCTCGGACAGATCGCTATAATCCTGAAGCGCACGGGATTCATCCGGTCCATCAAGGGCTCGGGCGGCGGATTCGTCCTCGCCAAGCCGCCATCCGACATCCACCTTGACTGCGTCCTGGAGGCCCTGGAAGGCGACCTGAAAGTTGTCGAGCCTCCGCTCCCGACAGCCGAAGAGACTCCGTTCCGAAAGGCCCTGCGCGTCGGGCTTTACGACAAAATTGACGAAACGCTTTCCGCAGTCCTAAAGAGCATCACCCTGGACAAGCTCATTTCCAAAAAATCCTCGGGATATATGTATTATATCTGAGGGAATTCTATTGAACCTCACCGCAGTTTTCGCACAAGGCGGAAGCCTTTGACAAATGTCCGCTTCATGTAGGGCGTGCAAGTCTCGGTAACTTTTCCCTCCGCATCAAACTCCCCGATGCAGATTTTCTTCCTCTTGCTCGCCCTGTAGCCGACCATGCCAAAGAACAAGGAACACACCGGGCTGCGGTCATATTTCAAGTCCGTCTGGCATTCGAACAGATGATGATAACGCCCCGACGATACGGACCGTTTCAAGACATATTCCAAAGCATTTCCATAGACATCGTACAGGCCATACGGATTCGGCGCCTTTTGACCAGACGGACGGCAAAAGGCAGAGGCCGTATCCCCAAACAGTTGTTCGTATTTAACCGCTTCTCCAGACAGAGAATAATCGTTACCCCAGAAGAAATCTCCCGAACCTCCCGCGCGCTGCAAAGCTGCCCATTCTTCAAAAAAAGGCGCCCGATAGCCATTTGCGGACGTGTCGAGCGCGAGGACTAAATTTCTCCGTTCGGAAAAGTCCAAAAAGGGGAGCCCGCTTTTTTGCCACACGTCCTTTGGCAAAAGCCTGTACACAGAATCTAGGCCGTCACGGGCGCTGCGGGCGTTTGCCAGGCGATATATTTCCGATGTTTCCATGGGCAAGGAACTTCGGTCAAAAAGTTTCCGTTCATCAATGAAATCCAAGTCCTTTCCTATCAAAGAGTCTGTTTCAGCCGAGCCAATCAACCATTCCGCATCGCCCACACGAAACTCCGTGGCATCGACAATCAAATCATAAGAGAAATTTACATCTCTATATCCCGATTCCGGGTTTTGCATTTTTCGAAGCGGAGCTTCCTTTCCCTCGAAGAAACGATGCGTCCCTTTCGAAAGTGGGACAATCTTTTGCCCGACAAGAATCCAGTTCGTATCCGCGGCATCCATCCCCGAAGAGTCCGAAACATACAAAGCGGAAAGACTCCGGACGAATCGATCCGTAAAGACGCAGAGACAATTTGAAGAATCCACCTCGAATGGAATCCTGGCAAGCCAAAAGCCTCTGCCCGACGAATCGGACGGGCAAATCCTGACATGCTCGTTTTTTTCCGCCTCATACCACCTTGTCCGACCGGATTCTAAGGCGGGAACGGAGCGTTTATATTCCGGCGACTTTTTGTCCGCAGCGCTTTTGCGGAGCACAAAATAGGCGCCTTTTCCGAAATTCTCGCAACCGATTTTTATTGTTCCCTCTGTTTTTCCGACAAGCCTTCCCTTCGCGTCGAATACGACATGGTACTCCAGCGCAAAGATTTCGTTCAGCGCAAGAAGAAGAACGAGGCCGGTAAAAATTTTCATCAGTCTATCCTCCACATTTCAGGGTCCGCACAGCTTTCTTCCGACAGGCGGTGCAGACAATCCCATTGGGTTTCGTCATCTTGATTTTTTGGCCCGTCACTTGATTTGCCTGACAAGGCGCAAGCCTTGGAAAAGTCTTTCCGGATCAAAAAAGTCAGTTTCGCACTTCGCCTTGAATTTCAACGCCTTGAGGGTATCAGTCAAAAAGCCTCCCTTGCAAGTGGCCGCAACCCCGGGAAAATATACCTGATGCTTTTCCATAATGACGTTTTCGCACACAAGGCCGAACATGTCGTACAATCCGTAATCATTCGGTTTCAGCATTCCTACCGGCCTGGATTTTTGCAGCCATTTCCCGCAAGAACGCTCCAAGCGGCTTCGTTCGTTCCAGTCGTTCCTGTTCATTTTTAAATACTTGTCTTCCGGGTCCCGGACGCCAAACCAAGCATACCGAGCGGCAATGGAGGAATCGCCGTCACGGCCCCATACATAAAACGTGTAACTATGCCCGGCGCGTCCCAACGCCATCCATTCATCGTAATAAGGCAAACGGTAGCCGTTCGCGCTCGTGTCTATCCTCACGCGAACAGCCGAGTTTTCTACGTGAAAATTGACATCGGAAATGACAAAGCTGCCGTCTTCCGCAAGGCCGTATCCATTATCCGTCCATTCGAAAGAATAGACCGGTTGAAAGCCGTCACGAAAACTTCGAAGATTCGCATAGACAAGGGCATAGTACAAATTGACACGGACCGCCGCGGAATCATGCGCGTCGCAAAATCCGTTTTTCGTCATGGTCTTTTTTTTCTCTATCCAAAAGGGATGATTTCTCTGGTACACCCTTTCGACTTGCGCAGGAATAGAATCCCACAGCGCTTGGACAAATTCACATTCGGTGACCATGTACTTATCCACAGCCAGAACCTTGTCGATAGTCTCGTACCTTTCCGGATCGATCGGATACCAAAGGCCTTCCTTGTAATAGAAGCCTTCGCCCAGCTCTAAATACCCCAAAAGATGTTTTTTCCCCCTGAGATCGATGTACTTCATTCCAACCAACAACTGAAACGTGTAACCGTTTCCCATCTTGGTCGCATACTGAATTTCCCCGTTTTTCACGTAATTCCCGGAATGCAATTTAATACAGGAACGCCCCTCTTTTTCGTACTTGAAATCTTCAACTTTCCAAAAGCCGTCATCATCATCGACACAGACGGAATAGACCGTATTCTTTTCCATTTCAAGCCAACGCTCATCTCCACCCCTTTTCAAGGAAACTTGAAACGAATCCTCGCTTGCGCGGAGCGGCTTTGCTCTCGGTATAATACGGGAGACCTTGACAATTGCCTTGGGACCTCTCGGTCCGTGTTCCTTGTTAAAAACGGTTCCGTTGATTTCGTAGAGAGAATCCTTGGCGGCAAGGGCCAATACCGCAATGGCGAGAAAAAGGATTATTTTGGTTCTCATGGTTTTTACCTACTTTTTATAACATTTACCTGTTGAACGGACACAATCCCACTGGTTTTCGGTGGCATACCATCCATTCCCTAAAAGGATCCTATCGTTAGTCCCCGTATTTACAACAAAAAGCGGTCGATAACGCAGCCGTTCTCCGGACGGCACATAACTCGCCATGATATTGCCTTCATTAAAGGCAAAATAGTAATAACGTTCGGGAGCATTAGAAGGGTCATTTGGATCCTTATATAAATCCGTCAAACCAAACGAATGACCGATTTCATGAATAATCGTATTCAGTGAAGCCGAACCGTTCAAATGACTTCCCCATACCATGCCGCCAATAACCGTTTTATCTTTTTCCGATTTATAGTTAGTGATAGTTATTTGTGCGGCATTCGGATCATCAGGGACAAAAGGATAAACATCCGCATAGACACTGTATTCGCAACCATTTTTTAAAGCCCCAAATCCGGAAATCTTAGGAATAAATCGATCGTTGTCTTTTGTTTTTGCAACACTCAATTTTACAGGGACATCCTTATCACCACAGTTACTTTCCAATGTCATTGTCAAAGAACCCGACTGACAAGCATCTACATCTACTTCACAAGCGCGTTCAAATGCACTCAAATTACCTAAAGAATTATCATTTTCTATAACAAATTTCCACCGTATCCGCATTTCATTAATTGCCAGAACAATATGCTTCTGTCGATGCCGTAGCACAGCGGAATTATAGGCCTCGATGGCATAATTGAAGACAGAAACATCTACTTCACCATTTTCATATTTTTCTCTAATCTCGTTATATTTTTCCTCCTCATTCCCATAGCCAAATTCCTTACTTGCTAAAATTTTATCATAGATTTGATTGACAAGTAATAATTTTGAGTCTTTCGCACTATTCAAATCAACAATAAGGATATTATTTGGTCCTGCTGTTTCCAAATCCATCTTTGCCGGATCGATTTCGATAAAATTTCCTTCAGTTACCACCTGAGCCATCACTCGATTATAATTGTCCTGAACAGATTTCTTGGTATAACATCCATTAGCATTTCCGATATTGCATGTATTTCCATATTCATCCCCAAGCTGCACAAAATAAATATCATTCGTTTTTTTTGAATATTCAATTATGTGTAAATATCTTTTTTTATCCAAATCATCGTAGAATACAGCATAATGTCCAACAGACAAAGCGTATTCTTTTACACAACTTTTTTCTTGACACACATCCGTACCAACGATAATATTTTTTTCTAAAATTTCTTTATTTTCACTAATTCGATGCACCCGATAAATCTTTTTTGAATTTTGGTCTACAACAATTTTCACTTTTGCCATTTCACCTTTTAGGACAGATATATACACATCTTTTCCGCGTTCCACATAATCTTCTAAATTTGAAAAAGGATCTCGATCATAACCATATTGGTGATTTTCGGACTGAAGAAACCAAGCCAGCGTCTGATCCCATTGGAATGTGACCACATCCCCATCATCATATGACTTATAATCGTAATCACCGCTTATCGGAGAAACTCCCGGTATAGTCTTATAACAATTTGGATTATTGCTTTCATCGCAATCTTCTTTACGTGTATTCCCACTTACCTTGTCGTCATCGCAAGCAATCAAAGTCATAAAAAAAGAAAAAAGCAGACACCATTTCATCAAAGTTCCAAACATCGCTACTCCGCCTCGTAATAGAAATAATCAGAAACAGACTTCATATATAAAACAATAGCATGCTTATGATTTCCTGCATCTTCAGGGCGCATCGAAAATAAAACCGGTTTACCAGCAGTTTTGGTCATCGTTTGAAATACATAGCGCCCCTTCTCTTCTCCATTTCGGTAAACTTCAAATTCTACGGGTTCTTTTGTAATTTTTTCACCACGTCTGTTCATTACCCACATTTTGACATGAGCCTTATCTTTTTTTGTTTTCTTGTGCTTTTTAACTGTCGCCTTCCAAACCCGAGCGTAAGGCGATGTTGCAAGATATTCCCTGTAATAATCTCCAGAAATCGCATTTATCAAGGGAATTGAAGGCTTTATTGAAACAACCGATCCGTCCTTATCTAATACGCCAAAGGAGGTTTCCCGTTTAGGTTTTGCATACGCATAGACACCCAAAGCAATATTCGCCATATCTCGAATTTCCGACAGTAAATCGTCAGTCGGAACATTTATATTTGCCATCCCCGCCTTTAAAAGAGGAGAATCCTCAGACAAGTTCATTCCTGCATCATAATCCATATATGCATTTCTGCCTTCTGGATTTTTTTCATCAGCAAACTTCGGATCACCAACATAAATGTTATTACCAACATAGGCATTTGTAAAAGACGAATTTGTTGCGGAATAACCAATAACGACCTCCGAAGAACAATTTTCTGAACTGCACTTAGAAGAGATATTTTTCCAAAAGATGCTATTTCCAATCATTCCTTTTGCATTTCCCCCAATAGCTCCGTTTGCCGTAATCGCCATATTTGCAAAAAACGTTGAATTCCATATACTGAGCAAAGAATTTTCATTATAAATCGCTCCACCAGAAAGTCTGGATTGATTTCCATAAAATAAGCCATTTCCAATATAAGCGTCTGCACCTTTCAATCCTAGCGCCCCACCATTTTTTGCCGAAATATTTTCCGTGAACAGAACATTGAGACATTTTGCGAATCCGCCGACAAAAACGGCTCCTCCATTTTCAACTGACGAGCTTTTTAAAATACGGACATTTTCCAAATTTACCGTATCGGAAACAAAGACCGCACCGCCAGCACCTCCAGATTTCGACAAAGAAACCAGAAGATTCTTAAGCCCGAGCTTCTGGCTGTTCGACCAAATCGCGCCGCCGTCACCGGCATTGTATCCGTTCGCGATTCGGAAACCGGTCAGGCTGCGCGGAGAGCGGCCCTCTATCTCGATGTGGGCGGCATTCCCCAGATCGATCAGGGGCAGGTCGTCTTCGGAAGACAGGTCCCCCGGATTTTCCGTATTGCCGACAAGCTCGAAACCCACTTTCCAGGGGACGATGCCGTCGGGGAAACTTTCCGGGGCGTTCCAGGTCCCGCCTGCCATGTGGATTTCCCGGCCGGACGTTCTTGCCGTCTCGAGGGCCTTTCCAAAATCGCCGACGGCGGTCGCCGCGGTCGTCCCGTCGCAGCCCTGCCTGCACGGCGTCTGCGGATTCCAGTAGATGCGGTAATTCGCGTCTTTCAGGAAGTCGAACCGGTAGATGCTGCGGAACGCTTCGGAAGGGAACCCCACTACCGGGTTTCGCCTGAGCGACACATCGACCGGAATTTCCGGAGACGAAAGCTCCACAATCCTTGACGAGCCTCCGTTCACCGCGACCTGGAGGCTGTCCGCATAGACGAACATCTCCACCTTGGGCAAGGAAGGCGATACCCGGGAACGGTAGCGGAACCGTCCCGGTTCGAAAAACGGCCCGAAGTGTTCCTCGCTGTGAGAAATCTCCCTGGCGCGGGGTTCCCTGGATACGGTCGATTGAGGCCCGAGAGTGAACCTTCCCGCATAGACTCCGCCGACGAGATGCGAACGGGAGGGTATGCGCACGGCGGCATCCGGGGCGACGAATTTCCCGAAATAAAGGCCGTCGGTCCCCATATCGACCCTTTCCCCGGAAACGTTCCACAAAATTTCGCTCGGGTTTCCGCCGATAACGGAGAAACGGTTCCTGTCGCCGAAGCGAACGCTTCCGGACACGCCGACCGTAACCGGGCCCGCGGACAGGTCAAAAACGATTTCGGCATCGGGTTCCGTGTAGAAGTACTGGAACGCGTAGGCTCCCGAAGAAAAACGGATTCTGGACTTCGCCGCGGCATAGAATGTTCCGTAGTTTCCGGGAGGAAGCACGGCGGACTGTTCCAACCCGACCAAGACCGGGGAAATCCCGGGAACGACATTCTGGACGCCGAAAGCGGGTTTCGACAGTGCGGCGACGCTTTTCGTCTTCGCGGACACGCCGTTCTGCTCCACGCACGGACGCCCGTAGCGCAAGCCGCCTCCGACGCTTGCGCGTTCCCGCAGGAAGCACTCCGAGGCGACATCGACATCGCCGAAGACCTTGGAGTCCGCTCCCAGTTCAAGCCTTGTCCCGAACACGCCCCCCAGGGACATGGAACCGTCCCGGAAATCGACCGTATCGGCGACGACCGCATATTCCACGTCTTCGCCGGAAACCGGGGAAGGGTCGCCCGCTCCGGTATCGTCGCCGCAATCGAGGCAGTCCAGGCTGATGTCGGCAACATATACCGTTTCCGTAGCCTTGCCCAGGTTGAACTCGAACCGGGCATTGCTTACGCTTCCCGACCGCATCGTGAAAGTTCGCGTCACCGTCTTTCCGTTTGCGGTCGCCGCGACCTCGCCGAACTCGGCAAACGCGTCGTACGGAAAGCCGTCCCTGCCAATGCGGACTTCCACGTAACGCCTCGCGCTTACGCCCTGCAGAAAGAACCGGACTTCGTAAGTTTTCCCGGCACGCAGCTCGATGCCGCCCCTGGTCAGCTGCACATGCCAGTAGTCTGAACCTCCGTCCGTCACGGAGACAAAGCCCTCGCTGAATATCGCATAGGCACCGTGATAGGTGGCGAGGTTCCATTCCGGATAGGGAAACTGCACGGCAATAGCACTCCCAAAAGACATCAAGAAGAACAAGAAAAAGATACGCAGATGCATTGATTTAGAGATTTTTTTTCATAAGAATCGAAATATAACAAGTCGAAACGATTTTTCAAAGCATTGTGTACAAAAAAAAGACCATCAAGAATGACGGTCTCTCTTCAAAAACGATTCGCTACATCAAAGCGTATTTCAGCACGAAGAGCACGGTCAGAATGTACATAATCCAGTGGATATCCTTCCGCTTTCCGAGGACAAAGTTCAGCACCGTGTAGGAGATTACGCCGAACATGATCCCGTCCGAAATCGAGTAGGTCAGAGGCATCGCGACGATGCACAGGAACGCGGGAATCGCCTTGGAATAATCCTTGAATTCGATTTTCGAGACTGAGCTTATCATGTAAAAGCCGACGATGACCAAGGCCGGAGCCGTCGCAAATCCGGGAATCGCCAAGAATACCGGAGCGAAAACAATCGATACGATGAACAGAAACGCGGCGAAGATGGACGTAAACCCGGTCTTTCCTCCGGCGGCGACGCCCGCTGCGCTTTCGACAAAAGTTGTCGTGGTCGAAGTTCCGAGGACGGCGCCAACCGAAGTCGCGATGGAATCCGCATAGAGCGCGCCCGAAATCCGCGGAAGCTTTCCGTTCGCATCAAGGAACCCGCCCTTGAGCGAAACGCCGATGAGCGTTCCGAGCGTATCAAACAAATCGACAAAGAAAAAGGCGAACATCACGACGAAAAAGTCCAAAGACTTGACGAGGCTCCAGCCCGAAAAATCCACGGCTCCGTTTACCGAATGAGTCCAAGACGACGGATGGAAAATGGCAAAGGCTATCGATCCGAATTCCGAGAAAGTCTTGCCCAAATCACTGAAGTAGTTTCCGAAATGCGGGACCACGGAGAAAAATCCTTTGGAAGCATCCGGCACGTAGATTCCCACAAGTTCCGCGAAGACTCCGAGGAACCACGTGATGAACATGCCGAGCAAGATTCCCGCCCGAATCTTTTTCGAAACGAGGAAGCCCGTGACAATCGTGCCGATGATTGCGAGAAGCGCCCAGATGCCTGTCGTGTGAAAATCCGCGCGGTGGAAGTTGATGATCGTTACGAGCGTCGCGTCGGAATTGACGACGATTTTCGCCCCCTGGAACGCGATGAACGTGATGAAAAGCCCGATGCCCACCGCCACGGCAGATTTTAGCGAAAGCGGAATTGCGTTGAAAAGGCTTTCCCGGACAGACGTGAGCGAAAGCGCGAGAAAGACGATGCCTTCGACAAAGACGGCGAGCAGCGCAAATTGCCAGCTGTAGCCCATCGTGATGACAACCGTGTAAGAGAAAAACGCGTTCAGCCCGAGCCCCGGCGCAAGGACAAAGGGATAGTTCGAAAAAAGCGCCATCAGGGTCGAGCCTAGTGCAGCAGCGAGTGCCGTCGCGATGAAGACGCCTCCCTTGGGCATTCCCGAAGCGGAAAGGATGCTGGGGTTTACCGCAAGGATATACGCCATCGTCATGAACGTGGTGAGGCCCGCCAGGATTTCGGTTCGAACGCTGGAACGGTTCTCGGTGATTTTGAATAATCTTTCAAGCATAGATTCTCCGTCGAATAAAAATTTTCAGTGTCCGGGCAGCTTCACGAGGGACGTCACATCGTATTTCGACAGTTTCTGTCTGCCGCCCAAGTCAAAAAGCTCCACGACAAAGAGCGTTTTCGCAACGGTTCCGCCGACGGTTTCCACCAGGGAGGCTGCGGCATTCATCGTTCCGCCGGTCGCTAGCAGGTCGTCAAAGAGGACGACTTTTTGCCCGGGCTTTATCGCGTCGCGGTGCATTTCGATGGTCGCGTTGCCGTATTCCAGCTCATAGGTTGCAGAAACCGTTTCGCGCGGAAGCTTCCCCTTTTTCCGAATCGGGACAAAGCTCTTGTGAAAATGCTCGGCGAGGCTCACCCCGAACAGGAAACCTCTCGCTTCGAGACCGGCGACGACATCGAATTCGACATTTTCAAGCGCCTTGTAGAGGCTTTCAAAAGCGAGATGGAGACCTTCGGGCGAATCCAGGATCCCGGTGATGTCGCGAAAGACGATTCCCGGTTTCGGAAAGTCCAGGACGCTCACAATATAATCTTCCAAATTTTTCATGGCGGCGAAAATTTAGAATATCAAATCCACCAGTTTTTGGAGAAGCCAATCGACGGACCTTGCAGAGCGCCTTGGAAGAATCGAATTTACAGGTTCTGTCCGCCTAGGTTCCTGTCCAAAGGAACTTGAATTCGGCTGGAGTTGCAAGCTTCCGCCAGCAGCCACCCAGCGCTGGATCAGCTGCAACTCCCCTGCATCCAGATAGACTCCGTGAATGCGGCAGCGATCGACGATGACGCCAGAGAACTTTCCGTAGTTTTCCCGGTTCATCAGCTTTCCGCAAACCGGACACGCCCGGTAGGAAACCGTCTTGTTGTAATCGAGCATTTCGCGTTTCAGCTGTTTCAACTTTTCCGTGGCAATGTGATGGACAGACGGAACCGTTTCGCGGATAACTGCATCCAGCTCCCCGGTATCCAGGAAAATCCCGAGGCATGTCGGGCAACGGTCGATGTAAAACGGATCGCCTTTTTGCCCGATGTTTAGAACTTCCATGTCCTTTTTGCAAACCGGACAAGTCCGAAATTTTTCCGGCGCATGGACAGTCAGGAAACCTTTCGCTGAAAGGTCTATGTCAATTTTTGAGTGGCAGTAGCTGCACACCGGAACATTTTCGAGAAGCGGCGCACCGCAACATTTACAGGTCGCCATCGAGGTCAGTCCTTCGGAAGCGGGGGCGGTTCCGTCGGGAAGAAAGTTTTCCATTCGGGAAGTTCCCCGGCAAATTTCCAGTCGGGAAGCCCCTCTCGCCAGAGCCGCGTTTTCCGCCCGACGACAGTGGCGTCGATGAGACGCTTCAGTTCGCTCTGCGTGACAGGACCTTGGCGATTATTTCCGTCCGCGTAATACCAGAGCGTTTCCGTTTGCGACAGCGGAGGCGGGGAGGCAAATGACCGAGCGACCTGCTGCGCCATTCCCATTCCGATGCCAAGCCCGATTCCGCCCGAAGCTTCGCCGGAATTTTTCGCAGCGGCTTCTGCGGCCATCGCAGCCTGGAAACGTGAAAAGTCCGACTCCCCGACTGCGCTCATCGCGGCACGCTTGTCGATAGCGCGTTCCGCCTCTTCGGGAAGCGAGATGTTTTCCACTTTCATTTGCGAACAAATTAAGCCGTAAGACTTGACCGCATCGGAAATTTTTGTCTGCAATCTCTGCGAAATTTCGTCATAATGGGCAGCCAAGTCCAGCACGGGGATTTTCGCTTCGCCGAGAACATCCGCAAAACTGGAAACGACCAGATTCCGAATCTGTTCCGCAATCGTCTCCACGGAAAACATCCCTTGCGTTCCGATGAGTTCGCGGATAAGCGCCCGCGGCTCCTGAACCTTGATAACGTAGGAGCCGAACGCTCGGATGCGTACCATGGAAAGCGCGGCATCCCGAACGATGACGGGGTTGCGCGTACCCCATTTTAAATTGACAAAGCAGCGCGTGCTGATGAAATAGACTTCCGCCTTGAACGGACTGTGAAATCCGTATTTCCAGCCTAGAACCGTCGAAAGAATCGGCAGGTTCTCGGTTTTCAGTTCATACATTCCGGGAAAAAAGACATCCGCAACCTTTCCGTTTGCGACAAAGACGGCGAGCTGTCCTTCGCGAACGATGAGTTTCGCCCCGTTCTTGATTTCGTTTTGGTAGCGCGGAAAACGCCACACCAAAATATCTGGCGCATTCTCGATCCATTCGACAATGTCGATAAATTCGCCTTTTAGCTTATCCAGAATGCCCATCGTGCAACTCCTTTTTACTTCAAGAATTTATACAAAATTTGAAAAACCGGCAAAAACTTTTAATTGTTGTATATCAATACAACAAAAGATGCAAAGTTTCATGGCCATTTCAAAAGAAAAGGATTTATTTCAAGAAAAAAAAACACTTCCTGTTTATCGGAACAAATCATGAAAAACATCTTCTTTGCCATAACGCTTTCACTCGGACTGAATTTTCCGTGGGCCCAAGAAATTGCAACCTGGGCGGGTTTTCGAAATGGAGTCGCGACGTTTACATTTGACGATAATCTTCCCAACCAATTGACCATCGCCGTCCCCATCTTTGACAAGTATGGCTACAAGGCAAGCTTCTATATCGTAAACAACTGGAGTCCCGATTACGGCAAATACAAGGAACTCGTCGAACAGGGATACGAAATCGGCAGCCACTCCGATACACATTCCCAAACAATGCCCGATAACGAGATTGCATCGTCTAAAGCGACTATCGAAAGCCGGATTCCAAACCAGTCCTGCCATACGATTACATATCCCAATTGCAATGTACCGAACGAATCCCTGGTTTCCCAAAATTATATCGGCGGACGAATTTGCAGCGGACAAATCGACGGCAAAACGCCCCAAAACTACAACAGGATAAGTTCCATCATCTGCGGAAATACCGGCAACGTAAACAGTGCACAGGCTTTTCAGCAAAAAATGCAGGAAGCGATAGACAAAAACGGTTGGGTGACTTTTTTAATTCACGAAGTGGACGAGGGTAGCGGCTATTCCCCTACAAGCTCATCCGCAATCGACGGTGCACTAAGCTGGGCCAAGCAGAACGATTCTAAAATCTGGGTGACGACCTTTCGAAACGCCATCATGTATTCCAAAGAACGCGACGCGGCAAAGATTGTCCAAATCGAAAGCTCCACCGACAGAGCGACCTATCGTCTAAGCCATTCCATCGCATCCTCCCTTTCCAAGTTTGACTACCCGCTCTCCATCCGAATAAAAAATGCGGGCAACTGGCAATCGGTAAAGGTGACACAAAAAGGTTCGCCTCTAGAAACGGCTCTTCGCGACGGATACATTTATTTTGACGCAATTCCCAACGGCGGGGACATTGTTATCGCCAACGCTTCCGACACGACATCCACAAGCGAAGTTCTTCCATTTCAAGAGCCTATCGAAATTCCAGGGATCGTCGAAGCCGAGAACTACGATATAAACGCTTTTAGCGACGCCGACGGGAAAAACGACTCAACTGGCTACAGAACGGACGACGCAGGGATTGTCAAAGCCGACAAAGGGTTTGCGCTTGGCTATACAACAGCCGGGGACTTTTTTGAATACACGCTAGATGTCAAAATAAAAGGCAAATACGCAATAAGCATACGGGGAGCGACCGGGAATACCGACGAATCGGCAATCACGCTTTCCATCGGAGAACAAAGCCTACAGGCAAAGATTCCAGCCGGAGACAGCTGGAACGTCTATTCCGAAGTGGAAGCGGGTGAGCTTGAACTCGAGCCGGGAAAGCAAAAACTCCGAATGACAGTTGACGACAGTTACGTTAACATCGACAGGGTCCTGTTCAAAATAACAGGAACAGACAAGGTTTTTCCAACCTACCGGCTGAATAATCCCGAAGATTTCCATATCCAGATATTCGACCTTAACGGACAACTGCTCAAATCGTTTAAAGTCACAGCCAAATCCGCTGCGGAAACCTGGAATTGCGTTAAACCCAATTTTCAAAGCGGAGTCTATATTCTCCGCTACAAAAGGGCAAGCCAACCTTTCCGATCTTTGCGGGTTTCCAGATGAAAGCCCATCAAAGCCCGTAAACAACAAGCCCAACCAATGCGGATACGAGAATCATCTTGATGGGACCGACCTTGAAAAACTTTGTACAAATAAATGTCAGCACAAAAAGTCCGACAGAAATTGCAAATTCCGGAAAATTTTCAAACGCCGAGCCGAAATTTTCCTTGGTCAAAAGCATCAGCGTCGCTGCGGCCAAAAGCCCGACAACCGCAGGGCGCAAGCCTTCAAATACATGCTGGACCGCCGGATGGTCCTTGAACTTCATCAGGTAACGGCTGATGAGAATCATCAAAATAAGCGAAGGCAATACGACGGCAAATGTCGCCGAGCAACTTCCGAGAATGCAGAGGAGCTTTCCCGCACCAGTATTTTGCAAAGCGGTAAATCCGGCATACGTCGCCGAGTTGATTCCAATCGGACCGGGCGTCATCTGGCTGATGGCGACAATATCCGTAAACTCGCCGGAAGTCATCCAACGGTGATTGAAGACAACTTCCCGCTGGATGAGCGAAAGCATCCCGTAGCCGCCGCCAAATCCGAAAAGCCCGATTTGAAAAAACGTCACAAAGAGCGAAAGGAATATCACTTTTGATTCTCCTTCCGTGCAAACTTGCCGAAAAAGAAACCGCCGATTCCCGCGCACAAAATAATCAAGATCGGTGAAACGCCCAAAAGCCAGATTAAAAGAGCGCTCACAACCGGAATCCAAATCGTAAAGCGGTTGAGCTTTGCCTTCTTTCCCAGGTTAAACGTCGGGACGGCTATCAGGGCGACGACCGCGGGGCGGATTCCGCGGAACATCGCAGCGACCATCGCATTGTCCTCGAACCGGTGAAAGAATAGCGCAATCAGGAGGATGATGAGAAACGACGGGAGCGCGGTTCCGAGAGCCGTTACGACAGCGCCTTTGACGCGATTCAGCCGGTATCCGATGAAAATGCTGATGTTCACCGCAAAGATTCCGGGACAGCTCTGCGCAACAGCGAGAAGGTCCAGAAAATCTTCCTTGGCAATCCATCGTTTCTTATCGATGATTTCCGCTTCGATCAGCGGGATCATGGCGTAGCCGCCGCCGAGCGTAAACAGCCCGATTTTAAAAAATGTCAGAAAGGAATCCAGGTATAAATTTTGCGATTTCATGGCTAGTTGAATCTCAAAAGAAGCGCAATTTCAAACGAAAGAATCTGTTCCGTGTGGGCGGTTTCGTCATCGAGCTTTTCATGAATCTGCCGGTATTCGATATAGGCGCTCATGCTCGCCATCTTGTTGAACTGGTAACCGGCGCTCGGGCGGATGAACCATTCGTGAACCCGCGAAGGAACGGTCCGCTCCGTTTTTTCGAGCTTCGGGAAATAGACCGTGTAATCCGTTCCGTCGATGTTCCAATGCCGATAGACATCGCCCGCGGCCTCGTTTTTCTCGTTCATGTTGTAGCCGGAAACCGGCTCGTAGGATTCCCGGATCGTTTTCGTATATTCGTAGCCGGCGGTGAGGCGCAGGTCGATATCGTTTTTCAGCTTGAAGTACCATTTCCAGAACTGGAATCCGCGTTTCGTTTTGAGCGGGTAGGAAATCGTCAAATCGTTTCCGACGTTGTAGCCGAAATCCTTGTAAAGCGCGGTCGGCATCCACGGTGTGTAGAAATACTTCGTCGTATCCGAGAGATCTTCGACATCCGACGGCCAGTTCGTCTGCGAGATGACTTCCTGCTTGGGACGGCGGTCGGTAAATTCCAGCTTGAGATAGGTGTTGTCCTCGATGCGAATATTCTGCTGGGTGAGGAAGCTGATGCGGATCAGCGGATTGAAATTCCACGTCGTAGTCCAGCTGTCTTCCGCGCTCTGGAAAGGTCTCGAAACCCGCGTATGCGTGTAATCGACCCGGTGCGTCGTGCTTACGCTGCGGAAAGAATTCAAAAACCCGACACGCTGCGAGAAATTCGGGACGGTTACGCCAACGCCCCACTTCGGCCAGACAATCGTCGAATCCGTATAGAGCGGATATTCGCGCGACTGGCTGAAGTCCTGCTTCCACTGCATATCCGTTACGATGCCGATGTTCCAGAACGGAAGCGTGAATCCCGTCGAAAGGTTGAGCGTCCGGTTTACCGAATGGGTGAAGTTTCCCTGATAGACAAGCGTATCGACATGCCCGTTCCGGTATTGCGCAAAACGCGTGTAGTCGTTCCGATGATCAAGTCCCATGTCGCCCGAAACGATGTTCCAGATTCCGCGGTTCCGGTAGCCGTTTCCGATGCCTAAGCCGTAAAGATAATACTGGAACGGTGTCACGCCCTGCTCTTCGTAAAGCTGCGACAGGGTGAAGTTTTCGCCCACCGTGGAAATATCGACCGTCCACGCCGCCTTCACGTCGCGCCACTTGAGCTTTTCGAAGAATCCCGCGGCGGCGTTCTTGTCGCCAAAGAGCTTTAGGAAATTCACGATGCGGAAAGACGGCGTAAACTCGAAGCGGTTCGTCTGGGAAATCGTCCAGTAATTTTTCTCTATCATCGTCGGATCGTACAGGTCATATTCGTCGGGAATCGTCTTTTGCTGTTTGAACGAAGACGTAAACGAGAAAGTCATCGGGAGGAAAGGGATCACCGCCGGGCTGAACGTCGTCTTGAATTGCTGGCTGCGGCTGCGTTCGTTTTTGAGGATACCGTAAGCGCGACCGTATTCGCGATGCCCGACGCTATCGACCTTGTAATAGACCGTGCTGTCGTAAAGAATCCGGTAGGTACTCGGATCGTCCATGTCGATTAACGCCGTATCGCCTTTCGCATTCACCACTGCGACCGTATCGTAGGGAATGATGACAACGCTGTCCGGCGAGACATAGACTTTCCTGTCCGTATGGTCAAAGTCGAAGATGTCGTCCGCGGCAAACAATCCACCGTTCTTGAATGTCCAGAAATTTTCCTTCGCAAAATCTTCCTGGTCGCCACCGCCATACATATCGCGCGAAATGTTCAGGCTGTAGCTAGTCGAAAGGAAGGGGAAGATGTTCCAACGAAGATTCGCCTTGTGCGAAAGATCCACCGTATAGGTGACGGTTTTTTCCGTCTGCGGTTCCGTAAAGTCCGGGTCGCGCTCCTGGTTCACGTAGCGGATATAGCTCAGGTCGAAAAGGGTGAGGTCAATCGTCTGCGGCCACGGTTCAAACGACGCGTCGGAGAAACTCTTCGCCCACGACGAATTTTTTAAGAAGCTGAAAGGCTTGTAGTTGAAGCGGTTAAATGTTCCGAGGCTGTATTCGATAATCGTGTGATACGAATAGGAGGAATCCGCTGACGTCGTCGAGCGGGACTCGGTTTCCGTATAGCTGTAACTCCACGCCGGACGCTCCAGGAAAATCTGCGAAAGAACTTCCTTGACGGGGCTTGATTCTTCCTTGTAATCCTTGCTGTAGCTAAAGCTGAAGCGGCGCGTGCGGCTGAACGACTGGTAACCGCGGGATTCCGCATCGTTGCGAAGCTTTTCTTCCTCGTCGGCGTTTTCCACGGTCAGCTTGCCGTCCCAGATGTCTTTGGCAAAGTCTCCCAGGTTATCGTGCGAAAGTTCGAGGTCGTCAGTCGGCTTCAGGTAGGGACGCTCCGTCGTGCTGCTGTAGCCGATGCTCATCGGCATGTGGAAGCCTTGTTCGTCGGCAAAGAACTTGTTCCAGTTCACGCTTGCGTCTGCAGCGATATCCAGTTTGGATTCCGCTTCGGAAAGCGTCGGCTTGGGAGACGTTCCGCTTGTCGAAAGCGTCGCAAAGTTTCCGTCCTGGTAACGCGCCGAGGCGGAAACCGAAAGGAAGTCCGCAAAGTTCGCCTGGCCCGAAGTGCGGAACGCATAGCCCCAGTCGTTGTCCATTCCCGAAAGACGCAAATCGTCAATCCAGAATTCGCCCTCAAGATCCGCAGGCGAAGCGTCCTCGTCCGCGATAATCACAAAGCGGATCCAGTCCACCGAAGTCGTCGAAGGGTTTCCGACAAGCTTCAGGACCTCTTCCCTTTCACCGCCGATGGAATCGACGACCGCTTCGAGGAACGGCGGATGGCGTCCTTTCTTCAGGTCGGAAAACGCGGAGAGCTTTTCGGAGAATGCGTTTGCGAGCCAGTTCCGTTCGTGGCAATCCGCGGCCCGCTCCGCTGCCGAGCAGTTGATTTTCACCGGTCTAAAGCTCCATTCGTAATAATCCGTAGAGCCTTCCAGCGAGCCTTCGCCGAACTGGAAAGCGAAGCGCACCGGCGTCCGCGTCGCATCGGTCGTATAATGGATTTCCATCTTGAGCGTCTTGTACTTCGTCAGGTCCTTCTCGTCCGAATCAAAAGTCCGCGTCGCACCGACCGACTGTCCCGGAGAAAGGTTCTTATACGTCAGGACAAGGGCCGTTTCCTTCAACGCGGCGTTCGTCTCCGAGTCGCGTTCCGTCTTGGTATTCGGGCTTTTGTAATACGTTCCCGAGTTTTCGCGGTTGTTGATAGTCGAAACGTTTAGGTATGTCGTGTCGGATGTCGTCGTCGAACCCGAAATATCCACTTCGCTGCCGTCGATGATTGCCGTCTGCGAACCGCCCGACGAAGAGGTGACGAACTTGCTCGAAACATTTGACGCTTCCCAGGAATTTCCCATCACGCCCAGCTTCACTATCTGCACCTTCGCCTCGGCGACGCCGTTGTTGAGCTTTCCCATCCAGAGCCTCGAAAACTGCGCCTGGGTCAGAATCGTCTGGTAATTTTCACCGTTTTTGGAAACGACCGTATCGAACTGGTCAAGCGGAATTTTCCACTTGCGCCAGCCGTTCTTGAGCGTTTCGAAATGGGCGTCATCGTTGTCGGAAAGGTCTATCCGGTAGCGGACAAAACCGATGTCCGTGTCGAGCGAGCCGTTCTTGTTGATGTCTTCCGTATCGTATGCGCGTTCGCCCGAGTTGCCTTCCGTCCCGTTGATGGCGACCGGCGGATCGCTGTCGTCATCGAGGCTGTCGTCAAAGTTGTCCCGAGCGATGTCCGTATTCGTCGCATCGGAATTCGCGCTTGTCTTGATGGTGCTCACGCAACCGTTCATGCGGCAGTCCCAGACGGTCAGATGTTCTTCCGAACCGGAAAGTCCGTCGAGGCCCTTATCGTGCAATGCAGTCGTCGTGCCCAAATCGTTTTCGCCGTCATATTGCCCGTTCGGCGCATCGCCGTTGATGGAAAGGTCTTCGCTCACAAGCCCCAAATCCAGGAAGATGCTTCCGACATTTCCCCGCGCGACAACTTCGATATATTTCATGTCGCTCAGGTCCTGGTAGTAGCTCGAATTCGGGCGCATGATGCCGCCCCAGCTGTTGCCCATCAAATTGTCGTTCGGTCGGAGCGTGAGCTTCAGAACCGTCAGACGCTGGTTATCGACATCGCTGTTTCCGACCGTCGGATAGATGTGCTTGTAGAGAACCGTGTTGTTGCTATGCCAGATGAATTCGCCCTTGTGCTTGTAATCCTGGCTTTCGATGTAAGTGCTCGGGTCCGTATCGACACCCCCCGGAGGCGAAGCCTGGTACCACGAAAGTCTTGACAGCGGATAGACAAGTCCCGATTCGCTGCTTTCAAAATCTTCGAGAAGAGCCGTCTTGCCGCTGCTCGTATTCGCATCGTGGTAGCTGCTTGCAAATTCCGTTTCAAAGCGCCAGTTCGAAGCGGCCTTCGTTTCAATCCCGGGAATCCAGTTCACCACGTCCGTCATCCACTTCGTCGTATCCTGCAAGCGCAAATTCATGCCCCAGAGGAAGCTCGAATAAGGTTCACTCCCGAGCGTCGGCGTCGAAGCGGTCGTGCTCTGGCTCTTGTAGAGGGCCGTGATGCCGAAGAGCGAACCGTCCCCAAATCCATATCGCGAAAGGGGAAGTTCCGCGCGGGCGCCGAGCAGCACCTTGTTATCAATTTCGAACAAAGGCTCGCATTCGAATTCCACCGAGATTTCCTTGTTCGGATCGAGAGCGGTCTCGCTCAGAAGCTCGATTTGCCCGAGTTCGTAGTTCACGTCGTAATCCACGCCGCGGGTGAGAACCGTCGATCCGGCCTTCAACTTTTCGGAGCCTTCCGAAATGTCCATGCAGCTGCCTGCGCTGACGGAATAGCTCGAATTCGGATCGCGCACGCTGATGACCGAGTTGCGCCTCTTGCCGACACTTTCAAAGTAGAAGCGGCTCGTGTACTTGGACGCGATATTCGAAACGGGAAGCGAGTAAAGATTCGCCATCGCTGCGGAAGAATCCACGTTGCGGAAAGGTTCCAGGCAGTTTTCCCGTGCACGCGCCGAAGAATTCGCCCCGGAATACCACGAAAGCGGACGGCAGGGCAGCCACATTTCACCCGTATAAGACCCCGAAGCGTCCTTTTTGAAAATCGTCGCGTCGCCGGTCAAAACGGTTCCCGTCGTCGAATCGACCAGCCCAAGCGTCTTCAGGTAGGAACTAGAAATGCCCGACTTGTTCTTTAAGCGGAGCACGAAGCTCGAAGCGCTCTCGTCCGAAATCCCGACCGAATAGACGTTCCGAAGCATCAGCTTGTCGATGTCTTCGAGTTCCGAAAGCGTCGCGTCCCACTGGATGAGGACAACGCTCGAATTGTTGTTCACGGTCGTCCCGGAGCGTCCCGTCCCGTCGTCCGAGAAGCTCGCCGCGATAAGCGTATTCTTGTTCGCCCCGAGCACTTTCACGATGCCCGTCTTGCTGTCGTAGGAATAGTCGTTCGCAGACATCGGAACCAGGCGGTCGATTTTCTTTTCGATGCGCGCTCCCGAAGGCGTCACATAGACAGCCGTGATGTTTTCCACGACGTTCGTCGTCGTGTTGGTCGGTGCGCGGCGGTAAAGCTTCAGATTCGTCGCCGCATAAGGCGACGTGCTGCGTCCGGCAAGACCCGCACTGACATAATTACTCCGCGCTTCCTGATTCAAAAAGTAGTAGCGGTAAGCGACGAACTGCTTGTCCTGAATCTGGAATTCCGTCGTGCTGGTGCTCGCGTTGATCGTGTACTTTTCCTGGCTTCCGCCGTCCTGCGAAGCGATGGTCGTAAGTCTCCAGTCTCCAAGCTTCCATTCGGCCTTGATGCCGAACAGCCCCTTGTGATTTTCGGAATATCCCGTAAGTTCCGTTCCGGGAAGCGCAAGCGACGTTGTACCGGCCTCGATGCGCTGCAAGATGTAATCTTCGAATTCATCCTTGTAGGATTCCTCGTACACGACCCGGATTTGGTTTTTCGCCCCGAGACCGCTTTCCACGTTATTCACTTCCACGGTGATATACGGACCGATCTTTCCCTTGACCATAAAGCTCGGGTCATAGGAAAGCGTCGGGCTGGGGAACAGGTTGTCCTTGGTGCTACCCGGAGCGTCATCCTTTTCGCCGCGGCCAGAAAGCCGGATGTCCATCGTCCCCTGCAGCAAGAGCTTCGGCTTGTCCAGCCCAAAGTCCTTCATCCACGAGGGCATGTTGATGGGAATGTCGATGTCGTAGAGAGTTGCGCCTTCCGGGGCGGCATAGCCACCGTCCTTTTGGCCAGCAAAGGAGTTTAGCCACAGGCGGTTGAATCCGATGTCGTACATGTCCGAAACGTAGGAAGCGATTTCGGGGTAAGTCGCGGACCACATCTCCGCCGTATCGCGGCTAATCGGGTTCACATACTTTTTGGAAACTTCCATCTCGCGATTTTCAAAGTCGATGTCGTGCTCAAACCGTTCGCTCTTCGGGGGATTCATCAGCTGGTCGCTCTGGCCAACGCCGCTCTTCGGAACCAAATCCGAAAGCGGAGTCACGTTCGGAGGGAGCGGAATATACTGGACGGAACTTTTGCCCGAACTAACCGCATTTTCGGACACAGCGGAATCCGCCGGCTCGGCAGGAGACAGCGAAACCAACAGGGCAAAAGCGGCTAAAAGCCTTTTCATTTTCGTTTCGATCCGGACATCATCTTACACGCGAGGCGAAAAACGTTTTCCAAAATACAGAAAAAGCGCCCTTCCGCCCACAAAAGCCGATAGAAAGTAATAATTTTTGCGCCGTTTGTTTGAGAATGCGAGACGAGGAAATGTCAGAACTTAGAACCAAGTGCTTAGTTGATAGAAATCAGTGGGAAACGGGACACGGTGAGAGGGATGAGTGTTTTCAGCGAGCTGTGGTCAGGGAACAGTGGGATCAGAACTGAGAGCTTAGAGCTTAGTTAATAGTTGACAGAAATCAAGAAACAGGGCATCAGAACTTAGAATTTAGAACTTGTTTTCATAATCGCCTGAGCATCGTAGCCGCGCAGGAAACGTTGACCAAGGCCTCTTCGGAGCGGGTCGA
>CAKUTF010000009.1 GCA_934691725.1 uncultured Fibrobacter sp. | reverse complement strand
GAGATTTCGACCCGCTCCGAAGAGGCCTTGGTCAACGTTTCCTGCGCGGCTACGATGCTCAGACGATTATGAAAACAGGCTCTTAATTTTTTGCAAGTCCTCTAAGGGCTTGCTTTTCGCAGATGTGCTTGAGGCGAAAGCGGCATATATTTGTCCGTTATTTTATCCGTGTTGTTTTTGCGAACAAAAATTTTGCATTTCTTTTGCGTCGATAACCGAAAAGCTACGAAATTTTTTTTGCAAAGTTTACGTCCATGGAAGATTATTTTGTTAGATTTAAATTGACATATTTTTAGAGTTCGCTCTTATTCTTGTAGTTGGAAAACGACCAATCTTTCAAAGCAAGAGAATAGGGCAAATCTCACACCGCGCTGGTGTGGGTCGTTTGCGCTTTTTTGCTTTAGGTTACTTGGTCGTTACCTCAACTACGATTGGTGCTTACGATTCCACACTTTTTCTTTTTAAATGTGCAGACGGTAAGCATCGAAGAGGCGGGGCAGCTCTGTGGAATTTCCCTTAACCATGGAGAAAACGATGAAAAACAAGACAAAAACCATTCTGGTTGCAGTCGCCTTTACGGTGATGGCGACCACCTTTACTGCTTGCGAGGATACTTTTACCGATCCGCGGGACGGCCAGAAATACAAGACGATGAAAATTGGGGAGCAGGTCTGGCTGGCGGAAAATTTACGGTATAAGGGAGGTGCGGATTTTACAGATAGTGCAGGAAATAGATATGTCTGGGATTCTGCGTTGGTTGCTTGCCCTGAGGGGTGGCACTTGCCAAGCGAGGCGGAACTGGAGGCTGCTGCGAATTCTGCCGAGCTTGTGACAGAGCATGCGTTGTGGACTTCTACAGAGGAGTTTTTTTCATATGCAGTGATATTGGACGTTGGTAAAAAAAAAGACATCGCCAAGAAGAACATACCCATTTATATACGTTGCGTTCAGGGTGGAGAAACGATAGATGGTTATGAAGTTGTCCGTGTAGGCGACCAGATTTGGATGCGTGACAATATAAACGTGGAAACGCCGACAAGTGTCTGCTATTTGAATGATAAGGATAACTGTTCGCTAGGCAGGTATTATTCACCGGAAGAAGCGAAAAATATTTGTCCAGAAGATTTCAGGTTGCTCGAGAAAGAGGATGTGGTGAGGTCGAATAAGAACTCTGTGGATAGGTTATTTAAACCTATGGGATTTTATGATTTGAATAAAAAGTCTTTTAAGGATTCTCAAAATAGGTACGTTTTAAGTAAGGATGGGCGAGGCACGACCATTTTTAAAAGTTTTGAAGGTGAATTAAAAATAGACGCCTATTATACTAACTTTCAAGATAACTATAAATTCCCGGTCCGCTGTATTTATGATCCAATAATTTTAGAAACACTCGAAGAAACTGAAAGAATAACAACAATAAAGCTATAGGAGAACTACCTCATGTCAGTCAATTTTACAATCCATGGCCCGTTTCCTGTACCGACCAAACCGAAAAAGATAAAAGACGACGCTACAATCAAACAGTTGGCAGCCAATAAAGAATTTAAGGAATTCTGGAAAGATCCGGATATTTCACCGTTTGCCGGGGCGAAAGGCTGCTACGTGTTCGCCAATGCGGTTGGCAGAGGTTCCAAACCGGTTTATGTCGGCCAGACAAATCGAAGTTTCAAGGACGAATGTTTTTCACTTCATAAAAGGAATCTGCTCAACGAGTTTTTGTCCGGTTGTGGAAAAACGGGTTTGCAGATTTTCTTTGTGGTTCTTGACAAAACGAGGAAGGACTGCCGAGAGGAAATAGGAGCCTGCGAAACGTTCCTGATTCAAAAGGGCAAACATGCCAACGCAAATCTTCTAAATACAAGAAAGCTGGCTGCGACATTTTCGATTACGGATTGTCATGGTGACAGCAAGAGCGGCGGAAAGCCGACGGATTCTGTCAGGGAGTTCAAGAAATGTCTAGGGCTATAGAAGGTTTTCAAAAACAAAAACCGTTGAATTAGAATAAAAGAAATGCGCTTGCCTTTTGTACTTTCGCGAGTACAAAGGGCGGTGTAGTTTTTGTCGGCTTGACGGCCAAGGAGAGGTATCTATGTTTTCTAAGAACATCGTCTTTTTCGTCCTATTGTTTTGCATGGTGTCTTTTGCCGACTTTAGCAAGGGCATTTCGTATGGAGATGTCAAGGAGCAGAGATCGGGGGAAATGAAACAATGGCCTGTTCGGGGTATTTATGATGATTTTGATTACAATGCCTGCGTGGAAGCGTCGATTAAAGCAACGGGAGTAAAACAGGGAAATCGATTTGGCTGTTGGCGTTATCACTTGGAAAATTGCGAAGTGACGGAAAGGCGCCTTTCGCAGCAACTGGAATCCTTGCCGCAAACATTTGGCGTTAATGATTCCGCCGTCGCTCTTGTCCTGCAAGCGGCGCAGTTTGAAAAAGAATGCATTAAAGAGGCAAAAATGGAAGCGTATAGTCCAAGGTATAATGAAAAGTATCAGTCGTTCAAGTCTCTGTTTAGCAGCTATACCCAGAGTTTTTCAGAATCAATCTACGAAGAACTGGAAGGCGTGAATCAAAGAATCGCTAACCAGCAGAGCCGCGGATGGCATTTTAACATGCGAAATATCGGGAGTATCGGCTCTTTGGATTTTCTCAAGGAAGAACCGCTTGAATGGTATAT
This sequence comes from uncultured Fibrobacter sp., assembly GCA_934691725.1. Classification (GTDB taxonomy): domain Bacteria; phylum Fibrobacterota; class Fibrobacteria; order Fibrobacterales; family Fibrobacteraceae; genus Hallerella. The sequence continues at coordinate 78,241 of CAKUTF010000009.1, read as the reverse complement.
CGAATTTTTAAAATCTTTGGAAAATAAAATCACTAAAAATCTCTTCCCGATTTTTTCCGACGTGATTATCGAAGAATTAAGGTTGTTAAACGAAGGCAAGGAAAAGGCAAAAAAATACTGTGTCGTTACGCAACATTCCACGCTCGAAGATTTGGATGATATGGATGCAAAATGTACAAACATGAATTTAAGCGAGACGGATGCGAATTCCTATGGGGAAAAGGCGAAAAAGCAACGAGACTATTTGACTTGGAAAAAAATCGTTGAACAAGTTAGCGACAGTTCCCAAGATATCTATGCCGGTATTTCCATGCTCGAAGATTATTTAGATAAATATCCAAAAGGAACTTTTGCAAAACAGGCGAATGAATTATACGAGAAGACTTTGATGCAGGAAGGATTGAACGAAGTAAAAAAAGACACATTGTTGGGATTGTCGAATAGGTCGCTCCTAAGAAGATACTTGAAAAAATGCCCCCAGGGAAAATTTGTGGAACGCATTTCGGATTATTTGGAAAAGCTGTTTTTCGATTATTCGATGTCTGAATTAAAAAAGGATCCCAAAGAGGCGATCCTTCCCAATTCATATCCCGATCAGTATTTGATGAAGTATCCCGAAGGAAAATATAGGGACAGTTTGAACATTGCCCTTGAAAATGCGTATTGGGAAGTTTATTCGGAGAAATGTGCCAATGACCAGATGCTTTCCGGTTGCGAACCTCTCTTTACGTTTTCTGCGAAGTTTCCAAACAGCAACCGTCTTGACAGCGTTGGAATTTTAATCGATGAACCGCTGTGGGCTTCGATAAACGAAGGCAAATTTGCGGAAAACTGTCGCTTCCCTGAAGATGCCGGTTGTTCCGAGGTGGAGCGATATGTCAAGATGATTCCGTGGGGAAAACATGCCAAGGAGGCAAAGAAAATTCTCGCAAACGCTAGGGATAACGGCGAAAAACGAGAGCTTGAAAAAGAACGGGAAAAACGAGCCGTCGCATGGCTTGACGAATATGAAAAAACAAGTACGGGCTGTTCCTTTGTCGCTAAAAAAGACCGCTATGATTTCGAATGGGGCGAACAGTCGTTTCCCGAAAAGAACGGAATCATCGAATGCGTTGAAAAAATGGATCTTTCGCTGGACACTCTGGATACATTGAATTACAAATGTCTCGAAACAGAAAGGATTGTCGTAAAGGGTGGAAAAATGACGGGCGGCAAAGGATTTTGCCTGAATGCCCATTCCGATACGCTCGTCAGAAGAGTATTTTTGAATAATGGGAAATTTAAAACGATTTATTATTTCCCGGATCGAATCACGTTTGTCAGCGGCGCGAATGGCGAATATTCCATCAAATCCAAAAAGTTTAAATTAAGGGAACTTGGATTTCATAAAATAATGGCGATTCTGTCTCAAGGGTCTATTGATTTGTCGTATCTTTACGAAGTGGATAATTTCGAATTTGATTGGACGAAATCTGGCCAGATAAAAAACATTCGCATTACGGACTATAGCGAACAAGGGAAAGTAATGGGAAAATTGAATGTTCCCCTGAATGCAAAGGGTGAAAAGCATGGCGTATCGGAAATCTATACGGCATCCACGGGTAATTTTAAAATAGAATGGAACAACGGTAAATTCAGGCGTATCTATGGCGGCGGAAAAAAGCTTAAAGACAATCTATGCCCTAAATATGTATGCAGTAATCTCATTTGGAAATTGCAGGAGAGTAATATCATTCATCATTATGTCCCCACACTGGAAAGTTCCAGAGAATCGGGGTACCAGGGCTTTGAAGAAGGCTGGATGCTTCATTATATAGCTTACCTGTTGGGCATAACGATTAATGAGGGACTAGAAATTTGGAACTCTCTGTGAGGAATCGTAATTCACACCTTCCCGAAAACGGCGAGTTCGAGCCTTGACGGCGTGTAGGTAAACTTTCCCGAAAAGATTTTTCCTGTCGAAAGGTTTTGCCACTTGCCCCGGGGAAGCTCGACCGGGCGACTCTTCGCGCCTTCTTCGAGAATCGGAGCGGCCAGCAGGGAGTTTCCGACGAGATATTCGTCTTCCATCCGGGCGTCGGAAATTTTCGCGGCATCCTTTCCCAGGTAAAAGAGCGGGCGCATTACGGGCGCGCCTGTTTCCCTCGCCTCTTTAAATAGTCTGTACAGAACCGGTCGCATTCTCTCCCGAAAGAGGACCGCGTTCCTGACGCGTTCTTCGCAGGACTTCCCGAACGCCCACGGTTCTTGCCGCTTGCAGTTTTTGGAAGAGTGGATGCGGAAAAAGGGAAAGAGAACCGCGGCTTCCGCCCAGCGGGCGAGCAGTTCCGCCGAGGAATCTTCGCCGAATCCGCCGATGTCCGCACCGACGAGGGGAATTCCTGAAATGGAAACGTTCAACGCCATCGGGATGGATTCTTTCAAGGATTTCCATGTGCTGAAGTTGTCGCCGAGCCAGATGCCCGCGTAGCGTCCCGTTCCGAAGCTCGCGCTGCGGGAAAGGATGAACGGGCTTTCTTTCGGGTGCGCTTTCTTTAATCCTTCAAAAGTCGCTTTCGCCATGCCGCTTGCGTAGAGATTGTGAAAACTTTCGTGATCCTTTTTTCCATGGAAGAAGAGCATTTCGTCGTCGGAGGCGGAACCCGTGCTCGGATCGTTCATGTCTATCCAGTAGCCGTAAAAGCCTTTCTTTGAAAATTTTTCAACGCGCTTTGCCCACCACGACATGCCTTCTTCGGTGGAAAAGTCCGGGAAGAGCGTTGCGCCGGGCCATACGAATCCACGGTAAAAATCCCCGTTCGGATTCTTGCAAAAAATTTTTTTCCTGATTCCGTCGTTCCGTACAAAGTAATTCTCGTCACGGACTCCCGGGTCGAGTATCGGGACTATATGTCTCCCTTTTTTCAAAAGCTTTTTCGCAATCTGTTCGGGATTCCGGAATGTCTTTTCGTTTGTCGTGAATACCTTGTAGCGGTCCATGTAGTCGATGTCGAGAAACAATCCGTCACACGGAATTTTCCGCTTGGACATTTCTTTATCCAGATAAACCAAGTCTTTTGTTCCCGCATATCCCCAGCGGCTCTGGTGATAGCCTAGCGCCCATTCCGGAGGGACGTGGAGTGGACCGGCGAGCTTTCCCAGTTTAGAGATGACATCAGCGGCATCGTTTCCGACGATAAAGAGAACATCGGCGGGACCGCTTGTGCTGCCAAAATAGAGGGACGAGCCTTGGACCGGTTCCTGGCTCGGATGAAGTCGCATATCGGGCGAGAGCGAAAAGAAGACTCGACCCGCATCGTTTACAAGAATCCCGACAGCATCTTCGCCTTTTCGGATGAGTAGGAAGGGAATGTTTGCATAGAGCGGATCGGGTTCGTCGTCGCGGCACTTGATTGTTCCGTGAGCGCCCCAGGCATCGACGTTCCACATTTGTGCGCGGGTTCCTTTGCGGTCGAGCTTTCCGGCGCGTTCTCCCAGCCCGTAAAAGTGAAAGTCTTCGCTAGCTTCAAAACGCATCAGCCAGCGGTTTTGGCATGTTCCGAAAAAGCCTTCCCGGGCGCTTTCCAAAAGAGGTTTGCCGGAAGGGGAAAAAACTTGGAAATTTCCCTTTGAAAACCTGGCTCGATTTGAAAAATTTTTAGATGGTTTATTTGTACGAAACGCTTCTTCGTTCCATTTGAACGGTCTCGGATTTTCGCAGCCGAAAGAAATCTGCAAACGGAAGAATCCGTTTCCGAGACAGGTGAACTTTTTACTTTGTACGGAATTCCGAAACTTGAAATTGACAGGATGGGGAATTTTTGAAAAGTCCATAAAGCCTTCTTGATCTTGCTCTCAAAAATAAATTCGAATTGCCGGAGTGGTTACTCGGGTGGATTTTTGTCAAAACTTTTTGGCCTTTCGTAGAAAAAATCCGGGAGGATTCCGTCGGGAAGCAGGATGCAGTCCCGCTTGGCTTGGGCGCTTTGCCGCTTGATCAACGCTTCGAGTCGCAGCGCGTCGTGCTTGGATTTTAATGTAAAGACTTTCAAAATTTTTTTTGGCGGAAACGCCTTGGTGAATCGCGCTCCCTTGCCTTGTCTGTGGGCATCGAAACGCTTCTCGACATCGGTCGCGTATCCCGTATAGATTCGGTCGCCTTTGCATTCGAGCATATAGACATAATGGGGCATCTTGCGCATAAAATAATTTAACTTTGAAAATTTTTCCATATTTTCGGGAACAGTTTCTATATTTGCCCTATGCTTGCAAAAAAAAATTAAATTCGCTTTTCTGATTCTTGCCGCTTTCGCTTCGTCTGGCGTTGCGGAAACCGTTTCAAATTCGCATCCAAAGGAACATCGAGGCTTTTACAATAGTTTTGATGTAGGAATTTCTTACATCAATTTTGAAAGCCATGATGACGATGCCCGTTACCAGGACAAGGTCACGTTTGAAGGCTTTGGCTTTCCGGTGATGGAATTTCGTTTTGGAACGGCTATCGGAAACTTGGTCGCATTCTATACGATTTTCAATTTTACCGGCTATTTGGGTGAAGCGAATCATTCGGAAGTCTATATGGAAGATGGTTTTTCGGAAGAATATTCCGATGATATGTCTTGGATGCTGCGCACCTATGTGGGTTTCGGTTCGTCGATTTATCCGTTTCGAAATCCGAATTCCGCATGGAACGGTTTTTTTGTCGGCGGTTCCGTAGGTTATGGTTTGGGAGCGGTCTTTGGCGACGGAATTTCTTCGGGACCGAACCTGGATGTCGATTTGGGATTTACCGTGGAAATCGGCAAGGAATGGTGGGTGAACGACCATTTTTCGTTGGGAATCGGGCTCAATTATTTCCATGGGAAACCGCGATTTGAAAACAATGATTCCGACAACAAGGTAAACGGATTCCAACTCATGTTCCGCATGACACGAGGATAGAATGAATTTGTACGTAAAGACATTCGCTTTTGTGTTGATGCTTTCTGTATTTATCTGGTCGCGAACTCCTAGGACGCATCGGGGCTTTTACTTTAGCTTTGGCGCAGGACCTTCGTATTCTTCGGCGGAAATTTCGGGAAAATATGATGATAGGTATTATGGGGAGAATCCTAGATATATCGATGTCAAAGTTTCTGAAAATATCCGTTTTAGCGGCGATCCTTTCCCGGCGTTTGATATCCGCTTCGGCAAATCCTTTTGGAACCTGATGGTGCTGTATTCGGAAATCGATCTTTCGCTTCAAACGGGAACGCTGGAACTGACGCGGAAAATCTGGAGTACCGAAGAGGTTTCCGCCCTGATTGCCAAGGAACGGTTTGAAGACAAGGAGGCTTTTGGCGGGCGGGCTACAGCCGGTCTCGGATTCGCGTTCTATCCTTTTTTGCGCCCGGATTCGCCGTTGCGCGGGCTGCATGTTGGCCAGTCGGTTTCGTTCGGCGGAAATTACTACCAGAGTAAAAAATTTAGGGATAGGATAAAGCTTTATTCGGCGGAACTTTTCAACAGTTTTGAAGTCGGCATGGACTGGTGGACGAGCGATGCGTGGTCTATCGGAACGGAATTTTCCTACCGTTTCGCGGTGACTTTTTGGAAATTGCCGTCTGACTTTGACGAGGGAAAGGGAAATGTTATCAGCTTGAAATTTCGCATTACGCGCGGATAGATGTTGCTCTTTGAGCGTAAAAAAATCCCGAATCCAATGGATTCGGGATTTTTGAATTCTAGGCTAGAACCGAATTACTTCGCTTCTTCCTTGGATTCTTCGGCTTCCGCTTCGTCGGCCTTCTTGGCTTTCTTGGCGGTTTTCTTCTTCGCCGGAGCGACTGCTTCGCCGATGGTTGTTCCGTTTTCACCCGGCTTGTGGGAGTCCATCCAAGCCTTGAGTTCAGCGGATTCGCGGCTCTTGAAGTAATCGACGACCGAGAGGGTAATCTTGCGATTGTTCTGGTCGATTTCCGTTACGACAGCCGGAACTTCGTCGCCGACCTTGAACGCGTCCGCCGGAACCTTGATGTATTCGGCGGTGAGTTTCGAAACCGGGATGAAACCTTCGATGCCGTTCGGAAGTTCAACGACAACACCGCGGTCGAGGAGGCGGATAATCTTGCCCTTGACTTCGGAATCGATCGGATAGGTCGTTTCGACGGTATCCCACGGATCTTCGGTGAGGTGCTTCATGGAGAGCGAAATGCGACGCTTTTCCTTATCGACTGCGAGCACGACGCATTCCACCTTGTCGCCCTTCTTGACCATTTCGGACGGGTGGTTGATCTTCTTCGTCCAGGACATGTCGGAGACGTGGATGAGACCGTCAACGCCATCCTTGATTTCGACGAACGCACCGAAAGAGGCGAGGTTACGGATTTCACCGACGACGCGTGCACCCGGAGGCAGTTCTTCGTCGATGTGTTCCCATGGGTCTTCTTCGAGCTGCTTGAGACCGAGCGAGATGCGTTCCTGTTCTTCTTCGACCTTGAGCACGACCGCTTCCACTTCCTGTCCGACGACGAGGATTTTCGACGGGTGCTTGACATGCTGCGTCCAGGACATTTCGGAAACGTGGATGAGGCCTTCAATGCCGTCTTCCAGTTCGACGAATGCGCCGTAATCCGTAATGGAAACGACTTTGCCCTTGACGACCATGCCTTCCGGATAGCGGGCTGCGACATCCTTCCAGGGATGCGGTTTCAGCTGCTTCATGCCGAGCGAGATGCGTTCCTTCTTGTCGTTGAAGTCGAGGACCATCACTTCCACTTCGTCGCCGAGCTTGACCACTTCGGACGGGTGGTTGATGCGCTTGTAGCTCATGTCGGTGATGTGGAGAAGTCCATCTACGCCGCCAAGGTCGATGAACGCGCCGAAATCGGTGATGTTCTTGACGATGCCCTTGCGAACCTGGCCCTTTTCGAGGTTTTCGAGGACCTTGTCGCGCTGGCTGTTGCGCTGTTCTTCGAGAACGACGCGACGGGACACGACGATGTTGCGGCGAGCCTTGTTGACCTTGATGACCTTGAGGTCGAATTCCTGGCCGATGAGGGCGTTGATGTCGGGAATCTGGCGAAGATCGATCTGGGAACCCGGGAGGAATGCGTCGATGCCGAAGAGATCGACAACCACGCCGCCCTTGATGCGCTTCGTGAGCGTTCCGCGGACGATTTCGTTGTTTTCGTAAGCCTGGCGGATGCGTTCCCACACGCGGACGAAGTCCGCTTTCTGCTTGGAGAGGACGAGACGTCCGTCATCGTCTTCGAGTTTTTCGATATAGACTTCGATTTCGGAACCGACTTCGGGGACTTCGTCATCTTTAAATTCGTTGCGGGAGATGACGCCTTCGGACTTGAAGTTCACATCGACCAGCACTTCCTGATCGTTCACCTGGCTGATCTTGCCGGTGACGACCTTGCCTGCTTCGAGGCCTTCCATGCCGGCGTAGGCTTCCGCGGCCTGGTTTGTGCCGATGGATCCGAGTTCTTTTTCTGCTTCGAGAATCTCTTGGAGATCCGCGTCTGTTCCGTATTTGAGTTGGGACATTTGTTTTGGTTTGGTTGTGGAAAAGAAATCGAAGTTACGCCACCACACCTACGTAGTCTTCGATTTTCTTGACCTGTTGTTGTATTGAGAGTTGTGTGGTGTCAATTTCAATGGCGTCTGCGGCTTTCCTTAGCGGAGCCGTGGCGCGACTGGAATCAATCCGGTCGCGTTCCGCCAAATTTCTTTCAATTTCTTCGAGCGTCATCGAAATGCCTTTTTCTCGGCATTCAAGATAGCGGCGCTCGGCGCGAACCTTGAGATCCGTGACGAGGAAAAATTTAAAGTCCGCGTTGGGAAATACCGCCGTCCCGATATCCCGACCGTCGAGAATGCTGCTTGTCTTGCTTGCAATCTTCCTTTGCTGCTCGGTGAGAGTCTTGCGCACTTCGGGGATCGCGCTGTAGTGGCTGACCGCTTCGGTGACGCGCTTGCTGCGGATTTCCTGTTCGCGGTTGATTCCGTCGATGACAATTTGATTGTTCGCATCAAACTGGATGTCCGTCGAACGGAGAAGCTCGGTGAGGGCCTGCGTATCGGTCGGTCTGACGCCCTTTTCTAGAGCGGCGAACGTAATCGCCCGGTACATCGCTCCGGTATCTAGATAGGTCAGTCCGAGATCCTTGGCGACAAGCTTTGCGGTTGTGCTCTTACCGGTGCCGCTAGGACCGTCGATGGCGATAATGATATGGGACTTGGTTTTCAATGTTTTGAAATATAGCAATCCGAAGAAAATCCGTTCGCTAGAAATCGGATGTCGCGCCGCTTTCGTCCGGTCCGTAGTAGCCGTCTTCCTCGACGCCCTGGTTTTCGGGTTCAAAGACTTGTACAGGCTCATCCGATGGTTCCGAATCGTAGGAATCGGAGTTGGAGTCGGAGGATGGTTCGTCGGTTGCGAAGTCGAACGTGGATTCCTCGAACGCCTCGTCTGGCTTGCGAAGTTCGCCCGTGCTTCCGTATTTGCGTTTCTCTTCTTCGGTGAGCTTGTTCGTAAAGACTTCGACTTCCGGTTCCTTCTGCGCTTCTTCCTCTTCGCCTGCCATAATGCGCTTGCCCTTTTCGAGCGTGCGGTTGATGCGTTCCTGGCGCATCTGTTCAAGGTTCGTTCCGACCTTCTTTTCGTCTTCGGACACGGCGTACTTCCGGTTGAAGTCGTCGAGAACCGCCTTGATACCGATGAGGCGACCTTTCTTATCGACTCTCCAAGGCATTTGCCGCAGGGCGGAAATGCGGAGACGGCTGGCCGCTACGCGATATTCCTGCTTCATCAGGCCGTTTTCGTCCGAGATTTCGTCCGCTTCGTCCGGCGTGACAAAGAGGATCGCTTCGTGCCAATGTTCACCCTGGGAATTGACGGTAAAACCGATCAACGCGTCGTTGATTGCTGTGGGATCGTTCGGCGGCGTACTTGCGCACCCAACGAGAAGAATGGCGGAAAGCCAACCCAAGACCATCTTTTTCATCTCTAAATCCTCCGAGATACTTTCTTGCCAAAATATAATCAAAATGCGGAACGAATGATTTCATTTTTGTCAAAGTTGCGGAATCCTTGCAAGGATTTTCTATCATTTTTCCCATGATCGAAAATGAAGACATCTCTCGGATTGTACAAAAAGACGGCAAGGAATTTTTTTTGGTGGGGACTGCGCACATTTCCAAGGAATCCAAGGATCTGGTGGCGAAGTCGATTGCCGATTTGCAGCCGGATACGGTGTGCGTGGAACTCGACGAGGGAAGACTCCGGTCCTTAGAGGATCCCGAACGGTGGAAAAAGACCGATCTGCGGAAAATCATCCGGGAACGCCAGCTGGGAACGCTTGTGGCGAATCTCGTGTTGGGTTCTTACCAGAAGCGGATGGGAATGCAGACGGGGGTGCGCCCCGGTGCGGAACTTTATGAAGCGGTGTTGGAAGCTCGCAAGGCGGATATTCCGCTGGTCCTTGCTGACAGGGATGTAAAAGTGACGCTTCGTCGGACATGGAGCATGACGCCTTGGTATCGCAAGCTGTCGCTCGTCGCTTCGCTTTTTTCGAGCCTTTTTGACAAGACGGAAGTGAGCGAGGAAGAGCTGAAGCGCATCCGGGAAAAGGATTCTCTTTCGACGATGATGCAGGAATTCGGAGACGCTTTCCCGGAAGTCAAGACGGTCCTTATCGACGAGCGGGACGCCTATCTCGCAAGTCGGATTCGCAACGCTCCGGGGAATAAGGTTCTTGCTGTTGTCGGTGCGGGCCATGTCGCGGGCATTCGGAACATCATTGAAAATGAGGTTCCGCTTCCGTGCGAAGAGGAACTTTGCAAAATCAGGCCGTCGTCTCCGATATTTAAAATTTTTGGCTGGGCGGTGACCGCGGCGATTGTTCTTTCGATTCTTTTTGTAGGCTATCATTCTGGCATGGAAAAAGCGGGCGAGCTGACGCTCAACTGGTTTCTCCTCACGGGCGGCGGTGCGATGCTCGGTGCGATTGTCGCCGGAGCGCATCCGCTTGCGATTCTTACGGCTCTTGTTGCGGCTCCGTTTACCGGGCTTACGCCGCTTATCGGAGTGGGATTTTTTGTCGCGTTGGTGCAGGTCTATATGAGGCCACCGCGGGTCGAGGAGTTCGAAACCGTTTCGGAGGATATTTGGAAGGTTTCACGCTGGTGGAAAAATCGCCTGACACGGGTCATTCTTTGTTTCCTCTTGCCCGGCTTTCCCGCCATCATCGGAAAAATCATCGCTCTTGTCGGAATTTACAGGGCGTTTTGAGTTGATTTTCTTTCAACTGGAAATTTTGACGTTTAAATTTTTGGGAAACGGTACGAGGAACACGGAATGCGGTGTTTCTAAGCGTACTGTCTCCCTTTGCTCGCTACAATGTCATTCCCGTGCTCCGACACGGGAATCCCTTTTCGGAGATTACCGGGTCTATGCCCGGTAATGACAGTTAAAGTGAAATTGCCGGTGAATGACGTCGAATGTAAAAGTTCGCTCAGACGTCCCTCGTCCCTCTCACCGTGTCCCGCTTCCCGTTCTAACCGCTGACTCCTGATTCCTGACAACTGGCAGTTCGTTAAAACGTCAATTCCTCCTTTCTAATTCCTAACTAACATCGCTGATTCCTGACTTCTGTCAACCAACCACTAGCCACTGACTCCTGTTTCCTGATTCTTTTCTACATCAACGAAGCTCTATCTAACTGTGGTGCCTACCGGCTGTTGAGAATTTCGATTTTGCTTTTTTGACCATGAAACGCTCTTGCGATAAATTTTCCGCGAGGGAACTTTTCAAGAGAGATCGTTTCCGTGTTGGTCGAAAGCTTTCTCGCCAAAATCCTGTGCCCGGTCAAGTCAAAAATTTCAATACGGTCGGCGTTTTGGACGGTGAGCGTTTTTTCGGAAAAGAAAATTTGAATGCCGGCGAGCTTTCGGGGAAATTCCGGGATTGCTGTAAATGTGGGAGCCTTTGCGCTCAGCGTGAATTTGCCGATGTAATTGGAACCGATCAATTTGTCGAAGTAGGCGGAATCGTTTGCAAAGCGGACCGTGGAATAGTTGCTGTCCGCGGGCCAATTTCCGTATTGCGAAATGCGCAGGAACACCGCGTAGTCGCTTTCGGAAAGGGAGTCGGGCAGTTTCGCTTCGAGCCGGACTTCGTTCATGCCGTCGAATGCTGTCTCTGCCTGGATATTGCCGTAATCGGCGATGTTTCCTTTTTCATCGAACGGGGATTTTAATTTTACTGTTCTGGAGCGTATCGTCTGCGGGTCAAAGCTTCCGCTTTGTCTGAGTTCAATGGGGGTGCCGTAGCTGTCGCCTTCTATTTTTCGGAGGACAATCGTCACCGGGCGCGATTTTATCATGTTGCCGAAACCTACGTTTTGAATCTTTAGCCGTATCGGCAAGTCGCTTTTTGGCCCGAGGGAATCTATCAGGTAGGCTTCCTTGAGAACATAGCGGTAGCCTAGATGGTCATCGATATACTTGAATGCGGAACTGTAGCCGGAATCGATCGGGTCGCGCGGCGTGAATGTCGTATTCTTCCATTCCGCGATTAGGTTGTTGTTCCATTGGATGTTTAAATAGCTTGTATGGGTGCGGAAGCCTTCGTAAGAGAGAAACTCGACGGTGTTGATTTTTTTGTAACCGTTTGCCGTTGTGAGCGCTTCCCCGCCATAGCTTGTGTTCGCCCCGTATTTTTCGAGCCAGGCGACGCCCTCTTCGCGGCAGATGCTTTCGTCGCAACTTCCTCCCCAGGTTCCGTAATCGTATTCCGTTCCCAGGTATCCGTCGTTGAAAAGCCCGACGCGGTAAATATCCGCTCCGCTGGAGTCCGCTTTCGCTTGAAAATACGGGCTGTCGATACGGAATGTGACGGCGTACCGGTCGTCGCCTTGCGTGGAAAATTCAAAAGCCTGGGCGACGACTGCCGCCGTCCTTGCGACGAGGTCTATGGATTTTGTATGCCGGATCAGTTCCCGCAACGCTTCGCCTGCATTTTTTGAACCGGAAATCTTGCTTGTGTGGTTTTCCCCATAGGGACCATACATGCCTAGTTCTACAGCGGTGATGACATCGTCGTATTCATCATAGACTTCGGCGAGTTGCCGGATGTGCCGTAAAATCCATTCCTGTCCGGGTTCCATTTCGAAGCCGCTTTGATATTTCCAGCTGCCGTTATACCACGGGTCGTAGGAAAACCTCACGATGACAGTTGAATTCTGGGCGCGAACCCGGTCGAGATATTTTCGAAACGAATCCAGAAAGCCTTCGGTCAGGTCTTGGGTCGTTCCGTGGTTATAATTTATGGAATCTCCCCAGCGGGAATTGCTTGAAAATTCGGAAATATCCGCGCGCAAGTGGATGAAGCGATTGCCGTAAGGTTTGTATTCCTCGGCGGTCGTTTTAAAGTGAATGACCTGCGGCGTGTAGAATCCGCGGTCAGGGTTGTAAAATGTCTGCATCTGGTCGGCGTCATCGATATCTTGCTTGATTACGCTTGCGGCAAACGAGAATGTCGTGGCGCAGCAGAGGATGGCTGTCGTCAAGAAGCGCATAAAGATTTCCTTGTTGAACAAGAAATTAAAGTATATTCTGCTACGGCTTTTCGGACGGTTGTAAGTTTTTCTTGCCCGCGGAAAAAGGACGAACGCTAAACCTTTGTTCTCTTTTTCGCCTTGAGTGCTTCGAACGGCAAAAGTCTTAGAGAATGTCTTTATAAAGAAGCGCAGACGTCTATGTTCTCAGGGATTAGGGAACAGGCATTAGTTTGCGGACGTCTAAGCTTAGTGGCCAGTGTTCAGTGGTCAGAGCATCAGACATCTAGGCTTTTGGGAAGCGGGATTCAGAACTTAGTTGAGAGAACTTAGAGCTTAGAATTGTGGACATTTAAGTTTCTTGTGATGCGGTAGTTCAATGTCATTCCTGTGCACCGACACTGTCATTCCCCGGCTTGACCGGGGAATCCCTTTGTGTCTGGAGATTATCGGATCAAGTCCGATAATGACAGTTTAGCGAGCTTGCTGGGCTATGCCCGACACGTATGAAAACAGGTTCTTAAAAAGGCTTGACCGATTTAACATTTTTGAAACTGGGAAAAAGACTGTATAGGTTTTTGGGCGATATCATTCAATTTTGAAACTTAATCTAATTTCACCTTTTTTGTGGGCTAAATCGAGTTTCAAGCTGTCGAGGGCATAATGATGGTTAGAGAATGCCCAAAGCCATTCGAGCTTTGTCCCGTAGGGTTCCTCTAGGACCATGCCGGAGTGGCCTTCTTTCCAGACGTATTTTGGCATCTCTTTTTCTAGATCCGCTAGGCGGAGCCGAGGTTTGTGATTGGAATCGATGAGAAAATCGGGAACGATATCGACGTAGTGAATCTTTCGGTTTTTCCCGGACCAGTCCTTTTCCGGATAGGGTTCGGAAACGATGCGTCCGCTCATCACGATTCCGGCATTGCCTTTGTCGACGCGGAGCATGAAAAAACGGTCCCCGCTGTGAATCTTTTCGTGTTCCCAGACACTCCAGTTTAACGTGTAATTTTGGGAGTTTCGTGCGCATTTCAAGGCTTTTTTGAAGTCTTCCATGCGGAAACTTGAAATTTCGGGATTCCATCTCAATAGAACGATGCTCATCGGTTTTCCTTGTTGGGGTTCGAAGATAAAATAATCTTTTGATTTGTCAGATATTGTCAAAGAATGGAAATGCTTGGAAAAATTGCACTTGGTTTTTCCACAGAAAATCGAATTCTTTTCTGTCGGATACCGTGGCAACTTTGTATATTTTATATGTATCAAGAAGGAGTTTTCAACGATGAATCTCGAAAATCTGGATTTGCTTTCTCAAAAGATTGAATCAATGCTCGAAGCGCTTCGCCGCTTGAAAAACGAAAAAGCCGAGGCGGAAAAGTCGGTTGCCGCAAAGGCCGCTGAATTGGAAAACTTGCGTTCGGACGCAGCTGAAAAGTCCCGGCAGATTGAAACGCTCCAGGGGGAATTGGCAAACAGGAATGCGGATGTTTCGAACCTGAATGCGGAACTTGCCGCGAAGAATTCCGAAGCGGAAACTCTCCGGGCTACTGTTGCCGAACGCGACGCGGAACTCGAATCCGTGAAGATGGCTCTTTCCGAAAAGGAAGCAAAGCTTGCCGACATGGACAAGGTCGTGAGCGAACAGGGCGACGAAATCCAGAACGCCCGGGAAAAATTCCAGAACCTGCTTTCGACGATTGAAAACGAACTTGGAACGGAGATTCCGGTGCAGTCGCCGGGTGAAGAACCACAGGTCTCCGAGGAACAGTCGAACGATTCGGCAGGGGAGTCTGCACAAGCGGATTTTTTCGGCTGAGGTGGTTCGCAGCCACCGATTCGTTTGGCGTCGGAATGAAGGAATGAGGTGACCAATGGACGCTCGGGATTCTTCCTTGCACACAACTCGGGTTGAAATCGGGAACGACCGGTTTCAAATCCAGACGGATCTTACCGATGCGGAACTTTCTGCGATTGTCGCCTATGTGACAAAAAAGGTCGAAACTTATGTGAAGGCGGACGCCCGGATGGACATGCGCAAGCAGATGCTCCTGATGGCGATGGATATCACGTCGGAGCTCTTTGATATGCGCCGTCGCCACGCCCGCTACAAGGAATTTTATCTGGAAAGCCAGAAAGTGGCGAAAGTTCTAACCGACATGCTGTCCGACGAACTTGACAAATTGCAAGCTTCATCACATTTTGACAAATAAATGACAAAAGTACGGAAATAAAGACAAAAAGTGCTTGCTTCGGGAACTTTTCCTGTTTATATTAGAAAAGGCATCCTTCGGTAGTTATGCCCGATCTAACAAGATTCAATCAGCTCCGAACTCTTGCTTCGATGTTTATGCCCGGTCTTTTGACCCTGAAAAACTGACAGGCGAGGTGGGCTATCTTTTCTAAAAGAGTAGCTTCGAGCGTAGAGAACCCGGAGGATGTCTTTTTTGTCTTTGCTGAAAATTAATTTGTTCGTGGGTAGTTTTAGAATGGGATGCGGGACGAGTGGTTTCAGGGATTAGGGAAAAGGGAGTAGTTGTGAGTTGATAGTAGAGATCAGGAAACAGGACGCAGGAATCAGTGGTCAGTTAGAAATGAGCAATTAGGAATTAGCAATGAGAAATGTAGTCAGGGAACAGGGGTTCAGAGCTTAGAACTGAGATCTTAGAGCTTGGAGTTGCAGACATCTATGTCGCTTAAACTGTCATTATCGGGCTTGACCCGATAATCTAGATTCCCCGGTCAAGCCGGGGAATGACATCATTCCGCATCCGTTTCCCGTATAGCGTGTCCCTCGTACCGCTTTCCAAAAGCTTAGATGTACGCAGTTCTGCTCACTGCTCACTGACCACTGTCCGTCCGCTAAGCCTAGACGTCCACGAACTAATTCCTAGTCCCTAAATTTTCTGGTAAAGCCTTAGACCGAATTCCGAAAGCCTTGCGATGAGCCTGTCGGCAAGAGACGCGGAAAATTCTTCGTAGGAAACCCATTTGGCGTATGTCGTGAACAGGTAGATTTCGAGCGGAATTCCGTAGCCGTTCGATTCCCGTTCGCGGACGATCAGCGTGCGGGACGTGTCTATCTCGGGAATGGTGCGGAGGAACGCGGAGATGCAGAGACGGTAGGCTGCCAGATTGAGGGGGCTTTCGCCTTCCGAAAGTTCGGCGAGGAGTTCTTCGAGAACCGGCCTATAGAGGGAATTTTCCTTTAGCTGCAGAATCTGCGTTTCGGTAAGCGGGGCGAGGGAACGGGCGTCGATGAGAAGCGCGCGCTGGATGCGACGTCTGCCGGATTCCTGCATGAGTCGCCAGTTTTTGAACGGCGTGGAAACAAGGCTGTATGCCGGAAGAACGCTCGTGGTATTGTCCCAGTTGGTGATACGGATGCTGGTGAGCGAGACCGAGTGGACTACTCCGTTGATGTTTTCCTTTGGGATTTCAATCCAGTCGCCGGTGCGGACCAGGTCGAATGTCGCGATCTGTACGCCGGCGGTAAAACCCAGGATGGGATCCCGAAAAATGAGCATGAAGACCGCGGCGAGCGCTCCGAGACCCGAGAGCAGAATGACGGGGCTTTTTCCGGTGATTTGCGAAACGACGAGAATCGTGCAGACTAAAAATCCGACGAGAAGGGCCGCCTGGCGAACCCCCTGAATCGGAAGGCCTTGCTTCTGGGAGTGCAAAAGAATGTGGTCCGCAAAGGCGTGGAGAAAGGAATCATAGACAAGGAAACCTACCACGATAAAGTAGAGGTTGTTCAGCGTGAAAAGCGATTGAAAAAGAAAGGAGTCTTGCGGGAGAACGTGGGGAAGTCCCGTGTAAAGAATGATGGCTGGGACGATGTGGACGGCCCGCTCGACAGTTTTGCGTTCGACGAGCATATCGTCAAACTTGTTCTTGCTTTTTTCGGCTATTTTCTTGAAAAACGGTAAAAAGAGATGGCGTGAAATTATCAGGAGGAGGACGGCAACCGAAAAAAGAAGAACCAGCCCTCGGTATGTTTCAAAAATATCGTTCATGTCTGCAAGATAGAAAATAATGGGCACGACCGCGCTGCGTTTGGACCGAGGTTCTTTTGAAAATTTCTATCTTGTAAAAGTATGGTTTCGAAAAAGTCTGTATCTCGTTGTGTGAAAGCCCTGATGAGGGAACTTGTCATCCCGATTGCCTGTGCGCTGGTGGTTATCCAGTATGTTATCCAGGCGTTCCAGATTCCGAGCGGTTCCATGGAAGATACGCTGCTCACGGGCGACTTTATTTTGGGACTAAAGTTTACCTACGGTTCGCCGATTCCGTTTACCCATTCGAAGCTTCCGGGGCTGACCGCTCCGAAAAAGGGCGATGTTGTCATCTTCCGGTATCCGGGCGAACCTGCCTATCCCGATTACGATTATTGGCGCTATACGCACTTGGCGGATGCGCTGATGTTCGGGAATTTTTACTGGGATTCCAAACCGATTCCCGGAAACCCGCACCTGGTGCATTACGCTGACGGTCCGAAGGATTTTATCAAGCGTTGCGTCGCGACTTCTGGCGATACGGTTTCCGTGCGGAACGGTGTGCTGTTCCAGAACGGGGTTCCCCAGGAAAAGCTTCCCGGGAAAGGAAAGTATTCGGCGTATTTCCGGTCTGCAGGGGCGCGGGATTCGCTTGAGCCTGTCCGCATTCCCGCTCCGGAAGACATCATCGACTTGGAAGGGCTTTCTCTTTCGAGGCTCTGGTGGGTGAAATCCCTGATGGCGCAGGAAAACCTGGATAAAAAAGTGGAACTGGAACTTTCCCTGTTCAAGGATTCCGTAAAAGTGCCGGACTACACGTTTGAAAATTTCCGGATTCCCGTGGAGAGCGATCGGGGGCTTTTGCTGAACATGGCGCTTTCGCAAGGGCGCATTATGGGACAGGGGTTACGGCAAGGCGATACGATTGTGGGGCCGATGGATTTTGCCTTGCTAGCGAAACTTGCGCGGACCGGATTTATTCCGAGGTTTGACCCGAACGGCAATTATCCGGGGCTTTCACGCCCGGTGAGCTATGATTATTTTGAAGGTGCGCAGTTGGGCGACCTCGCTTACAACGTTTCGCTGGATTCGTCGCTTTCCCTGAAGGCGAGGATTCTTGTGGATGGCGCTCCGGTGGAACGCTATGAGGTGAAATATCCCGTTTACTTTATGATGGGCGACAACCGGGACAATTCCGCGGACAGCCGCTACTGGGGCTTCGTTTCCCAGAAGAACATCAAGGCGAAAGCCTTTATCGTCTATTTCTCGTTTGAAAATTCCGATCATGGTTTTTCGTTTGGGAAACCGCTCTCGTGGTTCCAGATTCCGTTCCGGATTCGTTTCTCGCGGATTGGGAAAGTTATCCATCTGATCGGAAACTGATACGCTGAAATGAAATTTCGCAGGTGGACACTTTTTTTCCTGACCTTGTTCGTCGCCGACTGTGCAACGTCCATTGCGCCTCAGGGTGGCCCGGAAGACAAGTATCCACCGCGAGTCGCCGGCGTGTTCCCCGCACCGGGTGCAGTCAATGTACCGCCGGAGTTGAATGTCCATTTGCAATTTGACGAGTGGATTGCTGCTTCGGTTCCGCGGAGCGCCGTAACGATTTCTCCGCCGCTCGAAAAGAGGCTCAAGTTCGAAGTCGATGGCGATGAACTTTTTATCCGTTCGAAGGCGAGGCTCGACGAAAACACGACATATACGCTGACGATTGCGAGCGGTCTCAAGGACCTTCGCGGCAATGCGATTGCGGAACCTTTCCGTTTGACTTTTTCGACTGGACCCGTCATCGATTCGCTTTCCGTGTCGGGTCGCGTCATGGTGACAACCTCGATGGTGAAAAAAAAGCAATACCCGACCGTGGGACTTTTTTTGATGGGGGCGTCTGAGCGGTCCGCACACCATTACCTGGAAAAATTCCGCGATTCCCTGAGCGTAGAGGCGGATTCGATTCCGAAGCTCACCCGGGAAATTCCCATTTTTTCGACGCAGACGGATAGCCTCGGGCGTTTCCACTTGGCAGGGCTTAAAGCGGGCCGTTACCGCGTCGTCGCCTTTCTCGACGAAAACGGCAACCAGAAAATCGAGCCTTCGGTTGAGCTTGCCGGCGTGGGAGAATTTGACTTGGAGCTTTCGCCACAAAGCGCGGACTCGCTCTGGATTGCCCTTGCCGACCAGGATACGACGCCTGTTTCGCTCGATGCGGTGACGCAGACGGGAAAGGCTTCGCTCTCGGCGAAATTTTCAAAGAACCTTTTGCTCGACAGCGCGTTTTTATCCAAGGAAAACTGCGCGCTCTTTTCTCCCGATTCCGAGCGGATCGCTCCGAGCTGGATTTACCGCTCGCCGAAAAGCGACGATGTGGAATTTTACTTCGATTCCCTGGCGAACCGCGATTCGTCCTATACTTTTGCGTGCAAGGTCGGACGGGATTCTTTGGGGAGGCATCTTTCCGAAAAGCTTTCGACGCTTTCGCTCGAATGGAAGGAGATGAAAGGCGATACGCTTTCTCCGGCGAAGGTCTCTACTCTTCCCGCTAGCGGCGCGAAGAACGTGTTTCCGAAGGATTCCGTCGAAGTGGTCTATGACAAGCCCGTTGCGGATTCTTTACTGGATTCGCTTCGAGGCCGGCTGGTATTTGTCCAGAACAAGGATACGCTTTCCGTGAAGATTTTGCGAAAGGATCCGGTACGTTTTCTGGTGTTCGGCGACGAAAAGTTCCAGACGGATGCGAAGGTGGAACTGTTAGAACGCTATGCGGATTCGACGCTTTCGTCTCCGGATTCCGCGACGGGAAAACGCGATACGATCGTGACGCAGAAGACGCGGACATGGGCGAAATTTGAAACGGTTCCGAAGCTCCAGCTGGCGAGCCTTTCGGGAAAGATTCCGGGCGGATCGAGGGATACGCGGGTGCGCATTCGCAAGGTCGATTCCGAAACATTCGTGACCGCGAACTGTACGCTTGACGGAAATTTCCAGATGGAAGACCTGACCGAGGGAAAGTACCTGATGGAATATTTTCGGACGAAGGATTCCCTAGACGTTCCATACGCCGGAAACCTTTTTGAATTTGACCACGGAATGCCGTGGCGCGCCTTGGCGGATACGCTTGTCGTTGAACGCGGCGCAAATACTTTGTATGCAATCGAATCCCGCTTGCCGATTCTTTCGGCTGGCAAGAAATAGAGGAATCAGATGAAACCGAACGTGTATATCGCACTCGACCTGGAAACGACCGGACTAGACTTTGAACACGATGAAATCATTGAAGTCGCCCTGGAGCGTTTTGAAAACGGCGAACCGGTAGAGAGCAAGGATTTCTTGATTAAGCCGTCGCAACATTTGCGCCCGTTTATCGCTTCGCTTACCGGGATTTCCGATTCGGATCTGGCGGATATGCCGGACTTCGCTTCAGTCGCCGGGGACATCCGGAAATTTTTGGGAGATTATCCGATAGTCGCGCACAATGCGCTGTTCGATACAAAGTTTTTGAGAGATTCCTTCGCCAAGGTGGGAATATCCATCGATTCGAATCCCGTGTTCGACACGCTTGTCCTTTCGCGGATCGCTTTTCGGAAGGTTCCGAACCACAAGCTGGAAACGCTTGTCTCGTATCTGGATATTCCGCGGGAACGCGCCCATCGGGCACTTCCCGACGCGGACGCCTGTGGAAAACTTTTCTGGAAGGCGCTCAGGGAAATCGATTCTTTTGATACGTTTGTGAAGCATCATCTTTACCGGCTTTCGCTCGGGACGGTCTGGGAAAAAATTTTCGAGGATTGTCTTCCGTCACACGAAAAGCTTTCACCGCTTGATCCGGAAGATATTTCGTCGCCGGCCCAGAATCCGGGAGAACATTTGCCGCGGGTGAAGGAGTTTTTTGCGGAAAACGGAAAACTTTCGGAAATCGTTCCGAATTACAAGTCCCGCGAATCCCAGGCGAACTATGCGGAAGTCGTGGAGCGCAATATGTATAAGGGCGGAATCTCGATTCTCGAAGCGGGCACCGGGATGGGAAAGACGCTCGCCTACCTGGTTCCGGCGGCTCTCAAGGCGGCATCCGGTGAACGTGTCGTCATCAGTACGGCAACCCGCACGCTTGAAGAACAGCTCAGCCAACATGATTTTCCGACGATCGCTCCGCTTTTCGGGAAAAAGGTTTCGCCTCTCGTGATGAAGGGCCGCGGCAATTACATCTGCCTCCGAAAGTTCGAAGAACATCTCAATTCGCCCGATGTCCTGCTCGCGCCCGACGAACGTGAATCGTTCATGACGCTTATTCCCTGGATAGAACAGACGCGGACAGGCGACGGCAGCGAAAATACGGGATTCAATCTTTCCCGGAACCGTCTGCTGTGGAACAAGTTTTCGAGCGACGCTTCGACGTGCCTCGGCGAGAAGTGTCCCCATTACGGCAAGTGTTTCGGATTGAACGTGCGTCGGCAGGCGGCGAAAGCGAACCTTCTTTTCATCAACCATTCGCTGTTTCTTTCGGACCTTGCGCTTGATTTTGCGCTTCTCCCCGCGTATGACCACATCGTTTTTGACGAAGCGCACCGCTTGCCTTCGATGAGCCATTCCGGTTTTGGAAAAATGGTACGCTTTTTCCGGCTGAGAAACATCACGAAAATCCTGGTGCACCCGAAGGAACAGGACAAGGGGCTTGTCGCGGAACTCGAAGCGCAGCTGAGAGCGTTGAACGCGGATGTTTCGCTGCTCGAATCCTGTGAGCGTTTGCGGGTCGCTACGACGGAGTGCGAAAAGTCGCTGCATCGGTTTTTTCTCAAGCTCGGCAAGAAAGTTTTCAAGCGCAAGACGGACGGTTTCCGTTTTTCAAAGGGAATCTTTGCCGAATACGATACGGATCCGAAGCCTGTTTTGGAAGCGTGCCGTTCGGTCAAGGCCATTTCGGAAAGTCTTTGCGCGAACTTGCGGAACATCCCGACGCTTTCGCTTGTCGCCAGGAACCTCGAAGGCGCGGCGATGGAAATTGGGCGCTTTGCCGAGGACTTCGGGTTTATCGTCCTTGCGGGAAAGGACGACTGGGTGTTTTACATGGAGGAACCTGGAAACCCGCATACGGCAATTCTCCGGGCGGTCCCGCTTTACCCGGGAAAGCCGTGGACGGAAAAGTTCTATCCGTGGATTAAAAGCGCGACGTTTACCTCGGCAACGCTTTCCGTGCAAGGCTCGTTCGAGTATTTTGAACGCCGCATGGGGATGCTCGCTCCGACGCTTTCAAAGTCCAAACAGCCGTTTGTCCGCACCTACCCTTCCGATTTCGACGTGAACAAAAACCGTCGCATCATCATTGCGGATTTCTTGCCGAAGCCGAACGTTCCCGAATACCAGAAGGCCTTGGAAAATGTCCTTTCGGAAATACTCCCCGAAAACAGGAAAAATGCGCTCGTCCTCTTTACGAGCCTCCTCAGTATGACGAAAGTCCACGATGCGCTCGCCCCGAAGTTTGCCGCAAAGGACAAGCTTCTTCTGTGCCAGCAGCTCGATGGCGGCATGGACAGCCTCGTGGAGATGTTCCGGAAGAAGCGCGAGGCGTGTCTTCTCGGATGCCAGATTTTCTGGGAAGGAATCGACCTTCCGGAAAATGCGCTCGAACTTTTGGTCATCCCGAAACTTCCGTTCCCCAATCCGTCGAACCCTCTGGTAGCGAGCCTTTCGGAAAAGATGAAGGCGAATGGCGAAAATGCGTTCCGGAACCTCTACATCCCTGAAGCTGTGCTCGAACTTCGCCAGGGCCTCGGACGCTTGATTCGGAGCGAATCCGATTCCGGCGTCGCGCTTTTCTTCGACAACCGGCTTGTCGGCGAGGCTTACGGAAAAAGCTTTACGAAGCTTTGGAACGGCAAGCATGAAGTGGCGCACACCCTCGAAGAATTAAAGTCCCTGCTCGGTCTTTAGAGCGTTAAAATTTCTATCTTTGGCCTCTGTTTGTTGGAGATTTTATGCTCGCTGTCAAGGATTTTTTAAATAATATGGCCAAACCCCAGCTCAAGGAATTGCACGCCAAGGCGTTTGGTTCCCGGGGGCTGTTGAACAATGCGAAGATTCTTTCGGAAACGATCGAATTCTTCACCGATTCCGCGCGTTTCGAAAAGTTTTACGCTTCGCTCGAACCGTGGAAACGCCTCTGTCTTTTTTTGATTTATCACAGCGAAAGCCGCGGGCTTGAAATCAACGAGTTGCGTCTTGCTGCACCGGCGAACAAGCGGGATGAAGTCGAACCGTTTCTGCTCGAATCCGCCAAGGGGCTCTATCTGTGGCGTTCCAAGACGGAAAAAGGTTCCTATGTCTATTTTGGCTTTGACGACTTTTTAAAGAATGTGCTCCTTGCGACAGAGGAACGCGCTGCGGACGAAAAAATGCGTTTTTTCAGCTACGAGGATATGCTGGTCTGGCATCTGTGTCAGATGCTTTCCTTTGTGCGGCTTGGAAAGATGAAGATGAACGGAGCCGGAAATCTGCACCGTCGGTCGATACAGTTTTGCGAAGAAGCGTTCCGCTATTCCAAGACGCTTTCCAACGAAGCCTCCCGAGAGGAAATCATCCTCTTGATGGAATTTTTATCGGCAAATGGTTGGATTGAGCAGCGTGGCATGGATTTGATTGTGACGGACGTTGCGCTTGATTTTTTAAAGCATAACGGTTTTCGGCTCAAAAACGAAATTCTCGAGTGGTGGATCAAGCGCCGTTTTCACGGTTCGGATAACTTCTTTAAGCATATCCTGTTTTCCATCCGGCGAAATGTTTCCGCAATTTATGCGGAGCGGATTCTCTGGACTTTGGATCCGACGTTCCGCTTGCCTTCCGCAGACGGTATTTTCTGGTCCGCTCTCCCCAAGCCGCTTGCCGAACTTTGGCTTTTGGGAATGCTCGAATTTTCTGTCCAGTCGGGAAAGATTGTCGCGGTTCGCCTTTCGGCCTGGGCGCATGAATGGCTTTCGTCCGGTGCGACGCCGATGCTCGGGGCGCAAATCTCGACTCTCCCGAATTTTGAAATGGTCATTTCGGTAAAAAGTGCTCCGCGCGTCCTGTTCATGTCGGCGTGCCTTGCGGATGTGCAGAACGATGAACCGTATCTCCGTTTTGCTATTTCCCGGGACTCTTTCCTGAACGGGCTGAAAACAGGTTTTTCCAAGGAATCCGTCGAAAGTTTCGAAGGCTGGATCAGCGCACCTGCCAATGTGCTCGAAGCGATGCGCGAATGGGAAGCTTGCTATTACGATTCTGCGTTCGACACGGTCCGTGTCCTGAAAATCGATCGGGCGGAAATCCGCGAAGCGCTAGAACAGTTCGCTCAGTTCATGGAAATGGTCGAAGAAGCGATTCCCGGCTACGGCTTTATCGTCAAACCGGAATTCGAACCGAAAATCCGAGAACTTCTCAAGCATTACGGCTTAGAGCCCGCGCTTCCATCGAGCAAGGTCCCGGTGGAACCGTTTCGCAATACGGACTGGAACAAGGCTTTTTGGCTTCGCTGGACGCAAGAAGGCGAACCCGATTCCCTGTTCAAGCCGGAAATCGATGGAACATCCGTTTCGGCAGCCCTCGAAACGACCAAATATGGCGGGGATTTCCAGAAGTTTGCCATGGTCGATCTGTTCAAGGTCTTGCGCTATGCGCGTTCTACGGGCGGTTCCCTGGAGGCGAAAATTTCTAGGAAGGAAATCAAGAATGTGAAGCTGCCGAAGCTTCCCGACGAAATCCGCTTTAAAGTCGAAGCGTTGCATTTTTCCAAGGTTCCCTTTGTCGCGAAAATCGTCCTCGAACCAAGCGGAAAGGCTTTGGAGCTGCCGCTCGAATCGATTGCGGAACTTCGGATGGCGCGCTCTTAATCGGCGGGGCTTTTCATGAGTTTTGTCCATCTCCAGTTACATTCGGAATTTTCAATTCTCCAGGCTTCTGCCCGGCTTGACGATATTTTCGCCGCTGCGGCTACGGACAATGCGTCTGCGGTCGCCCTGACCGATCATGGGACGATGTTCGGAATCCTGGAGTTCCAGGAACGCGGAAAGGCCCTGAACAAGAAGCGCAAGGAAAAGGGGCTCGCTCCGATAAGGACTGTGCTAGGATGCCACATCTACATCGATACGCCGGGCTGCAATCCGAGGGACACGCAGAGCTATGAACGCTTGACGCTTCTTGTCGAAAACGAGACGGGCTATTACAATCTCCTCCGCATCGTGAGTTACCGTTATGAGGAATCGGCGCGCTGGTCGGAAACGCCGTCGGTGCCGCTTTCGGTGGTGGAAGCGCACAGGGAAGGACTCATCGCGATTGCCGGGGACTATTTCAGTCGCTATGGTTCAAACGCCGTAGCGGGCCGGGAGGCGCAGGCTCGGGCGTATATCGAATCGCTTGATAAAATTTTCGACCATGACCATCTCTACCTTTCGATTTGCGACAACGGAATCGCTCTCCAGAAGACGCTGAACCTGTTTACGGTTTCGCTTGCAAAAGAGCTTTCGCGCGAACTGGTCGCTGTCGGGGATGTCCATTATATCAAGCGGGAAGATTCCGATGCGCACAAGGCGCTGCGCTGTATCGCCCTGGTCGAAAAGTTCAAGGAATTTACCGACAACCGTTTTCCGACGGACCAGTTCTACTTTCGCACGGAAGCGGAGATGCGTTCCCTGTTCGGGGATTTTCCGGAAGCGATCGACAACACGGAGAAAATCGCTGCGCGTTGCCACTTCGAGGTGAAGACGGGAATCGGCGATGACTTCTGGCCGCGTTACCAGATTCCGAAAGAGTTCTTGGAGTCCGAGGAATACCGTGAAATCTACCGGGTGATGGACGAGGAATTTGCCAAGGAATATCCCGGGGCGTTTGAAAAGGCCGCGAAGGAATACCTGAAAAAGCACGAAGACAAGGCGATCGAATCCTTTACCGGCGAAGACAGGGAAGCGGTAGAAAAAATTATGGAGCGCGATAAGCTTTGCCGGAAAGGCGGAGACGCCGACGCCTACCTGATACATCTTTGCCGAAAACGTCTGGAACGTCGCTTTCCCGACGAGAAGCTTCTGTATCCGCTGCACGGGACGGAAGTGAGCGACCGCGTCTATAAGGAGCTGAACTGTATCCGCAACATGAACGTCGCCGGTTACCTGCTCATCGTGTGGGATTTCATCAACTGGTCCAGGGAGCATGGGATTCCCGTAGGACCGGGGCGCGGATCCGCTGCGGGCTCCATCGTAACCTACATCATCGGTATCACGAACATCGACCCGCTCAAGTTTGGGCTGCTCTTTGAACGTTTCCTCAATCCGGAACGCGTTTCCATGCCGGATATCGATACGGACATTGCGGATAGGGACCGTGGGCGCGTCATCGACTATGTGACGGGAAAATACGGGGCGGATTGCGTCGGCCAGATCATCACCTATGGAATGCTGAAATCCAAAGCGGTCATCAAGGATGTCGCCCGGGTGCTAGGCATCGACCATCGCGAAGCGGGTGCGATTATCAAGCTTTTTCCGCAGCGGGTCCTGAATTTCAGCCTCACCGAGGCGTGGACGGGCAAGACGAAAAAAGGTGCGCCCGTCGCCCCGGATTACGATCCGGCTCCGCTTCATGCGCTCATCGAAAGTCGCAAATCCTACGAAGAACTGTGGAAAATCGCGCTTCGGTTGGAAGATCTTCCGCGCCAGACCGGCGTGCACGCTTGCGGCGTCGTGATTACGCCTACTCCGATTTACAACTTGGCTCCTCTTTACCGGGCGGCTCCCGCGGACACGCCTGTCGTGATGTACGACAAGCATTATTCCGAAACGATCGGGCTGCTCAAGATGGACTTTCTCGGTCTTATCAACTTGTCCATCATCCAGGACACGGTGAACATGGTGAAGAAAACGCATGGCATCGAAGTGGACATGGACAAGGTTCCGACGGACGACAAGGAAACGTTCGCGCTTCTCAGCAAGGGAATGACGACGGCGGTTTTCCAGTTTGAATCCCCGGGAATGCAGAAGTATCTGCGCGAGCTGAAACCTTCCCGAATCAGCGACCTCATCGCAATGAACGCGCTTTACCGTCCGGGACCTATCGAACAGATTCCTCATTTTATCGCGCGAAAGCTCGGCACGGAAAAAATCGACTGCTACCACAAGGACTTAGAGCCTGTCCTCGGGGAAACCTACGGCGTTATCGTCTATCAGGAACAGGTGATGCAGCTCGCGCAAATCCTCGGCGGGTACACGCTCGGCGGCGCAGACAATATCCGAAGAATCATGGCGAAGAAGATGCCGGAAAAGATGGCGAAGCTCGAACCGGAATTCAAGGAAAAGTGCGTCTCGTGCGGCTACGACAAGGCGATGATCCAAAAGGTTTGGGATGCCGTGCTTCCGTTCTGCGGATACGCTTTCAACAAGAGCCATGCGGCGGCATACGCCTACGTCGCTTACCAGACCGCTTACCTGAAGACTCATTTCGGACCGGAATACATGGCCGCTTCGATGACGTCCAAGATGGGAAAGACGGAGGATATCGTAACGATTGTCCAGGAATGCAAGCGAATGGGAATCGAAGTGCTTCCGCCGGATATCAACACGTCTCTCGGCGTTTTTTCGGCGAACAGGAACGGGCAGATTCTTTACGGTCTCGCGGGCATCCGGAATGTCGGGCTTCCCGTAATCGAAGATGTCGTTGCGGAACGCGAAGCCCATGGCCCTTACAAGACTCTCTTCGACCTCTGCAAACGCGTCGGCGATTACCAGACCGCGCAACCGGAAAAGCGTCCTCCGTTAAATCGAAAGGCTCTCGAAAGCCTTGTGATGGCGGGAGCTTTCGACAAGATGTCTCCGACGACGCCTAACAGGCCAACGCTCATGGCGAGCGTCGAAAAGGCGATTGACGTGGCGAACCGTCACCGCAGGGAACAGGATGCCGGTCAGACTTCGCTGTTCGATTTGATGGGAGGAGAAGAAAAGCCCGAAGTCCGGATGGATGAAACCTATGAAGAAGCGCAACCGTGGGGATTGATGGAACTTCTGAACAAGGAACGCGATGTTCTCGGGTTGTATCTTTCGGCACATCCTCTCGACGAATGCCGACCGGAACTCCGCGGTTTCACCACGAACAGCCTTGCGGAAAGCGAACTCGAAGAAATCGTTGCCAAAAATCCGAAGTCGATAGTCTGCGTCGGGGGAATCATCACGGGCCTTCGATCGTTCCAGAGCAAAAAGGACGAGACGAAAACGATGGGTTCCGGGATGCTGCAGGATTTTCAAGGGGAGATTTCCATCTTTTTCCCGCCGGATTCGTGGGAACGTTGCCGCGACCATTTTGGCGAAGACGACCGCGTCATCGTCCGCGGGAAGCTCACGCCGCAAAACCAGGATCCGTCGAAGTTGCAGATCATCGTCGATAAGGCTTTTTCCATGGATGAAGTCCGGGCGCGTCTTGTGAACTTTATCCACGTAACCGTATCGTCGATGGAGCTTGTCGAAGAACGCATGAATGCGATTCTTGAACGGCTTGAAATGGCGCAGGCTCTTCCCGGAGAACATACCGCGGAAGTAGTCTTTCACGTGGAAACGCTTTCAGGGCACGTGCACACGCTTCGGGCGCAGGTCATCAAAATCGCTTACACCCCGGACATCTTCGAATGGCTGCAGAAGGAATTCGGGGCGGCGAACGTCTGGGTCTCGGCAAAAGTCAAGGCTTGATTTTGGACAGACCTTTTTGGCTGTTTTGCGCAGGTGAAGATTCGGGAGATATTCTGGGCGAATCCGTAGTTCGGGAATTTGCCGGGAAAGGCTTGGAGGCGATTGGTTCCGGCGGCTTTCGGATGCAAAAGGCTGGCCTGAAACAGGTTCTCCCGTTTGACGATTTGCCCGTGAACGGATTTGCCGATGTCCTTTTCCATTTGAAAAAATTGAAACGTCATTTTTTGACGCTCAGCGGTTTATTGCGTGAAAAAAAATGCCAGGGGCTCGTCGCGATCGATTATCCGGGATTTAATCTCAAATTGATGAAGCTTGCGCTCAAACTCGACAAGCGCGTTATCTATGTGGAGCCTCCGCAGATTTGGGCCTGGAAACCCAAAAGAGTCCGAAAGTTTTTGACGCCGGAGGCTCGCTTGAACGTGGAAATCCGTGCGATGTTCGATGTGGAATGCAACGCTTACCGAAAATATGGCTTATCTGTTCGGAAAATTCCGCATCCTTTTGATTCGTTTTTGAAGAACGCTTCGCCCTTGCCGAAGGAAAACATTGCGCTTCTCTATCCGGGAAGTCGTATGTCCCAGATTCGTCGAAATTTAAAACTCTACCAGAAGATTGCGTACAAATTAAAAGAAAGAAACCTGGCGGTAAAGTTTGTCGCTTCCAGGGACTGTACCGAAAAATTTTTACGGCAAAGTTTGTCTCTCGGTTTTTCGGTAATTCCTTCACCGGAAAATTCCTTCGACCGTTTTTCCTTGTTGAATCGGGCAAGGCTTGTCGTGGCGGGTCCCGGGAGTGCAATCGTGGAAGCGTTCAAGGCGAATGCTTTTTGCATTGCGGCATCCCGAATCGATCCGCTGACATATATTCTCGGAAAGATTTTTCTCCGCATGGAATTCCTGACGATTCCGAATATCGAAAGGAATCTTTGCGGGAAAGCTCCGGCCTTGTGCGAACTTGTGAAATGTTCGATTGCGGACTCTGAAAGCCATGCATCGGATGTCATTCGGATATTCGATGCGCAAAGTTCGTAGCCTTTTCAAACCTGATTTTCTGATTTCTGGTTCCTGCCTCCTGAATCCTAATTCCTACTTTTAAAATATGCTGCTCACGCTTTTTGCCACAATCTTTTGCCTTTCCTGTTCCGCTTTCTGCTCCTTTACCGAGGCGGCCTTTTACAGCTTTCCTGTTTCTTCGGTGGAAGCTCTTGCGAAGAAGGGCGCGTTTACGGCACGCTATATTGCGCATGTCAAGAACAACATCGATCGCTACATCGCATCTGTCCTGATTTTCAACACGGTCGCCAACACGCTCGGTGTCTATCTGGCGACGTCGTTTGCCGTGGCGCATTTCAGCATGACCGTCCAGGTGATTCTCCCGATTGCGATGTCCATCCTGATTCTCCTTTTCGGGGAGATTACGCCGAAGACAATCGGTGTCAAGCAAGCGAAGCGCGTCGGCCCGATCTGCGCCGTTCCGATGTACTACATCACGATTTTCCTGAGCTATACGGGACTTATCAAGCTTTGTCTGTTTATCACGAAGCGTTGGACAAAAAGCAGCGACGAAGAACCGGAAGTAAGCGTCGAGGACATCAACAGCCTGGTCAATCTGGGGCTTCGCGATGAAGTTCTCGACAGGCAGCAGGCCGCTGTTATCAAGAACATCCTTTCCTTGAAGTCGGTTTCTGCCCGAAAAATCATGACACCGCGGCAGGTCGCGTTTACGCTTCCTCTCGATAGTACGATCGGCGCGGAACTGGATAAAAATCCCAACTGGCCTTTTTCCCGAATCCCGCTCTACGATCCTGCGGACAGGGAAAAGTGGGTCGGGTTGATTCTTCGCCGCGATGTCTATAACCTGGTCGCCGAAGGGAAGCGCGATGTGCCTTTGAAAAAACTGATGCGCCCGATCCAGTTTGTCCCGGACAGTCTCTCGCTAGACAAGCTGCTTCTCCGCTTCTTGAAACAGCGCGGGCATATTGTCGCGGTCGTCGATGAATACGGATGCATCGCGGGCCTGGTTTCTCTCGAAGATGTTCTCGAAGAAATTCTCGGAAGGGAAATCGTCGATGAGTTCGATGTCGCTGTCGATTTACAGGAACACGCTCGCCGCAAAAGTCGTGCGCTAGCATTCCTCAAGGATCACAAGCGGGAGAACTTTCGCGTATGATGTATGAAATCGCCCCGCATGTGATGCACAATGAATTCCGGATCCAGAAACCGAAACCGTCTGATTTTGTAATCTATACGGAAAACGCTCGCCCCCTGCTGAAAAAAAAAGAATCCTCCTTTTGCATCCCGACCGTAACGGATGCGGAAAAAGTCTGCTCGAAAATTTCTGCGTCATTACACTATCTCTTTTCCATTGACGATCGGGCTTTCTTTTCGGCAGATGCGAATTATGCGCTCGGTTCTTCCGAATTCGAATTCGTGGGAAACCGCTTTTTTAGGACGATGCCTGAACTTTCGCTCGCGTTCGGCGGTGCGGTAGCGGCTCACATTTCTCGCTGGGAACAGGCGAACCGTTTCTGCGGGCACTGCGGAAACCCGATGCAGCGAAAACCGGACGAGCGGGCGTTTGTCTGCAAGCGTTGCGGTGCGACGGTCTATCCGAAAATCTGCCCGGTGGTCATCGTGTCTGTCACGTGGGAAAATAAACTTTTGATGGCGCACAACCTGAACAATCCCGATCCGAAACCTTACCTGATTTCCGGATTCGTGGATATCGGGGAGTCGCTAGAACAGGCCGTTATGCGGGAAGTCCGGGAAGAAGCGGGAATTTCGATCCAGGACATCCGCTATGTCGCTAGCGAACCGTGGCCGTTTTCCGACTCTCTTATCGCAGGTTTTACGGCGAAGCTTTCCGGCTCTCCGAAAATCACCGTACAGGAGTCGGAACTTTCCTTTGCGAAATGGGTCCCTCGCGAAGAAATCGGCGAATATACGGGGCGTCTCAGCGTATCCGGCGTGATGATCAGGCGTTTCAAGGAAGGAACGCTGTGATAGATTTTATCGGCGACATCCACGGACATCGGGAAAGGCTTGAATGTCTGCTTAAGAAACTGGGATACGTACAAAGTAACGGAGCCTATCGGCATCCGGCAAATACCGCGGTCTTTTTAGGGGATTACATCGATCGCGGTCCGGATGTCCGCGGAACTGTAAACATTGTCCGGCGGATGGTGGAGTGCGGAGCGGCAAAGGCTCTCTTGGGAAACCACGAATTCAACGCTCTGTGCTTCTGGGAAAAAAATCCGTCCGGAGGCTACCTTCGGGATCACAGCATCCATAAAATCCTGATCCATGCGAAAACGCTCGAGTCCTACCAAAATTTCCAGGACGAATTTTTCGATGTGCTGAAGTGGTTCCTTACGCTTCCCCTGTTTCTGGAAATGCCGGATTTTCGCGCGCAGCATGCTTGCTTTGACGGTGAAAATATCCGAATCCTCCGCGAGGAAAGCTGCGAAACGATTGGTTCGCCGGAAAACCTTTTTCGGATATTTCAAAGCGAAAAGCTTCGAAAGGCTGTGTCGGATACCGTCCAGGGACCGGAAGTAGATCTGGAAAACGGAGCTTTCTATTACGATAGCGAAGGCGTCCGCCGGGTTCGCGCGCGCATCAAGTGGTGGGAAAATCCTCGGGGAAAAACGCTCCGCGATCTGGCTTTCCAGCCCGGAGTAAAGATTCCGGCGCAAAGGATTCCCGAAGAAATTTTGTCTAGGAATTTTTACGGAGAATCGGAACGGCCTGATTTTTTTGGACATTATTGGCTCGAAGGCTTGCCAAAACTTTTTCGCTCGAACATCTGCTGCCTGGATTACAGCGTCGCCTCTTGCCATGGAAACGGAATCTTGGCTGCTTACCGTTTTGATGGAAATCCGCAGCTCGATGAAAAAAATTTCATTTATGTGTAATCCTCGTTTCCAGGAGAATTTCAGATGGCACTTCAGATTCGAAAAATGGTTCGCGATGACATGGAACAGGTCGTTTCGATGATGCGGACTTTTTACGCTTCGCCGGCGGTTTTTACAAACGGATCCGAGGAAATTTTTCGTCGGGATGTGGAAGAATGCGTGAACGATTCTCCGTTTGCATCGGGCTATATTTTGCAAAAAGGCGATGAAGTCGCTGGCTATGCGATGCTTGCGTTCGGCTATTCAACGGAATTTGGAAAGCGAACTGTCTGGATCGAGGATATCTACGTGAAGGATTCGTTCCGCGGTGCGGGAATCGGAAGCGGCTTCTTGCAATTTGTCAAGGGAAAATTTCCCGATTGCCTGCTTCGCTTGGAAGTCGAAAAGGAAAACATTCCGGCTGTTCATGTTTATCGGAAGGCTGGATTTGAAGAACTCCCTTATGTGGAGATGGTTTTAGCTTAGATTCGCGGTATGTTCAGGGATTAGGGATGAGGGAGTAGGGACTAGTCCGCAGACGTCTAGGTTCAGTGGGCAGTGGCCAGTAATGCGGACATCTAGACTTTTGGGAAGCGGTAAGCGGGATGATGTCATTCCCGTGCACCGACACGGGAATCTCCTTTCAGATAAGGGATTTGACAGGTTAGCGAGCTTGTCGAGCTAAGTCCGATAATGACAGGCTAGCGAGCTTGTCGAGCTATTCAGAGCTTAGTTGAGAGAGCTTAGAGCTTAGAACTGTGGACGTCTAAGCTTAGTGGACAGTGGTCAGCGTGCAGACGTTAAATTCAGTGGATGGTGTGCAGTGGTTAGAAGTCAGTGCTCAGTACAGCAGACATTAACCTTTCAGAATACAGAACATAGACGTCTGCAAATCTAAGCTCTAAGTTCTAACAACTCTCATCCCTCACACCGTGTCCCGCTTCCCGTTTTGCCTCCTGATTCCTGATTACTCATTACTCATTTCTAACTGCTCACTAGCCACTGACCACTGATTCCTCTCAACTATCCGCTAAGCTCTAACAACGAATATCCCATTTCTAAAACTGTCTATATTTTACAAATCGTGCGGCTTGTAAAATCGGTAATTTCCCCGCTTGTCCTGTTTTCCGCGTTGGCTTTCTCGGAAACGTCCGTCTTTGTCGGCTCCAAGATTTCTCTCGGGTTTTATGGACGACCCAAGGCGAGCTTTTTCGCCGCGGACACGACCGACCGCTATGGAAAAAATTGGCGCGGGCTGCAGATTCCGCTGGAGACCGGTCGCCAGTACGAAACCCTCGATCCGATGCTCGAACTGTATCTCGGCGGGCGCTACCGAAATTTCACCGTCTATTTCAACCTGCCGCTCCGAAAGGACATCGAAGCGTGGTACGAGGATGGCCTTTCGACGAATACGACTTACTTGCCGGACAACCTCGACATCAACGTCCCGATTAAGGGCTTTGCCAAGTGGGAGTATGGCGTAGGATTTGTCCAGGCGGGGCGTTTCAAGCCGGACATGGGACCTTCGCCCAACACGCTTGCCCTGGGAGGCGCGCCCTATCACGATGCGATTCTCTGGAATTTTTCACCCGGATTTTTCCGCTACGATTTTTTCATCAGCTCGTTAAATTCGCATTTGCACGGTACACCGTCCGAGCCTGGCGGGGAAGTCGATTCATCGACCGAAGTCTGGAAACAGGCGAACTTGCAAATCGACAACCAGCGGAACCGCGTCTATGCGGAGCCGTACAAGACGCTCGTCTATCACCGTCTGGGCGTGGATTTTGGGCGCGTCTGGTTCTATGTAATTGAACAGTCTGTCGTCGGGGGCAAGCAAATCGAGTTTCGTACCGTCAACCCGTTTATGTTCTGGCACGATAATTACGCGACGGGATACACGAAGGCAAATGCGACGCTCGAACTGGGATTTCGCCCGGTTCGCGGATCGAACTTTTATTACCAGCTCGGAATCGACGACATCAAGAGCCCTGTCGGGGAGACCGGGAAAAATTCCACGCGGAATATCCTGAGCCATCTGGTCGGCTACCGCCAGACGGTCGAGACGGAAAGGTTCGGGGCTTTTGACATTCGCCTGGATGCGGTCATCACGGATCCCGCCGCAGGCAATGAACGGCTTCCGCTTCTCAAGTATTCTAGCCGCCGTATGTATCGCTCCAACTATCGTTCCCAGTCGGACCCGGATTTTGCGGACATGTTCTTTGTGGATTATCCGCTCGGATACCGCCGAGGCCCGGATGCGAAGGATCTGTGGCTTACGATTGGATGGACGCTTGGACGGCATGAATGGAATGCGGAATTCGCCTGGCTTAGACAGGGAGACAAGGAACTTTACATGGATTATGACGAAGCGCTTTCGGCGAAGCGGACCTTGTCGGGAATCGTGGAACGGCAATATGTCGCCGATTTTACCTATCGGATATCCCTTTTTGGCGGGCTTCGGGCGCACCTTGGCGGGGGAATCCGCAAATACCGTAATCTGGATCACATCGCAGGCGAAAACGGGGTGGATTTTTGGGGAATGGCCGGTGTCGATTGGGATATATCCTACCAAAAAAGTTTCTAATTTTAGGGTATGATGGATTTTTCGACGAAAATTCTTTGCATTGGCGCCGGCTATGTCGGCGGACCGACGATGACCGTCATCGCGGACAAGTGTCCGGACGTGAAAGTGACGGTTGTCGATATCAACCAGGCGCGCATCGATGCGTGGAATGGAGACAATCTCCCGATTTTTGAGCCAGGCCTAGACGAAGTCGTCAAGCGCGCTCGCGGACGGAACCTTTTCTTCAGCACGGACATTCCGAATGCGGTCCGCGAAGCGGACATCATTTTTGTTTCGGTCAATACGCCGACCAAGACCTTTGGACAAGGCGCGGGCAAGGCGAGCGACCTGCAATACTGGGAAAAGACCGCCCGGGAAATCCTTGAAGTCGCCTCGTCGGACAAGATTATCGTTGAAAAATCGACGCTTCCCGTCCGCACCGCCGCGGCGATGGAACGCATCTTGAATTCAAACGACAAGGGGCTGCACTTCGAAGTTCTTTCCAACCCGGAATTCCTTGCCGAAGGCACCGCTATCCAGGATCTGTTCGAACCGGACCGTGTGCTTATCGGCAGCCACCAGACGAAGACCGGGCGTGCCGCTCTCGCCAAAGTGGTGGACATCTACGCCCACTGGGTCCCGCGCGACAGAATCCTCACGACGAACCTCTGGAGTTCCGAACTCACGAAGCTCACGGCGAACGCGTTCCTTGCGCAGCGCATCAGCTCGATCAACTCGATCAGCGCTCTCTGCGAGCGTACCGGTGCCGACGTCGATGAAGTCGCCTTTGTCATGGGAAAGGACCATCGGATTGGTTCCAAGTTCCTCAAGGCCTCAATTGGCTTTGGCGGCAGCTGCTTCAAGAAAGATATCCTGAACCTCGTTTACCTGTGCGGATACTACGGTCTCCCCGAAGTCGCCGCCTACTGGGAAAGCGTTGTCAAGATCAACGAATGGCAGACGCACCGTGTCACCAGCCGGATGCTCGAACGCATGTTCAATACGATTGCCGACAAGAAAATCGCCGTTTTCGGATTTGCCTTCAAGGCGAATACGGGCGATACCCGCGAAAGCCCGGCGAACCTGGTCGTGCGCGACCTGCTTGCCGAACATGCCCACCCGGTCGTCACCGACCCGAAGGCGATTCCCGACGCAAAGCGCGACTTGAAAGATGTTCTTGACCAGGTCGTATTTGAAGAGGATCCCTACAAGGCAGCCGAAGGCGCCCATGCGGTTGTCGTCTGCACGGAGTGGAAGTGCTTCGCGGAACTCGACTGGAAGCGCATCTACAAGAACATGGAAAAACCGGCGTTTGTATTTGACGGAAGAAATATCCTTGACGCATCCGCTCTCCGTAAAATCGGATTCGACGTGGCGAATGTGGGAAAGGGCGAGGTGGACGCATAACGTTAGTTGGTTTCTTATATGGAAAAGATTAGTGTCTTTGGGCTGGGTTATGTTGGCTGCGTAGGTATAGGTTGTTTTGCCAAATTGGGATACAGCGTTATTGGCTGCGATGTGGATTCTCGGAAAGTTGCCCTGATTTCTTCAGGGCGTCCGACGATTGTGGAACGCGATGTTGACGAATTGATAGCCGAAGGATTTGCGTCCGGTAAAATTTCTGCCACAGAATCCGCAGAAAGGGCTGTCCTAGAATCAGATATTTCTTTTATTTGTGTCGGAACGCCTGTAACGGATAAAGACGGACTGGATTTGCAGTTTATCGATTCTGTTGTCGAGAATATCGGCAAGGCGCTTCTAAAAAAGAACGATTTTCATTTGGTGGTGTTGAGAAGTACAGTTCCTCCAGGAACCAATGAGCGGATAGGGAAAAGATTGGAGCAACTGTCCGGCAAAAAACTAGATGTCGATTTTTCTGTCGTTTCAAATCCCGAATTTTTACGGGAAGGAAAAGCCGTTGAAGATTTCATGAATCCGCCCCTCACGGTAATTGGCTGTGACAGTGCAAAAGCTCGCGGTATAATGCGCACCCTGTACTCTCCGCTTAAGAGTGAAATCGTAGAAGTGTTGCCTCGCGTTGCCGAGATGATTAAATTCGTAAACAACTCTTTTCATGCTTTGAAAGTTGCTTTTGGAAATGAGGTTGGAGCTGTTTGTAAGCAACTCGGTATCGATAGTCATGAACTCATGA
Organism: uncultured Fibrobacter sp.; assembly: GCA_934691725.1. Lineage (GTDB taxonomy): Bacteria > Fibrobacterota > Fibrobacteria > Fibrobacterales > Fibrobacteraceae > Hallerella. The sequence goes on along the minus strand of CAKUTF010000009.1, from coordinate 41,428 downwards.
GGCTTTTTTGTAAGGATTCCCAATTGAACATTTCCCCGATGTATTTTATGCCGGGATTTGCTTATGGCGGATCGTGTTTACCCAAGGATTTAAAGGGTTTGAATTATTTGGCGGCAAGTCATGATGTGCAAGTCCCTTTGCTTTCTTCCATAAATTCAAGCAATCAAAAGCATATAGAACGTGTCTTGAAAATGGTTTTTGATAGCGGCAAGAAGAAAATAGGTCTTGTCGGATTAACTTTTAAGGCTGGTACCGATGATTTGAGAAATTCCGCTTCTGTCGCGTTAGCGGATACTCTTTTGAAAAATGGATTTTCCTTAAAAATTTATGATCGTTTTTTGAACCTTGCCAAGGCGCAGGGTGAAAATATCTACGCTCGATTGCCGAAAGGAATGGTTCATTTATTGGAAAACGATATTCATGATTTGTGTGACGAATCGGAGTTGATTATTATTGCTGTCAAAAATCCAGAATTACCCAAGATGATTTATGAAAACCCTAAAATCCGCTTTTTGGATTTAGTGCGTTTGAAAGACGAATCTGTTCTTTCCTTGAAAAATTACGAAGGCCTTTGCTGGTAATAAAATAATGGAAAAGGAACTTCAAGGAAAAAAAATTACCATCGTTGTCGAGAATCTTCCTGTTCCTTTTGACCGCCGTGTTTGGCAAGAGGCAAATGCCTTGCATGATGCAGGCGCAGAGGTCTGTATAATTTGTCCTAAGACGAAAAATTTTCCAGAACCGGAAGAAGTGCTCAACGGGATTCTGATTTATAGACATCCTTTAAAAGAAGCGAGACGGTCTGTAGAATATCTTTTTGAATATGGCTCAGCCTTGTTTCATGAATTCCGCTTGTTGGCGAAAATTTTCCGTAAACATGGCGTCCAGGATGTTGTTCATGTTTGCAATCCCCCCGACCTGCTTTTCATCCCTGCGTTGCCGTTTCTTGCTTTTACAAAATGTAAACTTTTATTTGACCACCACGATATAAACCCGGAATTATGGCTTGCAAAATTTGGCAAGAAAAATTGGGGATATCGTTTGATGCTCTTTTTTGAACGCTTGACCTATTTCTTCGCGGCGCATTCCATTGCGACAAATGAATCCTATAAGGAAATCGCTATCCGGCGGGGAAAAATGAAACCGGAAAACGTGACGATTGTTCGTAGTGGTCCGGATATTTCAAAACTGGCGGTTGGCCCCGCTAAACCAGCCGTAAAGCGAGGATTTAAATATCTGGTCGGCTATGTGGGGGTAATGGGAAAGCAGGAAGGAATTGAACTGTTATTGGATTCCGTGGATTATATTGTAAATAAACTGAACCGGAAGGATATTCGCTTTTGCGTCATGGGAGGAGGCCCTTCTTTAGAAGAACTGCGAGCGCTAAATCGTCAAAAAGGGCTTGAAGAATTTGTGGAATTTCCGGGACGCGTGTCGAATGAATATTTGGCAGATGTCTTGAATACGGCGGATGTTTGTGTCAATCCCGATGTTCCTTCCGAGATGAACGATAAATCGACAATGAATAAAATCATGGAATACATGGCGTTCGGCAAACCGATTGTTCAATACGATTTAAAAGAAGGTCGTTTTTCTGCGCAAGGCGCTTCGCTTTATGCCAAGAATACGAGCGTAGAAGATTTTGGGGATAAGATTGTTTGGCTTTTGGAACATCCGGCTGATGCGGCGAAAATGGGCGCTTTTGGACGCAAACGCGTTGAGACCGAACTTTCGTGGAATTTTGAAAAGCCGAAGCTTATCGGTGCCTATAAGACGCTGTTGAAATTGAGTTAGCTCGCAAAATTTTCTAATTTAGTGAATATGTCTATCGCGTGGTACATAAAACGGGCTAGGACGTTTTCGCTTGCTGAAATTTTTTACAGGATTCGTCAACGCATTCAAACGCATCTGTTGGATAAATGGACTGTCAGATGGAAATCAAAGAATTTTGAATCGAAATTTTGGCTAAATTCCCGAATTATTGAAACCACTTCAATGCATTTTGAATATCCGATTTTCGGGAAAGCTTTGGATATTTTTAAACCGATAAATTGGCGTCTGGATCTGGAATCAAAGAAGTCATTTCCGGAGCGTTTTGCGCATTCCATCAATATCCGATCCGATGAATTTGGCAGTGCCAAGAATGTTTGGGAAGTCAATCGACAATTGTTTCTAGTGCATTTGGCGACTTTGTACGAAAAAACTTTTGATGAAAAGTTTTTGGATTTGATATTCTATCATCTCGCTAGCTGGAAAAAGAATAATCCGTACCTGTTGGGTGTAAATTGGTATAGCAATATCGAAATCAATATTCGACTGATAAATTGGGCGTATTGTTGGAAGGTTCTAAACGTAGATGAGCTTTGCAAAACATCGCAGAAAGTAAATGATTTCGTTCGGACTATTTGGATGCCGATGATTGAAGAACATGTCGAATATTCGTATCGACATCCTTCGTTATATTCTTCTGCAAATAATCACCTTATCGCTGAGTATGCGGGTCTGTTTGTCGCCTGCTGCTTATGGTCGAAATTACCGAACGCCTGTAAATATCGGTCCTATGCACAGGCTGGACTTGAAACCGAGATCATTAGGCAAAATTCAGTGGATGGCATCAATCGGGAAGAAGCTGCCGAATATATCCAGTTCATCGATGATTTCTTTTTTATCGCAGCTGTCATCGGGAAAAATTTCGGACATCCGTTTTCCGAAGCGTATCTAGAGCGTTTGCATCAGATGGCGCATTATTTGAATCAGATGTTGGATATGGACGGTAATTATCCGATGTATGGCGATGGGGACGATGGCTTTGTCCTGCGCCCAGATGCCGGAGGCCCTTTTAATAACTTTGTTTCGTTACTCGCTTCTTTTTCTGCTTTTTTTAAGGATGAAAAATTAAAACGTTCTTTGGTAAAATGGGATGCAAAATGTGAATTGCTTCTTGGCAAAAAAGGCCGGGTTGTTTTTGATTCCCTGCCTCCACTGGGGGAACCTTTGAATTCTAGATTTTATGTGCAGAGCGGGCATTATATTTTCCGTAAGCGGGAATCGGACAAGGAAATCTATTTGCATTTTGATGCGGCTCCACTAGGCTTTTTAAGCATTGCAGCACATGGCCATGCGGATGCCTTATCGATTCTTTTAAATATAGATGGAAAGCCTGTGCTTGTGGATTCCGGAACTTATACTTATCATACGGAATGGGAATGGCGGCAGTATTTTGTGGGAACTTTGGCGCACAATACGATTCGCGTGAATGGAAAAAATCAAGCGAGCTTTTCTGGCCCTACGATGTGGGAAAAACATTTTCAATGCAGAAATTTAACGGTGGATGCGGAACACGAATCGGTGGCTGCAACGCACAATGGGTACAAAGCGGAAGGCGTTTCCCATGTTCGCAAGATTTGTTTTGAGAGAGAAAAAAACTTGTTTTTGATTGAGGATACACTAAAGGGAAAGGATTTTTTCATTGAAATGCCTTTTCATTTGCATCCGAATGTTCAAGTCCAGAGCATACCGGATGGTTTTCGGGTGAGTGCTCCGGGGTCGCGTTCCGTCTTGATATTAACAGATCCACAATTGCATTATGAAATGATATTCGGGCAAAAACAGCCGATGCTTGGTTGGTATTCGGAACACTTTGGAAAAAAACAAGCTACATTTGTTTTGTATGCAAAACGGAAATGTGTAAAATCAGCCCGTTTTGTGACAAAGATTCAGGTTTTGGATGATTGAAAAAGTTTGCCAGATAGGACCGGCTTTAGATGTACAGGGTGGAATCAGCTCTGTTTTGGCAAGCTATAAAAAATTGTTCAAATTGCGGAACGAAAATTTTCTCGCTAGCTATAACGGTTCGTTCATTAAATCGCTGCCCACATTGTTTGTCGTCTGTCTAAAGCTGCTTGTAGGGACAAACAAATTTGCTCTTTATCAAATTCACACCTCTAGCTATGGCAGTTTTTTTCGAAAATATTTGATAAGCCTTTGTTTGAGGATTCGAAAAAAACGGTATGTGGTTCATGTACATGGAAGCGTTTTTGACAAGTTCTGTTCGGAATCTCCTCGATTTGTCAAATGGATGATTAAAGATTATTTTCAACATGCGAAATGCATTATTGTGCTTTCTTCCGAAATGAAATTTTTCTTGGAGACTTTTGATTCTTGCCTTGATAAGTTTTCAACAATCCCGAATCCGGGAGAAAACATTGCGGAAAAGCCTGTTGATTTGAGCTCCCACGAAAATCCTGTCAAAATCGTTTTTTCTGGACGGTTCGGAAATCGCAAGGGTGTCTATGACCTTTTGAAAGCTTTCGACAAGGCTTCATTTTCGCAACCTACCGAACTTTATTTGTATGGAGACGGTGAAGTTGAAAAAGTCCAGAACGCAGTCCAACTGGCGAAGAAAAAGAATGAAATCCATGTTTCTCCGTGGCTGAAACATGCAGAATATCTGCAGCATTTGCAAAGCTTTGATCTCTTGGTCTTGCCTTCTTATGCAGAGCGATTTAGCATGAGTCTTGTTGAAGCGCTTGGCTTGGGTTTGCCTGTCGTATCAACATTTGTCGGTGGCACGGCTGAAGTTGTCGAAGATGGTGTCTGCGGAATTCTTTGCCAGCCAGGAGATATTCCTTCTTTGACGAAGGCTTTGGAAATTTTGACAAATGATAGGGAAAAGCGGATTCGGATGGGGATTGCGGGATGGAAACGGGCGAAAATTGCATTTTCTCCCAAAGTTGTATTAGATAAATTGGAAAAGACATATGCGGGTATTGCACATTGTGACTAGCATGACACTCGGCGGTATTGAAACGATGCTTGTAAACATTGTCAATGCCCAGAGTCTTTATTCGGAAGTGTTCGTTATTATTGTTAATGATTTGTACGACAAGAATTTAGTACAAATGTTTTTGCCCCGAGTAAAGATTTTTTATCTAAAGCGTCCTGCAGGAAGTAAATTTCCTGGGCATTTGATTAGATTAAACAGGGAGATTTTTCGGATACATCCCGATGTAATCCATTTGCATAATACAAAATTATGGAGATATCTTTTTCACCCGCTAATTCGGCAACCAATTTTTGTTACTGTCCATGATGTGTATAACGAGCAAACTCGGTTTTTATATGTGAATAAGTTTAAGTATGTTTTTTCAATATCGGAATCAGTTCGTCAAAGTCTGTTGGAACATGCTAAAAAAGAAAGTGTTGTCATAGAAAATGGAATAAGCGTTGACTCATTTAAGAAAAAAATTATTCCTTGTACAAGAATTTGTAGATTGGTTCAAGTTAGTCGATTAGAGGCGTCAAGAAAAGGTCAAATTCTTTTACTGAAAGCATTAGATTTGTTTTCTAGACAGCATCCGAATTATAAATTTACATTGGATTTTATTGGTGAAGGCTCTTCACGAGAATCAATTTTGGGTGTAGCGTCTAGCTTGAATTGGAATGGGTCCATTCATTTTCTTGGGGCTAAAAGTCAAAGCTTTTTATTTGAACATCTCTGTTCTTATGATTTGGTTGTCCAGCCATCTTACTTTGAAGGGTTTGGATTGACAATTGCAGAAGCTATGGCGGCAAAGGTTCCCGTATTGATTGCTGATAACGAAGGACCAATGCAGATTATCGGAAATGGAAAATATGGACTGTTTTTTAAGCGGGGAAATATTGATGATTGCGCCAAACAATTGGGGAAAATTTTTCTTAATGGTTATTCGTGGGACATGGTTGAGGCGGCTTATCATCGTGTTCTTGAAAGATATAGCGTATTGAAAACGGCAAAGTCTTATTTTGATCAATATCTTAAGGTGGTAAAAAATGGATAGTTTCCCGCTGATTTCCATTATTGTGCCTGTTTATAATGTTGAACGCTATTTGAAAAAGTGTGTTGAAAGTTTATGTGGGCAAACATTTAAAAACTTAGAGATTATTTTGGTTGATGATGGTTCGAAGGATAAATCGGCCGAGATGTGTGATGAATTTGCTAAGTTGGATTCGAGAATTCGCGTGATTCATAAAGAAAATGGAGGATTATCATCTGCTCGAAATGCCGGAATAGATATTGCGTCGGGAACTTATATTGGTTTTGTCGATAGTGATGACTGGTGCGATTCAAAAATGTTCGAAAAACTTTTTGAAAATTTAATTGAGACAAAAAGTTCTATTGCCGTTTGTGGAGTTGCTAGATTTGATGAAAATGGAAATTTTATCAATATTGAAAATTCTTTCGCAAAGAACGAAAAATTAAGTCCAGACCAGGCCATACGGTATTTTTTTGATGGTAAATCAATGCCGGCATGGGCTTGCAATAAGCTGTATAGAAAAGAATTGTGGGATTCTGTACGTTTCCCCTTGGGACGACCTTTTGAAGATGTACCTGTTATGAGACGGTTTGTCTTGCAAGAAAAACCAATAGTTGTTTTGTCTGACGTACTTTACCATTATTTAGCGCGAACGGATAGTATAAGCGGATGTCAGATAAATTCAAATTTTTGGTGGTTAATGAAAGAAGTTGAAGAAAATGTCCGAATTTCGAAGGAATGCTATAATGGCCTCTACGATAAGGAAACAAAATCTAATCTGTTTTGGCTTTGCTTTCATTTTCTAAGAAAAATTATTACGGGAAACAATCGGGAGATGTTTGAGAAAATTCCAGAACTGGTTTTGAGAATTCAGAGTCTCAAATTGTACATAAGATACTCTCGAAGATTGAAATTTTGGGATCGTTTTTTTGCTCGCTTAATTTCTGCAAATGTTTCGCCATTTATTGTTTTTGGAATTCGAGAAAAGGTTCGTTCTAGATTAAAAAAATGCCATACATAATCACATTTTTGTTTTTTGTCCTGCTATTATTGAACTATCGGCGAACAGTTTTGTTGTTCGTGCCTTTCCATTTGCTTCTGTTGATGTTTGTATTCCCGCAAACACCGTTTTCTTGTTTTGATGTCGTTGCCGCATTAATAACTGCGTTGGCCCCTTTTCATCTGTTCGCTGAATTTCGGAAGTTTGCACGTTCCTATCCTTTTTATGTAGGTTCGTTTTTTATGTTACTGTCTGTTGTAGGAACTAATTTGTTTATAGAACCTCATTGGCCAACGGCTACATTGAGTTTTAATTCATTTTATATTTACCCCATTATTGTGTGGCTTTGTATTAAGGATAAGGAGGACCTTTCTTTTGTAGTACACGCGGTAATGTTTTTTACGATTGTATTAGGGTGTTACGCTTTATTTGAATTGGTAACCTCGTCAAATCCTGTCATTAAGTTTTTTATTTCATCAGGACTAGGCAATGTTAGCGTATTGGATTATGATAAAGTTCGATTTGGCATAAAAAGATGTCAATCGTTCCTTTCTACCCCTGCACCAACAGGAATGATTTTTGGACTTGTTTTGGGAACTTTTTATTGGTTTGATAGAAAATATAAAATTTGCAATGATTTTCCGAAGCTCTTGCTGTTTGCTCTATGTTTTATTGGTTTTTTAATTTCTGGCACCCGTTCCGTTATAGCGGCGTCTTTTGTGGCTTTGTGTGGGATTATTATAAAAGAATTTATCTTATCGGGAAATGTATTATTGAAAATCTGTGTAGCTTTAATTGCGTTTGTTTTTATGGCGCCTTTTTTGCTAGAAATTTTAGATTCTTTTATCAATACAGATCAAACGGCTGTTAGCGGCAGCACTTCTAGTATGAGACAGGAACAGTTTTTGATAAGTTTGTTTTATTGGGCAAAATCACCTATTTGGGGAAATGGTTCAGGCTTTATTTGGCATTATGTCCAGGAAGTCGATAAAGATATTTATGGCGCGGAAAGTATTTGGTTCCAGTTGCTGGTTGATTTTGGTGCCGTAGGTGCTTTTGCTTATTTTTCATGTATATTGAATTCTATAATTGTTCTATGCAAGAGGAATTTTTTTTGGATATTTATTCCGCTTGCGTTTTTAGCGGGAAAAACTTTATCGACTGTAATAGGAATTGAAATGTCGGTTTTATTCCTGTTTTCTATTATTTTGATAAAGTATGATGAATTATTTTTAAAACCAGAAGGGGTTTCAAATGCTTGCGGTAAATAAGGTCATTGCAAAAAAAGATTGTTGTGGATGTGGCGCATGTGCAAATAGTTGCCCGAAGAATAGTATTGAAATGAAATATGATCGAGAAGGATTTCTGTTTCCGGTGGTTGATTCTCAAAAATGTATTGGTTGTGGCGTCTGTGTAAAATGTTGCCCTGTAAAAAACTACTCAGAAAAAGGATCTTTGCCTATTTTTTCTGGAGTTTTGCAGGACGCTGATGGGGATAGTTTGATGCTTAGCTCGTCTGGCGGTGCGTTTGCTACAATTGCCCGCATTATTTTGAAACAGGGTGGGGCTGTTTTTGGTGCTGCATTCGATGATGCTTTGTTTGTCTGTCATTCGATGATTTTAGAACCAATGGATTTATTTAAATTGCAAGGATCAAAATATGTGTCGAGTGATTTAAAAGATTCATTTAAAAAAATTAAAGGGCTTTTGGATAATGGACGTCCTGTTCTTTTTTCCGGAACTCCTTGCCAAGTTGCGGGATTAAAATCTTTTTTGGGGAAGACGACAAACTTGCTATGGACCATTGATCTGGTTTGCCATGGAACTCCCAGCCAAAAGTTGTTTCAAAAGTATCTTTTGTGGCTTGGTAAAAAAAGAAAGTCAAAGGTAGAAAACTTTACATTTCGAAATAAAAAAAGATTTGGTTGGAAAATTATGGGAGAATACCGTTGTGGAGGAAAGGATTATGTTGTAAATCCATCCTGTGATCCTTACTATTCTAGTTTTTTGCGAGGTGAAACTTTTCGAAAATCTTGCTATTCATGTCGGTTTGCCAATTTAAAGCGAATAGGTGATTTTACAATTGGTGATTTTTGGGGATTTTATCATGAACCTTCCTCGCTGAAAATGGACGAGAAAAAGGGAATGTCTATATTGTTGGTCAATACGTCAAGAGGAATGGCTTTGCTCAAGGAAATAAAAACAAATGCCAAAATTATTCCAATGGATTTAGATGCGGTGTGTTTGGGAAATGGCAATTTATATCATCCATCTGAGTTTAAACCTGTCCGAGATGAAATTTATGCGAATATAGATTTACCTTTTGAAAAATTGAAAAGAATATATTTGTATTGTGAAAGTCCTGTTATGTATTATATTCGCCACTTTCGTCGAAAAATTGTTCCTAAAAAAATAAGGAATGAATTGAAAAAATTTTTAAGAGCGATTGCAAAATGAAGAAAAAAGTCGGCATTCTTACAATGCACAAAGTTTTAAATTTCGGCTCGGCTTTACAAGCTTATGCGTTGTTAAAAAAAGTTGAATCGATGGGCTTTTTTGCAGAACTGATTGATTATTCTTACCCGAATGCAGAACATTGTAAAAGAATGGGAATTCGTTTCTTTCCTGAGAAGAGTATTGTTCGCCTGTTTTTGTTTTATTTGATTGGATGTTTTTTACTAAAACTTCCATGGAAGTTAAAAGAAAAAAAAGCTCAACAAGCAATTCGACGATTTCATCAACAATGGAAATTTAGAAAATTTTATAAAAATTATTTTAAATTGTCTTCGCCTTATCGAACAATTCAGTCTTTGTCAATTGCTCCGCCACAATACGATATATATATAACAGGAAGTGATCAGGTATGGAATCCCAAGTTTATGGTGGGCGATTCAAATTTTTTGTTGGGTTTTGTTGCAAAAGATAAAATTAAATGCAGCTATGCGTCGAGTTTTTCATGTCGAAAAATCTCGCAAAGGGATGAGGTGGTTTTTAAAAAATATCTTGACTTATACAATGCATTGTCTGTAAGGGAGTCGAGTTCGGCCCAGATTGTTTTTCACCTTATTGACAAAAAGCCTGAAGTTGTTTGTGATCCAACATTATTATTGAATCGGGAAGAGTGGCTTGCTGTTTGTTCTGCTCAAAGATTAGTTAGAGGCAAATATCTTCTTGTTTATATCTTGCACTATGCATATGATCCGTATCCAGGTATATTGGATTTTGTTAAGGGGCTGTCAAAAAAAAAGCATTTGCGCTTAGTAGTTCTCAACGGATTAAAGGATGGTTATTCATTGGAAGACGCTTTACATTTTGACGATGTTGGACCAATAGAATTTCTCCAATTGTTTCGAGATGCCGAGATGATAGTGACAACATCGTTTCATGGAACTGCATTTGCATTAAATTTCAAAAAGAAATTTTATTCTGTGGTTGAAAAAAAGAATGGTAAAGATAATAGAATTTCAGACCTTTTGTTTAAATGTGGAGCAGAACATCATTTAATTGAAGGCGAGAATATCAATCAATGGGAAGCTGCAGAGGTAAACGACAATGAAACAGAATTGCTCGAAAAATTTCGTACAGACTCGAAATTGTATTTGCAAAAATGTTTGGGAAAAACTAATTAGATTAGACAATGGATGAACGCTTTGATTTTTCCTATAAAGGTTCGCTGTTTGTAATGGGTTGTTTTTTTTAACTTGTTCCACATTTTGAAATCCCAATAAAGCTTGAAGTGATTTAAGTCAATTTTATTCTTTATCTCTTTTGTGTATTTATCGTGTGTGAATTTATCCAAAGCATTCAAAAAAACATCCATGGCTTTAATAAACTTAGACCGTTTCTCTTTCGCATCCTTACCGCATAGTGTACGGACGGACCAGGAGCCTTTTGCAAATGTTCTGTAACAACTCATGATTTCAGGGAAATAACGGACTTTTCCTTTTAAAGCGAGTTTGATGGCTAGAGGATAATCGCCGACGGGGCATAAACTCCAGATTGATTCAAAAGACTGGCAATCTGCTCTGTAAAGCATTGAATTTGTAGAGAAAAAACCGCCACCACCAGAAATGATGTCTTTTACTGTAAAATCTATTTCTTCGTGGATTTTGGGAAAACATGATTCAAATGCTTGCTTCCTGTCATTAAAGCAAATGGCTTTATGAACGCATAGGGAATAGTTCGGATGGCTTTCCAGAAAATCGACTTGCCTCTGCAGTTTGTTGGGGTCTGTCCAGTAGTCGTCGCCTTCGCAAAGGGCAAGATATTTTCCTTTTGCTTTCGGATAAATAAATCGAGCGCCTAGGTTTCCCCCTTTGCTATATTGATTTTCTTTTTGAAAAATGGGTTTGAGTATTTGGGGGTATTTTGCTTGGTATTCGCGAATAATATTAGCTGTATTATCTGTAGATGCATCGTCATGAATAAGTAGTTCAAATAAAAAATTTGTTTTTTGAAAAACAATCCCGTCAAGACATTGGCGAATATATTTTTCATGATTAAACGCTAAAGTGATAACACTCACAAGAATTTTATCATTCATAATTACTCATTGATTCCAATTTTGTGATCTGCGCAATAAATAAGATATCCGTTTCTGTTTCGATTGCTAGTTGCATCTTGTAAAGATGTGTTTAGAATTTTCTTTTCAACTAGCCAGGATTTTTTATCGGCATTTTTGAAAAAATTTAACCGATTTTTGGTTTGTGCGCATAGAAAATATATACCTGCATATTGTGGAATGTGAAGTGTAGTTGGTTTTTTAAATATGCCCAAGGCAATTTCGATGATGCCTTTCAGATAGTCTGTACCGGAGCTAAGAGTCACTAGTTGATTTGATATTTCGTCGCCTCCTCCGCGGGGGTTTATTTCTATAAGAGCTATCTCTCCTGTCTTTGTTACTTTTAATTCTATATGGGATGCACCGTCTGTATAGTTTACAGCTGATAATAACTTGGAAATTATTGCTTGAATGCGGTGTTTTATATTTTGATTGATACTAGATGGTTCATGGTGACTCAACTCTACGAAATGAGGAGGGCCGCTGTTTTCTTTATCTGTGATTTGAATAACAAAATGCTTGCCTTTCGCTGATAGTGATTCTACGGAAATTTCATTGCCGTCTATAAATTCTTCAATAAGAATTTTGTCGGATTCTGCGCTTTTCGCATATTGGATTGCATTTGCGAAATCCGTGTCGTTTTTTACAAAGCTGACGCCTTGCTTGCCAGAACCTGTACATGGTTTTACTAGGCAAGGATAGAACGGTGCCGCTTTTTCTCCGGTAAATAGTTGTGCCCGAACTGTGCGTAGTTCAGGGATGTGTGATGAAATCTTTCGGACTGCGGCTTTGTTTTTTATTGTTTTTATTACTTCTGGGGAAACGCCCGGTTTTTTCAATTCTTTGGCAAGGATTGATGTTACAAAGGCTATCTGTTCTGATGCATTGGAAACGATGCCATCAATATTTTCCCTTTTGCAGATTGAGGCAATTTTATTTGTATCAAAAATGGAAATTGGGAAAAAATGATCAACTATGTTTTTGCAGATTGCACCTTTTTCCCAAGCAAAGCAATATGTTTCTAGTCCCATCTCTTTAGCTTTGCGGCAAAGAGGTTGTTGGCCTGTAGATGCTCCGATTATTGCGATTTTCATAGATTAATTTTTTGAATAGTAGTCAGATTCTTTTCCCCAAAGCTTGGCAAATGGTTGTGTTTCCATTTCTTTTTTGAAGTCAAGAAGATAGTCTTTCCAAGAACATTTAGGTTGATAATCAAGTTCATCTATAGTTTTGCGGATGTCTAACACAAATTGGCGCGCACTAGGTTTTTCTGGAGCATAAGAAATTTTAGATTTTTTACCCTCAGGATTAAAGACTTCCGCTATGGCGCGCACGCGTTCTTCAAGAGTGCTTCCGCCACTACCAATGTTGTAGATGCCACCATCGTGTTTCGCTAGAAGGCTTTTTTCAACAATTTGTAGAAAATCACGCATGGAGCAGGTTTCAAGTAATTTGTATGGATCGCCCCAAATTTCCAAATCATTTCCTTTCAGTGCTTGATAAATGAAAAATCTATCGGAAACAAGAATTTTCTTGCCATTGCGAAATGTGTATGGATTTGGATGATAGGTATATACACGAGATAGACGAAGAATAAAGCGTTTAAGTCCATAGGTGGTATGGTAATGCTCGATGAGATCTACTGCGGCGTTTTTCGCAATAACATAGACAGCGTGGTCTCCGGTTAGAGGGGCTTTGCGTAGAGAGTCTGCAGGAATAGGGACTTTTGTTCCAAATAAATAGCTTACATCAAAAAGAGATTGTGGAAAAATAATACGATCGGCCCCAGCACAACGGGTGTATTCTAATACATTTAAAGTTCCTTGCACAATGGAAGAAATGTACAGGTTTGCGTTGTACCCCTGCATCGCGGCTGGAAGCATTCCTGCAAAATCAAGAACCGCGAATACATCTTGTTTTGGAAGTATACTGAAGTCGTTTATATTGGTAACATCAAGAGAAAAATAGGGAATGTTTTGCTCTTCGTAAAATCCGTTATCATTCTTGCGGTGGCCGACCGCAATGACATCATAACCGAGTTTTTTGAGGTACACGGTAATATTTGTTCCTAAGGTTCCGGTTGCTCCTAGAACTATAATTTTTTTTCTTTTTTCGGGCATGATTGTCTCCTTGCTTTTCATTCAGGTTTAAGATTTACATGAATCCATTTATCAATGTTTTTCAAAATATAATCCATAATTTCTTTGGATGGAAATTTGAAAAATACGATTCCAAGGACTTTGGCTGCATTGTCGAAAAATTCAACAAGATCTCCTCTTTTCTTATAAAGTTTTTTTTGAATAATGTATGGATTTAGGAAGTCGTCAAATTTGATGTTTTCGTAAATTCCTTTTCGAATACTATGTATGTTATATGTCGCATAGAAAGGCTTTCCTTCTGAAATCAAAGGGACTTCCGTGTCTCCAATTGCTCCGCGGAGAGTCATTTCTATCACATCTACGTTAAAAATATATCCTAGAAGATCAGGAATCATATTGCCGCCGTTTCGAGGTCCTATATCAATAGGCCAAACCTGATTATTTTTGTCTACAATTAGCTCTATATTCATAGCGCTATTACGAATTCCTAATGCAGTGATAAGTTCCTGTAAAGTTTTGCGAACGATTTGTTTTTGTTCTAAAGAAAGTTCCAATGGATAGCTTTTCCCGACAGGAACTAGTGGATTAACCTTAAAATCTCTAAGGCAATTTAAAAGTCCCCAAAGGATGATTTTTCCGTCAGAAACATAAATGTCTCCGCCTATTAGATACGGATGGGCTCTTTCTATAAATTCTTCAACGATGATGCGCTTTTGACGAGAAAAGTAAAAAGCGTATTCAATGGCATTTTGGTGATTAGAGGCGTTTTCTAGAACAGAGACGCCTTTACTGCCAGAAGAGTCGACGGGTTTGATTATAATTGGAAAATGAAATTTCCCATTTTTAATGTCTTTGAGAGCTTCTGATGCGTTATTGTATCCACATGCTGTTGGTGTATTGAATCCGTTTCTTGCAAGAAAATCTCTGAATTTATCCTTGTTGCATAAAGTTTTCACGGCTTCGTATGGATTTCCTGGCAGTCCCATTTTTTCTGCAACATAAGCCGCTGTCGGAGCTGCTGGATCTGATGCGTAAGCGACTATTGCGTCTATATTTTCATAGAGGGCTATTTTAAGAATGGCTTGCTTATCTGTTGTACTTATTTGGTAAAATTTATCTGCGACAAATTGGCCGGGATTATCAGGAAGATAGTCGCAGATTATTGTATAGAGACCTAATTTTTTTGCTGTTTCTATGGCAACTACTTGTTGTGCGGAACCGCCAAGGAGCATCAGTTTTTTCATCTGCAACCATCCTTTACAATTTCCCAATGCCCGTTTTTGTCAGGACCAACTCGTCTTATTAGCCCTTGTTCGGTGAGCTTTGCGAGCATTCTTGTCACTGTGGCGCGAGATTTCCCTATTTTTATAGCGATAAGTGTTTTGGTGGCTTTGGGCTGAAATTGAATTACTTCTAGCAGCTGTTTTAGAGGCTCATTTAGAGGCTCATTTAGAGCGGTTATCGGTTTCGTCAAATTCTTGTTATAGATTACCGTAGAGATAACCAGATCGCTTTCAAACTTTACTTTTCTGTGGGTCAGCTTTTCCCACGAGAGCATCTTGTCGATTCCGTATCCCGCATTTTCGGAGAGCTTTGCATAGCGGAAAAGCTTGATAAGCGTCGGGTTCCGCGGCATCGAATGGTTTTGTGTACGAAGCTCCTTTAAATCAAAAGGAAAACGCCCTGGATTTTGAAACTCGATTCGATCTGTAAATACGCGAATGGTGGAATGCATCGGGCTAAAGTAGTCCGCATGGGCGAGCATGTTTACCAGCCCTTCGCGCAAGGCGTAAAGCTGGGAATTGTCGTCCGGGGAAAAACCGTTCGGTCCCGCTGTGAACGGTGCGTCGATATGGGTTCGTAACCGTTGAATAAAAACGTTGTAATACTCCCAGAGATTTTCCTGTTCCGGCATTCGGAATGTATAGCGCGGTTCGGCAGTTCCCATGTCCGTGCCCGGAATTTCGAGCATGTCTATCCAGAAGTTGCTTATATGGTATTGGATTTCGTCGCGAGTTCCGAACATCAAAAGGCTTCCGTAAGTCAGTTTGCCTTTTTTGGTGATGCCGGTTTTTTCGCAAAACTTTTCAACGGGCAGATTGCTGTAAGGGAACTCGGGATTGAAAGCCTTGATCTGTTCAATATAGGATTCTAGAGAATTCTGATTGAGCATGGCTAGGGCCGAATCGGGAACGATTTGCTCGCTTTTTGTGCCGAATGCCTGGTCGCGGAACATGGCCATGATTTCCATGTCGGTCGCTCTGCGATCTCCGCTGCCCGTTCTGATGAACGTGTTGCGCTCGGATGTAAAGTAAATCGGTTTGATGGGAGAAGACGGAATGAAAAATGCCAAAACAAGTTTTCCATCGACCCGATATTTTTTTGCCTTGACAACGATTCGCTGGTTTAATTTTTGTCTTCCTCGGATACAGTCAAAAAAGTCCGATTCGATTTTTTCGCCGTTTTGGACCCCGCTAATTTCAAACTTGTTTCCGGTTTGTTTTACTCCAAGAACAATCCATCCGCCGGATGTGTTGGAAAACGCGCTGACACTTTCCCAGATGTTTTTGGGAAGTTCCGTGGCGGCTTCCTTTGCTTCAAAGTCATCCCATTCGATGGCCTTGAGCCTAGCGATGAGTTCGTTCTTGGTCATATGTTTTACTTTGCTACTATATCAATGATACGTTCGACGCTTTCTCCATCCAGGTCGGCGAACATGGGAAGACAAAGAACCTGGTCGGCCAGTTTGTGGGCTGTGGGCAGATTCTTCGGGTTGGCTGATTCGAGGCCTTTGTAGGCGCTGAATGTGCTGATTAACGGGTAGAAATAACGACGGCCAAAAATGTTGTGTTCTTGTAGTTCTGCATAAAGAGCGTCGCGACTTTTTCCGTAAACATTTTCATCGATGAAAATGGGATAGTAGGAATAATTTCGCTGAATACCTTCATACTCTTCAAGAACTCGGATGCCGGGAACATTTTTTAACGCTTCGTTGTATTTGGCGGCTATGAGTTTTCGCTTTGCAATGGCGTCGTTTACCTGTTGTAGATTCAAGAGACCGTACGCGGCACGAATCTCATCCATCTTGCTATTGATTCCGGGCGCTACCACCGTCGTTTCGTTGGCGAAACCGAAATTCTTTAGATAATCGATACGTTTTTTTGTCGCTTCATCGTGACAGATTAAGGCACCGCCTTCTACGGTGTTGTAAACCTTTGTCGCATGAAAGCTGAGTGTGCTCATGTCGCCTGCATTCAATAGCGAAGAGCCGTTTAGGGAAACTCCAAATGCGTGTGCGGCATCGTAAATGACCTTGAGACCGTAAATGTCTGCGATTTCCTGGATGCGCTTGATGTTGCATGGAGTGCCGTAAACATGCACGGGCATAATGGCTGTTGTATGTGGCGTAATCGCTTCTTCGATTTTTTCGGGATCAATATTTCCTGTAGATTCTTCTACATCGACGAATACAGGCTTGAGACCGTTCCACCAGATGGAATGCGTCGTTGCGACGAAGCTGTAAGGGGTTGTAATGACCTCGCCTGTAATGTGGAGTGCTTGGAGTGCCGTGATGAGCGGGAGCGTTCCGTTGGTAAAAAGGCTGATATATTTAACGCCAAGGTATTCGGCCAAGGCTTTTTCTAATTTCTTGTGATAGAAACCGTTGTTGGTGAGCCATTTACGGTTCCAGATGTCTTGAAGCATCGGAATGAAGTCGTCCAATTTGGGAAGAAGGGGCGATGTGACGGTAATCGGTTTTTCGTTCATTGTTGCTTTCTCTTGAACACGGTTTTCAATTCTAAAATTTTTTCCCTGTTGAATAGATAGTTTGAACCAAAATAATAAATAATTCCGATGCAAAAACCAATTCCGAGCTGTAATAGGTGCTCGCTTTCGGGCAATAATGCGTTAATTCCTAAAATAATGGCCGCCATGATAAGTGAATTAAAAAATGTCGGCAGTAAGAATTTCATTTGGACAGCAAATCCGGCATGTAAAAATTTTCCGGAATAATAAGTGTTGATGAAAAGGCATATCCATGCGGAAAAAATTTTCCCGATACACATCGTAACCAGCCCAAAAGGAAGTGTTGCGCATAAGACGCCTACACCGAGAATTTTTTTGATGATTTCAAGTTTCAAGAAAAGATCGGATCTTCCGAGGACTTGTAACAGGTTTAGATTGATGGCGTGGACGGGGTACCACATCATGGATAGGCACAGTAGTTGCAGTAGAATTATCATACCGGACCATTTGTCGGTGAGAAAGAAAAGCGTTAACGGTTTTGATAGCGCAAGCAGGCCCATCATGAGAGGGAAGATGAGAAGTGTTGCCGCATCAATGAATTTTAGATAGCCGTTCCGCAGCCGTTCTTGATCTTTTTGCATGGCGCTGAGAACGGGAAATGAAACTCGTTGTAGTATTCCTGTGACATTTGATGAGGGAAAAGCTGCAAAACTTTGTGCTTTGGAAAAACCTCCCAGTTGGGCTGGCGCGTAAAACTTTCCAATGACAAGAGGATAGATGTTGCTATAGATTGTATCGAGTAGTCCAGAGGCTAACAGTTTGGAGCCATAACCGAAGAGATAGCGAAAGGAATCTTTTGAAAAAAAACTTGTAGGGCGCCATTTTGCGATGCTCCAATAGAGGATGGCGGAAAGTGTCGTCCCGAAAAGCGCTTGATAGACAAGTGCCCATACGCCATAGCCGTTATAGGCAAAATAGATGCCGAAGAATCCTGATAAAATTGCGGAGGATAATGATATTTTTGCTTGTTTTTTAAAATTTAATTGGATGGTTAGGTTTATCGTTTGAATCGTACTGAATGATTGGATGATCAGGCGCAAGGCGAGAACTCTTAAAATTAATGACAATTCGGGCATTCCATAAAAAACAGCGATAAACGGAGCAGTAAAAAAGATAATCGCATAACAGATAAGCGCCATGAAAATATTGAAAAAAAACACGGTTGATTTGTCTTTTTCCGTTCGGTCGATTTTTCGGATGAGAGCGTTGCCAAAACCGCTGTCAATAAAGGTTTGGCTTACCATCAAGAAAATCGTGAGCATGGCGATGACACCGTAATCTGCGGGCGTAAGCAGTCTTGCGAGGACGACTCCAAATAGAAACTGGACTCCTTGGGTGGAGAATCGCTCTACGGCACTCCAAATCATGCCGGTGACGGTTTTATTTTTTAAGTCAGACATAGGATGGCAAATAAGGTAGAAATTTTAAAATAGATTTCCCCATCCCCCTACTCAAACCCCACCAGCATCGGTCCGCTCTTCCCATGTTGGACCTTGCGCATGTAGAGCTTTCCTGCGGGGTCGTAGTGCAGCTGCTCGCCGAAAGGTTCGCCGTCCTTGTAGAAGAGGCTGTCCTTGAGCGTGCCGTCCGGGTACCAGTTTCGCCAGGAACCGTCGGGTTTCCCGTCTTGAAAGTTCCCTTCGCTGGCGAGGGTTCCCGACGAATCGTAAAAGGAAACCAGCTTCCGCTTTTCGCCGTTTTCCCAGACTTCCGCGTAGCGGAGCGTGTGTCCGGGAAGCATGTAGCGCAACGTGTCCTGGATCTTGTTATCGACAAATGTCGTTTCGGCGTCGATGCCGTCCTCGCCGATTTCCCCGTAGGCGATGCCGTTTCCGTTTACGAAAACGCTCTGCCTTTCGATGCTGCCGTCTTTTGCGAAGTATGTCCAGACAGAGTCGCGGATGTTTTTCCTGTAGAAGGAAAGTTTCCAGAGTTCTCCCGTCGCTCGGAAAAGTTCCGACTTGCCGTGAAGTTTTCCCGCACGGTATTCGGAGCGCGATTCGAGCGAGCCGCCCGGATAGAAAGTCTCCACGGCGCCTTCTAGAATCCCGTTCCGGCAATGTTCCGAGTGAACCTTCTTTCCGTTTGCCGCGAAAGTTTCGCGCATGCCATCGGCGTTTCGGGGAAAGCAGGAATTTCTTTCCTTGATGTTCCCGTTGGCGTGAAATTCTACCCAGGTGCCGACCGGTTCGCCGTTTTGAAAATCCTGTTCTGCGGCGGGCTTTCCGTCAAAGAAAGACGTTTTCCATCGCCCGTCCTTGTTGCCGTTCCGGTAAAATCCTCTGGCCTGGACCTTGCCGTTTGAAAACCATTCCGTCCATTCCCCTTCGCGTTTCCCGTTTTTGTAAAGGCCTGATTCCGCCAGGTCTCCGTGCGATGTCCAGCGTTTAAATTCTCCGTCCGGCTTGCCGTTTCGGTAAGCGACGCGGGTTTTGCGGATGCCGTTGTAATGCGTCGTTTCGCGGATATCGTCTTCCTGGCAGGCGATGAGCGCAGCGACGCAAAGCGTAAAAAATGCGAATTTTTGGAGTTTGGACATGTTCACAACTTAGAAAAAAGGTAATTTCCTAGCATGGATTCGAAAAAATTCCAGTCGATTCAAGAAATCCTGAAAAGCCGGATCAATACGCCTCTTGCCTGGGGCGTTCTTCTCTTGACGCTCGCCTTGACCGTTCTCTTCTATTTTTCGCAGAAAAACCAGGAGGAAGTCTATGGACGCTATGTGGAAACCCTTTCCGAATACAAGTTTTTTGCTTCTCGCGTGATGCAGCGGATGGAACGGGTTCGGGTCTTTTCGGAAGATACTTCCGTCTTGATGAGTTCTCTGCGCAGCTTGCGGGAAAATGCGGTTGCCGTCTATGCCGCCTCGGAGAAGGCCCGTTCGATCGGCTGGATGCCGCCGGAGCGCGATTTTTCCGAATTCGAAACGGCGGTCCTCGGCTGGGTCGCTTCGATTAGGCGTTATGTCCCGGCACGTTCGGTCTGGCTGGACAGCGCGCGGCTTCTTTCGAGGGAGCTGAATCGCCTTGACGCTTCGCTTGCGGAACCTCTTGTGCGGACAATGGATTCTGCGCGGATGGGATTTGTCGTGAGTGTGGACAGGGAGCGTCTTGCGCAACTCCCGGAGCCTTTCGGGGAACGTTTCCAAAAATCCTTGCAGGAAAATGCGAACCTTTCGTCTCTCTGGATTCGGATAAGCAACGATGAAACCCTGGTCCGTTGCGAAAACCTCTTGCAAAAGTTCAAAATGCGCTCCCTTGAAAATCGGGAGGCCAAGTTCTGGATCCAGCAGGTTTTCTATCTGGTATCCATCATCCTGCTTTTGTTCACCCTCTTCTTTGTCATCCGTTCGAGGAAGTAAGATGTCCCGTTCCGTGCGTTTTCTCTTTTTGTCTGTCGCTGCGTTCCTTTGCTTTTTGGCTTCGTATCTCTTTTTGCAGACGCTTCCCTTTTACAAGAGCATTGCGGGCGAAGAGGACCTGTTCTACGGGAAGATATCCTCGGTCGCTTTTCCGCGGGGATGGCATGGGACGGGGATTCCGCTTTTCGACAGGACGTTCTTTTACCTGAACGAAGACCGGGAAGCGGTATTTACGCTTTCCCTGCCATCCGAACAGGAGGCGATTCTCGGGGAATGGATTTCGTTCTGGTCGGAAACGGGAATGCCCGCGCCGATCGAAGTCCGGGGAATTCGGATTTCTCCGCGAGAATGGATTGTGACAGGCCTTGCCGGAAATGACGGCGAACTGGACGCTTCGAAAATCCGCGCTTTCCAGCTGCGGGCGATGATGTGGTCGGGTATCGCGGATGTCGTTCTGCTCGGTGCGGCGTTTCTTGCGCTGCGAAGAGCCTTGAGGCGCAGGCGATGAAGTTTTTTGTCTGCGTTTTTTGTGCGGCTGTCTTTGCCTATTCGGCGGGGTCCGGCATTTTCGTTTCAGATTCCATACAAATTAATTTCGGCTCTTTCGGGAGCCCTTCTGCCGTGTGGCATCCGAAAAAAATAGTCCGTCCGCAGCTGTTCGTCTGGTTCCATGGCGGAATGCAGAGCGCGAAATGCGACAAGGGTTACGAGGCGGGAGCGGCTCTCGTTCCTTTTTTGGAAAAGGCCGGCAAGGAGAGCGCGGTGCTGAGCGTTTCCGCTTGCGGGGATAATCACTGGCTTTCGCAGGGACCGCTCGGGGCGGTCGATCGGATGCTCGATTCCCTGGAAGCCCGCTGGAAATTGAAAATCGATACGGTTTCGCTTGTCGGCGTTTCGGACGGAGGTTTGGGTGTTGTCGGCTACACGCTCTATGGAAAGCGTTCCGTTCAAAAGCGGCTTCTCGTCAGCACGAACCTGGCGGCGGTCGCGGATGCGAAAAATTTGGCGAGGGATCCGAAGATTCGCACGGGGATGTGGACTTTTCTCCAGGGCGGCTCGGACAGGCTCTACCCGTCGGCCCGAACCGTTCCTTGGATGGAAAGTTTCTGTTCGGCGTTGGGTAAAGTTTGCCGGATTCGTTTTGACGAACGCGGAGAACACGACTGGTCCTGGTGGACGCTTCACCGGGAATCCTGGATTCGGGAATTTCTCCGCTGAATTTTACCGTGGCGATTTTTCGAAGAGCCCTTGACAAAAACGGCAAAAGTTTTAAAATTTGGAATGCACACTCGCGGGTGTGGCGGAATTGGTATACGCGCTAGATTCAGGTTCTAGTGTTCGCAAGGACATGAAGGTTCAAGTCCTTTCACCCGCATAAGTCTCGTTCTTTCATCGGAACGGGGCTTTTTTTATGGTGAATTTTTCGCGGATTTTTAGTTTTTAACCGGTTTCCGGACGGGAAATTGCCATATTTGGAGCATGATTTTGCGGTGGCTTCTTTTGTGTGCCTCTTTGTCTCTGATTGCCTGCGGTTCGGACGATTCGTTTGAAACTTGCGAGAAAGGTTCCGTGGCGAAACTTCGTACGCTTTCTTCCGAGGTCGCCTCTTCTTCCTTTTGTCGGACGATTTACGGCGAGGTTTCCTACCAGTTTTCGGGGCGCTGTGCGAGAAAGGGATGCTTTTTCCTTTATGACGTGGATGCGGACGGCAGGAGAGTGCTTGGCGACAGTATCTACCTGTCGGATACTTCCGCGTTTCCCAAAAAATGGAAGACTCCGGACGCTGTGCATTTGACGCGCGTGACGGGTGATTACTATCCGGGGAAAAAGTTCGATGATTGCGAGTCGCTTGCCGACCAGGAGTGCCAGCGGGCTTTCTATGTGCGCGATGTCGAATAGCCTTTTGTCGGAAAAAAAAGTTCTTTTGGGATCGCGCGTGGCGCTCGCTTTTCTCGAAAAGCCGGATGCGGAAGAGCTTCTATATCTGGTGGACGCTTCGCGAAATTCCCTGGGCAGGTGGCTTCCCTGGGTGGAAAGTTTTTTCACGTTGCAGGACGCTTTTTCTACGATAGCCGCATACGATATGCAGCAAAAGATGGGAAACGGTGGAGCGTTCGGGATCCGACGCTTGGAAGATGGAGCCTTGGCGGGGGAATTTATCTTGCAGTGGATTGACCCGCGGAACCGGTCCGCTTCGATCGGGTATTTTCTGGGAAGCGAATTCGAAGGAAAAGGCCTGGCTTTCGATGCGGGAAGACTCGTGCTGGAATTTTTAAGGTCGGAGGGAATCCATCGGGTCGAGATTTCCGCCGCGACGGAAAATGCTCGGAGCAACGCCCTGGCAAAAAGGCTCGGTTTTCGGAAGGAAGGTGTCGCGGTCGATGCGGAATTTTTACACGGAAAGTTTTGGACCCACAACCGCTGGGCGCTTGTTTTTGGCGAAAATTCTCGGTTCGGTTACGAATGTAAACATTAAAATACAGATGAGGACCAAAAAAACTTGGGGAGCGTTTATTTTATAGATATGGAATCTCGTGCAGAAGAAAAGAAACCGTCCGCTCCGGACATTTTGCAATATACGAATTACCGTGTATTTTTGCACGATTATTACGCTTACAAGAAATCGACGTCTCCGGCGTTCAGCTTGCGATTCTTTGCCGCAAAGGCCGGGCTTTCGAGCCATGCGCACCTGAAGCTCGTCATGGACGGGAAGCGGAACATCACGAAGAATACGGTCGTGAAAATCATCCAGGGCTTGGGTTTTGCCGATGAACGAGCCCAGTATTTTGAAAATCTGGTTTTCTTCAACCAGGCGCAGACGGACAAGGAAAAAGCTTTCTACTACGGAAAGCTCGTCCGTTCGACTCCGGGATCGAAATTGCACAAAATGGACCGCGCCCAGTTTCGGATTTTCACGGAATGGTATCATTCGGTTATCCGCGAAATGGCGGAGCTTGCCGGGTTCAACCCCGCTCCGGAATGGATTTCGAGGCGCTTGGGAAACAAAATTTCGCCCTCGGAAGCCGCGGACTCGCTCAAGCTCTTGACTTCCCTCGGCTTGCTTTCGCGGACCGCCAACGGCTACCGCCAGGCGCAGAACCTGATCACGACGGATGACGAGGTGAACGATTTGCTTGTCAAGGAATACCATCGGCAGATGCTTTCTGCAGCGAAGGATGCTCTTGAAGACGTTCCGGCGGAAAAACGCGACATTTCGGCGGTGACCTTTGCCATTCGGCGGAAAGATTTCCCCTCTCTAAAAAAACATCTGCAACTGATGCGAAAAGAACTATTAGATTTCTCCTGTGAAGCGGGAACGGGCGAGGATGTTGTCCAAGTGAACATCCAGCTGTTTCCTTTAACGCGAGGAATGTGATGCGGTTCTTGAAATTTCTCACTGTCGGCGTTTTGTTCGCTTTTGCCTTGATGGCCTGCGAAAGTTCGGAACGTGCGGGAATCGAAATTGGAAATCCGCAGGTCTATGCCCATGCGTTCAAGGCCCGCTTTGTCGTCGATTACGAACTTCCGGGCGAAAGCCTCTCGGATTCTTCGGACTTGCCTGTCCGGATCGACGGGCTTTCCCTTTCTCTTTCCCGGCTGGCCGCCTATTCGAGCTATTACACCTACGTGAGCTTTAACCTTGCCGATGGTCTCACGCTCTGGCCCGAACGCTCGGGAGACTCCCCGATGAAGATTGTCTTTGCGGAGGATTCCTTGGGCGAGGAAAGTTCCTGGGACGCGGCTTTTGGCGATATCGAAATCGACGATGCGGGACTTTTAAAAGAGGTCGGCGCGACGTTCTCCCCGGTAGATGGAAACTCCCGACTGACCGGATCCTTGCTTTGGAACGGAAGCTCCGTGCCATTCGTGTTCTCGCTTTCCGGCTTGGATTCTCTGGAAGTGCGCTACCTGAAAAGCCAGCTGGATTCGGCTTCGAACGGAGCTATATCCCTGACGGTGCGCTTCTGCGTCCCTGCCTGGACGGGGAACCTTCCGCTTTCGAGCGCAGAAAAGGACGGCGACACGGTTCGGTTCGACGCTTCGCACAATGCGCTTCTGTGGGATTCGCTTACGACACGGTTCGGTGCGGCTTTCTCGGCAAAGCATCGGATTGTCCGCTATTCGGATGGGACGCTTGATGATTCCTACGCCCCGGGACTTCTCGAAAGTTTTGACATTGTCGATTCGAACTGGGTGTCGAACGGACGCTTTGAATCGGGCAGGGACTGGATTTTTGTGGAGCAGCTCGGAGGCGCTGCCGATACGAGTATCGCTGCAAACACGATGACGGTTCGCGTGACAAACGGCGGGACGCAGAATTACAGCGTACAGTTGATTCACGAGGACATTCCGCTTCTTGAAAACCGAAAATACAAGCTTATCTTTACGGGGGTGGCTTCGACGCCTTCATCGTTTACGGTTCGCCTGGGATCCTACAGCACGTATGCGACCGAAGCGTTCCAGAAGACGGTCGTCATGGATACAATCTGGAAATCCTACGAGTTTGAATACAAGGCTCTTGTAACCGATCTTTTCGCGCGCCTGGAATTCAATCTGGGAAAATCCATCAACCGTTTTGATTTGAAGGATGTCAAAATTTACCGTATCGATTGAGAATCTTTGAATACGGAACTAATTTTTTTTTTTTAACGGTTTTAAAGGTTTCGCCATGAAAAGTTTTCAGCTTGTTTTTTTTGTATTGGCGCTTTATGCGTCGGTCTTTGCGTATCTGCCCGGGGAACGGAACTTTCCTTCGCTCCCGAATTCGAACGGGCTTTTTGGGAATCCGGCTGGGCTTTCTGCGTTTGATTCGCCGGGGGCGCTCTTGAATTTCGGTCGGACGAAGAGCGACATTTACGAAATTTCGACGGGTTTTCACGGAAACCATCTGGGGGCGTCTTTTGAATACCGTTCGGATTACGGTTCGATTGACGAATCGCGCTGGAACCTAATCGGTTCGTTTCCGGTGTTTTCCCGCTTTGCCTTTTTGGGCGCATCGTGGAACGCTTTTCGGAGTGCGGATTTTGCGGGAACCGATTGGGCGGTGACGCCTGGCGTCCTTATCCGGCCTT
This sequence comes from uncultured Fibrobacter sp., assembly GCA_934691725.1. Lineage (GTDB taxonomy): Bacteria > Fibrobacterota > Fibrobacteria > Fibrobacterales > Fibrobacteraceae > Hallerella. Next base: position 15,733 of record CAKUTF010000009.1, on the reverse strand, counting down.
TCCCCTTTCTTTCTCTCGGTTTTGACAGCCGGAACGCGTTGCAGTTCGGACCGGAGAAACAGCGGCGCGTGCAGGAATACGGGGTGACGCTCCGTCCGCTTGCCGGAATTTCCGTGAGCTATGCCGGTGAAAACGCAAAGACCCATCGTCTGCTCGTCGATGCGGATTTCGGGCTTTTGAACCTGGGCGTACAGATTCCGGTTTACGGCGATGACGAATACCGTGTCTATGTGTCGCATGGCTTCGGGCGCTCTTTCAAGGGAACGGTTGCGGTGGATGACGATTGGAAACCGCGGCATGTTTCGCTCGGCTACCACTTGGCGAAGCTTGCCAATCCCTATTTGCTTCCGCGCGTCGTGCGCGTGCCGCTTTCAATGCCCTTGACGGAGACGGAATCCGGTTTTTCGCTGTTCGGATTCGGAGCGAACTCGCTCAGCGTGGAATCCCTGCGCGAACATTTTGACCTGCTGCTCGCCGATGAAAGCGCACAGTTGATTATCTTCGATTTTTCGGGTTACAAGGCGGGAACGGCTATTTCGAAGGAAATCGATCGGGGAATCGCCAAGCTGAATTTGCGCGGACGGACGACCGTAGCCTATTTGGACGAACTGCGTCCGACGACGCTTCTCGCTTCGAGTTCGGCGACGAAAGTGGTCTTAGAGCCGTCGGCCCGGGTGAACTTCCGCGGTGTCGGCGGGGAAGTCCTGTATTACAAGGGACTTTTTGACCTGCTGGGCGTGAAAGTGGAACTTTTACGGCATGGAGCCTACAAGTCGGCGGTGGAACCTTATGTGGCGGACTCGATGAGCGCGGAGGCTCGGGAAAATTACGAGAAGCTTTACGGCGAATGGTGGAACGTCCTGACCGAGGATGTCCGGATGCGGGTTTCGAATCCGAGGCTTCTGGATTCCCTGCTTGCGCGGCCTAGTCTGCTCGCGTCCGATGCGAGGAAGGCGGGTCTTGTGGATACGACGCTCTACCTCGATGAAGTCGCCCCCTATGCGCTCAAGACCATTTACGATGTGGATGTCCCGTTTGTCGCGGTTTCGAATTTTACACCGAAAGCGGGACTTCGCGTCTTTGACGAAAGTTGGCGCCCGCGTTCCAAAATCGCCTTGCTGAATATCGAAGGATCCATTGTGGACGGCTCGGGCGGATTCAATCCGCTGACGGGTACCCGCAGCACCGGTTCGAAGGAAGTGCTCGACGCGCTTGACAGGCTCGTGCGTTCCCCGGAATATTCCGCTTTGATAGTCCGCATCAACAGCCCGGGAGGCTCGGCGCTGGCATCGGATGAAATCTGGCATCGCCTGCGGACGGTTTCCCGGACACTTCCCGTCATCGCGAGCATCGGCGACATGGGCGCGAGCGGCGGCTATCTGATCGCTTGCGGTGCAAACGAAATCATCGCGGAGAAGGCGAGCATCGTCGGGAGCATCGGGATTTTTGGGGGGAAGGCTAGCTTCCGGGGGCTTTTTGACAAGCTGAAGCTTCGCGCGGAAACGGTCAAGACGCATGAATCTGCCGCTGCGGATGGAATCGGAAAACCCTTTACGGAAAGCGAAAAGGAGGCGCTCCAGAATTATCTGGATGCTTTTTACGGGAGATTCTTGGATATCGTAAGCGGAGCCACGGGACTAGGCGTCGATTCCTTGGACAGGAGCCTTGCCGGTGGGCGTGTCTTTACCGGAAGCCAGGGCGTTCAAAACGGGCTGGTTCACCGGATTGGCGGACTAGACATGGCGATTTTCGAAGCGAAACGTCTGGCAGGGCTTTCGGAGAGTCGCACCGTAACCCTCGAATCCGTTCTCACGGATGATTCCTATCTGTCGCACAGCGTTTCGGACCAGGTACGATTGTTTTCCTGGCTGAAATCCGTGGAAAAAACACAAGTTTGGGCTCTTTTTGCAATGCCCCCCTTGCCGATTCGGTAAAATTTTTTACATTTGGCTTGACCATTGAGCTATGGTGTAATGGTAGCACAACAGATTCTGAATCTGTTTGTCTAGGTTCGAATCCTGGTAGCTCAATAAGAAAAGGCTGGTTCTTTGGAATCGGCCTTTCTTATTGGAGCGGACCGTTGCGATGGCGGGAAGACCGTCTGTTGCATTTTCCGCAGTTCCCTTCGCAGCGTTTTCCGCACTTTTTGCCCTTGAAAATCGTTCGTGTGGAAACGAAAACGGCGAACGCTACGGCGAAGAGGATTAGGGCATCCCAGATATTCACAGAATCCCTGTGTTCAAAAGGAAAATGTGGACGGCAAAGGCGATAATCCATGCCGTGATACATTGGAAGAACACGATAAAAACAGCATATTTTTTGCCGAGTTCGCGCCTGACAGCGGTGATGGCCGCAATACATGGCGTGTAGAGAAGGCAGAAAACCAGAAGCGTTGCCGCGCTGGTAGGGGAAAGCGTCTCTGTGATGTTTTCGCCGAAAAGGACTTGTAAAGTCGAAACGACCGTTTCCTTTGCCATGAAACCGCTGATGAGTGCCGTGCAGATTCTCCAGTCCGACAGGCCGAGCGGAGCAAACAGGGGCGAGATCCAGTTAGCGATCAGGGCGAGAATGCTTTCCCTCGAATCCTGTACCATGTTCAGGTGCGCGTCAAAGCTCTGCAAGAACCAGACGATAATTGTCGCCACCAGGATTATGCTGAAAGCGCGTTCCAAAAAATCCTTCGCCTTTTCCCAGAGGAGTTGCCACACGTTTTTGGCTGCGGGCATCCGGTAATTCGGAAGTTCCATGACGAACGGTACGGGTTCTCCGCGAAATAGCGTCTTGCGGTAGAAAAAGGCGACGATTATCCCGAGAAAAATGCCTAGCAGGTAAAGTCCGGACATGATAAGTCCGCCTCGACCAGGAAAGAATGCGCTGATAAAGAACGCGTAGATGGGAAGCTTTGCGGAACAGCTCATGAATGGCGTCAGGAGAATTGTCATTTTGCGGTCTCGGGAACTGGGGAGCGTTCTGGTGGACATGACCGCGGGGACGGTGCAGCCGAATCCGATGAGCATCGGGACGATGCTTCTACCCGAAAGCCCGATTTTTCTCAGCAATTTGTCCATAAAGAAAGCGACGCGGGCCACGTATCCGCTGTCTTCGAGAATCGAAAGAAAGAAGAAAAGGACGACGATAATCGGAAGAAAGCAGAGAATTGTGCCAACTCCTGCGAAGATTCCGTTTATGACCAGGCTGTGAATTGTCGTGTTTACGCCTAGTGTTGTAAGACCTGAATCCGCGAGACCGGTGAATCGGTCGATTCCCTTTTGCAGCAAATCCTGCAGAAAGGCTCCGATGACATTGAACGTCAAGTAGAATATGGCGAGCATGATGGCGATGAAACACGGAATGGCGGTCCATTTCCCGGTAAGGATCTTGTCTAGTTTTTGACTGCGGATACGCTCCTTGCTTTCTCTGGGTTTTATGACGGTTTTTTCGCACACTTTTTGGATAAAGTCAAATCGCATGTCGGCGATGGCCGCGCTGCGGTCGAGCCCGCGTTCGGTTTCCATCTGTTCGGTGATGTGTTCGAGGGTTTCCTTTTCGTTTTGGTCGAGATCTAGCTGTGATAATACCAGAGGGTCGCCTTCGATGGCCTTGCTTGCCGCGAAGCGTACCGGAAGACCGGCGCGATCGGCGTGGTCTTCTATTAGGTGGCTAACGGCGTGCAGGCAACGGTGGACTGCTCCGTCATGATCGTTCTTGTCGCAAAAATCCTGCCTTCGCGGACGCTCCTGGTTTTGCGCGATGTGGATCGCGTGTCGGACCAGCTCATCGACGCCTTGACCCCTGATTGCCGAAATCGGGATGGCGGGAACGCCTAGCATGGCTTCGATTCCATTGATGTCGATTGATCCGCCGTTTCCGGTGACTTCGTCCATCATGTTGAGCGCGACGACCATCGGAATGTTCATTTCCAGAAGCTGCATCGTAAGATACAGGTTCCTTTCGATGTTCGATGCGTCAATGATATTGATGATTCCTTGGGGCTTTTCCTTGAGTACAAAATTCCGCGAAACGATTTCTTCGCTGGAATATGGCGACATGGAATAGATTCCAGGCAAATCGGTGACTGTCGCACTAGGAAATCCGCGAATTGAGCCTTCTTTCTTATCGACGGTTACGCCGGGAAAGTTGCCCACGTGCTGTTTTCCTCCGGTAAGCTGGTTGAAGAGGGTTGTCTTGCCGCAATTCTGGTTGCCGACAAGGGCGAAGTTCAAGCGGCTTCCCGCCGGAAGCGGTGAACTTTCGCTTGCGGAATGATAGATTCCCTCTTCCCCAAAGCCCGGGTGCGCCGATTCCTTGATTTCGGTTGCATGATGGTGAGGGTTGCGGCGCATGGAAATCGGCTCTACTTCGATACGGGCTGCGTCCGCTAACCGGAGCGTTAGTTCGTAACCATGTATCTGGAGCTCCATCGGGTCGCCCATCGGTGCGAACTTGACGACGGTGATTTCCGCTCCGGGGATGACGCCCATATCTAGGAAATGTTGGCGGAGAGCGCCTTTGCCTCCGACAGTACGGATGACTGCACTTTGACCGACTTTCAGTTTTCGAAGAGATTGCATAAAACGGTTCTTGCGATTTGTCGTTTTTGGTCTTGCGAAATATAGAAAGAGCGGAAGCCTAGCAAAAAGAAAGCGGAAACCGGATTGCTCTCGCATGGAAAATGCCGGCGGAATTTCTACATTTCGGGATATGGCCAAAGCGGATTTCTATAGTTTTTTTTCGGAGTATTTTGGAGAACGCTGGAACGCGCTTCTGCCCGCTCTTCGGGGTGAAACGGTTTACGGAACGATCCGGTATCCGGGAAAGGAACCGTATTTTTTGGACGAAGCGTCCTGCTTTGCCGCCGAATCCTTGGGCGTAAATCCCGGCATGGATGTGTTGGATATGTGTGCAGCCCCGGGCGGAAAGACGCTTGTCCTTGCCGGTTGTCTTGCGGGGAAAGGTTCCCTGCAGTCGAACGACCGTTCCCCGGATCGCCGCTTGCGGCTTTCGCACAACGTGGAAAACACGCTTCCCGAAAATTTGGCGGCGGTTGTCAAGGTTTCCGGATACGACGGAATGCGTTTCGGCATGTTTCGCAAGGAAGCGTTTGACCGGATTCTACTGGATGCGCCTTGCTCGTCGGAGCGCCATGTGATGGAAAGCGAAAAATACCTCGCGGAATGGTCTCCGAAACGCATCGCGCATATCGCGGTTACGCAGGGGGCGCTTTTGGCGAGCGCCGTCGATGCCCTGAAGCCCGGTGGGCAGCTGGTTTACAGCACCTGTGCGCTTACTCGGATGGAAAACGACGATGTCGTCCGGAAAATTCTGAAAAAAAGGAAAGGGAAGGTTCGTGTTCTGGAGCTTTCCCCGGAGATTCCGGGAACGGACGTGACAGAGTTCGGACTGCAGATGCTCCCCGACCGCTGCGGTGGTCGCGGACCGATCTATTGCGCAAAACTGGAAAAGATTTAAAATGCCAAATGGAGAAATCGGCTATCCTACTTAAACGGATTTAAATTATTTTAGCGAATATGAATATTCCTTCTAGAATTTTTTTGATGATGCTCGCCTTTTTGTGCGCTTTTGCGTTTGCCCGTGAAGTTCCGGTGCGCTATGTCCTTTCGAACGATTCCTTGGAGCAGGATGCGAAGTTTGTGAAGCTCGTTCGGGACACCGTCTATCTCTTGCCGTTGGATTCTGCGGAAAAGGCCGATATCCAAAGGGCTGACGAGGCTCTTCTCGACAAGATTTCTCCCGATTCGACCGAGGAGGATTCCCCGGAAGCGGAACCGATTCCCGAATATGCGGATAATTCCGAAGTCTTGGCGGATACCGTTGCTCCGGCTGATTCCGTTTCTAGCCAAGCGGAGACGGACGATTTCGAAGCGGCGATTCTCGCCCAGGAAAGGCGCGCCGAAGAGGATTCCCTCGCAAGGGCCAAGGCGGAAGCCGATTCCATCCGCGCAAAGGAACTGGCAGATTCGCTTGCCCGGGAAGCGGCGATTCCTATCGAGGCGAAGTACATCCGAATCTTTAAATACGAATTGAAGCGGATGACGAACCTGGAAAACGGCGAGCCGGTAAACCTTTCCCTCTCGGATTTTGTCTTTGCGGACGAGGTGGAAGAAGAGGAACCGCTCTATCCCGAAGGAGGCGCAAATCTCCTGGTGACTTCTTTCCCGGACAGTTGCGAAATGTTCATCAACGGCGAGCCTTTGGATATGGTGGCGCCCGATACCATCAAGAAAATCAAGCCGGGAAAGTACACGATTTCGGTCAAGAAAAAATTGAAGGATGTGGATTGGTGGGGAACGCAGACGGTGAAAATCAACGCGGATTCGCTGAACAGGGTCCGCATCGAAGTGGAACGTCCGCGGACAAAGCTGACCGTGGCGACGATTCCGGACGGTGTCGAGGTTTATCTGGACAAGCAGCCGAACGAAAGCGTCATGCCCGAATACATTACGGACGTCTCGTTTGAAACGGATCCTTCGGTGAAAAAGGTCGTCTATCTGCGAAAGGTCGGCTATCTCGATACCGCTGTCGCTGTCGAAGTGCGGGCCTTTATGCCGAATCCGATGTTTGTGGAGTTAGAGGCCGTCGATAATTCGAGCGTCGTGGAGATGCAGCGCGAGTATGACAGGGAACGTTCCCGCCGTTATATCGGGCGCGGGCTTTTGTGGAGCTCCATCGCCCCGATCGTTGCCGGAGGCGTTTTCTGGTATCTTGCGGAAAGGGACTGGAGCGATGCGGCTGACAAGAAGACCGCTTACAACAAGAGCGCCTTTGAAAGTGCGGACACCCAGAGGCTGGTGAAGAAGAACAGGGAACTGAACGATTCCGGGGATACGAAAGGGTTGGTCGCGCTGGGATTCGGCGTTGTCGGCGTCGGGCTTTTTGTCACCGGTTTCGTTCTAGCCTTTTAGCGACGGCGAAGAGAATCGCGCAGCAGAGAATTGGCGCAAGGATATGGAACGGTGCGTGATACTGGAGCTTTGCCGGCGTAGCCATCCACAGATAGACGCAAATCGTCTGCCCGGTAAAAACTTCGAGACTGTGCCGTCCTAGCGTCCTGCAAAACGCAAAGTCTAGCAGGCTCGGTTTGTGCCTGACGATAGACGAAATCACCCCGACAAAGGCGAGAAAATTGAGATAGCGTAACGCTCCGATATGTTCCTTGGAAATCCAGAAGTCGCTGGGATGCGGAAAATCGAAAAACCGATGCGACCAGATAAAGCAGATGACGCAGAAAAAAGCGGATACGTGAAAAAAACGTCGCAGAAATACAGCTGAAAATTTTTGCTGTTTCCAGAGGAAGCTTATCGCTGCGCCCGAAAAATAGACGAACTGCCAGGCGGAAAGGTCAAAGAATCCCGGATAAATCCAATCGGGATAAATTTTCAGGATCTGAGTCCTTAAGGAAAACTGCGCACAAATCCATAGCCCGAAGGAAATTCCCCAGACTAGCTTTAAGCGTCCTCGGATGATTGCCGGGAAAACGAGCGAACCGAGCAGGAGCAGAAATACATAGAGCGGAAGAACGTCGAGCCATTCCGGCGTATAGGCGAGGATTCCCGCAAGAAGGCTTCCGCTTACCGGATGTTCGTAGAGGCCCGAGAAGAATATTTGGAGAGAAGGCAAAAAGAAAAAAGCGAGAATGGCGATGGAAAAGAGCGTCGCGACGTGAAATCTCCAGATCCGGAAAGCGCGCTTCCGCATCCAGCCGGTGCCTTCTCCCCGCTCCGTTTTACTTTTAACGGCGAGCATTCCGACAAATCCCGAAAGGAAGAAAAATCCTTCCGCAGCGGAAAAAAATCCGAAGCACTGGTAGAGATAGCGGGAAATCGGACCGGAAAAATGATCCAGCGTCATCTGCAACAAAAGAAGCCCCCGAATGGAATCGAGGGCGAGAATTCGACCGGACCTAGAAACGCTAGAATTCAACGTGTCCGCTGATTCCCATCGAAATGTGGTTCGGTCCCGAGGAACAGATGTTGTAGCCGCCCCAGAAGACGATTTCCGCTTCGACGGTCGGGTAGAGATAGAAGGACGGTCCGATAAAGTGCCGACTGTCGTTTCCGACTTCCTGGCTCGGATCGTGGAATTCGTAGGCAAGGCCCATCGAGAATTTCTTGTGAAGATCTAGCGAAGGCTCGATGTAGAACATGCGCTGGTCTTCCGTGAAGATTTGTTCTTCGGCGGGAGCTTCGTCGTCGGCGAGAAGCGCCTGGAAATAGCTCGCTGCCAGATTGAAGAAACGGTAGTTGAAAGACGGTTCGACGAGGAAGGAGTGGACACCGTGGCCCTTGTAGGGGTGCATTCCCCAGGTAGCCGTAATACCGTAGTTGAAACGGTCCGTGCTCTTCGTATATTGGACTTCCGTTCCGAGCGCATACGTGTAGGAACGGCTGATTTCCTTGCCGAAGACCCAGTCGAGGCTCGGGGTTATCGTGAAGCGTTCTTCCGTCTTGGAAATCAGGTCAAAGCCGTAGGTGATGAACGTGGCGAGCGAATGCGAATTGTTTTCGGTCGCGCCGATGTAGGCCCTGCCGTTTTCGACTTCGAATCCGATACCGCGGATGCGCTTGTCCTGGAGGATGACCGCGTAGTCTTCGGTGTCGCGCCAATAGAAATAGGAAAATCCGCCTGCGCTGTAAGTGAGGTCGCCGAAGACCACTCGGACAAGCGGTGTGAACTGCCACGCGAACTGGATGCCATCAAAATCAAAGGATGTCCAGCGGTTTTCCGCGTCGCCCATCGCCGTTGCGCGGTTTTCGTGGCGGACCTTGGAAATTCCCGAATCGTTTTTCGTCACGTAATTGCTGTGGGAGCGTCCCTTGATGCTTACGGAAACATTTTCGTCGAGGAGAACCTTTCCTTCGAGCCTGATATCTTGGTTTGCCGCATTGGTCGGGCTGAAATCCTTGTCCCAGTAAGTCGCGTAGTCCGCATCGATATCGCCGTGCAATTCGACATCGACAGCGAAAGCGGCGATTGCGGAAAGGAGGATAAAGAAGCTGAAATGCTTGAACATAGTTTCCTTTGCAAAAGACAATTTGGAGTTCAAAATAGAAATATGCGCGGAAAGAGTCCATCGGTTCCGCATTCCTTTTTGTAAATTAGCCCGTATTATGGGACTTTTCAAGCGTTTTGTTTTTCCTCTCTGCCTTTTGTCCGTTGTAAACGGCTTTGCCGCGTCTGCGGATTCCGTCATGGCGCTTTCCAAGAAATGGTTTGATTCCGGCAAGGCCTGGAGCTTCGACTTTCGGGTTCGGGTGGATTATGCGGGTTCGCCGGAAACGGGCGTCCAGGGCGGGAACCTGCTCGTAACTGGAAAGGACATGTTTCGGCTGAATATTTCGGGAATGGCTATCTATTGCGACGGAAAGAATTTTTGGCAGTGGAACAAGGAAACGAACCAGGTACTTTTGAAGCTTTTAGAAGACATGGAAAGCAACATGCATCCGTCGGAACTCCTGTTCAAGTATCTATCGTGCAAGCCTATCGAGATGAAACGAGAAAAAATCGGTGGGAAAACGGCGAACGTCATCAAGCTCGATGCGACTAAATACGGTAAGGATTTTGCCGAAATGGAAGTGTGGCTTTCGGCGGCGGACGCTTCTCCGATGCGGCTTGTGACCGTGGATCCGCTTCGGAATGTTTCGACTTATGACATTTCGAACCTGAAACGCGTAGATAATGTCAAAACATCGGATTTTGTGCTTGTCCCGGAAAAAGGCGTTGACGTAATCGACATGCGGTAGGGAATATGAATTTTCGGCACATAAAATTTCATGCGGTTTTCTTGACTCTTGCCGTTTCCGTGTTTGCCGCGGAAGACGGTTTCGTCAGCAATTTTACCTATGCGGCAGGTCCCGGGCCTTCGACAGGCTCGCTCTGGGTCGTCAGTCGCGGAACTTCCGGGAGCGGAGTTTCTTTGGTGAACCTTACGCTCGGAGCGGGGAATATCAACGTGTCGAAAATGGCGACCGAACTTTTGCCGGATTCCATTACGCCGGTCCAGGACGGAGTTTTTTCGGACGTGACCGCGGAGCATCGACGGACGCCTTTTGCAAAGGCTGGAAAATTGGGGTTTGTCGTGCCGTTAATTGCGGAAAGCGATTCGGGTTACCTCGTTCCTTGGGGATATTTTAGCGGGCGGGCTGCGAATACTGTTACTTCTAAGCCTCTTCCGACGCCGCCGGGAGAATTTCCGGAACATCCGGAGATGGCTCATGCCGTTTCTGGGTTTGCCTTTGATTCGTCGGCGAACGTGCTGTGGATGGCGCGCGGCGTTTACGGGATTCTCCAGGAAGATGTCAGCGCGGGGATAAACTCTCCCAAGCGCTCGCATTTTGTGGTGAATGCAAAAACGCTCACCCTGGATTCCCTGAAGAATTCTTCTAAGGTGGATTCGACGACAAATCCGGCGGTCTATGGAATCGCTTTCGATGCGGAAGGGAGGCTCTGGCTTGCGACGGGCGGGGGACTTTTTTCTCTGGACATGGCGACGCGAAAACTTTCAAGGACAGGCGTTGCGGGACTTGATACGGCTCGCGTGACAGGCGTCTGGGCCGGGGGAAGACCCTTTCAGATAATCGTAGAAACCAGCAAGCGGTACAAGTCAAGCACCGAGGACAAGCTCTGGCGTTCCTATGGCGGAAAGCCTTTTGCCGAAGTCGTTTTCCGCGATACGGCGGGAAAGTTCCAAAAAAACGTCTATGACAAGAACGACTTTACGACTAGCGATGTCGCCTTTATCGGTGACCGGGCTTTTCTTTCGGTCCAGGCGGTGGAAGGCAGCAAAAGCGGAATTTTAAAACTCGATAGCGTCGGCGCGGTTCCCTTTGACGACGAAGAACAGTGGCTTTACGGGTTGAACGCCGGCGTGGTCGATCGGAATGTCGAAGTGACAGCAGTTGCGGCATTTCCGCTTTCGGCAAAAGTGACGGGACTTGCCGCCTGCACGAACGGTGCGGGAATTTCCGTTTCTGCGGATACGGGAAAAACGTGGACGCACATCATGAACCAGGCATCTTTAAAGGACGACCTGGGGTCCATTCGGATGATCCCTTCGGTAATCGGGGCGGGAAACCAGTCCATGGTTTCGTACAAAGTAAGTAAAAATTCCAAGATAACGATCGAAGTCTTTAGCTATGATATGCGCAAGGTCCGCACGGTTGTAAAAAATGCGGAACGCATGGCGAGTTCGTCGCGCAGTACGTTGCCTTCGGAAGATTTCTGGGATGGACGCGATGACGGCGGAAATGCGGTGACGATGGGCGTCTATTACGTCCGGGTAAAGGATAATCACGGGCATGTCGGCTGGGGAAAGGCGATGACACTGGGAGGCAAATGATATGAAACGTCTTTTCTTTTTTGCCGTGCTCCTGTTCTGTGGAACGCTCTTTGCAGACAAGAAGGCGAATCTTGGAGGCTTTGACGGCTTTGTCGAGCGCATGGGAACGGGTGGGCGTGAACTCGGACGCGGAAATGTCGGCGTCGCGGATACATCGGCTTTGCCTGCCGCTTACTTCAATCCGGCGATTCTCGGGTTTCGGAATACGATAGCCTACACGCTTGCCGCGGAAAAGCGTGATTTAGACAGGGCCGGCGGGGCACTCGGCGTCGAAACGAAAATCGGAAACCGCATGGGCATCGGCGCGGCGGTTCTTTATCGGACCGACCTGGATTTTAAAGTCATCAACAGCGATGACGAAACGGTCGGAAGCGCCCAGCCTTACTTTATGACGGCGTTTGTCGGCGTGGGCTATCGTCTGACGCGAAAGGACGCTATCGGATTTTCTCTTTCGATAAGTTACGACAACCTGGATATCTCCGGGCATTACGAAGAGGCCAGTCTTGTAGATTCCTACCAGAGTCCAGTCGTCTTGAACGTGGGATGGCTTCGGGAGTGGAACGAGCACTGGTCTTCCGCCGTGATGATTCGGAACCTGAGTTTCAGCAAAAATCTTTCGGCGACATGGACCCGCAATGCTTCAAACGACAATTCGGTGGAAGAGAGCGAAGGCGTCCGTCCGAAAGTTCTGCAGATAGGTCTGGGCTATCATACGAAACTTTTGAATCGTCCGATTTCCGTCTGGATGGAAGCCTTGGACTACCAGGTGGCGGATACGCTCCTGGTCTTTGACCCGGATTACCATATTTGGACCGGGCGTTTCGGCATGGAATGGGAAGCGATTGAAGATGGGCTTGTCCGGTTTGGCTTTGACGACAGAAACTATACTTTTGGCCTTGGCTACCGCTTCAGCATCCGCTTTGGGAAACGCCGTTACGCATTTGAAATCGACTACGCCCTCGTTTACGAATCCCAGGCGGATTTGTGGAATCCTCTCAGCTTTGGGTTCCGCGGAACGATTTAACTAGGCAAGTGAAATACGTCTAACCGAAATTTTTCCGACTGAAAAATCTATTATTGTCCTATGATGTCTGAATACAGCGAAAGCGTTATTTCAAAAGGCCCGCGTTGGCAGCGAAGGAAAGACGTTCGCCCGCAGGAAATTCTGGATGCGGCGGCGGAACTTTTTGTCGAACAGGGATATTCCGCAACGAAGGTAAGCCAGATTGCGAGAAAGGCCGGTGTCACCGCGGGAACGCTCTATGTCTATTACAAGAACAAGGAAGCGATTCTCCAGGAAGTCGTGATGAATACGGTCAATTCCATCTTTGACGCTAGCGACGCCATTCTGGAAAAATATGACGGTTCCGCGGAAGGATTGCTTTCGATATTGATTCAAAAATGGTTCGAGGCTGTCGGCGGGGAAAGCAAGATATCGGGAATTCCGAAACTCGTGGTGGCGGAATCTTCAAACTTTCCCGAACTGGCGGATTTTTTTGTCAAGCGCGTTCTCGACCCCGCCTACAAATATATTTGCCGGGTTCTCGAATACGGCGTTTCCAAGGGGACGTTCCGAATCGACGATGTCCCGATGACCGCTTACATGATTCTCTCGGCTTTGCACGGTGCGGTTCTTGACCCTCATTCGTTGAATATCGCGAAGAAGCTCGGACTGCCGATGGAATCGTTCGAAGAAAAATTACGCAACCTGATTCTCGACGGCATTTTAAATACAAAGTAACCGCATTCCATGATCCGTTCGCTGTCTTTTCTCTCCTTGCGCAATCTGCCGGAAGGGTGTTTTGAATTCGGGGACGGCATCACGGTGGTTTGCGGAAAGAACGGGACGGGAAAAACGACGCTTCTCGAAGCGATTCATGTTCTTTGCGAGGGTTTTTCCTTTCGTTCGCACAGTCTTTCGGATTTGGTCGGTTGGAACGCTTCCGAGATGATTTTGCGGGGAGCGCTTGCGGAAAGTCCCGATTCCGAGAGAATTTTTGAACGGGCGTTATCCGTGAACAGAAATAAAGGCGTTACGGCGAAGAAGGACGGAACGCTTTGCAGAAGCGCGGCGTCTTTTTTTGGAGCGATTCCGGCGGTTATTATGCAGCCCGCCGACATGGAAATGGTCCGCGGCGCCCCGGAAATCCGGAGACGTTACCTAGATGAACTTCTGTGCTTTCGAAATGTGCGGAATGCGGATTTGCTTCGCCGCTATCGGCGCGTTCTCGCTGAGCGGAACCAGTGGCTGCGCCAGAATAAGTCGGGAGAGGCTGTCGGTGGCGAGGAACTTTTCTCGGTTCTTACCGGCCAGCTGATCGATTTGGGAGTATCGGTTTGGCGGGAACGCTTGGAACTTGTCGAGGAAATTTCTCCGTTAATTTGTTCGTACTACGAGATGCTCGACGGAAAAAACGATGCGGTTTTTGTCGGCTATAAAAGCTCGGTCGCTGAATCCGGGGCTTCAGAGGAGACGCTGCGGCGGGCTTTTGCCGAAAAGCTGGAAACGCTTGACTTCGCGGAAAGGATGCAGGGAATTTCTCTTGCCGGTCCCCACAAGGACGATTTGAAACTTTCCCTTCACGGGCATGAAATGCGGAACGCGGGGTCCCAGGGACAGTGCCGTAGCGCAACGATTGCCATGCGCCTTGCCGCATCGGACTTGGCGAGCGAGCATCTGGTGAAACCGGTCCTTCTTCTAGACGACATCTTTGCCGAACTCGACAAAAACCGGCGCGGAGCCGTGGCGGACATCATCCGCGAAAAGAAATGCCAAGTCTTTGTCGCAACACCGCGGGCGGAAGACTTGCCGTTTACGGCAAATGCAAAAATCGAAATGTAATCAGTAATGGTCCCTGCACGAAAGAATTTCGATAAACTCTCCGACAATCCGATAGACGAGGCGATGTGAATCATCGATTCGGCGGCTCCAAAAACCGCTTAGATCGATTCGATGAAGAGATTTCTTGTCTTGGCTTTGCCAATATAGATAGTCATCCCATGCTTTTTTGGAAAATGCGATTTTATCTTTTTTCCATAGCCTCTAATTCTTCCATCGTTTTAACAATGCCTTTCATTTTACGAACCTGTTTTCGGAGTCATGGCCACACCGAGACAAGCTTCGCAGAAGCTAAAAATCGCCAGCTCTCTCAACTAAGCTCTAAATCCCGTTTCCCAAAAGCCTAGATGTCCGCAGATCCCTATAAAGACATTCTCTAACTCCTTTTGCTGAAAATTTTCGTTATTTGAATGCATTTGTGTAAAAATATCTGCAAATGTATGACGAACGGGGTTGAACGGGGGCTTATTTAATCCGGGTGACTGGGATTTTTCGGGTTTCGCACATTCGCCGGTAAAAGGGAAGGAGAAGGCTGATGTCCGAAATATTTGCAAAGACGATTGCATCCGAATGGATTGCGGCGATGTGGTTTGCGAAACGGGATGTTGCGACTGTGTAATGCTTTCGTCGAAAGCAGGAAACGATCAGTAGGCGATTCTCGTCGAGGGCTTTCGCTTCTTCGCGGGACAGTTCCCCGGGAATGGCCTTGCCCAGAATCCAGACGGCCTTGCCTCCGTTTCTTAAAGCGGTGTGAAACAGGGCGCTTTCCGCTTCGGAATGGAACGCTCCGATAAAGCAGATGCCGTTCTTTGCCTGGTTGCGGCTCCAGCAGCGGATTTTTTCCTTGACGATTTCGCTGGAATTGCGCGATGCGAAGAAGGCTATCTTGGATTCGTTCCAAAGTTCCACGTTGCCAATCGAAAGACGACCGTTGAAAATTTTTTCTTTCATTCCATACCTCAATAAAAAAGGCGCCACACAGGGAATCTATGTAACGCAACTAGGGAGAATATAGCAAATGGAATTAGCAATGAGCAATTAGAAGTGAGTAATTGACGGTTTAGCGAACTGCTTCAGGGAACAGGGACTAGGGAGTAGTATCGGAGCGTGTTCAGGACTGAGAACTTAGAGCTTAGTTGATAGTTAATAGTTGAGAGAAATCAGGGTGTTCAGAACTTAGAGCTGAGATTTTAGAGCTTAGCAAATAGTTGATAGTGGATAGGAATCAGGAGGCTGAAATTAGTTGTTTGAAGGGATGAGGGACACGGGAAGCGGGACGCGGTTGTTAGAACTTGGAACTGAGATTTTAGAGCTTAGACTTGCTGACGTCTATGTTCTGTATTCCAGAAGATTACTGCCTGCCGTTCTGGCCACTGCCCACTAGCCACTGAATTAAACGTCCGCAGTTCTAAGCTCTAAGTTCTCTCAACTAAGTTCTGAATATCTCGGCAAGCTCGCTAGCCTGTCAAATCCCATTCCTTAAAGGGGATTCCCCGGTCAAGCCGGGGAATGACAGTGCGCAGAAACGGTTCGTTTCG
>CAKUTF010000008.1 GCA_934691725.1 uncultured Fibrobacter sp. | reverse complement strand
GCAACATCTGGAGGAGGATAGGTACGGGGAACAGCTGACCATGCTGGGGAAGATGTAGCCCGTTTACGGGCATGCCGATAGGGACCTTTCGCAGATGACAGGCCGAATGCGCGACGTGACGCGTGGCTGGTATCCTAGGGCATGGCCCGCATATGAAGAACCGCCGGCTTCGCCGGCGGGTATCTTTTAAACTTCCTGAACTTCAGAATTCCAGGACTCCGTAAACGCCAGTCCGGACTCGGTCGTTGTTCTTCTCCTGCAAAATTCCGATGGCGATTTCCGCCGTTACATGGAAGTAGGGGAGGATTCCTATCTGGACCCGCGGGACGATATCGACCATGAAGTCGTCCGCGATATTTCCCAGGCTTCCGGATGTTTCGATTCCTATCATCGCAAGGAGAGCTTCCGTAAACTTGAACTCCGGGGTAGCGCCGAAGGCGAGTGTCGCAAGCCCTCCGTCGCTCACGATTCGGTCGAGAAAACCGATGCGCGCCTCGTAAAGGGTCGAAAAAATTCGGGAAAGCGGTTGGAGTTTCACATAGGAAAAGACAAGGCCTGCCCCGCGGTGATTTCCCACGCCGATAAGAAAATCCGCCCCGACCGTCGAATATTCGAAAATTCGATACTTTGCGCCAAAGTCCACATAAGTCTGGACGGATTCCAAATCGTCTTCCGTATCAAAAAGAAGCTTGCCACCGATTTCCCAGAAATCGTTTATCGCGACCTGCACGTTTAACGGCAAGTAGCCGTCCTCTTCGAAATTCGTATAAAAACCTCCACCGGCAGAAAAGCGGTCCCGCGTAAGGAATTCCGGGCCAAAGGTGTAGCGGGCATCCCAGATGCGGTCTAGCGCAAAGGACGAAGCTGCGCCTAGCGCGAGGAATAGGAGAATATTGCGAAACGAACTTTTCACGTGATAAAGGTAGAAAATTTAAGAGAATGTCTTTATAAGAAACCGCGGACGTCTAGTCAGAACTTAGTTGAGAGAGCTTAGAGCTTAGAATAGTGGACGTTTAAGCTTAGGGACTAGGGATGAGGGAATAGTCCGCGGACGTCTAAGGGAATGAGCAATGAGCAATGAGAAATGAGTCTGCGAACGTTAAACTTCCGAGATTCAAGAACATCGACGCCTGTAAATCTAAGCTCTAAAATCTCAGTTCTAAGCTCTAATGCTTATCTGTCATTCCCATGCACACTACAATGTCATTCCCCGGCTTGACCGGGGAATCCCCTTTAAGGAATGGGATTTGACAGGTTAGCGAGCTTGCCGAGCTATGCCCGACACATACGAAAACAGATTCTAAGGTTTGAACGTCGATGTCCAAGCCTCGGTAAGCGTCGAAAGAATTTCGTTTCGCGCCTTGTCGATAAAAGCGGTGCGTTCTTCGGGCAGAATTTTCTTTTCCCTGTCGATCGCAAACGAAATCGGTTCGCCAGCGGGGGAAAGCGAAAATTCCAGATTTCCCGAGAAACGAATGGTCTTTGCGGAAAGAACCTTCATCAGGAGAGGGCCTATCTGCAGATGCGTGTGCAATTCGACGGATGAAATTCCAGGTAAAAGCTTTGCTGAATCCCGGTAAACAATCGGGAGAGAAACTGTTGAATCCAAAAGGGCGGTCCCTTCGGCAGAGCGCAGCCAAAGAGTGTCTTCGGAAGGATTTTTCACGGCTACGTGAATCGCAAAATAAAGAGTCCCCAGGCTATCGGGAATTACACCTTTTGCAATATTCTGAATCAGGAGGATTGTTTTTGGGTTCGGAACAAATCCGCCAAGAGAGGCGCCGCCCAAGATTTTATCCAAATCGACCCGGGCGGAATCCAGCGAAGCGCCGGAAATTTCCAGTTCGCACTTGCCGAGAATCTTCGCCGCCTGGAGTTTACGAGACGCTGAACAGCCCAAGACAAGCATCGTTCCCCAAAAGGTCAGCAGCAACGCAAAAAAAAGGTTAAAG
Source organism: uncultured Fibrobacter sp. (assembly GCA_934691725.1). Classification (GTDB taxonomy): domain Bacteria; phylum Fibrobacterota; class Fibrobacteria; order Fibrobacterales; family Fibrobacteraceae; genus Hallerella. The sequence continues at coordinate 91,655 of CAKUTF010000008.1, read as the reverse complement.
AATTTCATCAGAAAAAAAGATAAGTTTTTTTCAAAACCTTCTCATGGTCTCAAAAAGAAAACTTCTGTGATTTCAATCGTTATGTCCGATAAGTGCCATTATGTAAACTAACAATGCGATTAAAAGCCGCCATTTTTGAGCAATGGCGGCTAAACCTATACTTTACGAAGCTTTTGGGCTAGCTCTGGATGCTTCAGATCTTCTAAAAACACGGCGATACCTTCACGTGTTTCGGCATCCATCTTCGGGATTTCCTTTTCGTTGCGGTCAAGATAATTTGAAATTCTGTCCCATTCGCCGAGGTTCACCAGAACACCTACATAAACGACCGAGACTTTGGCTCCTAGGCGGAATTTTTCGTGGGAATCGAGCAGTTCCTCTTTTCGGGATGGAGAAACAACTTGGCAAAGTCGCATCAGGTGACATTCGTTCGGAAACTTTTCATAAAATTTTTCCGCCAATTCCACGGCGTCCTTTTCTTTTTCCTCCTGAAAGAGAATCCCGATTTTCAAGTCCAAAAAAGCCTCTTCGTCGTCTCCTTCGGGATTCTTGACTTCGTCCATCAGTCGGTTTGCGTTCGAAAGATCACCGGCGACATAGTAAGCGTTTGCCACCTTGACAAGAGTTTCGTTGGAACGGTTCGGCTCCCTCAAAAAAGCGACCTTTTCGTAAAGCGCCGGATCGTTTGCGCCTTCCGCCAAATCCAGAAGTCCCGAAAAAATTTCCTTTTCATTTTCAAGCTCGTGCGTCGATACGGTCGAAAGGACGACGTCCGCCAAGCGTTCCGTTTCTTCCAAGGAAAGGAAATCCTGTGCGCCAAAAAACACTTTTGACCGGTCCTCCTCCCCTGCGGAATTGACAAGCAGATCGTGCATCAAGTTCTGTATGTATTCGCGATTTTCGCAATGCTTTGCTTTTTCCATGAAAAGCGAAGCGGCGTCCGTGAACAAATCCTCGATTGCATTCAAAAGTTCCCCGTCGCTTTCGGGAGTATCGAAATAGGCGCTGCAGTTGAGAAACCAGGCGAGCATTTCCAAGATTTCGGTGTCCGATTCGAGTCTTTCGATTCTTTCAAACTGTCCCGCCAGAAGATTGTATAGCTTTTCCGCAGGCGCTTCGCAAAAGTTCCCTTTCGCTACCGAAACGAGGACAGACCGAATCTTATCGACGGAGCGGAAATTCGATTGTTCCAAAGCGATGGATTTCCAGACTTTTTTTTTCTTGGCCATATTATTTCCTTCCTAAAATTCGTTGATAGACTTCCTGGGATTTTGCTTCGTTCCCAGCGTTGTAATAGGCGTTTCCGACATTTTCCGCGCCGATTCGCCCTTGGGAATTTCCGAGCTTCCAGGCGTTCATGTAATTTTCGAGGGCTTCCCCATAACGTTTCTGGGAAAAATAAATCTGCCCCAAATCGACAAGCAGAAGGTCGCGCCCCTTTCCAAAGCGCAGCCCTTCTTCAAGCGTGAAAATCGCCATCCACGGCGAATCGTCCGCAAGATACATTTGCGCAAGGTAGCGTCTCGCCGACGTATTCTGCGGATCGGTCAAAAGTCCGCTTTCCATCTCGCGGATGGCCTTTTTCGTCGAATCCATTTTCGAATAATAATGGGACAGCGTATAATGGACATCGGCCCCGGCGCTTGCCGTGTTATCGACAGCGCGTTTTAACGTCTTGATGGCGTATTCATAGTCTCCGAGCCTTTCATAGACTTCCGCTAGACCATACCAGGCGTCGATACGGTCGGGATTTAGGCGCGTCGCCGCTTCGAAATGTTTCTGCGCCAAGGCGAGTCCGTGCGACTTTAGAAAGCACTCCCCTAGCGCATAATGGATATGGTCCGATTCTTCGCCGAGATCGAGAGCTCGCCTGTAGGCGGAAATCGAAAGCCCGTAGTCGCCGCCTAGATAGTAAAGGTCGCCGAGAAGCACCCAGGCCCGCGAGAAATCCGGCATCAGTTCCACGGTCCGCCTGTAAGCGACGATGGCGATGTTTTTCTTGTCTAGCCGGACAAGGCTGTTTCCCAGGTTGAACCAGGCGAAAGGTTCGTACCGGCCATCCTGAATCGCCGCCCGATACATCTTGACAGCCCGCTTGTAATCCCCCTTGTCGTAAAGCTCGTTCGCCTGCTTAAAGAAGTCTTCCGCGAAAAGCGGAGGGCAGAACGCAAGTACGGCAACCAGAAGGATTGCGTACAAATTCACGTTTTTAAGGCTTCTACGGGACAAACTTAAACTCCTTGGTCGCCTTTTGCGCAACGGGATAGTTTCCGAGCTTTGCCGGTTCGAATTTCCAGGCGCGAATCGCCTTGAGCGCTTCGCTTTCAAAACCGTAGCCTTGCGGATCGACAGAAAGGACGCTCGCACCGGTCACGTTTCCATAGACATCGATGACCATGTAAACCTTCACGTAGCCGGCGACGCCGAGCTTTTTGGCGCGTTCCGGATAGACGGGGTTCACCGCTTTGAGCGCGCGCGCTTCTTCATCGACGTCTCCCGCTTCATAGACTACATTCTGCATTCCGCCTCCCGCACCGACCGCAACGCCGTCGCCCGAACCGTCTCCGCGCGAAAGCGAAAGGTCCATCTGGAAATTGGAACGGCTGCGTTCACCATCCGACATCCGGGAATTCGTCTTGAACGCATTCGGCTGCACGATTTTCCGGATCTGCCTTTGCAGCGGAACCTTCTTTTTCTCCTGGACTATCGTCTCGACTTCGGTGAGTTCCTCTAGATGCGGCTTTTCCGGCAAGGAATCCGAGCGAAAAATCAGGACGTTCAGGACGGGAATCGCCAGAAAGAAAAAGGAATTGACGGCGAAGGCGAGAAGAATCGCCACTATCCAGCGGGAACGAAAGAGGATTGCCGAAAGACGCTTCAATTCTACTCCTTCGAAGCCGAGATGGAAACCTTCCGGACACGCGCCTGGTTGCATTCGTCAAGCACATCGACGATTTTTCCCGACGGAGCGTCACGGTCGGAAACGATGATCACGGGACGGTCCGGGGATTCCGCCATCATCTGCCGGAGAATCGTCTGGAGCGACGAAAGGTTCACCTGCGTTTCGTTGATGTGAATAGTCCCTTGGCGCGTCACGCCGATGAGGATGCTTTCCCGCGAAAGTTCCTTCACCGAGCTTGCCTTGGGCTTTGAAACGTCGATTCCCGTTTCCCGGGTGAATGTCGAAGTGACGACAAAAAAGATGAGAAGGATGAACGTCATGTCCATCATCGGGGAAATATCGATTCCGCTGTTCCGGCGGCGATCCCTGCGAAAGAAGCTCATGCCTTTCCCTCCGGGAAGACTTCGTTTTCAAATTCGGTTGCGGCACGGTCCGCGGAATTTTTCAGCCGCTCGATCCGAGCGATCAGTTGGTTGTTCGCAACGACAAGCGGAAAGGCGACGAGAAGCCCCGCCTGCGTCGTGAGCAGCGCTTCGGAAATTCCATCCGCCAAAAGGACCGGATTTCCGAACCCGAAAACCTGGATAGTCTTGAATACGTGGACCATCCCCGAAACCGTTCCCAAAAGCCCTAGCATCGGCGCTAGAGCCGCACAGACGGAAATCGACGGAAACGAACGCGAAAAGTCCGCATCGACGGAATGGCGCACAGCATCGAGCGCATGGCGCACCGCATTTCTTCCTAGCGGTGCATTCCGGGAAATCGTCTGGCGAAACTGCGCCCGAATTCCCCAATCCCGTCCGCTTTTCGCGCGGCGGTAAGTAAAGAACCGTTCCAAAAGGAGCGTCCAGGCGTAAAAGCCCAAGAGAAAAATCGGGAGCATCACCCAGCCGCCCTGGACCAGGAGCGAACGGACTTCTTCCAAAACGGAAAGACGAAGCATATCAGCCTCGAATCCAGCGGGCGTTGAGGACGGCAAGTCCGGCCTTTTCCATCCGGGTTCGGATTCCGTCGATACGGTTTGCGAGGAACGTATGGAGCAGCTGGAGCGGAATCGCGACGATCAGGCCCGCTTCGGTTGTCACCAGGGCGACGGAAATTCCCCCGGCCAAAAGCTTCGGGTCGGATGTCCCGTGCATCGTGATGACCTGGAAGAGCTGGATCATCCCCATCACGGTTCCCAAAAGCCCGAGGAGCGGAGCGGTTGTCGCCATGACGGAAATCGTGGAAAGCCCGCGTTCAAGATCGGGAACCTCCGCCGCAAAGACTTCCTCGATAGCCTTTTCCGCCGAATCCCTGTCCGCGTAATCCTTGAGAATCCCAGCCTGGATTACCTTCCCCACCGAGCCGTGCATCTTTTTGGCGAGAGCCTTGGCCTCTTCCATATTCCCGGACGAAGCCAGCTCGATAACCTTGCGGTAGCGAAGCGATGCCCCCTTGAGAAGCAGGACGACGAACCGTTCGAGAACGAGAAGCAGCCCGATGAAAAAGAGCAGGGCTATCGGATACATCAGGATTCCGCCATCGCGAAATGTCTGCAAAAGCGTTTCCCGCAAGGACTTTTCTTCCGAAGCGGCGAGTTCCGTCGAAAGCGTCGTACTCAAAAGTACATCGACCGGAAGCATCATGTACAAGGAATCCCTGGAAGCTTCGAATGCCTGGGCGACTTCCGAGTGAATGTTCCCCGAATTCATGTTCCGGTAGGCAAAGGACATGCCTCGTTCGCCCGCCGCCGGAAGCATCATAGAAACGGAACTGTCCGTTCCCGAAGAGAGACGCACCGCATAGAGACCGCCGAGGCGAATTTCTTCGCCGGAAACAACCGTCCCGTCAAAAACCAAGTCACCCGTCCGCCATTCGATTTCCCGGCTAAAGGAAAGTTCCTTTTTGGCCAGTTCGAAAATTCCTTTTACGACTTTCAAGGGATTGTCCCTGTAAAGCGAAACGCCTTTTTCTGCTCGATTGAAATCTTCGATACGCTGGGGCAGCCTGTAGGGAATGCCCCGTTCCCGAATCTCGCGGAACGGTTCGAGGACGGACTTGTCCGCGACCAGGGATAGATATTCGGTACGCTTTTCCTCCGCGTTCTGCTTGACCTGGGCCAGATCCTCCCTTGCGACGCGGACGTTTTCTTCGAGTCTCACGCGCTCTTCCATCAAGCGGTCCAGTTCGTCTTTCGCCTCTTCGTATTTCTGGTTGAACAGTTCGCGCTCCTGGTTCGCCTTCTCCCGGTCGTTCCAGCGCGCGGCGACTTCCATGTCCCGCTTTTGGCGAGCCTCTTCCAGATCCGCTTTCGCCTTGTTCAGTTCGGCGCGTTCCCGGACAAGCTCGTCTCCGTTTCCCGAAAGATTCTGCTGGGAAAATGCAGGAGCGAGCAACAAAGGAATGACGAAAAGGATTCGCTTCAAAAAATCGGGTTTCATGATCACTTCTCCCGCTTCGGCGATGAAACCGGAATCCGGACGATATGCGGCGCGGTCTTGCCTTCCGCCACCTTCATCGCATCCTTTACGCTTGCACGAAATTCCAGATTGTCGGGAACCTTGTTCCAACGGAAACCTTCCCCGGAATGTTGAAGCCAAAAGCAATCGTTTCCGTCTCTCGATTCAAACATCGCCGCCACGGCGCCGAACCGGAAAAACTTTCCCGAATATTCCCGACCCGTTTCCGGATCGCTCAAAAAGCCGTCCCAGCTTTCCGTCGTATAACCCATCCGGATTCGTTCCAAAAAAACTTCGAGAGTCCGCGAAAGCGCATCGTCCGAAGAAATAATCCCCTTCCGAAGCTCCGACGCCGTTTCGCGAAGATTTTCGACGGATTGGCTCACGCGATAGGGAAAGTCCGATTCAAAATCGGGGATCAACGATTCGATTTCCTGGGCCAGGTCCTGGGCGTATTTCTGCTTGCGGGATTCGTAAAAACGGATTACTCCCGCCGACTTGTTCCGCGCATCCGAAAGTCTCGAAAGTTCCGCTTTCATCGAATCGATTTCCGCCCGGAGCGACTTCTTCTGGTTGTTCAGCAAAACGACCTTTTCACGGCCCGAACGCACAAAGGCTTCGTGGCGTTCGCGTTCCTCGGCATGCAGTTTTTTTTCGCGAGCGGTCTCTTCGTTCACCGTCTTGATCTGTCGGCGAACCCCATCGACGGTTTCCGCGGAGAACGCGAAACCCAGACCCAGTAGGAAAATCAGGCAAAACAATCTGTTCATGGCGCAAAGATACAAAAAACGCCCGCCAAAAAGCGAGCGTCTCGTTTACCCGGCAAAGAATCTTGAAAGAATCAACGCCCGAATTCCTTGATATAGGCCGGCGTATTCTTCGCCCCGTGCTTTTTCAGGTAGGCGATTAACCGCGTATAGCCTTCGTTTCTCGCCCAGTCCAGGACCGAGTAGCCCTGTCCGCACGTTGCGTTCAAATCGACGCCCTTGGAAACCAGATAGACCATCGCGTCGTAGTTCCCCCCCTTGACTGCCAAGTGGATCGGGTAATAGGAATCCGCGCCGCGCGTATCTAGAGGCGCTCCGGCATCGCCTAGGATCTGCAAGATGTCCGCATAGCCAAGCTTTGCGGCAAGGGCCACCGCCTGGGCGGCATTCTGGATTTCCCCGGTTTCCTTCATCTTCGCCACAAGGAATTCCACGACATCCTTGCGCTTGTTTTCGATGGCGTCTTCGAGGAATGTCTTGCCGTTGCCGTTTGTTCCGTCGAGCTTTGCACCGTGTTCCGCCAGGTACCGGATCATGTCCAGTTTTCCCTTGTTCACGGCGATGGCCATTGCATTGTTGCCATTATCGTTCGTCGCATTGATATCGTAAGCGGCTTTCAGAAAGAGCGACATGTTCGCGGTATCGCCCGAAACAACATACGAAATGAACTTGTTCGGAGTGAGCGGGATGCTCTGCTTTGTCAAATACTTTCGGACGGATGCCGGATCGTTCGGATCCATTTCGTCGGAACAGGCGGAAAGGCAAAGCGAAAGGGCGCAGGCGCCCACGGCCAAAAAGAGTTTCTTTTTCATCAAAAATCTCCAAGTGGAAAAATCTCTCAGAAAATACACATTTTTTTACAAAACGGACAAAAGACTGCATAAATTTTCAAAAAACGCCAATCCTGGCGTGTCTTTTCCCCCAAAAAAATATAAAATTAGCCTGTGATGGTTCAAACGCTTTTCAAATCCCGCAACCTGTTTCTCGCCGCGGCATTTTCTGTCGGGACGGTTTTCGCCTCGACCGACTCCACCGCCATCGCGGCGCCTTCCAATTTTTCCGGTCCGCTCCCGATGCCCGATACGGCTCGGGTTGCAGACAGTGCAAAAGTCGAACCCCCGGATTCCGATTCAATCGCACAGGCGAATTCCCGGACAAACCTTCCCGTTTCGGATTCGGTTTCTAGGTCCGATGGCTCGGTTTCGGCAGTCGCTTCTTCCAAGACAGAGGAAAAAGCGCCTCTCCCCGAAAAGCAGGATTCCTCAACCGTCTCCGCCGGGAAAATCGAAAAGCCGAAGCATCCCGTCCGCATCGGGTTTATGTATGAAATGGCAAGGCTCCACAAAGCGGATTTGAATTATGACATGACCCGAAGCGGCAAAAGCTACCGGCTCGATGTCGATGTCTCGGACATGGTTGGCGTAGTCGGACGCTACGGGCTGAACCAGTGGATTTCGTTCATCGGGATTTTAGGATACCAGAAATTCGATATCGGGTATGAACCCGCCGTAAAGGAGACGCCGGAAAAGAGGAAAAAGTTCAGCATCCAGAACGTTCTTTTGCAGCTGGACGCCGAAGTCGGCTTCTCGTTCCTCGAACTGAAAAATTACCAGTTCCGCTTGCTCGGATTCTTTGGCGGAACGACAGGCATTTCGGTCATCGGAGACGACTATTACATGAATACGCCGCTCTTCGGCTACACACGCGGAGTTGCGCTTGAAATCAATGTTCATCGCGTAGAACTTCTCGCCGGTTTCCGCTCATCGCACATCTATTTCCACACTTACAAGAACAACCACAGAAACGAAGACGATTACTCGTTCATGCTCGACTTTGACACGATGTCGTCCCCGTTCTTCTCTGTCGGAATCGGATTTTAAAATGAAAATTCTCGTTACCGGCGTCGCCGGATTCATCGGTTGTGAAACGGCTCGCGCCTTTTTAAAAGATGGACACGAGGTCATCGGAATTGACAATCTGAACGATTACTATTCCCCGAAACTCAAACGGGACAGGCTCGCCCGGATTCCCACCGAGCGTTTTTCCTTTGTCGAATGCAGCCTTTCGGACAAGGACACGCTTCTCCGTCTTTTCAAGGACAATTCTTTCGATATCGTCGTGAATCTAGCGGCGCAGGCGGGCGTCCGCTACAGCCTGATCAATCCGCAGAGCTATGTCGATTCGAACATCACGGGATTTCTGAACATTCTCGAATGCGCCCGGTCGTTTCCCCCAAGGCATCTCGTCTATGCGTCGTCGTCGAGCGTGTACGGGCGTAATACCAAAACGCCTTTCCGCACAACGGATCGCGTCGAAAAACCGTCGAGCCTCTATGCCGCGACAAAGCGTTCGAACGAGCTGATGGCGGAAACCTACCACCACCTTTTTCACCTCAACCTGACCGGGCTGCGTTTCTTTACCGTCTATGGCCCGTGGGGACGCCCCGACATGTCGCCCTGGCTTTTCGCGGATGCCATCACGCACGGACGTCCCATCAAGGTTTTCAACAACGGCAAGATGATGCGGGACTTCACCTACATCGACGACATCGTCGAAGGCATCAGGCGCATCGCTTACAACGGAATCGAAAAGAAGGAACCGCTGAATCGCCTCTATAACATCGGGCGCGGCGAGCCGGTCAAGCTGATGAATTTTATTGCGACCCTCGAAAAAAACTTCGGACGCATTGCCGAAAAAATCATGATGCCGATGCAGCCCGGCGACGTGGAAATCACCTGGGCGGACACGGAAGCGCTCGAACGGGACATCGGCTACAGACCGGGCGTCTCGCTCGAAGAAGGCATCGCCCGCTTCGCGGAGTGGTTCAAGGAATACAACGGGTAATGCGAATTTTTTTTCGCAAAGGAGAAAGCTCGCCGGAAAGCGAGCTTTTTCGTACATTTTTATCGGTCTTTTAGGCAGCGGACCGGGAAGGCTAGTTTTTTATTTTGTTCAAAGTTTAGCCAAAAATTGCCTTCGGAACCCATTTCGCCATAAGTACCGTCAATGCCGCCTGCCGGCTGCAGATTGATTCATCGCCGCAGCCCACGTATAGACCCTGCCGTATTGGGAGCAGCCGTCGTTGGAACCTGCGCACCAGCTAGCGCCTTTCAGGTTCGGATTCGACACGCTGTCCGCATAGTCCAGGTTCTTGGCAAACCAGACTTGCGCACCGATAGCGACCGTCTTGTAGTGTTTTCCGCCGTAGGAGACGGAATCCACAACGATTCGGCTCGTATCGTAAATCCACCCGACAGAAGGCTTGCAGAAGTAATTCGAAACGTGCCTGGCCGTATCACCCGAAGAAAGCTTATTGCAAATCTTCCCGAGGTGGATTGACAAGGAATCCTCGACCTTAAAAAATTCCCCCGTTTCCCGGCACGCATACCTGTTTTCCGGATTGACCCGACCGCTCAAGATGGATCCGTCTGTCGGGCAAGCTAGCCCGTAAGTATCGGAAGCTATTTCGCTGGCTATCCCCCAGTTATGTAATAGGTTTCGTCGTAAAGGCCAACGCTGTCCGCAATTTTTTCCGTACAGCCGCCGAGCGCGACTTCCACATCTGTTGCCATGCACCAGACCGTCCGGTCGTAAACATAGCTGTTTTCGGAATGGACGCTCCCCTTTCGGATTTCGCCGTCCGTGCCGGCACTCCAGAGGTAAGTGTCATATTCGAACGCAGTCGCCGTGCGCCATTTTCCGCCGTCGCAGATAAAATAATCGTTTTCCGAAAAAAGGCCTTGTTTTGCAAAATCGTGTCCTGGAGTTCACTTGTACAGGCAGGGAATTCGTCTCCCGACTCAATTGCGGCGTTGCTCGATGAAGCCGGGGCCTTTTCCGAAGAACTGGAATTTGCGGCAGAGGATGTTCCCGAATTCCCGCAGGAAGATCCCGGCTTTGCCGACGAAGAGCTTTCCGCGTCCGCCATTCCGGAATTCCATTTGCCGCCTTCGCAAACATAATCCGCATTTTCCGATTCGACGAAAAGGCTTTGACCGTCCGTTTCGGAGTTGCATTCGGGAAGTTCCGACGGCGCCTTGACACTTTCCGATTTCCCGTTCGAAGAAGAATCATTTCCGCAAGCAACAATCACCAGCGCGCCCAGGAGCATCAAAAATGAATCGAAATGTTTTTTTGTAAGAGGTCCTTTTTATTTAATGACACAAAAATAAGTCTTCTTGTCAAGCTGAATTTTTTCCTTGCCGAACATTTTCAGTAAACTGCAAGCGTCTTCAAGACAATTCATTCCGATTTCCTATATTTGCGCCATGGAATTTTCTCAAAAAGACCGTCTAATCCGCGCGACCGGATCGCACGTTCCGTTTCGCCTCGTACTTGCCGACATTACGCGCTCTGCCGAAAAGATCGGAAAGATGCACGGAGCGAGTACGCAATCCCTGAAACTCCTCGCCGAGACATCCATCGCCTCGCTTTTCCTTTCCTCGGGCCTAAAGTTTCCGGGAACCGTGTGCGTCAAGATTTCGTTTTCGGGCGACATCTCCTTTGCCGAAGCGGATTCGACCCCGCAGGGACTTCTGCGCGCGATGATTCCCCAGAGCGATGTCCTCGCCTCGAAGGAATTCGAACCGGCGCTTTCCCCGCAGCATTTCCAGGTCGTCACGCTCGACGAACGCGGCAAGCGCGCGAGCGAAAGCATCATCGAAGCCGTCTCCGAGAGCATGGGACGAAACCTTTCCGTCTTTATGCTCCAGTCCGCGCAGACGCGCTCCGCGGTAGGCATCGAAGCCCGCGTGAACAAGGAAAACCCGGAAAGGCTCGACTACGCCGTGGGATTCTATCTCGAGCCCTATGCGGACATCGCGGACGATGAACTTTCGATCCTCGAAAAGCAAGTGGCGAAGCTCCCCGCCTTCTCGGAATTCTATGGCGGCAAGGCTTACAACCTGGATGCCCTGATGCAGGCTATCTCGGGTGAATACCCTACGACGATCGTCCGTGAAATCGAGCCTCGCCCCTACTGCCCGTGCAGCAAGGTCCGCTCGCTCGCTACGCTCGGAAGCATCCCGACCGAAGACCTCGAAGAACTTCTCGAGGAAGGCAAGGATCTCGAACTGGTCTGCGATTTTTGCCGCAGCAAGTACATCGTCACGCCGGACGAAATCCGCGAAATTTTAATCGAACGCTTGAAGTGAGCCCGAATTATGTTTAAAAAACAATGCATTGTCACGCTTGACATGGAAGGCGTCCTTACGCCTGAAATCTGGATTGCCGTTGCCGAAAAGACGGGCATCCCGGAACTTCGCCTCACCACGCGCGATATCCAGGATTACGACGAACTGATGCGCGGACGCCTGAAAATTCTCGCCCGGGAACATCTGAAACTCGACGATATCCAGAAGATTATTGGAAGCCTTCCGCTGCTCGACGGCGCCATGGAATTTCTGGACACGCTCCGCGACGAAGCCCAGGTCATCATCCTCAGCGATACGTTCCAGGAATTCGCCTACCCGCTTATCCGGAAGATGAAGTTCCCTTCGATTTTCTGCCACAACCTGGTCGTCGAAAACGGATTCGTCACCGATTACCATTTACGTCTGTCGGACCAGAAACGGAAAACCGTTGAAGCCCTGAAAACGCTCAATTTCAAGGTCTTTTCCGCCGGAGATTCCTTTAACGACACCGGGATGCTGCTCGCCGCGGACAAGGGCTCGTTCCTGTTCGCCCCGAAGAACGTGACGGAAAAATTCCCTGAACTCGCCGCGGCGAATTCCTACGCGGAACTTCTCGCGAGCTTCCACAAGTTCCAGGAAACGCTCTGATGGCCGACTTCCCCGTTCTCGTCCTCGAAGAAGGCAAGGAAAAGTCTGCGCAAAGAATGCATCCGTGGGTTTTCAGTGGAGCGGTTCGATGCGTCAAGGGCGCGCCGGAAAGCGGCGACACGGTAGAAGTCCGTTCGGCGCACGGAGAATTTTTGGGGCTTGCCGCCTATTCGCCAAATTCGCAAATCCGGGCGCGTTTCTGGACGTTCAAGGAGCGGACTCCTGTTGGTCGGGAATTTTTTTCAAATATCCTTGACAGGGCGATTAAAAACCGCAGAAGCCGCGGATTTGACGTCCATGACCCGAAATCCGCCTTCCGTCTCGTCTATGCCGAAAACGACGGCCTTCCGGGATGCATCATCGACAAGTACGCACAAGTTATTTCGGTCGAAATCCTTTCCGCCGGAGCTGAAAAATTCCGAAAGGATATCTACGGGCTCTTGGCCGAAAAGCTTTCCCCGGCGGGAATCCTCGAACGCTGCGACTCCGATGTCCGCACCAAGGAAGGCTTGCCGCTTCGCAAAGGCGTCGTCTATGGAGACGTTCCGAACGAACCCGTCGAAATCCTCGAAAACGGAATCCATTTCGACATCGACGTCTGGAACGGCCACAAGACGGGATACTATTTGGACCAGAGGGACGCCCGGGCCGAAGTGGGAGGCTTTGCCTGTGAAAAACGCGTCCTGAACTGTTTTTCCTACACGGGCGGCTTCGGGCTTTTTGCCTTGAAAGATGGAGCGAAAAGCGTTACCGAAGTCGATGTATCGAAGGATGCGCTCGCTATCGCCAAAGGGCTTGTCCAAAAAAACGGATTCGACGAAAGCCGGGTAGAACTTCTCGAAGCGGATGTGTTCAGCTATCTCCGCAAGTGCCGCGACAGCCGCAAGGAATTCGATTTGATTGTCCTCGACCCGCCGAAATTCATCGAGAACAAGTCGCACCTTGCCAAAGGTTCGCGCGGCTACAAGGACATCAACCTGCTTGCGCTAAAGCTGCTCGCGCCGGGCGGGATGCTCGCTACGTTCAGCTGCTCCGGGCTGATGACAATGGACCTGTTCCAAAAGATTGTCGCCGATGCCGCCCTTGATGCGCACCGGGATGTCCAGATAATTCGCCGCTTTGGGCAGCCCGCCGACCACCCGGTCAAAAGCACCTTTCCCGAAGGCCAATATCTGAAAGGGCTTTTATTGCAGGCGGAATAATTTTCACAAAAAGCCTTGCCGGGAGGGAGTTTTTTTGCTAGATTGAAATTGAGAATCATTCTCAATTTACGACTTATGGAATATAAAACGCAAACAAGACAGTTGATATTGGATACCCTGGCCGAAAATCCCGATCGGATTTTCAGGGCTTCGGAGATTGCGCAGACCCTATCGTCTGTTTCGCTGAGCACCGTCTATCGCAGCCTGGACCGCTTGCAAAAACAGGGAAACATTCAAGTTGTCGGAGCCGCGGAAAACAATGAACTGCGGTATCGTTACACGGGACCGGGAAAATGCGAATCCAAGTTGCACCTGGTTTGCAAAAAATGCGGCAGGTTCTCCCACCTCGAAGGAAGCGCATTGCAAGCCTTGATCGGTTCCGTTTTTTCTTGGAATGGATTCGTCCTGGACAAGCAACAATCGGTTTTGTTCGGATGCTGCGCCGCTTGCAGCGCACACACGTAATGTATCGATTCTTCGACAGCGTTCTCGTTTTCTTCGCCACGCTTTATGTCGATCGGCACGTGGAGCATCGTTGCCATGGGGGGCACTGCCATGTCTGTCGCCACATCCACCTGTGCCTGGAACTGGTTGCCGGCATCTGCGGCAAAGCGGCAATTCCCGTTCTCCTTTCTCACAAAAAAAATCTCGTTCTTTTTATAAAGCGCTTTCGCCAAATTTTTCCGTCTCCGCGGACCCTTGTCTCGCAAAAAGTACTCTTGCTGGATTGAATTTTACCGGCAAACCTTTCCGCTAGAAGAAATCTGGCTGGGCGATAAATTTCGCCCACACGGACAATACAACCAATTCCCTATAAATATTTTCCGGACGCAATCCCTGCGTCTAAAAGGATTTTTCATCATGAAAAAGGACATTTTTCATCGTTTGACGCTGTTCGCCGTTTTGTGCTTCGCGCTTGCAGCCTGCAATCATTCAAGCACGGAAGATAGCAAACCGACAAAAAAAATTTCCATCGTAGCGAGCATTTACCCGCAATATGACTGGACCAAGAAAATTCTCGGTTCCCGAGCGGATTCCGTCGATCTTTCGCTTCTTATCAAGAGCGGTACCGACTTGCACAGCTACAAGCCTACAGCCTCGGATATGGCAAAGCTCGCAAACGCCGACCTGGTCGTCTATGTGGGCGGAGAATCGGATGAATGGATTTCCGAAGCCTTGGCGGCCTCCCCCAAAGCGGACCGTCTCGAAATCAACTTGATGCAAGGCTTGGGCGAACGCGTAAAGGCGGAAGAAATCGTCGAAGGAATGGAGACCGAACACCACGAGGAGCATGAACACGAAAACCATAGGCACGAAACGCATCGAGGCGAAGCCGAAGATGTCGAAAACGACGAGCATGTCTGGCTTTCAATCAAAAACGCAGAAATTTCCGTACAGGAAATCGCCAAGGCACTTGAAACGCTAGATTCCGCCCATGCCAAAATATACCGCAACAATTCTATCGCATACGGAAAAAAGCTTCGCAAGCTAGATGCCGACTACCAGGCGTCAATCGACAGCGCTTCCCGCAAAACAGTTCTTTTCGGCGACCGTTTTCCTTTTCGCTATCTAGTCGATGATTACGGGATAACATACTATGCGGCTTTCGTCGGGTGTTCCGCGGAAAGCGAAGCAAGCTTTGAAACGGTGGCGTTTCTTGCGGGAAAAATGGATTCCCTCTCCCTGCCCGCGATATTTACCCTGGAAAACGGAAACGAAAAAATCGCCCGAGCCGTTTTAAGCGCGAGCAAGAATTCCAAAGACGCCAAAATCCTAAAGCTAAACTCGCTAGAATCCGTAACCGAAAAAGAGATTGAAAGCGGAGCGGATTACCTGGGAATCATGCAAGGCAACCTCGACGTCCTAAAAAAAGCGCTGCATTAAGGATGAAAGGATGATTTTGCTCAAATGTCGCAAGCTATCCCTTGGCTACGGGAACAAGTGCATCGTAAAAGATTTCGACTATGAAATTCATGCGGAAGACTACCTGTGCGTTGTCGGCGAAAACGGCTGCGGGAAGACCACTTTTTTACGCGGTCTCGCAGGCATTTTACGACCAAGAAGCGGGAGCATTGAATTTTGCGAAGGACTCAAACGAAGCCAAGTCGGTTTTCTGCCACAGATCGGCGCTGCGCAAAAGGACTTTCCCGCCTCTGTCGAGGAAATCGTCTTGTCGGCATTTCAGGGCAAACATTTTCTGCTTCCTTTTTACAGCAAGGCTCAGCGAAAGCGTGCAGCGGAATGTTTGGAAATTTGCCGTGCGGAAAATCTGCGGAAACGGTGCTTCCGCGATCTTTCCGGCGGTCAAAAACAGCGGGTTTTTCTCGCCCGGGCATTCTGTGCGGCAGAAAGGCTCCTGCTTCTCGACGAACCGGTCACCGGCCTCGACCCGGAATCCGTTGAAAATATGTATCGCGCAATCCGAATCCTGCATTCGCAAAGGAAACTGGCAATCGTAATGGTTTCCCATGATGTGAAAAAAGCGGAAAAAGAGGCTACTCGGATTTTAGACTTCGGCAAAATCGCCAAGCGGGAGAATGCAAATGCCTGAATGGATTCAAAAACTTTCGTTCTATCTGGACTTCCCGTTTGTTCGCTATGCGATAATTGTAGGGATATTGATTTCGCTGTGTTCTTCGCTCTTGGGTGTCACGCTTGTACTCAGGCGCTTTTCATACATCGGGGACGGGCTTTCCCACGTAGCCTTCGGAGCCTTGGCGATTGCTTCCGTTTTCAAACTGGCAAACGGCATGACCGTTGTCTTGCCGCTGACAATCGTTTCGGCGGTCGTTTTGCTCGGTGCCGGCAAAAACGCTAAAGTCCGGGGCGATGCGGTTCTCGCCATGGTTTCTGCCGGTTCGCTCGCCATGGGTTACTTGCTGATGAACATTTTCTCGGCTACGGCAAACGTCGCAGGAGACGTGTGTACGACGCTTTTTGGATCTACCTCCATCCTGACGCTGAAGCCCCGGGATGTTTACCTGTGTATAGCCCTCTCCGCAGCCGTAATCGCCGTATTTGTCGTTTTTTACCACAAAATATTCGCCATTACCTTTGACCAGGATTTTGCCCAGGCGACAGGAATCCGTGTAAAATTTTTCAACCAGCTTGTCGCCGTCATCATCGCGGCGGTAATTGTTTTGGCCATGAACCTCGTGGGGGCTCTTCTCGTAGCGGCCTTGGTAGTCTTTCCGACCGTTTCTTCCATGCGCATTTTCAAAAGTTTCTTTTCGGTGACTATCGCAAGCGTGATTCTTTCCGTAGTCTGTTCGCTTTCGGGAATTCTCACGGCAATCCTCGCAGGAACGCCTGTCGGCTCTACAATCGTCTTGATGGATATCATCGCATTCCTTTTATGCTACGGAATCAGCCTATTCCGCAATCGAGGATTTTAAAATGCGAAAAAAATTCCAGATTTTCGTTTTTTGGGGATTAGCCCTTTGCTGTCTTGCGGGATTCGGCTTCGCCAGGGAAAATAGCGGGAATATAGACGTGGACCTTTCCGCGATGAGCGGCACAATGGTCTATTCGATGGTTTACCGGATGGTTTCCTCTCCCGAGGAATTTATCGGAAAGCGAATCAAAATGAAAGGCGTATTCGCCAGCTATCTAGACGAAGACATCAACCGCCGCTTTTTTGGCTGCGTTATTCAAGACGCTCTCGCCTGCTGCTCCCAAGGCCTCGCCTTTGAACTGGAATCTCCGCGAAAATACCCTAAGGAATTTCCGAAAGAAGGTTCCCCCATTACCCTTGTCGGGACTTTTGCATACGAATCCGACGAAGACGGCTTTGCTTTTCCGATAATCAAAAAAGCGAAAATCATCAAGTAAGAATGTCCGTTCGCTTGAATATTTCAAAAATCGCCATCGTCCTGCTTCTCGTTTGCGGAATGCTGTTCGCCGCCGAACATCACCACAAGGATCTAGACGCGCATCGCGACTGCCCGGTTTGCGCCGTTGTACACGGCGGATTGGACTGCGAAAGCTTTGTTCCATCCTGTTCCGTTTTTTTTGTCTTCCTGTATTTCCTAAATGAAACCAAGCAAAGCGAATACGAAACAATCCCCCTTTCGAAGTTACCGCGCGGACCTCCTTGCTATTTCACATAAATTCATTCACTTTTTTCAATTTCACTATTCAACAAGGATTTTTAACCATGAAAAAATTTTTCGGCATGGCGCTCGCCATCGCTATATTCTTCTTGGCGGGTTGCAGCGACAGCAATTCCCCATCTACCGTCCAGCATGCGCATTTTGAAGCCGACGGGTGGATCCTTTATTGGCCCGACTGGACTCCCGCCTACAGCGTTTTCCAGGGAAAAGCCGATTCCAGCTTGGCTATTCTCAAGGTCAATGCCAACTGCCTAAGCGAACGTCTGGGCATTCGTTTTCTCGATTCCGACAAAAAGGAAATTGCCGGGCCGGAAGACGGGGAGCATTCCATCGGTTGGAGCGTTGCAGACTCATCCATCTTGGACATTGAACAGTGTGGCAATTGGGGTTTCCACTTGAAAGGCATCAAGGAAGGCGAAACAACTCTGGTGCTTAAAGTAAACCACCACGACCACGCCGACGCACGAACTCCGGAAATCCGGGTCGTCGTCGATAAGTTCCTGATGGCCGAAGACTGCCCGTTCCAAGACGATGACGACTAGTCTGAAAATGGCTGTTATAGGAAGCCTTCTCTGTGGAGGCTTCCTCCATTTTTCTTTGGCAGAAGAACGTATCCAAGATCTGGGAACCACGTCAATCGTTGCGGAAAAAACAACGGCAAGCATCTTGGAAAACCTCCGAGAAGAGGATGCCTTGAAAGATGAAAAGCTGGAACGGAAAACCTCGACAACCCTCGCGGAAACCATCGAGAATGAGCCTGATGTCGCCGTACGTTCCATGGGGCCTGCCCCCGCACGGCCTGTAATCAAAGGTCTTTCGGGAAGTCACATAAACCTTGTCGAAGACGGAGCCTCTTCTTGCGACATGAGTGGCACATCCCCCGACCACGCCGTCGCCTCGGAAGTTTTAAGCGTTCGAAAAATCCGCATTCTCCGGGGACCGAACATTTTAGCGCAAAGCTTTTCGGCAGCAGGAGGCGTCATCCAGGTTGAGCGCCAAGATATCCCCTTTGGGTCCGAGCTTTTCCACGGCTACCTTGTCGGTTACACAGAAAGCGGGCAACCCGGTTTCGCTACCGTCGCGGGAAGCAACCTTTCCGTTTCCGGCATTTCTTTCAAAGGGGAGCTTTCAACCCGCAGAATGGGCGATTTAAAAACACCCGAAGGAAACTTGGACAATACCGGCATTCAAAATAAAGGATTCGCCCTTGGAACCGCTTATGCAATCGGACGATTCCGTTTCGGCGCTTCTTACCGTTCCTTCGGTTTGGACTACGGCATACCGGGGGGCTTTATCGGCGGACATCCGAACGGAGTGGACATTGAACTTTACAAACGCGACTGGACTTTTCGCGGATTCTACCTCCCGATGAAAAACGCGCACGATACGTTAAATATCGTTTATCGCGTCAACCAATATCACCACAAGGAATTCGAAAGCAAAAACGTCGTCGGTGCGGAATTTGCAGTAAACCAGGGAAATTTGCGCTTGGAAAAATTCATCTCGGAAAACGGTCCGTTTTTCGGCATCCGGATCGGTGGCGAACTTGAAAAGCGTTCAATCGAAATGGGCGGTTACGTTTTCACACCCCCGACAAAATCTTATGCGATTTCGGCATTTTCCGTTGCAAACCTAAAAGGATGGAAAGGCTTGGAAATTACTTTATCCGCAAGAGTCGGCGGAGCATTCTTTAGGCCCGAGAAAAGCGTGGTCGCAAGCGAAGAATCTATCGTTAGCAGGGACTTCTTGCTATGGAGCGCAAGTGCCGAATTTTCGCAGCGCATCCTCCCCGGAAAATTCGCCACGCTGGACATTTTTCGGACATCTCGCGCCCCGACTATCGAAGAACTTTACAATCAAGGTCCGCATTTAGCCGCTTACACCTACGAAAAAGGATCTTCTACGCTTGACGGGGAAAACGGTTACGGGTCGGAACTGGAATTTCGCAGTTACGGGGAAAACGTGAACTGGCGCGCCTCGGTGTATGGAACGTATTTTATAAATCACCTAGCCCCGCGCGCAACCGGCGACACAAACTGGTCCCAACTATTGCCCATTTACCAGGTGCGAGGCGACGAGGCGGTTCTTTGCGGAGCGAGCGTTTCCTTTGAAAAGTCTTCCGAAACCGGGCTATACGCCGCGGCAGGAGGTTCGCTTGTACGCGGCTTTTACCGAAACGAAAACTGGAGCGATATGCCGCAAATTCCGCCAATCCTGTTTCACTGCGAAATTGCATACCTTTGGAAAAGTTTACGCGGCAGCGTGACAGGACGCTTCGCCCTTCCTCAAAATCATGTGGATATTTACGAAGAGCGCACCCCCGGCTACGCCTGTTTCGGCTTCTCACTGGAATGGCGTGGGAGCGGAACGCTTGCCCGCTACAGTATCATTTTGTCCGGAGAGAACCTTGCGGATGCCGATGTGCGAAACCATCTGTCACGACTCAAGTCCGTCATGCCCGAAAAAGGCCGCAATTTTAGTTTAAAATTCAGAACAGAATTCTAGCGTCTCGGAAGCTTGTCCGCATTCCGCTCCTGCCAGACGGCGTCTTCCCAGGCCCGTTCCGCTTCCCTCGCCCATTCGGAGTTCGGGTAGAGTTCAACCGTTTCGCGGTATTTGGCGACAGCCGAACGAAAATCCCGGCGAACGCGGTAGATGTTCCCGATTTGGAAGAGCAGGAAGGAGCGGGAATTCTCGTCACGAATCTTTTTTTGCAAAGCCTGGTAAACGGAAAGCGCGCCCGCATAGTCGCCTTGCAGATAGGCGTTGTTCGCCTGTTCCATCGAAACTTCTCCCGGCTTCTTCGGAGCGGGCTTCGGTTCTGCCGATACGTTTTTTTCGGGAACAGCCTGAACGGCGACATTCCCCGAAGAATCCTGGGTCGGGGACCCGTTTTTTTCGGAAGCGTTTGCTGCTGGAACCTTCTTCGTTCCGGAAAGCTCCTCTAGCCGAGCCTTGGCGTTCGCGACAGCGGTTTCGTTTTTGGAATGCTTGACATATTCTTCGAGTTCCGCCTTTTCCTCTTTCGCCTTTCCCTGTTTCCTGTAGATGAGCGACAGATAGAAGTGCGCATTGTATCCCAGTTCCGGAAAATCAAAGGAACGTTTCAGGTTGTATTCCGCCTTGTCGAGTTCCCCGAGTTCGTAGCGTCCCGCTCCCGCATAGTAATAGGCTCCCGGATGTCCCGGTTCTTTCAAAAGAAGCTCCCGCGCGGCGGAACAGGCCGCTTTGTAGTCCTTGGCGTCAAAGGCGCGCTTCGCCTTGAGAAACGCTTCGGACGCATACGAAAATTTAGAATGTTCCATTTTTTCCGTATTTTGCGTAGCGGGCTTCGGACTTCCGATTTTTTGCCGCATCGCATCGGCCTGCTTTTTGTCGCCTAGCTTTTCGTAGGCTTTTGCCGCGCCTTCGTAAGCCTCTTTCATCCCGGAATCGTACTTGAAAGCGAGTTCGTAATTGGCGACGGCCCCTTTGTAGTCCTTCATCTTGAACCGGACCGTTCCCGCTGCGTAAAAAGCGCGTGCATTGTGCGGCTCCGACGCAAGGATCGAACGGTATTCGGCGAGAGCCTTGTCATACTTCCCCGCCGCCTCGAAACGGGCGCCCTGTTCAAAGCGGGCGTCTGCGGCAAAAGCGAAGGCTGTCAAACAAGCAAGCGAAAATCCAAAAATCTTTTTCATATATCCGTTAAGATAGAAAAAGATTGGCGCGGTGTTCCGGATCAGTTTTTCACACAGCGAACGGAAAGCGCACTGGAATAAGGTTCGTCGTTGTTATGGTAATATTTTGGATTCATGTAAAAACTGTGTTTCATTCTCACTGCCGAATAGACATTTAGATAGGCGCCTTTCTCGGGAGTCCAAAAATAGGCGGCCACTCCGACATCGGTAAATTCACTGCTTTTTCCGTCACGTTTTCCCGCCGGAAGCGCCGCAAAGCCTAGGAGATCCGAGCCGTTTTTTCCAAAATACCAACCTTCCGCAGCAAGAAGCGGATCATTATCGTTTCCGAGTTCTAGAGAGTAACGATTCAATAAAAACCATTCCGCTAAGCGGGGCAAGTGCCAGCCGTCCGGGCATATTCCTTGAAGCCGAGCGTCCGTCTTTCCGTTATCGATATCTTCGAAAAATTGTTTAGAGTCTGCACTTCCATCGTTTGCCGCTTCATACCAAGCATAAAGCCGTCCAAATTTTTCACAGTTTTCGGAAGAATCATTGTAACAGAAGCTCGAATCCGCCCCGGCAAAGTTCAGGTTTTCCGCCATCCAGACCTGTTCGCCAATCGCGACCGTCTTATAGACTTTCCCGTCGCGGGAATCAACAAGCGTCCCCTTTATCGTATTTTCGATTGGATACAGCCAAGAAAACTTGCCGCTTCCGTAAGAGGAATCCCACTTGCAAACATATTCATACGCCGAGCGGAGCGTATCGCCTTCCGTGTAGCTGGTGCATCCCTTGCCGAGTTTCATTTCCATCGGAGTCGCCAAACGGAACGAATCCGAATCGCAGACATAGTAATTCGTATCGATGAGATTCCCCGAGACAATCGCGCCGTCTTCGGAACATTCCAAAGCATAGGTATCAGCCACCTCTTCGGAAACAGATTTCCATTCCCCATTTTCGCAAATATAGGATCGTCCGTGGTTTGGACAGAGATCAAACGAATCGCTGAAAAGCGCTCCGGCATTTTGGGATTCGCATTTTGGCAATCCATGAACGTTCCGCCAAAAAGTTTGATGAAATTTCTCGATCTCCGGAATCGTATCGGAAATTTTCCAGCTTTCCATCGCCTGGCGAATCATTCCGGTTGGAAATACCACTTCCGACAGCCAAAACTTCAAGGTGTCGTTATCCCAGACGCCATCCTTTTCCAAATCGGAAACAAGGCTATCGCTCAACGACTGCAGGGAAACATCGGTCGATGCAGAAAAGGACAGGAAGCGCGCCGAGAAAAATAGCAGTTCGGCGTCTTCTTCGCTTTTTCCGAAAATCGACAAATCTTCCGAATTTTTATCGGTCGGATCAAAACCGAAAGCGGTAAGGATTTCGTTCAAAGCCTTGTGCTTCGCGTCGGAAAACTCCAACCCTTCTTTTAGAAGCCGGAGGACGCGCCTGTATTCCAGATGTGTCAGGAGATTCACGTTTACCGTTTCGCGTTTGTCTGGGCGGGTCAAAGCGTAAAGCGTAGCCGTATCGGAATCGTCGATTTCGCTCATGAAACTACCCCGGACCTCGATTAACGCATACGGCGAAGTCAACTCAACATCCGGCACGGTAAACTCGCCTTGTCCTCCCGAAACTTTTCCTGAAAAGCTCTTGCCCGTCTTTTCCAGGGTAGTGCTATCGAGTTCGTAGAGCGTCACCGTGGAACCGTCAAGAAAAGGCCCTTTTTCCGCAAGACCGGAAATCGTCTTGCCAAGAATCGGAGGATTTTCATTTCCCGTCGAAGAGGTGGAATCCGAAGAGCATGCAACAAATGCCACGGTCGAAGCGAATCCTGCAATTAAAAAGAATCGGTGAAAAAGATCCATACCGCTAAATCCTTGAGAGATAGTTGTAGTGTTTCTTTAAAAGATAAACTCTTTTTCAAAATCAGAAGTTTTTTTTTTCTTACACACGCAAAATATGGGATAGAAAATTCCGCTGAGTTTTTTAATCCAATTGGCTATAAAAGGAATACCTCTCTAGACCGCTTTTTCCATTTTAAAACCAAAAAGGCCCCTGCAAACGCAGAGGTCTTTTTTCGCAAAGGACAAATTACTTGTCGGTGAGGAATGCAACACCCGGAAGGACCTTGCCTTCGAGGAGTTCGAGCGAAGCACCGCCGCCCGTCGAAGTGTGTGTGACCTTCTTGTCCGCACCGAACTTCTTGGCTGCCGTAGCGGTATCGCCGCCACCGATGACGGTGATCGCACCGGCCGCAGTCGCTTCGACAATCGCATCGGCCATCGCCTTGGTCGCCTTGGCAAACGCGTCGAATTCGAACACGCCTGCAGGACCGTTCCAGACGATTGTCTTCGCGCCCTTGATCGCGTCGCAGAAGAGCTTTGTCGATTCCGGTCCCACGTCGAGACCCATCCAGTCCGCCGGGATGCCTTCCTTGTCGGTGACAACCTTGTTTGCTGCATTCGCGTCGAACTTTTCGGCAGCGACGTAATCGACCGGAAGGATGATTTTCTTGCCGGCGGCTTTCGCCTTCTCCATCAGTTCGGGAACGATCTTCGCCCCTTCCTCGTCAAAGAGGGACTTGCCGATTTCGATGCCATCGACAACCTTCTTGAACGTGAACGCCATGCCGCCACCGATGATGATTTCGTCGGCCTTATCGAGCAGGTTGTTGATGAGCTGGATCTTGTCCGCGACCTTCGAACCGCCGAGGATGGCGAGGAACGGACGCGGCGGATTGTTCAGCACCTTGTCGAACGCCTTGAGTTCCTTGTTCATCAGGAAACCCGCAGCGCGGAGCGGAAGTTCAACGCCGACCATCGAGGAATGCGCACGGTGCGCGGTGCCGAAAGCGTCGTTTACATAGACGTCGGCGAGTTTGGAAAGGGACGCGCGGAACGCTTCGACTTTCGCCGGATCGGCCTTGATCTTCGTCTCGGTGCCGTCGGCGTTCTTGACCTTGGCCTTGCCTTCCTCTTCGATGTGGAAGCGGAGGTTTTCGAGAAGGATGATGTCTCCCGGTTTTGCCTTGGCGCATTCCGCTTCGACTTCGGGACCGACGCAGTCCGAAAGGAACTTGACAGGTTTCCCGATGAGTTCTTCGAGTTTCTTTGCGACCGGCGCGAGCGAGAACTTCTTGTTCACGGAACCGTTCGGGCGACCGAGATGGCTCGCGAGAATGACCGCGGCGCCCTTGTCGAGCGCATACTGGATTGTCGGGAGAGCCGCTTCGATGCGCTTGGTGTTGGTGATTTCGCCTGTCACCTTGTCCTGCGGAACGTTGAAATCGACGCGGATGAAAACGCGCTTGCCTTTGAGATCGAGATCTTCAATGGAAAGTTTTGCCATCGTGATACCTTCTTTTGATGTGAAATTTTGCCCCTTTAATATAGCAAACTGCCCCGCTCAGCGACCTGTCTTCTTGCGGAAAAAGTCCTTGATGTCTTCGGGGATGGCAATCGGACGCCCGCGTTTCAGATCGACCAGCACCCACGTCGTCACCGCGGAAAAGATTTCCTTGCCGTCCGATTTGCGGATGAATTTCGAATGGCGGTTTGTCGCGATTTTCGAGTACTCGGGAACCCAGGTCGTTCCGACGATTTCGTCGCCGAGAAAAGCCTGCGCCTTGTATTCCACATGCTGCGTCCGAATCATCCAGCCGCATCCGAGTTCGTCCATCCGCTTCGTTCCGCCGGTCACCGCGGAATGTTCTACCGCGATGTCCTGTATCCACTCCACGCAGACGACATTATTTAAATGACGGTTCCTGTCGATCATCGATTCTTCGACGCGGAAATCCTTTTTGTATTCCGCAAAATTTGATTCCTGTTCCATGCTGGCGTGCATTTTCAATCTCCGTTTTGAGCAAAGCGTGAAAGGAAAGCGTGCAGGCGTTCGTTCTTCGATTCCCCGAAGACGAATTCGGGCGAGCCTTTTTCCACGATGATCCCGCCATCCATGAAAATGACCTCGCTTGCGACATCCCGGGCAAACGCCATCTCGTGCGTGACGATGACCATCGTCATCTTTTCCTCCGCAAGGGACTTGATGACCTTGAGGATTTCGCCCGTGAGTTCCGGGTCGAGAGCGCTCGTCGGTTCGTCAAAAAAGAGGACCTTCGGATTCATCGCAAGCGCCCGCGCTATCGAAACGCGCTGTTGCTGTCCGCCCGAAAGCTCGCATGGATAGGCTCTCGCCTTGGATTCAAGCCCCATCCGCTTGAGTAAAGACATTCCGAGTTCGCGGGACTCCTCGCGGGAACGTCCGAGAACGCGTACCGGTGCGAGCGTAATGTTCTGGAGCACGGTCAAGTGCGGAAACAGGTTGAAGTTCTGGAAGACGAGACCCGTCGAGAGTCGGATTTCCCGAAGCGTCCTTGCCGGCGAATAGCGAAGCGGACTTGAGCCCGGAACGACCAGGTCCTTTCCGCAGACGCGAACCTCGCCGCCGTCTAGCGTTTCGAGCTGGGTGATGCAGCGGAGAAGTGTCGACTTGCCGGACCCCGAAGGCCCGATGACCGAAAGCACGTCCCCGGCATTCATGTCGAACGAAATGTCCTTGAGAACCGCAAGATCGCCTTTCTTTCTGTCGTGAAAGGTCTTCCTCAGATGCTTGACTTCGAGAATCAACTTGTCCGGCATGGGCTACCTGTAATAGTTCAGTTTGCGTTCCACATAGCTGAAGAACACGGACAAAAGCAGATTCGCCACGTAATAGAAAATCCCCGCGACGAACAGGGGAAAGATGCTCGCGTAGGCGGCCTGCTGTTTTTTGGCTAACGCAAAGAGTTCCGTCACCGCGATAACCTGGGCGAGCGACGTGTCCTTGACCAGCGTGATGACTTCGTTCGCGCTTGCCGGGACTACCCTTTTTACGACCTGCGGCAGGATGATGCGAAAGAATGTCTGCGTCCGGGTGAGACCGAGCATCGCGGAAGCCTCGTACTGGCCTCGGCTGATGGATTCGATTCCCCCGCGGAAAATCTCGGCAAAGTAGGCGGCGTAGTTAATCGAAAAGGCGACGATGACCGCCGGAAAGCGGTCGAATGAAAGATTCGAACCGACCGATTCCGACAGATAATACGAGCCGAAGTAAATCGCCACGATTTGCAAAAGAAGCGGCGTCCCGCGCATCACGGAGATGTAAAACGCGACCGGGTAGCGGACAAGGCGAAAGCGCGACATCTTGAGGACCGCAACGAGAAGCCCTAGCGGAATCGAAAATAAAAGCGTCAGCCCGAAAATGGCGAGGGTCGTCTTGAACCCTCCCCAGAGAATCGGGACAAGATTTCCCAGGTCGGAAATCACTTGCCGAACCACTTGGCGGAAATTTCGGCAAACTTGCCGTCCGCCTTCATTGCGGCGAGCGTACTATCGACCGCATCGCGAAGCTTCTGGTCCTTCTTGCGGAATCCAATCGCATAGACTTCGTCGGAAAGCCCTTCTTCGAGGACGATGAAGCTCTTGCCGTTCGAAGCTATCCAGTAACGCGCGACGATTTCATCGAGGAACACCGCATCGACTCCGCCCTTGTCCAAATCCATCAGAGCGGTCTGGTTGTCGTCAAACGGGAAAATCTGGGAAGCGGCCTTACCCGCATCGGAAGCTTCCAGAAGCTTCTGGGCCGTCGAACCGTTCTGCACGGCTATTTTCTTGCCGGAGAGTGCCGCGAGGGAAACGAGCGAAGAATCCTTGACCGTGAAAACCATGCGGTTCTTGAGATAGGGTGAACTGAGGTTCATCGCCGCAGCGCGGGCGCTATCGACGCTCATCCCGTTCCAGATGCAGTCGATCTTTCCCGTGTTCAGTTCCTGCTCCTTGGCGTCCCAGGAGATCGGCTGGGTGCGGAGCTTCACCCCGAGACGCTTTGCCACTTCGGAAGCAAGATCGATATCAAATCCGACAATTTCGTTGTCCTTGTTCCGAAATCCCATCGGCGGGAACGAATCGTCAAGCCCGAGAACGAACTCGCCGGCACTTTTCACTTTTTCGAGGGACTGGTCGCCTTCCTTTTTGGACTTGTCGTCATTTGAACAGGCGACCGCAAAAATCATGGCGAAGAGAAGAATGGACAATTTTTTCATGGAACGACTCCGGTTGAAGTTTTTCGCTGAAAATTTAGTTCTTTTTGGCGAATCGGTATTTTTCGGTTTCCGGGCGGTTCAGCATTTCCGGAACTTTCGGAACGAAACGGCGGAAAGCGCGACAAAGAGAAAAACGACCAGAAGCAAGAGAAGAATCGGCATCCAGGGCTTTCCGAAATAGAAATCCGAAAACGCGCCGAAGACAAGCAGGAGCGGAAAAACAAAAACGAGCGAAATCTGGTTCGCCGCGCGATCCGTCTTCGCCTTCAGCGAAACGAAAAGCGAAACGCCCGAAAAGCAGAGGCAGGCGAGAATCCCGGCAAGGACGGATTTCCACCAGAAAGAAAGCGAGAAAACTCCCGAGACAAGCGCATAGGCGGTTTCCGCAAACATCACGAGAAAAAACGGGACGGGCAGAAGCGCGAGCAGCTTTCCGTAAAAAATCGCGGACGGAGAGACGGGCAAAAGCAGGAGAAGTTCTAACGAACCGCGTTCCCGTTCGCCGGCAAAGCTGTCGGAAGCGAGCGGGACTGTCATCGGGGCTATCAGGAGCGCGCAAAAGAGCATCATCCGCGAAAGGACTTCGGGCGAAACATCCTTCGGGAGAAGCAGCACCTGCGAAGCGACAAGGAGTACGGGCGGAAACAGAAAAGGCAAAAGGAATTTCGGTTCGCGCAAGAGTTGGCGAATTTCGTGCCGTGCAACGTGAAAGACGATTCTTTTCATGCTTCCTCCGAAAATTCCCGGACCGCTTCGCGATAGACCGATTCGAGCGAGAGCCTTTTCGGTTCGACGGAAAGAACTTTTGCCGCTTGCGGAAAACCGTATTTCAAAGACTCGGGCGAAACATCCCGGGGAAGCCGCACGTTTACCGTAAATTCGTTTGTCTGTAAATTTTCAACGGAATCCCTGCGCAGAACTTTTCCCCGGTAAAGGATGGCAAAAGAGGTCGCAATCCGTTCCATCTCGGACAGGATGTGCGAACACACGACAAGCGTTCCGCCGCATTCCCGTTTCCAGTTTTCGAGCAAATCCCAGACGGCCTCCCTGGCGCACGGGTCGAGGTTTGCGACAGGCTCGTCGAGAAGCAAGAGACCGGGCCTGTGCAAAAGCGCTCGCGCAATCTGCACCTTTTGGCGCGTGCCGTGGGAAAGCTCCCCCATCCGGGAAGAAAGGCTCGGAAGTTCCAGCTTTTTCGCCAATTCGGAAATTCGTTCCGTGACATTTGTTGTCGTGTAAAATTCCGCAAAGAAGCGGAGGTATTCTTCGATAGAAAGTCTGGGATAGACGCCCGGGCTTTCGAGCAGAATGCCGCAGCGAGAAAGGTCCAGCGAATTTCCCCGTCGAAATTTCTCCGCAACCCAAAGCCCGCCGGAATCCGTTGCGAGCCTTCCGCAAAGGATTCTGAGGAGAGTGGTCTTTCCCGCACCGTTCGGGCCTAGAAGCGCAAAGGTCTCCCCCGCTTTTACCGAAAGGTTTACATGGTCCAACGCCCTTGCCGAGGCTCCGGGATAGGAGAAAGAAAGGTCGGTGAACTCGAAGAGAAAATCCATGAAAGCCAAGTTAGAAATTTCTATATTGGGCATTATGCCTAATCCGATTTCACAAGAAGGATTCGACAGGCTGATGGAGGAATGGAAGCGCCTCAAGTTTGTCGAACGTCCCGAAATGCAGCGCCAGGTCGGCGCCGCTGCCGCCGAAGGAGACCGCTCCGAAAACGCCGCCTACACTTACGGCAAGATGCGTCTGCGGGAAATTGACCGGAGGCTCCGCGCCCTCGACAAGATTCTCGACCATGCCAGAGTCGTAAGCACCGAAGCTCCCGCCGACGGTTCCATCCGTTTTGGCGCGACAGTCACCCTCGAGGATTCCAAGACGAAGAAGACGAGAATCTACACGCTCGTCGGTGTCGAGGAAATCGATCCGCTCCAAGGCCGCATCAGCGTAAACTCTCCCGTGGGGACGGCTCTCATCGGGAAAAAGAAGGGCGATACCGTTCCTATCACCATTCCCCGCGGCGTCGTGGAATATTCCGTCATCGAGATTGCGTACAAATGAACTTCGTCGATTCGCACTGCCACATGGATTCTTTCGAAGAGCGGACGGGCATCGATTTCAAGAACTGGTGGGAATCCGCAGACCCGAAGCCGGACGCGGTGATCCAGGTCGCGTGCGAAGAACCGACTTTCGCCTACACGAAAAAGCTTTCCGACGAGTTTCCCCAGGTTTACGCGGCTTACGGCGTGCATCCGATCAATGCGGAAAACTATTCCGAAACGACGGAAAAAAAACTTCTGGAACTTTGGAGCGAACCGAAAACGGTGGGAATCGGGGAAATCGGGTTCGATTACCATTACGAAGGCGCATCTCACGAAAGGCAGCGGGAAGTTTTCGCGCGACAGCTCGAAATCGGGAAGCCTTTCCGCAAGACGTTTGTCCTGCACTTGCGGGATGCGGAAGCGGATTCGCTCGACGTTCTCCGTTCGATAAATCTAGACGGGGCGACGCTCCATGTGCACAGCTGCACGGCCAGTGCGGACTTTGTCGAAAACGTCCTCTCGCTTTCCGCAAACGTCTATGTCGGCTTTACCGGGATTCTCACGTTCAAGAATGCGGAGAGCGTTCGCGAAGCGGCCGCCCGGGTTCCGCTCGAAAGGCTCCTGCTCGAAACGGACGCTCCCTACTTAGCCCCGGTTCCGTTTCGCGGAAAGGCGAGCCACGCCGGGATGATTCCGCAAATCGGAGAGGTTCTCGCCCAACTGAAAGGCGTCCCGTTCGAAACCCTGATGGAAACGGCCCGAAAGAATACGCGGGATTGCTACGGGGTGTAGTGGACTCTCAACCACCAAGACAAGTCACGAATACACCAAGACAAGTCATGACAAAAATCAAAACAATACTCGAATGGACCCGCAACGATGACGTAAAAAAACAACAAAGCCAAAACCCAAAGCACAACCCGAAGCAGGTGTCCAAGAACCCACATGACGAAAGAAATCGGATAAATAAACAACGCGCCTATTACAAAAATTTTGTCTTTCATATTTAAGAGAACAACGGAAAGCGAACAACGGAGAATAATTTGGAAACGAGATCAATCAAAAACATTAAAGTAAAAAGCGTACCGGAAAAAATAATCGACACAAAAATAGCACAAAAAAACAGGGATAAAACGAGAATGGGGCCCTGCGCCAAAAATTCAAACTTTCCCCCGAAATACAACCTCCATATTTTCAGAGCTAACTTAGAAGCATTATCCCAAAGTTTTTCCCAAAGTCTTTCAAAAAAATCGGTTTTCGATTTCTCCGTGCTTTCATTATTTGAGGCTCCTTGAGAATCTTTAGAAAACGAACAATGGGCAAAGCACAAACCGGACGAGGTAACGACAGGATAACCGGGAATCCGAGGATCATAGACGCAGACTTTTTCAAGAAACTTCTTGTCAGGATCAAGCCAAACATACATCGTTTGGGGCGGATTGAAAACGATTGTTTCTAAGACACAAAATTCATCCGGAATTTTTTCCATAAATGATCCTTTTCTGAGTTTCAAAACAATGTAAGAAAAAAAAAGCTCCGTCAAGGCACGATGAAAACATTTTTCAAAAAGCGTTCCGCGGAAAAAGAGCCGCTTTCCGTCACCAACCCCGGAGCGTTTTTCTATCTTTGCTTCGCTTCAAAAATCGAGGTTTTCTATGAGCAAGAATTACAAGATT
Organism: uncultured Fibrobacter sp.; assembly: GCA_934691725.1. Lineage (GTDB taxonomy): Bacteria > Fibrobacterota > Fibrobacteria > Fibrobacterales > Fibrobacteraceae > Hallerella. The sequence goes on along the minus strand of CAKUTF010000008.1, from coordinate 60,989 downwards.
GCCGTTCTCCCGGGCGACGGAATCGGGCCGGAAGTCATGAAAGAAGCCGTGCGCGTTCTCGACGCCGCGGCGGAAAAGTTCGGATTCTCGACCGAAAAGGAATGGGCGGACGTAGGCGGAATCGCTTACGACCATTTCCAGAACCCGCTGCCGGAAAGCACGCTCAAGACGGGCGAAGCTGCCGATGCGATTCTCTTCGGGTCGGTCGGAGGCCCCAAGTGGGAATCCCTGCCGCCGAACCTCCAGCCGGAACGCGGCGCCCTGCTCCCGCTCCGCAAGCACTTCAAGCTTTTCTGCAACCTCCGCCCGGCGCGCGTGTACAAGGAACTCGCACCGGCATGCCCGCTCCGCGCAGACATCGTCGGCGACGGTTTCAACATCCTGACAGTCCGCGAACTCACGGGCGACGTCTATTTTGGACAGCCCAAGGGTCGCGAAGGATCGGGCAAGGACGAAATCGGCTTCGACACGATGAAGTATAGCCGCTACGAAGTGGAACGCATCGCGCGCTTCGCGTTCGAAGCGGCCCGCCTCCGCAAGAAGAAAGTGGCGAGCATAGACAAGGCGAACGTTCTCACGACGAGTGTCTTCTGGCGCGAAATCGTCAAGGAAATCGCAAAGGAATTCCCGGACGTCGAACTAGAACATCTTTACGTGGATAACGCCGCGATGCAGCTCCTCCGCCGTCCGCGCGAGTTCGATGTTCTTCTCTGCCCGAACCTCTTCGGCGACATTCTCACCGACGAATGCGCGATGCTCACCGGTTCCATGGGGCTTCTCCCGTCGGCATCCATCGCGGAAGGCTCGTTCGGACTTTACGAACCCGCCGGCGGATCCGCTCCGGATATCGCGGGCAAGGGCATCGCAAACCCGCTCGCCCAGATTCTTTCCGTCGCGTTGATGCTCCGCTATTCCTTCAAGGAAGAGGAAGCGGCGAAAGCTATCGAATCCGCTGTCGAAAAGACGATCAGCGCGGGATTCCGCACCGGCGAAATCTGGAAGGAAGGCGACACCAAGGTCGGCACGACCGGCATGGGCGACGCGGTCCTTTCGTTTTTGCGGTAATTAGCGAGAAATTTTTCGCCATAAAAAAATTCCCCGGAAGCTCGGCTTTCGGGAATTTTCATTTTTAAACCATCAGTCCTTGACGCAGCGGACGGAATAGAGGGCGCCCGACAACTCCGGTTCCCTTTTTTTGAGCAGCGAAGAATTGTCTGCAAGCAACGACACGAAAAGATCGCCAATACAAAAGCTTATTCCACCGCCTGCATCATCGCAATAACGACTAGCTGTCCAAAAGTCGGCCGATTTTCCAATATCGACAATCGAGTAAGATTTCGAAGATTTAATCGCAGCATGTCCAGCGGGAAGCGCATTAAACCCGAATTCATCCAGGCCGTTTTCGCCATTTTCCCAATCGGTTCGCGATTTAAGGCTCGTTCCGACGTTATCGTCGCCATTGCGTTTATCGACATAATTTATCAAAATATCCCATTCCGCCTCGGTAGGCAAGTGCCACCCTTCGGGACAAGCATTTTCCGCATTGAGCCTTGTATAAAGCCTGCCAAATTTCGTGCAGCTATCGAGGTTATCCAGACAAGTATTATTCCTCAAGCCGTTCTCAAATCCCGCATTTTCCGCCATCCAGGTCTGCGAACCGATAACCGTGAACTTGTAAATGCGACCGTCACGAAAGTCGCAAAATTCCCTTGAAATGTCGTAGGACTTTCCGCCGCAGAGCGAGACGACGGAATCCCCGAAACAAAAGTTCGAGTCCGGGTTGTAGGCGCGGGTTCCACAGCGCGCCTTGTAAAAGAGAACCGAGTCTTTTCCGCAAATCTGCAAAACCGTTCCGTCGCCATAGTCCGAAAGCGTGCAGCCATTTCCGTCAGAACCTTTTTCTCCGGCTTTTCCATCCGTTCCGTCTTTTCCGTCAGAGCCGTTTAACACAAGCCCGACAGAATCCTCGCCGCAGACGACCTTGAGACCCGAAGAATCTTCGAGCGGTTCCGCAACACAGGATGCGCCGTCTTTTCCATCCTTGCCGTTTGCTCCATCTGCGCCATCCCTACCCGCAGCCGAAACATTTTGCCAAGCGGAATCCGTACAGACAAATGCAGCATTTTCCGTTGAAACGAACTTCATCTCGCCCGAGCGTTCCACCGTGCATTTTCCGAGCGAATCCGCAGACGAAACGATTTCAAGACCGAAGGATTCCTGCGTCATGTTGGTTACTTTTGTCACATCGTCACCGCAGGCGACAAGATGCATCGCGGTCAAAACGACAAGCGTGAAAAGTTTAAACGTTCTCATCGCGGTTCTCCTTTTGCGTAATTTCGGGAGTTGTTTAGCATCATCTAGAATATAAGTTTTTAGACGGCTATCCAAAGCGTATTTCTTTGCTTTGTCAGGATTTGCTTTGAATAGGAATTAGAAATGAGTCATGGAACAGGAATCAGTGATTAGTGTGTAGTTAGCAATTAGCAATGAGAAGTTGACTATCTAGCGTGTTCAGAACTTAGAACTGAGTGCTTAGCTTTGCAGACGTCTATATTTTTGAATCTCGGAAGTTTAACGTCCACAGTTCTGATTACTGACCACTGAACACTGCCCACTATTTCTAAGCTCTAAGCTCTCTCAACTAAGTTCTGAATATCTCGGCAAGCTCGCTAACCTGTCAAATCCCATTCCTTAAAAGGGATTCCCCGGTCAAGCCGGAGAATGACATTTTAAAAAGCCTAGACGTTTGCCAACCAATTCCTCATTACTCATTCCTAATTTCTCATTCCCTTAGACGTCCGCGGACTAATCCCTGTTCCCTCATCCCTAATCCCTGAACTTAATTGTTCGCAGTTCTGACCATTGCGCACTGCCCACTGTCCACTGAACTTAGACAAGTTTAATCTATATTTTCACTATGAATTTGCTTTCTCTCCCTCCCGATTTAAAGAACATTACGCGCCCGAACTGGATAGAAATCAACCTGGACGCTCTCGCGAGCAATATCCAGTTTGTCCGCAAGTCCATTCCCAAGCATACAAAGATTCTCCTGCCGGTCAAGGCCGACAGCTACGGACACGGATCACTAGCCTGCTCGTTCGCCGCCAAGTACAGCGGGGCGGATTTTTTAGGCGTGGCGCACCTTTCGGAAGGGATGCTTTTGCGGCAATACGGAATGGATCTGGACATTCTCGTTCTCGGTCCCTGCATCCCGGCGGATTTTCCCTACCTCGTGGAATTCGGGCTGACTTCAGCTCTTTCGGACGTAAAAACCGCCGTAGCCTTTGACAGGTTCCTGGAAGAAAACGGGCTTTCCGCAAAGGCGCATCTCGCCATCAACACGGGAATGCACCGCTACGGAGTCCGCTTTGACGATTTCGAATCGATCCGCCAGATTCTCTCCCTGAAGCACCTTGATGTCGAAGGAATGTTCACGCACTTGGCGACAGCGGATATGCTCGACCGGGCATCCAACGCAAGTACGCAGCGTCAAATCGACCGTTTTTCCAACCTGGTGGAGCTTCTCGCCAACGAAGGCATCCGCCCGAAAATCTGCCACTGTTCGAGCTCCGCGGGAACGCTCAGGCATCCCGAAAGCCATTTCGACATGGTACGCCCGGGACTGGTCCTCTACGGCTACAATCCGATGGGCGCAACGCCACCCGAAGGTTTTGAATACCCGGAACTGAAGCCTGTGATGACGATTAAATCCACCATCCGTACGATTCACGAAGTGCCCACGGGAGAAGCGGTTTCCTACGGACAATACTGGGTCGCCCAGCAACCGACAAAGGTGGCGACGATTGCTATCGGATACGGAGACGGGTATCTTCGCGGCGAATACAACAACGGTTACGTCCTCATCCGGAACCAGCTCTGCCCGATTCTCGGACGCGTGTGCATGGATGCGACGATGGTCGACGTGAGCCGTATCCCGGACGTCCAAATCGGGGAAACGGTCGAAGTCGTCGATGGAGGCGCAGACCCGCGCATTTCCATGGAGTCCGTCGCCGAGGCGCACCACACGATTCCCTACGAAATCACGAGTCGTGTAGCGCGACGCCTTTACCGCAAATACATCTGGAAAAACCGGCTGATCCGCTGGGACGACCTCAAGGAAGAGTTTCACATTCCCCCGTTTTCCCAGTATCCGTTACGCATAAACCAGTCGCAGCCTCGATAGATGGCAAGCGTCTTTGATCCTTCGCGGAAAAAGTTTGTCTCCCTGACGCCGGAAGAAGCGGTGCGGCAACGCGTCGTCCAATGGCTCATCGAGACCCTTTCCGTCCCCCTGCATCTCGTCGAAACGGAATTCGCCCTGAAAAATGTCGAGCCGAGAAATTCGGATCGGGTCGATGTTCTGGTTCACGATTTCCGCGAAGGCAACAGCGTCAAAAAACCGTGGCTGCTCGTCGAATGCAAGCGTCCGGGTGTGGATTCCCCGGCTGCGCTGCAGGCCCAGGTGAACAAATACCTGAAAGTCATCTCGCCAAAGTTCATCATGCTTTCCCTTGGAAGGTCGAGTATTTTTCTGGCGCTAGACATTAAAAGCAATTCCTACCGGCAAGTCCGGACGCTTCCTGAGTATCCGCCGCTAACCGAAAATTCTGGAAATCCGGAGCGAAAGGCCAGAACCGCGGACGTCCATATTCAGGGACTAGGGAACAGGGATTAGTCAGCGGACGTTTAAGTTCAGTGGACAGTGGTCAGTGGACGTCTAAGCTTTTGAGAAACGGTACGAGGGACACGCTATACGGGAAACGGACGTTTAAACTTTTGGAATACAGAACATAGATGTCTGCAACTCTAAGCACTCGGCACTAAGCTCTAAGTTCTAAAAACGGCTCGCTAAACTGTTAATTCCTCACTCCTAATTGCTCATTTCTAATTATCCACTGATTCCTGTCTCCTGATTTCTCTTGACTGTCAACTAACCACTAGCCATAGGCTCCTGGCAACAGTTCGCTGAAAATCCTGCGCCCCGTTCTCCCCGCTAAGACTCCATCTTTGCAAACGCCCGGAAAAGTTCAAGAGTTGCCTTCACCGCCTCTTCGTCGGAAACGCCGCGCCCAAGTTCCACAACTCCTTGCAGCGGAGAATTTCCCACATACCGCATCCCGTACGGCGATGCCGCGGCTATTCCCGCAAGCATCCGCGGATCGGGCGGCGGAAATTCCACAAAGGAAAAGACGAGCATTCCCCGGCGCATCTCGACACCCTGCATCCGAAACTTCGCGGCAATCAGAGCGACTTCCGAAACGAGGAATAGCTTTTGTGCCGGTGGCGGGACTGGTCCAAAACGATCAACGAGTTCCGCTTGCAAGGCGTCCAGGTCTTCCCGCTTCAAAGCACGGGCAAGCCTCTGGTAAACGGAAATCCGGGAAAGCCCGTCCGCGATATAGGTTTCGGGCAAGAAGGCATCGACGGGAAGTTCCACGCGAGGCTCTATCTTTGAAACGTTTTCCCCGCCGCCGCGAAGTTCCTCGACCGCTTCGCGAACCAGCCGGACATAGGTTTCAAATCCGACTTCCGCGATGAATCCGTGCTGTTCCGAGCCGAGCAGGTTCCCCGCACCCCGGATTTCCAAATCCCGCATCGCGAGCTGGTAGCCGCTTCCCAGATCCGTAAACTGTTCCAAGGCCTGCAAGCGTTTTCTCGATTCCGCGGAAACGATTCCGTCTTTCGGAATTACCAGGTAAGCGTAGGCGAGAACGTCTGAACGTCCGACGCGTCCGCGCATCTGGTAGAGCTGGCTGATGCCGAAATGGTGCGCGTTCATGATGAGTATCGTATTCGCATTCGGAACATCCAGACCGCTTTCGATGATGCTCGTCGAAACGAGAATGTCAAACTCCCGGGCGAGAAAAGCGTCCATGACGCGTTCCAGGTCGCGGTCTTCCATCTGCCCGTGCGCAACGGCAACGCGGGCGTCCGGAACCATCGCTTCGATATCGTCCGCCAGATGCCCGATAGACTGGACGCGATCGTTTACGACAAAAACCTGTCCGCCGCGCGAAAGTTCGTCGCGAATCGCCTCGGCAAGAACCGCATCATCCCGGGAAAGAATTTTCGTCTCGACCGGCAAGCGGTTCATCGGCGGCGTGTTGATGAGCGAAATGTCGCGGACGCCCGTAAGCGAAAGATGCAGGGAACGCGGAATCGGAGTAGCGCTCATGCTGAGCGTATCCACCGTCAGGCGAAGTTCCCTAAGTTTCTCTTTCTGCTTGACACCGAACTTCTGCTCTTCATCGATAATCAGAAGCCCCAGATCCTTGAAGGAATTCTTTTCCGAAAGAAGCGCATGGGTCCCGACGACGATATCGTACTTGCCTTCCGAAACTTTTTTAAAGATCTCCTTTTTCTCCGCGGCAGTCCTGTAGCGGTTCACCAGGGCGATGTTTACCGGGAAAGCGGCAAAGCGTTCCTTGAAAGTCTCGTAATGCTGGGCGGCGAGGATCGTCGTGGGCACGAGGACGGCAACCTGCTTTTTGGAATAGACGCATTTGAAAGCCGCGCGCATCGCGACCTCGGTTTTTCCGAAGCCCACATCTCCGCAGACAAGCCTGTCCATCGGGTGCGAATTTTCCATATCCGCCTTGATTTCGGCAGTGGCGCGGAGCTGGTCGGGCGTCGGATCGTATTCGAAGGAATCTTCGAATTCCTTTTGCATCCGGGAATCCGGCGGAAACGCAAAACCTTCGACAAGTTCGCGCTTCGCATAGAGCTGGACCAGTTCCTTCGCAATCTTGACGACGCGCTTCTTGACCCGCTCCTTGAGCTTTTCCCACGTGCGGCTTCCGAGGCTCGCCAGTTCAGGCGGTTCCCCTTCCCCGTTTTCCGGGAGACGTTCGATCTTTTTCAGGTCCGAGACGGGAAACTTGAGACGGTCGCCGCCTGCATAATCGAGCAACACGCAATCGACAAGACCTCCTCCGATTTTTTCCCGGACAAGCCCGCGGTAACGTCCTACGCCATGATCCTCGTGGACAACGTAGTCGCCGACGGAAAGCGATTCGATTAGCAGCGCACCGGAAACCGAACTCGAAACGGAATGTTTGCGCTTCGGCTTTCCGCCACGGCTGAAAATTTCCGATTCCGAGAGAAACGCGACATTTTCTTCGTCAGCGAAAAAGCCTTCGGAAAGTTCACCGATGAGGACTCCCGCAAGCGGTGCGCCGTCGAGCAAATGCACCAGCCGTTCCGCGCTCCCTTCGGAATGCGCAACCAGGTAAACCTTCCCGCCTTGCGCATCGAACGCCTCGATATCTTTCACCAGCGCGCTTGTCCCGACAGTTCCCCGCGACTGCAGGCGAAGCGGAACGGAAATCCAGTCGGGCGAATCCATCCGGGCGTCCGTCAGATCCAAAACGGGACGCTCCGAAATCCGTTCGCGGAAATCGTCAAAGCGCCACCAGATTCTCTCCGGAGGGGAAACCTTCCTGTTGAACGAGAGAGCCTTTTCGTATGCGTTTACGTGCGCGCGTCCGAGCTTCCCGGCGGATTCTTCCAAAAGCGATTCCCGGTCAAGGACAAGCGAAGCGTCCGGCATGTAGTCGAAAACGCTCGCCGAGAGGTTCTCGAATTCGGGGCGCCGCCACCAGATACCGTCCTCTTCGCCGTAGGGAATCTTCGCCTTTTCTTCCGCGGACAGGACAAATTCCCCGCGCGGATAGACTTCCACGGAATCCAGGGGTTCGATGGAACGTTGCGAAAAAATATCGAACGAACGGATGCTCTCGATTTCGTCGCCAAAAAATTCAAGCCGGACCGGATGCTTCTGCATGAACATGTTGATATCGACAATGCAGCCGCGGACAGAAAACTCCCCCACTGTTCCGACGACAGGCTGTTCCACAAAGCCCATGTCGCCGAGCGTTCTGCGGAGCGACAGCGGATCGACCTGCCCGCCATTTCGGAAGACGAGCTTTTTCCTTTCGAGCGCATCCACCGGGGAAAGCCTGAGCAAAAAAGAATCCAACGGGCAGACCGCGATAAACGGGGATTTTCTCCGCGACATCTTGAAAAAGCGCAAGCGTTCTTCGAGAACTCCGTCAAAGGGAGCCTTCTGGTCATAAGGCTTGATCCCGAGCGACGGGAAAAAGCAGACATTTTCTTCGCCGCAGAGGCTCTGCAGGTTTTGCAGCCAAAGTTCTCCCTTGCGGTAATCCCCGGTCACGACCAGAATGCTCTGCGGATACTTGTAAAAGCGGTCCGCTACCACCAGGGCGGAAGCCGCATCCGGAAGACCTTCCATGTGCAGAGCGCCTTTGCCTAGCTTCGAAAAGGCGGAAAGACGTCCCAAATCCGAAAAGGAAAGAAAATCGGAAAAATCAATTGTTTTCATATCAGGCCCGCTTCGCGGCAACGTTCATGGACAAACGGATTGTGGTCGCCCTGGACCTTGAAGATCCGGGCATCGCGTTCGCATTCCCAGGCGCTCACCGGATGTTCCCTGTCCCAAATTTCAAAGAGCCGGCGGCGTTCCTTCGAAAGCTTGATGCCGTAAGTCTTTTCCATGTAAAAGGAAATCCGGGCGAGCATTCCGCGCACCTCTTCCCTCGGCTGGAACTTTCGCGCCTTGAAATCGACAATCGATCGGCAGCTTCCATACATCGGTTCCGGGGAATTTGTCCATTGGGAATACATGAAGTTGCTCCGGTCGCCGTTCACCTCGCCGATGCTCGGGAGGAGATTGTGCAAGTCCCCTTCCATCAGGGCGAATTCCGGGTCGGTGGTTTCGCAGTTTTTCCGCGCGCTGCGGCCTTCCTCCTTGTGCCAGCACTGCCTCGAAAGTCCGATGTTGTGCGCCGTCACGACATGTTCCCATTCGATGCGGGAAGCCCGGTTCGCGTTTTTCCGCGGGGCAAAGCCGCAACTTTCAAAATCGATGCCGTTCGGCTTCCGGTTGCTTTCGTAGCGGCATCCGCAATAGACTGTAACGCGCAAGTCTCCGTAATAGATTCGGTCCATCATCCGCTTCGCATGGACAAAATCGTAATGTCTAGGCGTAGGCTCAGGGGCTTTCGAGAAGAGGGGATTGACCGCAAGGCACAGGCAAAAAAGTGCAAACGGCAAGCGCATATACGATAAATCCTTCTGATGGAATCAGCTTTTACGGGCGGTATATTTTCTGCTGTGGCCATATACCCCCCCCCCGGATCCATAGCCGTAAGAGGAGCTTCCGTCGGACACGACCCGGTTGAACACAATCGCGCGATTGTGCATATTCGCTTTATCCAGAATCCCGATGGCATCCTTTAAATGCTCCATCGAATCCTTGGCATAGCGGATGACGAGCAGAGCGAAATCCGCATAGCGGCAAGCAATCTGCGCATCGGCAACACAAAGAAGCGGAGCCGAATCCAGAATTATCAGGTCGTAACGTTCGCGCATCGACCTGAGAAGCTTTTCAAACGCCGAACTTGAAATCATTTCCGACGGAGAGGGCACAAAGGAACCCGCACCGAGAAGATCGATTCCCGACGCATCGAGATGTTCAATCGCCTCGTCAAGCGAAATCCGTCCCAGGAGAAAATCGGAAAGGCCTTTTTGGCGCCCGCGCGGAGAAAGTTCGCTCGCCCGGAAATCCAGATCGACAAGCAGGACCTTTTTCCCGTTCAAGGCGAAAAGCGACGACAGGTTCTTGGAAACGAAGCTCTTTCCGCTTGCAGGTGAAACACCCGTCACGAGCAGGACTCGGGAAGTTTCGGGCATCGAAAATTCGAGCGACGTGCGGAGCGTGCGAAGAGCCTCGCAGGCGATATCGTTCCCGTCTTCCTCGACAAGCGAAAAGTTTTTCCGCTTTTTCGAAGATTTCGTTTCGGGAATTTTCGCATAGACGGATATCTCCGTTTCCCGTTCCACTTCCTGGGACGAACGGATGCCGCGGTTAAAGAGAAGACGCAAGAGGAAAATGAAGCCCGCACCGAGCACAAGACCGCCGCCAACCCCGCCGAGCAATATGATTTTTTTCTTTGGCTTGACCGGCTTGATTTCGACGCGCGCGCGATCGACGATGCGCGCATTCCCGACTTCTCCCGCCTGCACGACACGAAGCTGCTGGATGTTGTTCAGCATCGTCGTGTAGATAGAACCGTTAACTTCGACGTCCCCCTGCAACCGAAGGATTTCCTGCTGCTTGTAGGGCAAGTCCTTCGTTTCTTCGTTGAGTTTCGCCATTTCCCGCCGGACCTGGGCTTCCTGCTTTTTCAGGGCGACGACGCTCGGATGGTCGTCTTTAAAAAGCCTAGCGACTTCCTGCTGTTTCTGGATCAATTCCAGATGCTGTTTTTCGAGTTCCATCCGCTTTTCGAGAGCCGAGCGGGCCTCTCCGTTCAAATCGATAGAGCCTTCCCGCTGGCGGTATAACGAAAGGACCTGCTCAGCGGAATCCAGCTTGGCCTTCACGTCGGGGAGTTGCTTTTCGAGAAACTGGAGCGTCTTGGTCGCCTCTTCGCTACGGGCTTCGACATTCTGGCGCACGTAGGTATCCGCAACGGTATTCAAAATTTGAGCGGCCCTGTCCGCATAGCGGTGGCTTATCTGCATCTGGATTACGCCCGTCTTCTTGCCCTGTTCCGCGACTTTCAGATCTTTCCGCAGCTGGTCGAGCGCATCGCGTGCATCGCGCGAGCCGAGGAGGAACTTTTCCGATGGAGACGCCGTCATGGAAAGGATACAGACCGAAAGCGTGTCGTTCAGGACAGGGACCCGATAAGTGTCCCCCACCCGACCGTCGAGATAGACTTTTCCATCCTTCCCGACAATCCGGTAAACGCTGTCGGAAAGCGCAGGATCCGGGGACGCCTCCAAGAACCACTTGGCTCTTTCGTCGAAGCCAGGCAGCCTCAAAAGCCCGACATCGACACGTCCCTCCGTATGGAGCAGGCGCGGAAGGAAAGCGACCGGCATAGCCGAAAAGGAAAGACGTTCCTTCTCCACGACTTCATCGAGAACGCGACGGCTCTGGATCAGCTGGATTTCCGCATCCGAAGGAGACGCCCCGTCGAGAAGCGCGCCCATATCGCCCAAGGCGATTCCGAGAGAGGAACCATTCAAATCGACCTGCAAAAGGGCATCGCTCGTGTAGGACGGACGGATATAGTTTGCGATAAAAATCCCACAAAGCGCACCGGCGACGACAAATCCAAGAAGAACCGGCCACTTGGCCAAAAGAATACCGAGGAGTTCCAGGATGTCGATTTCATCGTCATCCATCGCCTGAAATTCAGCTGCATTTTGATTTCGCAAGTTTTTTTGCATACATAAAATAATAGAAAATTTTGAAGCCTTTCGGGCAATCTTCACGGCAAAAACGGGAAAAGCTCCCCGACAAACGGAGAGCCTTGGTCAGAAAAGATTCTTGCTTTGTACAGAATCGTCGAACGGATTACCTGTAAAGCGGATGCTTCTTGCAGAGCGCAACGATTTCTTCGCGAATCGCCTTCAAGGCAGCTTCGTCGTTCCGGGACTGCACGGTGCGGTCGATGATCCGGGCTACTTCGCGGGAATCCTCTTCGTCAAAGCCGCGGGTCGTGATCGCCGGAGTTCCGAGGCGAAGTCCCGACGGGTCGAAAGGCTTGCGCGGATCGAAAGGAATCGTGGAACGGCTGGTCGAAACGCCGACCTTTTCGAGTGCGATTTCGGCTTCCTTGCCGGAAACGCCCTTCGAAGTCATATCGACAACCATCAAATGGTTATCCGTTCCGTCGCCGATAATCTTGTAGCCGAGCTTCATCAGTTCATCCGCCATGGCCTGCGCATTCTTGATGACGTTCTTCGCATAGACCTGGAATTCCGGCTTGAGAGCCTCGCCAAAGGCGACCGCCTTGCCCGCGTTGATATGATCGTGCGGACCGCCCTGCATCCCCGGGAAAATTCCCTTGTCGATGGCCTTCGCGAATTTTTCCTTGCACATGATGATCGCGCCACGCGGACCGCGGAGCGTCTTGTGCGTCGTCGTTGTCACGATATCGAAGAACGGAACCGGGCTTTCGAGCTGCTTGCCCGCGATGAGACCCGCGATGTGCGAAATGTCCGCCATGGTAATGGCTCCGACCTCGTCCGCAATCTCCTTGAAACGCTTCCAGTCGAGATTATGGCTGTAAGCGGAAAACCCGGCGAGAATCATCTTCGGCTTTTCACGCAGAGCGATTTCGCGAACCTTGTCCATGTCGATGCGGCCCGTTTCCTTTTCGACCTCGTACTGGACAAAGTTGTAGAGGATGCCGGAGAAGTTCACCGGATGGCCGTGGGAAAGATGTCCGCCGTGGTCAAGCTTCAAGCCCAGGACCTTGTCTCCCGGCTTCAGGACGGCGAGATAGACAGCGGCGTTCGCCGGAGAACCGGAAAGCGGCTGGATGTTTACGTGTTCACAACCGAAAAGCTCCTTGCAGCGATCGATAGCAAGCTGCTCGATTTTGTCGATGACCTGATTTCCGCCGTAGTAGCGCTTGCCGACATAGCCTTCGCTGTACTTGTTTGTCAGGACGGAACCCATCGCTTCCATCACCGCCTTGGAAGTGTAGTTTTCGGAGGCAATCAGCTCGATACCGTATTCCTGGCGTTCCGCTTCCTCCTGGATGAGGCTGTAGATTTCGGGGTCTTCTTGCTTCAAAGTCATCATAGTTGTGAACTCCTTGAAAAGGGTTTGCCAAATATAGATAATATTGTTTGTTGGGAATTGTGAGGAATCAGCGAATAGCGGTCAGTGGCTAATTGATAGTCAAGAGAAATCAGGAGACAGGAATCAGTGGATAATTAGAAATGAGCAATTAGGAGTGAGGAATTAACAGTTTAGCGAGCCGTTTTTAGAACTTAGAGCTTAGTGCCGAGTGCTTAGAGTTGCAGACATCTATGTTCTGTATTTCAAAAGTTTAAACGTCCGTTCCCCGTATAGCGTGTCCCTCGTACCGTTTCCCAAAAGCTTAGACGTCCGCTGTTCAGACCACTGACCACTGTCCACTGAACATAGACGTCCGCAGTTCTAAGCTCTAAGTTCTCTCAACTAAGCTCTGAATAGCTCGGCAAGCTCGCTAGCCTGTCATTATCGGGAGTGACCCGGCAATCTCAGAGATTCCCGTGTCGGAGCACGGGAATGACAGATGAGAGGAATGCCGGGGAATGACATCGTAGTAAAAACATGGGAATGACAGCGCACAGAAACAGTTCGCTTGAAAACCCCGCATCCCGTGTCCCGCTTCCCTAAAGCTTAGATGTCCACAGTACTGGCCTCTGTCCACTGCCCACTGAACATAGACGTTCGCTGACTAATCCCTAGTCCTAAAATAGACGCCTTTCGAAAAGCTTCGTTTTCGTCCTGCAGAATGGCACGATCCGGAAACATCGTAAAAACAGGAACTTTCGTTTTTCCGAACAGTCCCATCCCTTTTGCTGACATTCTTTTTCATGATTCCCATCGGAATTTCGGCGGCGGTGCAGCCTTCGCGATAAACGCCCGAAATATCAAATGCGACCAAATCGATGTTCGGGCCTCCGTCGGACGTGATAGATTCCATTCTGAAATCAAACGGAAGCGCGTCGATCCACACGTTTTCAACCACAATCGAATCCCAGGCGTCCCAACTTCCCGTCGGAGGAAATTCCGCTTCGTAGATTCCCGCATCGACCGTTATCTTCATCGGGCGCGAAGCCGTTCCGCCATTTGCGTAGCGAATCATCAGCCTTGCGTTCGACGCGGACTGTTCCGCGACAAGCTTCAAAAGGAGATAACTCGAATCCGAATTTTCCGCGTTGAAAAATCCCTGTCCCGTAAAACTTTCGTGATTGGCGTCGGTCGTTCCGATTCCTCTGTCCGGAAAAGCAGCATCGATCGGCGACTTCCAAGCCGCAGTCGCCTTTAAATCGGAACAAGTCTTGCTTGCGCTGCTCGAGCTTTGAACCAAAGGAGCAGAACTGGAACTTTGGGAAAGAGGAAGTTCCTCCTCACCGTGGGCAATCGGTGAACAGGCTTCGCCACCGTCAAAAATCGCCGTATAGGTTACGCTCCGGTAGAGCGAGCGTGAACCGTAAAAATTCGAATCGCTCGAAACGACATTGCAATCGTCATCGACCCAGTGCAAAAATTTTTTTCCAAAACTGGAAGGGCTTACGTGAAGCGCAAGCGGTGCGCCACCCGGCAAATTCTGGACATGGGAAATGATTCCGCTTTCAAGCGAAACATTCGCGCGAGCCGTTACCGTATAGCGTGGCCTTACCGCGGAAAGCAGTTCGATAAGTTGCGCCTTGGCATCTGTCGAAAGATAATCCGCAGACACTTCGTCCGAAAGTTCTTCGAGAATCCACTGGGCATGGGCAAGCGATCCGGATTCCTGGAAATGCGTCACGCCGTCATTCACGACTCCCGCCAGATAGTTCGGGTATTCGCCGGGCAAAAAATACTTGAAGATGTAGCGGGAAATATAGTTCGCCTTCTGTTCCTGGTGAAAACGGTAGGACTTGAGATTCAAATCGACAAAGGGAATCCCGTAGCGTTTGGCGAGCGTTTCCATCAGAGCCCGGACATCATATTCCGATCTTGTCGAAAGTTCCGTGGAAAAAACATTTCGCGGATACGTATTCATCATCATCGGGGAAATCAACACGGGAACGGCTCCCCAGGCTTTCGCCTTTTCCAGATAGGTTTCCAGCCAAAAGCCCAAGGAATCAAAAGGAACTTCGCGAGCCTTTTGACCGAAATAGCGGTCGTTGTGGCCGAACTGGATAAAGAGAAAATCGCCTTCCTTGACAAGCCCATCCAAGGCGTCGAGCCGTCCTTCTTCGATAAATGTCTTGGAACTTCTGCCGCCGATTGCCGCGTTGACGACATTCACTTTCGAAGCGTCGAAGAAATGCGAGAAGACCTGCCCCCAGCCCGTTTGCGGATAGGCGCTCGACTTGTAAGAAGCGACGGTCGAATCCCCGACGATGTAAATCGTCCGCGAACGAACCGCTCCAACAGAAAACGCCGTGATGGCACACAAAATAACGGCAAGAAGCGTCAGTTTTTTCATCGGACCTCCTTATCTGAGCTGTAAAAAATTCGAATGCAAGGTGCGGTTCCCGTACGAAACGACCAGCCGGTAGATTCCCGGCGGAAGCTTCTCGACCGAAATCTCGGAAACGCCTTTCGGCATCCATTTTTCCGCAGAAAACAACAGCCGCCCGGACAGGTCAAACGCTTTAATCTTGACAATCCCGTCTGATGAAAGCGTCAAGTTTTTCCCGTTCAGGGCGTTTCCGTGGAAAGCTCCCGTTTTTCGAATTGAGGTCGTCGAATCCGAAACCTCTTGGCAAGCGAATCCTTTGCGGCAGACGCCCGGAAGGCTGAAACCAAAAGCGTCGATGTTCGGTCCGCCATCGGACGTGGCCGAGATGAACTTCAAGGTTTCCTCGCCCTTTGCCAAATCGACATTCACCCAGGCGGTATCCCAGCGCGACCAGCTTCCCGTCGGGGGAAATTCCACCAGGTAATCGTGATCGAGATAGACGTTCAGCGTCCGCGGCGACGCGCCTCCGTTCGCATAGATGATGCCAAGCGTCACATAGCCAGCCGAAGGGAAAATCATCCGATACGCGGCAAACGTATTCAGCGCATTGTCAAAATTCCAGTAGCCGTTCCCCGTAAATCCGGGATTGGAATTTTCGCTCCAGCCGATGTCAAACGAATCCGGTTCGACCGAAGCGTCAAACCATTTCTGAATCGCCTTGTCGAAATTTTCCAGCGAATCTTCTGCAACGCCCCCCGATGGCGTTACGCCTTCGATCTTTCGCGGAGATCCCGACGGAAAATTTTTCAAGGCCTCGCCGCTTCCCGTATAAAGTTCTGGAGTTCCTCCGCCATAGACCGCCGTATATTGCGTCGAAGCGTTCTGCATCGGAAAGGTACAGATATATTCGGAATTGACCGTCTTTTCGACATTTCCGACCCGCTCGCCTTTTCCGTCAAACCATCCGAGAAAGATGCGCCCCTTCCTTGGAATCGTCTTGAGCGTCACCGTCATTCCAGCCGGGTAATAGGAAGAAACCGTCGTTGCCGAATCGGCGCCTTCGGGGCTGGCTTTTACTTTCAGCGAATACATCGGGGCAAGATTTTCGGAAAGCTTCCGGACATTTTCATCCGGATGGACGCGCATCTGCTCCGTCAAAATACGTCCGAAGACCTCCGCACCGTTCTGCTGCAAGTGCAGGTTGTCCCCGTTGCCGTTCAAATACGTGGAGTATTCCGCCGAATCGAGATGCATGTTCACAAAGCGGAGCGCATAGAACTGCCCCACCGAAAGGAGGTAGTTTCTCGAAAGCGTATCCATGTCGATGAGCGGAACCTTGAGCGATGCGGCGATTTCACGCGCCCGGATCGGGTAGCCGTGGTAGGACTCGTAGATGGAATCCGGAATGGAAAGTGCAGGCGAAGAATAGCGGAAATCGCTCCGACGGACCGGATTTACGATAATCGGATGGGCGCCTTTTTCTAGAGCCTCTTTCGCCATCGCGGTCGTCGCCGCCACAAAATCCGCCTCGTTGCTGTAGGTGCGGTCGTTTATCCCGAACTGGATGACGACAAAATCTCCCGCTTCCAGTTGAGCGAGAATTTCCGGCCAGAACTTTTGGTAATATCCCATGGCGTAGGTTCCCCCGGCTCCCTTGTTCACGACGGTCACCGCATCGGAATTCCAGAAGAAACCAAATTCTTGGCCGATTCCGCGCTTCGGGTAATAGCCTTCGTTCCAGTCCTGCATCGTGGAATCCCCGCACAGGAAAATCTTCACCTTGGCGAACGATGTCTGAAAAGCCAAGAAGATACAGAGGGCGAAGAGAAGAAGTTTTTCGTTTTGACGCATCGGCTCCCCTATCTTTGGATGACAAATTTTGACAAAGAAACATCCGAGGCGCCGAGCGTGACGCGGAGGAAGTAAATCCCGGGCGAAAGGTTCTTTTTCTCTACCGGAAGCGCATTTGCCCCTGCCGAAACCTTTGCCGATTGCGATCGGACAAGCTTTCCCTGCGTATCATAGACCGAGACTTTCGCAACACCCGAATAATTTGTGTACAACAATTCCCTGTCCATATCGTAAAAAGTTTTCCCGGCAAAATGATTTTTTAACGATGTCGCTTCCCCCGAATCCGCCTTGGACTTTTCGACCGTCGAAACATCGAACGCGAAAACGCAAATGTTCGGGCCGCCGTCCGCCGACGAGGATACCAGTTCCACATCGAAATCTCCGCGGGGAAGTTCGACACGGACGAGAAGCGTATCCCATACGTCCCAACCGGAGTTTGAAAAGCGCACCGGATAGATGTTTTCTCCGACGCGGACATTCATCCGGCGGTCGCCCGATCCGCCGTTCGCATAGACCAGAGCAAGAGTCGCCGCGGTATCGGCGGAAGATTTCAAACGGTAACGCGCAAAGGAACCCAGTTCGTTTTCAAAGTTGTAGTAGGCCTTTCCCAAAAATCCAGAGTGTTCCGTTTCGACAAATCCCCCGCTCGAAGAATCCGGCTCGGACGCTTCGAATACTTTCGCAAACTTTATCGCATCCGGTACGTTTTTACGCGGAGAAACCACGAAGATGTCCGGTTGCCTTAAGTTTTTTCCGACATTATCCGGCAGGTAGTATCCTAGATGCGGTGGCTGGTTGTAGGCGACGTTTTGCCAGGCGATGCTTACCCGATACTGGCGATCGTGCACCAGCGTGTACACCCGGTGAGGCGTTTCGAAAAGCGTCGCGACGATGTTCACGACCGAAGAATCCGCCCCGCTCCGGACGATAAGCTCTTCACGGAAATCACCGAAAATGTCCGCGGAAAGGCACGGGTTCGCTTTCGTGTAATTGTTGAGCGTTGAATTGTTAATCTTGTAGATGTTTAAAATCCGGTCGATTCTCTGGGCGGAAGAATTCCATTTTTCGAGCTTCCCGCCAGAGCCTCCGCCGCCCGTCGCATCGAGCAGTTCGTCCTGCAAATCCCCGTCCCAGTAGAGCCGGAAATTGATCGACGGCGTCACCGAAGAAAGAAGTTCCCCCTTTACCGTGCGGATGCCGCCGCTCGTCGTGCTCCACATTTCAAATCCGCGGTTCGTCGAATCGATATCCGCAGCAAGTCCGCGCCCGTTATCCACTCCGGTCTGCGCCGTTCCCCAGATAACCTTGCCGTCCGGTGAACGAAACTCTTCCGTGTAGGCGTTTTCCTTTTCCTCGTGGACGTCATAGACTTCTAGCCCGGGCGAATCGGGATCCATGTCGGAGAGATGCATCGCGTCGCCGTGTCCAAAGCCCGTCCGGTAGCGGAGCGTCCCGTCGTGATTCACAGCCGCGGAACCGAAGACAATCTCGTCAAAGCCGTCGCCGTCCAGGTCGCCGACCGAGATGTTGTGGTTTCCTTCGCCAAAGATTCCGACGCCTTCCGAACTCCCGGCATGAAGCCATCTTTCCTTCAGGTTTTTCCCGTCGAAGTCAAAGGTCGCCATATATGCCGCCTCGTAGTATCCGCGGGTCATGACGAGGCTCGGATGCACGCCGTCCAGATAGGCGACAGCGCCGAGCATCCGTTCCGAGCGGTTTCCCCAGGTATCGCCCCAGAGCGTCGTAATGTCGCGCCCAGGAACATAGTCGATCGTGGCGAGAGCCGCGCCGTCCCTTCCACGGAAAACCGTCAGAAATTCGTTTCCCGTCAGGATGCGCCCCGCCGAATTCCGGTAATCCGCCGAAGCGTCCCCGATGACATTTCCAAGGCCGTCGACCGTTCCGTCCGATGTTTTCATCGCGATTTCCGCAAAGCCGTCGCCATCCAGGTCATAGACGATGAATTGCGTGTAATGCGCCCCCGCCCGGATATTTTTCCCGAGGTCTATCCGCCAGAGCTTTTCGCCGTTTAGTTTGTACGCATCGATATAGACGTTTCCCGTATAGCCGTTGTTCGAGTTGTCCTTGGAATTCGAAGGATCCCACTTCACGACGAGTTCATATTCCCCGTCGCCGTCTAAGTCCCCGACGCTCATATCGTTCGGCGTGTAGGAGCACGAGGAGCCATCGGGCATCGTCAGTGCGCCGGGCCTGTCCAATCGGATCGTCTTGAAAGCCGCCGCCCCGTAGCTGTCCTTGTAGTAATTGTCCAGCGTGACGGTTGTTTGCGAAACGCTCCCTTTTTCGTCCTTTAGCGAATAGACGCTCGAAACGGAACCCGAAGCGTCCAGGTAGCATGTCGAAGCGTTTCCGGGAATTTTCGCAAGCTCCTTTCCATCCCGGAAAAGCGTAAAGCTTGCCGTCGGCAGGTCAGTTCCGAGCAGGCGCCAGCATACGAAAGTCCCCTTTCCCGCGTTCGCGACGGAAAGTCCGCGACCGAGCTTTTCCATCTGGGACGCCGCAAAAACATCCCCACAAATTCCCGAAAAAATCAGCGCAAGCGCGCCGAAGAAAAAGATCCCGTTTCGAACCGTTCCCATCTGGTCTCCTTTGATAATTTTCCAAACGTTTCGCTTGGTGTTGGAAATTTTCAAAACAGAAAATAATCCCTAAAAAGCGTTTTCGAAAATTCGGGGAAAATGAGCGTAGTCCAGAGACAACGCTTAACGGCGAACCGCTTCCGGAACAGGCCAGCGCACTGCCGGATTCTGGTTTTTGAACGTGGCGGAAATCCAGGCCGGAGAACGCGTATCGCGGCTCACGTGAAATTCGTCAATTACTCCCTTGAAGTAATGCGTCACCAGGTCCGTCGGGTCGCTCGCCGGATAGATCAGCTTCCCGATGACAAGGAGGCTGTCCGTCACCCGAACCGCTTCGCTTGCCCCGATCCGCGGCGTGGATGTCGCAAGCGTTCCGTTCACGTAGAGCGATGCCCCGCTTGAATCCTGCGCAACGACCAGCTGCGTCCAGCCGTTTACCGTCACGGCAGAATCCGTGTACCAATACCGCGTGGAATTTGCGGAATCCTGGATTTCGTCCGTATAGACTTCGTAAAGCCAGCCCGTCCTCTGCATATATTTCAGGTTGTAGCCCGAAGCTCCCTTGCCGAAGACGACATGGGAAAGGCTCGTGTCCGCCATCTTGACCCAGACAGAAAAGGTGATCGGTTCCCGAAGCGTGACGTCAAAATCCCCGCCCGCCGAGTTCGGAACCGTTACAAATCCTTTTTTCCCGTCAAAGGAAAAAGCCCCGCCGACCGCCGCCTCGTCCGCAACCGAAAGGGCTTCCGGAATCCCGTCGAAACCGTTACCCGTCGCATCGAGCGCCGAGGTTTCCTCTCCGTCAAAATGCCAGGCGGCGACAAAGCCGTCCGAAAAGACGCGAGTCGCGGAATCCGCAAACGAAGAGGACGCCCCTTCCTCAAAGGAAAGGATGAGCGTATCCTGCGCGCCTGCCCGGAGTTTCGGGATGCGGACCCAGAACGCGAAACTTTCCCGTTCAAAATCGGCATAGGAATTGTCGAGCGCAAGCGTATCGCCGCAAAGGACTGCAGACCACGCTCCGCGAATGCGTTCCAGTCCGCGGAAATCAAAATCCCCGGAGTCCAGCCGGAGAGCCAGCGGGAAATTGCGCAGATCTTCCGATAGGTCGATTCCCGAAGCCGTCATGTCCAGCGGGAAACGGAAAGCAAGCGAGACCCTGTTTTCATCGATATTCAACGTGGAATCCGAAACAACCGTCACGCCCTTTTCCAGGGAAAGCGTGTAGCCGTCTTCCGAAACAAAGACTAGCGGCCATAGCGAATCCGCCGGGAGGGAATCTACGAAGATGTTCCCCAGTTCCACCGTTACGGGCCGGAGAATCGTCGTGCCCGGGATATAGACGAAGCCTTTTGTACCGTCCGCAAAGCCATGCGCGCCCAGCCGGACGCTTCCGACGTTTTCTAACACGCAGTCCCCGCCAAAATCCGAATCCGACAAGGCAAGCCCCATCTGCACGAAGCGCTGTCCCGAAGCGGAATCGAACGCTTCGAGCGAAAATTTCCCATCCGGCACATGGTCAAACGCATAGCGTCCGAGCGAATCCGCTTTTCCGGTAAAGGAAGAATCCAGCGGAACTCCGTCCGCGGCAGAGAATTTTGCCGGCACGACAGCAACCGAAGCGAATGGCGCAGGCGAGCCGTCTGCAAAGCGGACAATGCCCGCAAGTTCCGGGTTGCCGGACTCCGCGCTGTTTCCAAGCGAAGTCCTCGAATCCGTACAGGCAAAAAGCCCAAAGGCGAGCAGAAAGAAAACGCCCAGCCGAAGAAAACGGCAATATGTCCACATCCGATACAACACCGTTTTAAATATATATCAAAAAATACCGGTTGCGAAAGAAAAATAAACCCTAGCGTTGTCCACAGACAATGGATTTTAGAACCTGTTTTCATATGTGTCGGAGCATAGCTCGGCAAGCTCGCAAACCTGTCAAATCCCATTCCTTAAAGGGGATTCCCCGGTCAGGCCGGGGAATGACATTTTAAAAAGCCTAGACGTCCGCAGACCAATTCCTCATTACTCATTGCTAATTCCTCATTCCCTTAGACGTCCACAATTCTAAGCTCTAAGTTCTATCAACTAAGCTCTGACTAGACGTCTGCGGTTCCTTATAAAGATATTCTCTTAGTCAGTTCCGGTTTTCCGCCCAGTGCAGAAGCACCATGACGTCCGAGGGACGGATGCCCGGGATGCGGGATGCGCTGCCGACGGTGAGCGGCCTTGCGACGGCTAAACGTCCGCGGCTCTCAATAGAAAGCGCCGCGATTTTCGAGTAATCCGTATCGGGAGAAAGTTTCACGCGGTCCATCTTCTTTTCGTGCTCGATTTCCTTTTCCTGTCGGGCGAAAAAGCCCGCATAGGATTCTTCGGCAAAGAGATTCCAGAGGTCGCGGCGAAGGAGCGCGTTTTCCGGGACGAATTTTTCGAAAAAGGCTTCGGGGTCGATTTTCGGGCGGCGGAGGATCGTGTTCAGACGGACCGATTCGCGGACGGGGGCTTCCCCGAAAGATTCGAGAAACGGGTTGATTTCCAAAGCGGTCACGGGCGTCTCGGCGAGAAATTTCCTGACGCGCGACATCTCTTCCTTTCGCTTATTCCACTTTTCAAAATCCGCATCGCCTATCATCCCGATTTTCCGGGCGCGGTCCTTGAGGCGGGAATCCGCGTTGTCCGACCGCAGAAAGAGCCTGTATTCGGCGCGGCTCGTGAACATCCGGTAAGGCTCGTCGAGAAGAAAATGGGAAAGGTCGTCCGCCATGACGCCGATGTAGCTTTCGGAACGTCCGAGAATAAACGGTTCCTCCCCGCCGCTTTTGAGTGCCGCGTTGATCCCGGCGACGATTCCCTGCCCCGCGGCCTCCTCGTAACCGCTCGTGCCGCAGACCTGCCCCGCAAAGTAAAGCCCCGGAATTTCCTTGCATTCGAAAGTCGGGTAGAGCTGCGTCGCATCGATGCTGTCGTATTCGACCGCATAGCCTATCTGCATGACACGCGCACGGGTAAGCCCGGGAATCGTCCGCAGCGCGGCGAGCTGGACATCCGCCGGGAGGCTCGAGCTGAAACCGTTCAGGTAGATGCGCGAGACGTCCTTCGTCTCCGGTTCGAGAAAGAGCTGGTGACCGTCCTTGTCGCCGAAGCGGTTTATCTTGTCTTCGATGCTCGGGCAATACCGCGGGCCTTTTCCCTTGATGCGCCCGGAAAACATCGGGCTGTCTTTAAATCCCGTGCGCAAAATTTCGTGCGTTTTCAGGTTCGTGCGGGTTATCCAGCAGACGTTTCCGTTGTCTATCGGGTTTGTGTGGCGGTCGCTCATCGGCCATGGATTTTCGTCGCCGGGCTGGACCTGGATTTCGTCAAAATCGACCGTCGAAGGGTCGATGCGGCTGGGAGTCCCCGTTTTCAGGCGGCGCAAGCGGAGACCGTTTTCCCGGATGGATTTCGAAAGGGCGTCTGCGCTCTTTTCGCCGACGCGCCCGCCGACGCTCGTTTCAAGGCCGGTGAACATCTTAGACGAAAGAAAAGTTCCGCTGGTAACGACAAGGGTCTTCGCCTCGTAGCGGTCGCCGTTCACAAGCTGGAGTTCGAAGTTTCCGTTCGCCATCCGGGTGAACGCGGCGAGTTCCCCCGCGATAAGCCGAAGCCCTGCGCAGTTTTCCAAGGTTTCCCGGGCGATACGGCTATAAGCCTTGAGGTCGCACTGTGCCCGAGGTCCCCAGACAGCGGGTCCCTTGCTCTGGTTCAGCATCCGGAACTGGATCCCGGCCTTGTCCGTGAGGATTCCCATGAGACCGCCAAGCGCATCGATATCGCGGACGATCTGCCCCTTGCTCACCCCGCCGACCGCCGGGTTGCAGGACATCCGACCGATTGCGTCTAAATCCATCGTGACCATCGCCGTCCGCGCACCGATCTTCCACGCCGCATGGGAAGCTTCGATTCCGGCGTGTCCGCCGCCGATTACCACAACATCAAACCGTTCGAGAATTGCACTCATCGCGAGCCTTCTTTTTTGAACGGCAAATTTAGAAAACCCCTTGCCAACTTTTCCGGCATAGTCTATCTTTTTGCCATGCAAAGCGCAAGAATCATCAACCTCTGGTGGCGTCGGACTTAGGACAAGTCCGGTTTTGTGCTGTGCGCGGGTTTTAGAACCTTCCGGACTTGTTTCGGAAGGTTTTTTGTTTTTTTCACAAAAGGAAACCAACATGGAAAGCAATCAAGGCTTCTTCGACAGATTCGGCGGCAAATACGTCGCCGAGGTACTGAGGCGTCCGCTCGACGAACTCGAACAGGCGTTTCGACGTTACATGAAAGATCCCAGGTTCCTCGCGGAACTTCACGAAATCCAGCGGGACTACATCGGGCGCGAAACTCCCCTGCTCTTTGCGCCGCGCGCGACGGAACTCCTTGGCGGAGCGAAAATCTACATCAAGCTCGAAGGGCTCGCGAACACGGGCGCGCACAAGATAAACAACGCTATCGGGCAGGTGCTTCTCGCGAAATACATGGGAAAAAAGCGCATCATCGCCGAAACGGGAGCCGGGCAGCACGGCGTCGCGACCGCCGCGGCATGTGCGAAACTCGGAATCGACTGCACGGTCTATATGGGCGAAATCGATGTCCGCAGACAGCAGCCGAATGTCGCATCCATGGAGCTTTACGGCGCAAAGGTCTGCCCCGTGACAAGCGGAGCGCGAACGCTCAAGGACGCCGTAAACGAAGCGATGCGCGACTGGGCGGCCCATCCGGATTCCACGCACTATGTTCTCGGATCCGCTCTCGGACCCGCGCCATTTCCCGATATCGTCCGGACGTTCCAATCCGTCATCGGCGAAGAAGTCAAGCGGGAATGCGAGAAAAGGAACATCGATATCGGAGCGATGGTCGCTTGCGTCGGCGGAGGATCCAACTCGATCGGATTCTTCAGCCCGTTCATCGACCGGGACACTCCGAGGCTCATCGGCGCGGAAGCGGGCGGCATCGGACCGAACATCGGCGAAAACGCGAGCCGCATGACAGGAAACGCGAGCCGCGAAGGCATCGTGCAAGGCTACAAGAGCCGTTTTCTCATCGATGCGGACGGACAGTCGCTCCCGACGCGTTCCATCTCCGCGGGGCTTGACTACATGGGAATCGGTCCGCAGCTCGCCGCCCTAGGGACAAGCGGACGCATCGAATTCATGAGCATCCTCGATAAGGACGTTCTCGACGCGGTGAGCTTCTTTGCGAAAAACGAAGGCGTACTCTTCGCCCTCGAAAGCGCCCACGCCGGAGCCGCCGCCATGAAAATCGCAAAGCAGATTCCGAAGGACAAGGCGATCATCATTAACATGAGCGGTCGCGGCGACAAGGACGTCTTCATCACCAGCCCGGAATTTCGGCCCGCGGAATGGAAGCGCTTCCTCGAAAGCGAACTTGAACGCCTGAACGAAAACAAGGACATCCACAATGCGAAACTGATGGGAGAAAACTAATGGAAAAGATCAAACTGATGAGCCATCTCGTCGCAGGCTACCCGACCGACGAACTCTCCTTCGCCGCCGCAGCCGCCATGGTCAAGGGAGGAGCGGACATTCTCGAAATCCAGCTCGCCTTCAGCGACCCGTCGGCGGACGGTCCCGCGATACAGAAAGCCTCGACAGAAGTTCTCGCCAGGAATTACCGCGTCCGGGACGGTCTCGCCTTTATCGCGAAGATTCACGAAGCCTTTCCGCAAACGACCATCTACCTCATGAGCTACGGCTCGCTCGTCTATACGCCAGGTGTCGAAAACTTCTGCAAAGCGGCAAGCGAAGCGGGAGTCCGCGGCATGATCATCCCCGACTTGCCTTTCGACTGCGACGAAGGCCTTACCCAAGCCTGCAAAAAATTCGGCATGGAGAACATCCCGGTTGCAAGCCCGAGCATGAGCGAAGAGCGGCTTTCGAAAATGGCGCACGCTGGATTTACGCATATCTACGCGTCGCTGCGCGTCGGCA
Organism: uncultured Fibrobacter sp.; assembly: GCA_934691725.1. Taxonomy (GTDB): domain Bacteria; phylum Fibrobacterota; class Fibrobacteria; order Fibrobacterales; family Fibrobacteraceae; genus Hallerella. The sequence goes on along the minus strand of CAKUTF010000008.1, from coordinate 35,573 downwards.
TCACGGGGACGGAAACCGTCATCGATAGCGAAACGCTCCGCTTCCTCGAAAAGGTCCGGGCGGGAGGCTCCAAGGTTTACGGCGGGTTCGGAATTTCCACGGGCGAACAGTCCAAGGCACTAGCGGGTTCCGTCGATGGCGTTGTCGCGGGCTCCGTGTTCGTCCGGCTCATCGAAAAGAACGCAGCCGACAGGAAAGCCCTCGCCGAAGCCGTCGAAGCGAAAGCCCGGGAACTCTGCGGTCTGTAAGGCTCGCACACAAACAAAGTGAAACTCCTTTCCCGGATTTCGGGAAGGGAGTTTTTTTATCCGAGTAGCTTTAGAAAAAAAATTTCAAAGGGAATTCACTTGGATTCCAGGCATTTCAAGGAACCCACCATTAGCGTTTCCGCCAAGACTCTTTGTTTTTCCTCTGTTTGACTATTTAGAACCGCTTTCAAGAAAGATCGCAAGGTATATTCCTTCTTGAGCGTCGCCACCATGCATTTTGCCACGGAAAGAGGCAATCCCTGTTCGTTAAAGAAATTGACCACGTTCTTTTCCATTTCAGGGGTAAACTTTTCGGGAACACAATCCAACATAAACTCCGCGCCCCAGGAAGGATCCTGCCCGGGATAGCCCTGGCGCATCACCATGTAGGTAAAGCGCGGCTTGTCGGAAAGCATCTTGTCGTAAGCGCAGCCACAGGTCTTTTGCAAAGAGATTGTCCCCAAAAAATTATTTGTGTTTTCCGCACATTCTTTCACAAAATTCTTTTTCGGGAAATTTTTCTTGAAATTGTTTACAAATTCGGTCGCCTCGGCTTCGGAAATTCCCGCAGGAGCAGGAGAATCTTGCGAAAAGCCGCTTTCTACGGGCAATCCCGTTTCAGCCGGGTTCATCGCGGCATCGCATTCCGTCGAAGCATCCGAAATATATTTCACAAAGTCGGGATGTTCAACCCCTCTGCGCAAGTCCGCATCGAGCTTTTGATACGTCTCTTCGCTGTAACGCTGCTGCAATTTGCCCAGCACGCATTTGCAGACTTCTCGATTGGCGTTTTCCGAACAATCGTTCATAAACTGGTGCTTTAACATCGGCGAATAGGTATAATTTTTCGTCCTGCTGCTCTTCCCCACGAGAGAAGCAGCCCCGTCCGCAAACGCAAAAATCGAAAAGAACGAAACGGCGAGAAAACATTTAAGAAACGGCATATCGGGGAATATAGAAACAATTTGGGAAATCAGGATTCCCAGGCGTAATTCGAGAGGATTGAATTCTGGATAAATTCCTGCAAGACGATGTCCGCCAAGTCGTCGGGAATAAACACATATTCCATTTTGCTCTGGCTCGCCATCTGCATTGCATATTCCGCTTTCGCCTGGGTAGAAGAATCGTTCAACAAATGCCGTCCCTTGATTTCCACGATGTAATATTTGCCATCGTTCAGTTCCACAAGAAAGTCCGGGTAATAGGAACGGAGCGTGTGAAGTTCCGGGTCGATGTAGTGGACATAGAAATCGCTCTGGCCGTTGGTGAGCATTCCGGTGAACCAGATGTGCCTTATTTCCGCATTGCCGAAGAGATTGCGCACAAAGAAGCTCTTTTCGGAACTTGAATCAAAGCCGTAGCCGGAAAGGTTGAAGCTTTTCCTTACGTTCGCCGTTTTGGAGCTTTGGCTGTATTCGCGGAATTTTGCGTCGCTTTCTTCCACAAACAGTTCATCGTCAAAGTTCAGGTTGTAGCAGCCGTCCGTCCCGTCTGGATTTTTTGGCGGGTCTTTGGTAAGCCACTTGACGATTTCCTTTTTCTCGCCTTTTTCGTAGCTGATTCTGTAAATCTGCCTGAACAGCTCTGGCACAACCCAGTCGTAGAGAATTTCGTTCGCGTAGTTCACTTTTTCAAGAATTGCATCAATTCCGTCCGTGCAGCGGTCAATCAGATTTTGAATTTCCACAGGTGACCATCGCCTTGTCTTTGCCCCGGTTTCCTTGTCCGTTTCGTGCTGGGTGAGATAAAGCGAAAGCTCCGCGACAAGGGAATATGCGGTGAAAGCGCGTTCATCGCTGGAAGCGACTTCGTGGCGGATTGATGCGGAATCGATGTTCGCAAGGGAATGTGTGCTTTTTGTGCGGCGATATTTTTCAAAGTCAAATCCGCTGCCGTTTCCGAAAAGGGAAAACTCGCCCGGTTTCCGTTCCGTGATTTTATATTCGTAAGTCTGCTCGACCATTCGGATCGGAACTTTTTCCCGTACATAGATATGCCGGATTTTCTTGTTCGAATTGTCCTTGCCTTTCAGGTCTTCCACGCATACCTTGAAGTTCTTGTCCAGCTCGTCCTGCAAAATGCCCAGGTTTTCCGTGCTCAAGAAAATCTGCCCGGTCTGCTGGGTTTCCGTGATGGAACGCAGGCAGCGCATTGTGGCCTGCAGGACAAAAATCGTGCTCTTCGGTTTTCGGAACAGGGCGACGCCAAAAAGCGAGCGGCAGTTCCAGCCTTCCTTTCCCTTGCCCACAAGAAGAATGAACTGCTTCTTGCTCTCGGCAGTGTCGAGCTTTAAGAATTCGCGCAGGTCGTCCTGCTTGGTGAGCTTGTCGTCGCCGACATTCACAAGGATTGAATCTTCGGAAATATCGAACTTTTGGAGAGCCTTTTCCAGCGCGGGTTTTAATTCGTTGTTCAGTTCATCGATTGTCGTGGCGAAGAGCGCCATCTTCGGGAGCATGTTCTCGTAGCGCTTCCAGATTCCTTTTTCGTTCCGGTGTTGCTTTGCAAAACTTTCCACCGCGCTAGACACAAAGCTCTGCGTCTGCACATTCGCATAGTCATCGATAAAGGTCTTCTTGAGATAGCCGGAATCAATCGCCTCCTTTAAGCCGTATTCATAGACGACTTCGGACATCAGGCGGTTTTCGATATACGGCGTTCCTGTAAAGTTGTAGCAGGCGACAACCTTTGTCCCTGCCGCATCCAGTTCCTGAACAAGGCCGTCAATCGTCAGGCGCAGGCTTGTTTCCTTTGAGCGGTCAAGCATATCGTTCTTGAGGGATTTTCCGAAAGCGTGGTGCGCCTCATCGACATAGATTCCGAGCTGCTTTAAGCGGGTGAGCTTCTGGTAACGCTGGTTCGCCATCAGGGAAGAATCGTCGTCGAGCATATAAAGGTCGGCGTTCGGATTGTCGCGGATGGCCTCCTCCCAGGAATCCTTGAAAAGCATATTTTGCGCCGAATCTTCCTTGCGTTTTTTCTTCAGGATGATTTTCTGCGACGTGGAGACAATCAGATTGAAATCCGAACCGTCCATCGTGCTGAGCGCGACTCCGTCCTCTTCGAGAAAATGGAACTTGATGATTGTGTCCAGCTCGTTGGCGTATTTTTCGGTAAACACCTTCGCCTTCTCGAAAGTCTGGATTTCCTTGAGCGACTGCAGGACCGTCGTGTCCGGAGCAAGCACCAGCGCATTGTGGCAGAAACGCTCATCTTTCGGGTATTTATGGGCAAGCAGAAACTCGTAGAAAATGCAGAGCGCCATCAGGATTGTTTTTCCTGTTCCCATGGTGAGCGCAAAGATGTAGTTCGCGTATTCCTGCCGCAAATCCGAAAGCTGCTCAAAAAACGAAACAAGCGTGTCGCGGTTCAGCAAATCCAGCTGGCTCAGCAAAGTATTGTCTTCGTAAAAGCGTGAATTGTCAAAAGTGAACGGAACAGCCGCCTTTTCGTTCGCGCCTTGAACCATGCGGTTTTTACGCCAGTCGTCGAACAGGTCGGCGAGGCGCGGATTTCCCAGATATTCTTTTAGGAACACATACATCTCAAACGCCTCGTACTGCGGCTTCCGCAAAAAGGCGTTAGGATTTTCCTTGCGCGGCTCGGCGTTTGCAAGAATGGTGCGCGTGAGATTTGTGTACGACTTCCTGATTTCCTTTCTGTTTGCCGAATAGAACTGCCACATGATGCGGTAGAACGGAAAATCGATTGAACTTTTTTTGGACTTCGCCATTTGCTTCTCCTAAATCTTCAACAATGCTTTTACGGCACTGATTGTATCTTCAAACAGGACATCCCTTGCGTAGGGAAATTTCTTCTGGTATTTTTTCCACTGGCTTTTGAGGTCCGCGCTGGATTCTATTATCGCAATTCTTTGCGCAAGTTCATTTTGCAGCACATCATTTGTCCCGCGATGTTTACTCGTCGCAATCAAGGCTTTCTGTAACATTTCACGACTGAACTTCACGGTTTTCGAAAGAACATAGGCATCATAAAAATCACGGGGACGCGTATTCAAAATGCTTCGTGTGACGATTGTTTCCAGTTTTTCCGCGAGAACGGTTTCTACGGGGTAGGAGCGAATAAGAATCGGATCCTCGGAAAAAAGCCTCTTATAAAAAAAATCCAAAGGTTCTGGCGTTATCGCATCTCCTGTCGAAATATCTATCGAAAGCGGAGTAGCGATGGACTCGTATATTGCATCAAGCCTCACGCAAAATTCGCCATATACATCGTCTTTTCGGATGGGTTCCACAGAGATTATCTTGTATCCAATGTCGTCATCGACAGGGACAGAGATGATTTCATCTAGCGCACCGACGATTCTTTCCCGGGAAAGCTCCAGATTTTTCAGAGTGGCATCCATATCCATGGTGGAACGGACATCGAGCCCCACAATGGACGAAACAAGTATTCCGCCTTTTAGGATAAAATTCTCCGAATATCTTGTCTTGGAAAGCCTGGAAAGAAAGCACTCAAACATATAGTTCTGCAGGACGACTTGCGGCATAATCCCATGACTTTTTGCATAGCTGTTTATTTTTGCCCAAAGCCGCATGGCGTTTGGCGTAGTTTCCGTCATATAAGAACCTCCATATATTTTCGGACAGTTTCCAGAACCTTGAATTTTTGGGCATATTCATAAAGGCGAAACAGATTCTTGTCTTTTTTCACGGCATAATTCTTTACAGCGGAAATGACGGTCTCTTCATCCATGCGGGAACGGCTCCTTAAAATATCGCAAACCGTGCGTTCCGGGTCATAGCAGCGGACAGAATTTCCGAATGTGGTTTTCCGGGTAACAAGACCAAGTTCAAACAAACCGCTACCAACGTAAAAACAGACACAGGAGTTCCGCATCGTCAAGGGGAGCATCCGGCCCGAAGAAATTGTAACAGTCGCTATAAATGGAGTACGGTCAGAAAGGTTGTTCAGAAAAAGCGAGCTTTCATGGGAGAACACAATATCCTTGCATCTCAGGCTGAAAACAAACATTTCGTCGATGACCGTATCCGGCAAAGCGTAGATTCCATGGGAAACGCGTACAAGCTTCCCCTCTGCGGCATATTTTGAAACCGCCGTTCTCGAAAATCCGGCCTCCGCCATCTGCGAAGTCGTGACGAGGTTTCCGTTTTGTTTTGCAAGCGCGATGATTCTGTCGTTCATATCCGCCTTCTAGTTTACTTTTAGACTGATATTATACTAAATTTCCGTCCAAAAGTAAACTCCGCCATCATCTTTCCTCCGCCATCATCTTTCCTCCGCCTGAACCGTGCCTTCCCAGGATTCGCTGATAAGGTCGGTAATCTTTACGTGTATGGCGCCGGCGGTTTTGGGAATGGCGTATTCGCCTTTTACCAGCGCGTTCTTTTCCGGGATGTCGGTGAGGGACGGGCTGAACGTTACGCCGTCGTAGTTCCAGTCGATGAACACGCTTTCGGCGAGCTCCTTCCAGTCGCTCACGTCGGTCTTTTCGATGCTGAGCTTCTGCAGCAGGTTCATCGGGAAAAAGTTCTCGATGACGAGCTTTCCGCCCTTGACGGCAATCTTCGCGTCGCTGTCGCGCTTGAATCGCAAGTCTTTTTTGTCTCGCAAGAGGTCGATGATTTCGAGGTCCACTTTGAATCCCATCTTGTCCACTTCCTCTTCAAACTGCGCCTTTAGATTCGGGTCGTGCCCCATGCACACAAAGGTTATCGCTTCAACAGGCTTTGCGGGATTTTCCTTTTGCCTCTCCTGCCATACGGAAATATCCACGTTGGAAAGCAGCCTGGCAAATTCGCTTGCGGTGGCAATCCGATTGATTCCTAGTATGCAGACCTTGCGGCCGTCGAGCAGCGCGTCATAGACATTGCTGTCGGTGAGCTGCTCCATGCCCATCGCCTCGCAGATAAGGCGTTTTGCCTCCAGCTCGTTGCGGAAGAATTCGTAGTCGTTTACGTTATAGACTTCAAAGCCTGTGTAGAAAGTGCCGGTTTGACTAGGAGATTCCCGTGTCGGAGCACGGGAATGACAATCTGCCGAAAGGCTTCCGTTTGAGGAATCAGAGGGGGAAAGCCTTCCCCCTGCGTCGCACTTCGTTGCGCCGACACCCCCTTCTGCGGGGGACACCCCCGCAACGCCCCCGTCATTCTGTGAAAACAGCGTGTCATTGTCGGGCTTGACCCGATAATCTATCTCCTCCGCTACTTTTAAAAGCCGTTTCGTGGTGGTCTGGACCGCGCCAAGATTGATGTCCGCGCCGATAAAGCGCCTGCCGAGCTTCATGGCGACCGCCTGCGTGGTGCCGCTCCCCATAAAGCAGTCGAACACCAGGTCGCCGGGATTGGAAGAGGCTTTGATAATGCGTTCTAATATCGTCTCAGGTTTTTCTGTTGGATATCCCATTCGTTCTTTACCATCAATTTTTTTACGCGCCGCAATAGAAAATTCCCACCAATCATTTGGTACCATTCCTCGTTCGCGCATTATTTTTACCGCTTCATCTGAAAAATCATTTCCCTTGGCAGACATAAAAGCATTTCTTGGTTTTTGATTTGGATCTTTATAAGGTACTCGAATATCGTTTTCATTGAAAATTGAATCTTTATTCTTCGCATACCATAAAATTGTATCATGTTTTCTATTAAATTGGCTCATATTTGGAGTTCCTGGTCCTGTATAACACCAAATAATTTCATTTTTCAAATTATCATTTCCAAAAACCTCATCCATAATTAGTCGCAAAAACGAATTCCTATGCCAGTCGCAGTGCAGATAAATGCTTCCGTTGTCCGCCAAAAGTTCCCGGCACAGAATCAGGCGCTCGTACATGAACTGCAGGTATTCGTCGTTTGTCCAGATGTCGCCGTACTGCTTTTCCTCGAACGTGGTGCTGTCTGTCTCCGCGCTTTTTCCGCGCAGCTCAATCTTCTTCTTGTAGTCCGCCTTGCTGTCGAACGGCGGGTCGATGTAAATCAGGTTCACCTTGCCCCGAAAGTTTTTTAAAAGGTGGCTCATCACCTGCAGGTTGTCGCCCCAGTAGATTTTGTTCCGCCAGCCGTCCGCGTCGTCGCCGTAGCTTTCCTTTAATTGCGCCGGGTAATAGGGCGTACCGGTAAAGGGGCGTTTTCCCGTCCAGCGCAGTTCCGGGTAGCCGCGGATCGGCTCGTAGTTGAATTCAAAAAGTTCTTTCTGGTCAGTCATGTTTTCCTCGTTAAATGTTTTTTCCGCAATAGAATCTGAAGTCGCACTCGGCGCATTGCGCGGGAGGGCATTTTTTGTCGCGCGTAAAACTTTTCCGCTCGATTTTTTCCACAACGGAGTTTACCTCGGCAATCGTCCAATCAACGGCAGCCGCGTTAAAGTCGTAGCTCACAAAGGGACTGCCTTCTTCCGTTCCCGTGTAGAACAGGTGCATTTTTCCCACAGGCCTTCCGTATTTTTTCTCGACGAGATGGGCGTAGATTTCAAGCTGGCGCTTGTAACGCATGAGCTTTTCCCGGTCCTTCTCGCTATTGACGTCGGGCTTCTTGTCCGTCTTGAAATCGAGTATTTCCAAGCTATCGCCTTGCCCGCGGATCAAATCGACGCGCCCTTCCAGGATGTAGTCGTCCTCGAGAAGCGAAAGCGGCACTTCGGCCTCCCGGATGCGGCTCCAGTCCCTGCCCGCATAGTCCACGTAATTTTCCACGTGCTTCAAAACGGACTTCAAGGAGCTTTCCCGCAGGTAAACGCCCAGTTCCTTAGAAAGCTGCGCATAGTTTTTCCGAATCCAGGATTCCATGTTTTGCCGCGTCACGTTGTCCGCTTTTCCGGCGAGCACCTCCCTGTGCACATCTTCGATCGTCTGGTGCACCAGCGTTCCGAAGAGAATCGCGTTCGTCCGCACCGGCGAAAATTCCAGTTCCCGAAAGAACTTGTATTGCAGAGGACAGTTCTCGTAAAGCAGGATATGGCCTGTAAAGGAATAGCGATGCTTCACGTCGCCTTCCTTGACGGCATCGATATCGGGTTTTGCCGCGCCTTTTTCAAAAAGCGCCGAGCAGTCGGGAATGTCGCGATAGACGCAGTCGAAATACCTAGACGGCGATTTTCTGTCTTCGACTCCTGTCAGCACGAGCAGATTTTTCGCCCGGCTGAACGCGGTGTAGTAGAGCCGCCAAAAATCAAAATACTTGACGCGCTCAAGAGGTTCCCACGGCTCCTTCCCGTGATAATGTTCCGCAATTTCCAAGTCGATGTCGTCAAAGTTTTTCCGCGGAACGGAATCGAGCGAATCGACGCAAGCCACCGGAAATTCCAGGCCCTTGCTCTGGTGAATCGTCATGATGCTGATGCATCCCGGCGGCGTCACCATGTCGAAGTCTTCGTATTCGCCGATTCCGCCGTCTTTCAAAAACTTGAAGTATTCGTTGAAGAGTTTCCGCAAAACCTTCTTGCGCTTTTCCCTGTTCGCCACAATCGCCGCCACGCCGTTCATGCTTTCAAAGCGGCAGAGCAGTTTACTGAACAAGGCCATGTTGTATGCCGGGCGCAAATCCGCAATGCCGCCGCCGAGTTCCGCCGACAAGAATTCCGCAAACATCGGGAACTGCAGCATCTCGTAAAAAAGGTTCGCGAAGGTGTAATCCGTATTGCGCGAAGTCTTGGCGATTTCCTGCGCCTTTTTCACGGCCCACGCCCGCAACGTCTTGTGCTTCGACGGATCGTTTCGCAGTTCCCCGGTGAATGCGTCCAGGCACAGGTCGTAATACGCCCAAATTTCTTCCAGGTAATCCGCGTTTCGTTCTCCCGCGAGATAGTTTTTCTCCAGATTCGGGAAGAGGAAAATCAACGCCCCCAAGGAAAGCTGAATCTCCTTGCGTTCAAAGAAACGGTCGGAACGCGGCGAAAAGACTGGGATCCCCTTTTCTTCCAGGTAAGCGGAAAGCTCGACAATCTTTTCGCTCTTGACAGAATTTGACAGGACGGCAATCTGGCTGTAATCATTCAAGGCTCCACTCTTCCTGAGCCTGCAGACAAAACCGTAAAAATTCTTGCACCAGTTTTCGTTGTCTTTTCCCATGCACCGGACAACGCCCGGATATTTCGCATTTTCCCTTGTCTGCCTGCCCGCATTTTGGATCACCTTCGCATGGCGAAACCTTCCCCACTTTTCATCCCAAATGTTTTCCATCCACTTGTTGTAGAAATCGATGATGTCCGGATGCGAACGGTAATTTTTATCGAGTTCGATTTTTTCGCACTTGCCGCGTCCCCACTTCGGAAAGTTTTCCTCGAACCGCAAGATGTTTTCGACGGTCGCTCCGCGAAAACGGTAGAGCGCCTGATCGTCATCGCCCACGACGCAGATGCGGTTCGCCGAATCGCCTCGCTTCAAAAAGCCGAGACTTTCCGGAGCCGCCATTTTCAGAAGAATCGCTTCCTGGATGCGGTTCGTGTCCTGGTATTCATCGACCATGATGTAGCGGACTTTCGAGCGGATGTCTTTCAAGACCTCCTTGTTTCCGAGAAGTTCCCACATTTTCGTCTGGATCAGGGAAAAGTCCAGCGCATTTTCTTCCGCAAGAATTTCCCGGTAGAGCTTGGCTACAGCGGCTAGAACCGGCAACTTTTCCGATTTCCCGCAACGCGCCAGTTTTTCGATGTCCAGGTTCTCTTCGGCGACCTTGTTCACCAGCCCAGCAAGCTTTTTCGCCGCATTCCAGCCGTATGCCGATTTCCAGTTCTTTCCCAAAAGCTCCGTGACATTTTCGATTTCGTTGAAGCGCCTTGCGTTTTCATAGAACAGATAGCTCTGCTCGAATTCGTCGAGAATCCGGTAGCCCCGTTTGAGGTCGGTCCTATCCGCATACTCGTCCAGGAAATCCAGAAAAATGGAATGGAGCGTCCCCACACGTAGCTCGGAGATGTTCTTTTGAACCTCGTAGGCAGCCGACGCCGCCGAGATTCGCGACAAAAGCTCCCGCGCCGCCTTTTCGGTAAAGGTCCCCACCAGAATATTTCCGGGAGAGACGTTCAAATCGTAAACCAGGTGGCAGACCCTATCGACAAGGGTCTTGGTCTTGCCCGCTCCCGGACCCGCAATCACGAGCAACGGAGACTCCGTGGTCTCGATGACGCGCATCTGTTCCGCATTGGCTTTCACGACTGGCCTCCCATGTAAAACTCTTCAAACGAGTTTTGCCAGCCGCCGGTGCGCGACTTTTCGCCAAACAAAAAAGGCGTGGGGTCGTCGCACCGTTTACTGCATCTCGGGGCTCTGCAAAGCCTACTTACCAATAAACGCAAACGACCCACGCCCCAAGCGGGACGTGAGCGGTTTACCCTATTCTCGTAAGTGTGAAATTTGCAGATTTCGAGACGGAGACTAGAGCAAATACTCAATCAAAACGGACGCCCGCCCGGGCTTTCGCCCAGGCGAGCTATGTAATCAAAATATAGGATATTTCGGATCGAAAAGTGCCTGGAATTTTTCCCAGGTCCTATTTCATCGCATCGAGAATCGCCCGTTCGAGGGCGCGTTCGTTCGGCGCCCCGGGCCAGACTTTCTGGATGTAGCCGTTCTCGTCGAGGAGCATCAGCGTGGGAACGGCGGAAATGCCGTAGCGGCGCCACATTTCCTGGGTCGCATCGCGGTAGAGCGGATACGGTGACGGATGTTCCCGGTAGAAATCTTCGAGAACGCCCGAAGCTTCGCTCGAAATTCCGATGACTTCGAGACCGCGGTCGCCGAGCTTTTCGTAGAGCCGCCCGAGAACCGGAAGCGTCATGCGGCACGGTCCGCACCATGTCGCCCAGAAGTCGAGGAGCGTCACCCTGGGCTTTTTCTTCCGCTTTTCGCCGTTCCGGTAAAAGTTCTTTTCGAACGCTAGCGCCTTGCTCCCGATCGACGAACCGGTCAGGCTCGAAATGTTGTCGGGGCGCTCCGTCATCGAGACTTTTGCCGAGAACTTTTTCCCGTCGCGCACGAGTTCGAGCGAAACATTCGTCCCCGTTTTCGCGCCCGAAAGTTCCGACTTGACAACGTTCATTTCCGTAATCTTCCGCCCGTTGATTCCGACGATCAGGTCTCCCGGCAAGACATTCTTCCCGACGGCTCCCGACCCCGGATGGATTCCCTGGATTTTCAGCGCTATCTGGTCCCTGTACGGTTCGGACTTGAACGAAATGCCGAGCCATGCCGCCGAAAAGGAATACGCGACAAGGAACAAAAGGCAGAAGAAGATTCGGTTCCAGAAATTCATCATTTAGACCTCTAGAAAAAGACAAGGGCGAAATGCCCGGAAAACACGATGCTCGCATTCCGCGTCGTGAAAGATTCCTTCCGTTCGAACGTTTCGCCAATCAGGTAGGAAATCCGGAGCTTCGTTTGGAGCGCAAAGCGGGCCCGTGGCCACGGCTTCATGTTTCGTCCGTAATCTACGAAAATGCGCGGAGAGGCGCGGTATTTTCCTCTTTTTTCGAAAAGCACCGCTCCCGAACCGATTCCCAGAAAATCGTCCGTCCCGACGTAGCGGTCAAGTTCGACGCTCGCCTCGTGGACAGGTTCGGAGATTCCGAGCGAGACGTTTGCGCCCAGACCGAAATCGTTTTCGAAACGATAGGCGAGAAGCCCTTCGAGCGCGATGTCCAAAGCCCCCAGATAAAAGGAAAACGAACTTCCCCCGCCAAAAGCAAATCCCCGCTCTACGTCGAGCGACTTCGCTTCTTCTTCGGCGGCGTCCCTTTCGAGAAAAAAGCCGGCATGGGCAGAAGCGCTAAACGCGAAAACGGAGAGAAGGCAAAGAAGCGCGCGCATCGAGAAAATTAGTTTGTGTGCAATTCCGTCACGTTCGAGAAACCAGCTTCGGCGAGAGCCGCGGAAAGTTCCCTCCGCATGGCATGGGCGGGCATCCAGCGGAACGCGCAGACGCTGTAACATTCCACGGCGTCGGCTCCGGCGCGGAGAAGGTCGAAGATTTTTTTCCCGTGGTCGATTCCGCCGCAAGCGATCACGCTCAGCCGCGGGAAACGGGACTTGACAAAAGCGGTCATCCGGTATGTGTTCGGGTAGAGCGGTCGCCCGCTGAGTCCGCCCTTGTCGCCGTCCGCGCGAAGAACCTTCAGGTCCTCGTAGCGGGCATTTGTCGAAAGCGCACCGAGCTTTTTTGTCGGGTAGGTGTTGCCGAGAACCACGCCGGAGACGCCAACGTCCGAAAGAGCTTCAAGCGTCGCCGAGAGAGCCTCTTCCGGCATGTCCGGGCTGAGCTTCGCATAAACGGCTTTTTTCACAGGCTGCGCGTTTCGGAAATTCATCACTTCGCCGAACAAGGATTTGATGAAATGCGTATCGAGGTCGAGGCGGTTCTCGCCAGTATTCGGACAGCTCGCGTTGATTTCGAGGTAATCCGCGGCAGGATACGCCCGTTCAAAGCATTCGAGGGCATCGGCGAGCTTTTCCTCTTCCGAAAGAAGGCCCGGGGTTTCCGCAACCGAAATCCCGACGCAGAGACCGTTCCGGTGCGCCCCGTCGATTTGGTTTTGGACTCGCGCAACGACCGCTTCGACGCCGTCGTTGTTCAGGCCCATGCTGTTGTAGATCGCGCGGTCGTGCTCCAAGAAGCCGATGCGCGGACGGTGCGTGTTCCCTTCGCGAAAACGCCGGGTGACCGTCCCAACCGAAATTCCCCCGAATCCCAGGTTCGCATAGTCCGCAATCCGGTGCGCCGTCTTGTTCGCTCCCGCCGCGAGGATAATCGGGGAGGCTAGCGTAATCGGCAGACTTCCGTCCCGAAACCGGATGACGGTCTTCTGTTCCGGGCAAAGGTTCGGCTTTCCGCCGAGAAAGGGAATGTAAGGCGCAAAGCGCGCCACGTGCTTCAGGGAATCGTGACGAAATTCCGGGGATTTCCGAAAGACGCTCCGAATAAGCGCGAGAAGCCTGTCGCCTTTCGATAGTTTATAGTCGTAATCTTTGTCAAAGCCTGCCATATTTGATTAAATTAACAAAAAACCATTCACCGGTATGAGGAATCCCCATGAACGAAACTTTACCGGCGCGCATCCACGAGATGTTTCCGCGCTACGTCGAACTCCTGAAAGCCCTGATCCGCATTCCGTCCATCAGCTTCGACCATTTCGACCAGAACGAAGTCCATCGCTCCGCCCAGGCGGTCAAGGCTCTTTTCGAAAGCTACGGTTTTACGAACGCGCAGCTTCTCGTTCCGGAAAGCGGACGCGCTTCCGTCTTTGCCGAGCTGAAGACGCATCCCGAAAATCCGACAGTCCTTCTCTATGCGCATCACGACGTGCAGCCGACGATGCGGGAAGCCCTCTGGGAAAGCGCGCCTTTTGCGCCCGAAGTCCGGAACGGACGCCTTTACGGACGCGGCGCGGCGGACGACAAGTCGGGAATCATCCTGCACATCGCGGCGGTCTCCCAAGCGCTTGCCGTATGCGGCGACAAGATGCCGAACATCAAGTTCATCATCGAGGGCGAAGAAGAATGCGGCAGTTCGGGCTTCGGCGAACTTCTCGAAAAAAATCGGGAGCTTCTCCGGGCGGATGCGGTCATCATCGCGGACCTTTCGAACTTTTCCGCCGGAACCCCATCGATTACGACATCGCTCCGGGGGATGTCCGCCGTCTCCGTCATCGTCAAGTCCGTCAAGGCTCCGCTTCATTCAGGTTCCTGGTCAGGCCCCATCCCCGACCCGGTGCAGGCGCTTTGCAAGATGATAGCGTCGCTTACCGATGCCGAAGGAAACATCCTCGTGGAACATTTTGACGAAGGCATCGCGGAACCGACCGAAGAGGAACGCGAAAGCTACCGGGCGCTCCGCTACACGGAAGAGACTTTCCGCAAGGAATCGGGGATGCTTCCGGGGACTAAGATTCTCGGCGGCAAGGATTCGATTCTCGAAACGCTCTGGCGGAAACCATCCCTCGTCGTCACGGCGTTCGAAGCGGGATCGCGGACCCAGGCGGGAAATGTCCTCCAGGATTCCGCCTACGCGCGCATCGGCATCCGGCTCGCTCCAGGAATGCAGACGGAACGCGCGACAAGGCTCCTCGAAGAGCATCTCAAGAAAAACTGCCCCGACGGTCTCAAGCTCAGCCTCATCCCCGAAGACGGGGCGAATCCTTTCACGACGGATATTTCCCACCCCTACTACGCGCTCATGAAAGAAGCGATGACCAAGGCCTACGGGACTGAAGCCAAGTACATCGGCTGCGGAGCGTCCATTCCGGGAGCGCAGCTCTTCCGCGATACGCTAGGCGACATTCCCATTCTCATGACAGGGCTCGAAGACCCGGAGTGCAACGCCCACGGCGAAAACGAAAGCCTCGGGCTGCAGGACTTTGAACGCGGAATTGTCGCCGAAGCATTATTCTTTGAAGGACTTTGCCAATGAAAGTAGTCGTTCTCACCGGGGCTGGAATCAGCGCGGAATCCGGTCTCAACACGTTTCGCGGAAACGGCGGTCTCTGGGAAAACGAGCCGATCGAAGCGGTCGCGACCCCCGAAGGTTTCCGCCGCGACCCCGTCCGCGTCAAGAAATTCTACAGCCAGCTCAGAACATCCCTTCCCAAGTTCAAGCCGAACGCGGCGCACAAAGCACTTGTCCAGCTGGAAAAAGCCCTAGGCGATGAATTTCTCCTCGTGACGCAAAACGTTGATGACCTGCACGAGCGCGCCGGTTCGAAGCGCATCCTGCACATGCACGGCGAACTGAAAAAGCTCCGCTGCGAAGCGCACGAGGAACACGTTTTTCCTTTCGACGGAGAAGAAACGCTCGAAACGAAATGCCCGGTCTGCGGCGCACCGACCCGCCCGCACATCGTCTGGTTCGGAGAAGTTCCGCTCTACATGGAAAGAATCGAGCGCGCCCTACGCCACACAGAAGAATTCGTGTATATCGGAACGAGCAGCGTCGTCTATCCGGCGGCGGGATTCAAAGAGGTAGCCAAGCGTTTCGGGGCGCACGTCACCTGCCTGAACCTCGAAATCGACCCGAGCGATCCGCACACGGACATGTGCATCGAGGGCGTCGCCACGGAAATCGTCCCAAGATGGTGCGAAAATTATCTGAAAGGTTTAAAATAGCCATGGAAAAAGCCAAGAAGACAAACGCCGCGCGGATTCTCGACCAAAAACATATCGCCTACGAACTCATTCCCTACCCGGTCACGGAAACGGAACTCGGCGCGGAACATATCGCGGAGACGCTCCACGAGCCTATCGAACGCGTTTTCAAGACGATTCTAGTCCGCGGCGACAAAACGGGACCGCTCATCGGCGTCGTTCCGGGATACCTCGAAGTCGCTCTCAAGGAACTCGCCAAGGTTTCGGGCAACAAGCGAATCGACACGGTCCCGCTCAAGGAACTCACGCCGCTCACCGGCTACATCCGCGGTGGATGCTCCCCCGTCGGGCTCAAGAAGCCGTTCCCGATTTTCATCCACGAGACCGCCACTAAATTCGAGACAATCTTTGTCAGCGCCGGGCAGCGCGGCATCCAGCTGAAAATCGCTCCGAAAGACCTCATCGAAGCCGTCCACGCCACGGTCGCGAAAATCGCCGAACCGAAAGCCAGAACTTAGAGCTGAGAGCTTAGTTGAGAGAAAACAGGAAACAGAAATCAGTTGATAGTCGTTAAATGGGAAGTGGGACACGGGATGCGGAGGGATTAGGGAATAGTTATCGGAGCGAACTTTCCCTTCTAGCGTCATCCTAGAGGGGATTCAGAACTTAGAACTGAGATTTTAGAGCTTAGAGTTGCAGACGCCTATCTTCTGTATTCCAGAAGATTAATGTCTGCGTCCGTTTCCCGTATAGCGTGTCCCTCGTACCGCATTACGAAAGCTTAAATGTTCACTGTTCTAAGCTCTAAGTTCTATCAACTAAGCTCTGAACATCTCGACAAGCTCGCTAACAGTCATTCTCGGGCGGTGACCCGGCAATCCCTTATCTGAAAGGAGATTCCCCGGTCAAGCCGGGGAATGACAGCATAGCGAGCACGGGACAGACATTGTACCGCAACTCTGACCACTGAACACTGACTACTCGCCACTAAGCTTAGACGTTTGCTGACCAATTTCTCATTACTCATTCCTAATTCCTCATCCCCTTAGATGTCCGCGGTTCTAACCACCGCCCTCTAATCTCCAGAAAGTTCGATATGCAGATGCTCGCCGCTTTGACCGGCATTTTCCCACAGGACGCGGAAACGGTTTCCCAGCTTGCGGCGTATCGAAAGGACCAGCCCGGACCGCTTTCCCCGGGGAACGTCAAAAAGCCGAAAGTCCAAAGCCCTGTTGTAATAATGCTTGGAAAAACGGACATGCCAGGCAAAATCGTTCGCGCTCGTAATCGTCGGCCGGTAAGAATCCCCCATCACCCGGTGAAACTCGGCGACCGCGACGAGACCCGCCGAATCGAGCGCCGGTTCAAGCTTCCCCGTCTGCACTCCGGGCTTCTGCGCAGTCCGCTTCAAAAGCAAGGTATGGACATCTTTTGCGCCCCATTCCGCACAGGCAAGCGACACGGCAAAAAGGCACCCAAAAAAGAAACGCTTCATACCAAAGAAAGATAGATTTTCCTTTTGTGTTTTATTATCTTATCCAAAGAATGGAGAAGAACATGAAAAAAATTTTGTATTTCGTATCGGCCATAGCGCTTTCGCTCCTTGCATCCTGCTCGACAAAGGAAAAGCCCGTCTTCACCGGTTTCTGGCAAGGCGAAGACAACATGATTTTCGAAGTTTTCCAGACCGCGCCCGGCGAAAATCTCTACACGATCCGCAACATCAACGGGGACCTTTCCGCCCACATCGAAGGCGATTCGGTCCTCACCGGGACAAACTCGCTCGACATGCCTTTCTCCATGCGCGTCGAAAAGGACTCCGCGTTCTACCTGTTCGGGACGATCGTTTCCAAGTATGCCCGCATCGACGAAGCCTCTTACCGGGAACAGTTCAAGAAGCTCACCCCGGCAAACGCGGAATAATCTAGGCGGCAAGCATCGAAACAAGAGTTCCCGCGACAACAATCGAGAGCATCAGGTTCAGGAAAAGCATCGTCCGTCGGAGAATTTTCAGGAAGGTCTCCTGCCAAGATGGGCCGTGGATGTTTTTGTATTCCTTGAATCCGAGAAGCGCGCTCAAGGCGCCCGTTACAACGAGCATCAGCGCCCCGGCGAAAAAGCCTTCCCGAAAGACGAGAACGCTGATCCATGTCCCGAGGACCATGGCGACGATTCCTACTCCGATTTCGACGAGATAAAGCTTCCGGTGCATAGAACCTCAACTCAAATTAAAGGGAGAAAAGCCCGATGAGGGCGATTCGCGGATACGGCGAAACGAGCGGCCCGTTGAGCGGCCAGCTAAAGTCCAGGTGGTTCACAAGCCCCGAGACGGATTTCGTCATCGCAAAGCGGACCCCGAAGCCGGCGATGTAAGTCAGATCGTCCGGTTCAAAGAGATGAACCTTGGACGCGGTTTCCCCCGCCTTGAAAAAAGCCGCGAACACCGGGGCGACCGTCCCGATTTCAAAATGGGGAAAGAAGCGCTCCTCGATCTGTCCGTAAAAGCGCGCCTGTCCCGTATAGAGATAAGTCGGGAATCCATAAAATTCCTGGTTCTGGAGACCGCCGAGCGAAAGCTGCCGACCATAGGCGGACCGCTTGAAGGCGTCCATATAGCCGGAAACCCTCGTCGAAAACCATTCGTTTGAACGCCAGATGTATTCCGCCGAAGCGAACTCGTAGATGTCGCGGCGCGTATCCGAATCGAAATAGAAGTGCGACTTCGCGTTCAAAATGAGATGGTGCATCCGGGAACCGAGAGCCAGGTAGATTCCGTAATCCAAGCGCGCATCGTCGTCCATCGCCCCGAGCGATTTCCAGTTCTTGGAAAATCCGACCTTTACGGAATAGCCCTTATCGACATCTTCCGTCCACTTCGCATGTTTAAAATTGACCAGGCGGTCGTAGCGGATCCGCGAAAGCGTGATGCTCGCCCCGAAGCGCGAATCGAGCATTTCGGGAATCCAGTCCCGGACCGAGGCGGAATCCACGGCGGTCGGTTCGCCGTCCAAAAGAAAAATTTTCCTTGAAGCCGAAGCGTAGGAGCGTCCCAGACGATGGTAATCGTAACTTAACGCCAGGTAGATCTTGAATTCCTCGCCGCCGAAGGAATGTCCCAGCCGGAAGCTCGCCGAATCCTCCTCGATGCGCTTCACCCGGAGAATCTCGTTTCCGTGTTTCCGGTTGAACGCCGAGAGGGATTCGCGGACGCTGTCGGCGACAGAAACACCCACGGTCTCCGTCGGAAGCTTCCCCGTCCAATAGTACTTCACGTCCGACTTGTTCAGGTATCCCGCCGCGGTATAGGCCCATTCGTTCCTGCTCCGCGAAAGATAAGGCCTGTACATCGTCGCATAGTGCGTGTAACCGTCCGTGTTCCGCGAAACGGACGCTTCGAAGGCGTTGTGCCGAAAGAGAAAGTTGCTGTTGTTGTAAAGGCCCATGAAGCGGTCGCGAAATTCGTCGTGCGAATAATAGACGCCGATCGTCTGGCCGAAACCCAGAAAATTATTTTCCCAGACACCAATCCCGTAGTAGAGCGGACCGTCGCTCGGGCGCTCCACCGAAAGCGGAATCGTGAGCGTCCACGTATCGCTCGTCTTCACCCGGACGATGTTCTTCCCCGACGGAGAAATTTCGCGCGTGATATGCGCATCGGCGATATAGGCCTGGCTCCGCAGCTTTTTCTCGCTTTCGATGAGTTCGTACAAATTAACCGAATCGCCGACATCAAAGAGCACGAGCTTCTCCACGACGGACTTTCGCGTTTCGATATGGACGACGTTTCCGACAGCATAGACCAGGCTGTCCGCCCACGAATAAGCCTTGGAGTCGTCAAACGCGTCGCCGTTTTCCACAACGATCGAATCGACCCGAAAATACACGAGCGAATCCGCCGAAGGACGCAAAAGGACGCGGTCAAAAACAGGCGTTGCCGCAAACGCAGTCGCGGCTAAAAAAATCCAGAGCATCCATTTCACGGGAATTCAACCACCATGCGATAAACCGATTTTTTGCCCCAGGAGGCAATTTCCTTCGCCGTTGCCTTTCGCACGGCCAGATTTTTCGATGACACTCCCGTCAAGGCGGAAAGAGCCTTCAAGAGCCTTTCACGGCGCAGACCGGAAAGCTTTTCCATTTGCGCGAAAAGTTCCGCATCCGAAGGGCGGGTCCACGTCAAAGCGAAAGCCTTGAACGCTTCGTCCGAGGCGTCCGCTTCGAGCGCCGCCTTCCGCTCAACCGGGGTGAGTTCCGAGCGTCCCGCCTTCTGCCTGTAAAAGTCGAGCTTTTCCATGTCCAGCGCAAACGCTTCGAGTTCCTCTTCGGGGCGGAACGCTTCGACAATTGCAAGGACCGCGCCAGGCCTTTCCGAAAGGACGCGCGTCCAGTCCGAAGCGATGCCGTATTGTTCGCTCGTGAAGTCGTCCGCGGCGACGTCAAACGGGAAGTCGCTCGGCAGAGAACCCCCGAACAGGAACTTCGCCGGGGAAAGCGCCACTTTCACCATCAGGTTCATCACCGTCTGCCAGATGATCTTCCCATACGAAAACTTCGGGTCCCGGAGATTTCCCTTCACGGGAACGTCGAACGCAATCTTTCCATCCTTGTCCTTGAGGATGTAGAGCGCGATTTTCATCGGCACCGTGTATTCGGGCTTCGCCCCGGAAGGCTTGTCCCCGACTGTCAGGTTGTAGATGTCGATATTGTTCCGGCTGTCAATATTCCCATTGCGGACGAGATTGTCGGATGCAAACCCGAAAGCCCCCGCCGTGATGGGATAGCCCGTGTAATGCTCCGAATAGACGGAAAAATCCTTCATCGAGACGTTTTTCACCGAGATATTTGCATCTAGACGATTCGCATCCGCCGGGTTGAACTTGGCAAAGGCCTTCACCGATCCGCCATGCGGAAGGGACGCCCGGACATCGACACGCGTTTCCCTGTCGAGCGCGACATTCGAAGCCACAAGCGAAATTCCCGAAACGACATAGCGAAAGCCTCCCGGAACCGTGTGGTCCTCCAAGGCGAAGCGCGTATCCGCAACGGAGAATCTTTTTACAAGCAAGTCGAGCTTCGCCGGCTCCGCAGAATCCGCCGCCGGAGATTTCGCGGGGACAACAGCCGAATCCGGTTTCGTTTCCGTTTTTTTCTTCAAAAGCAACGCTTCGACATTGTTCGAATTTTTAAACAGGTCAAAGTGGGCGGACGCTCCGCGGACCGAAACGGAATCTACAACGAAGCGGTTTTCCTTCAGGTTCGCCTCGGCAATCCGGATTTCGAGCGCTTCCACACCCATCGTCTTCCCGGAATTTTCCGTGAGAAGGACGCTATCGAGCGAAACTTTTCCCTGCGAAACGGAAGCGAGGACATCGTTCACGTTCCCCGAAAGCGAAAGGGCGACGTTCGCTTTCCCCGAAAGATCCTTGAAATTCAAGGCGGTTTCAAGATAAGGCTTCACCGCCGACAGGGAAAATTTCGAAAGGGCGACATCGAGTGAAAAATCCCCGCTTTCCATCGCGTAGTCGCTTTCCACGTGCAGTGTTCCGCCGTCCGCAAATTCGAGGTTCACGCCGAGCGACGTCTTCCTGTTCGAAAAATAGACCTCGGGAATGCACAACGAAAAATCCCTAATGCCGATGTGGGAGTTCACCTCGCTATCGTCATAGAGAATGTCCCCCGAAAGAATCGCTATTTGCCGAACGGAAATCCCGAACGGAAACGCGTTTGCGCCCGAGGAATCCTTTTTTTCTGCGGAAACGTTCGCCGAATCCGAAGCAAAGCGTTCGAGAATGTCCGAGAAATTGAAGACTTCCCCGTCCTTCTCGATGTGCGCAAAGGGAGAATCCAGCCGCACTTCCGAAAGAGAGATGTTTCCCGAGAAAAGTCGCAGAGGATCGGCGTTGACATAGAATTCCCGGAACGAGAGGAATTTCGTCGAATCGTCCTTTTCAAAAACGGCAAAGCCCTTGACGGAAACGGAGAAGCGGAACGGGTTGAACGAGACGCTTTCTATCTGGACGCGCCGACCGATAAATTCCTTCGAATGGCTTTCGACATACCCCTTGGCGATTCGAGGTGCAAAAAGGCACAGCGCAAAAAAGAGGACGCAAAGGACAAGCGCACAGATTCCGGTGATGCGAAACGCTTTTTTCATATCTCGCCGCTTTTTGAAAATAAATGGTTGAAAATCGCCATAGGGGAAAAATAGAAATCTAACGCGGAGTCTTGATTTTCAGGACTTCGCCGGCTTTCACCTTTGTCGATTTTTTGTTGTTCCATTCGACGATTTCCTCGATCGAGACGCCGTATTTCCGGGAGATGTCCCAGAGCGATTCCCCGGAGACGACCGTATGCGAAATGAAGTTTTCCCTAGCGGATTTTTTCGGGGCCGAGGAACTCTTGGCTGTCGGATTTTGGGAAACCTTAGGCTCAGCCGACTTTGACGCTCCTGAAGGCGCAGAGTCCGAAGTTTCGAAACGAGGCTGCGCCACGTAGAGAAAATCTCCGGCCTTGATGTTCCCCGAATCGTCGAGACCGTTCCACGTCTTGAGACTCGAAACGGACACGCCGAACTTGCGCCCGATAGAACTCAGGTTGTCCCCGGCGCGAACCTTGTACTTGCGCGCAGAACGTCCCGATTTTTCGGACGGGGTGGCTTTGCCCGAAGCCGTTTTTTTCGCCTTGGACGGATAGGCGCTTGACGGCAGCGGAATCAGGAGCGTCTGTCCCTGCCTAATCCGGGTGTTCTTCAAATGGTTCGCCGACTGGATATCCTTTACCGAAACGCCGTACATCCGGGAAATCTTTCCCAGGTTTTCCCCGGTCCGCACCTTGTGATACTGCCATCTCGAAAACGTCTTCTTGTCCATCTTTTCGTAGGCGACGAGGAAAGAATCCCGGGAACCTTCAGGAATGCGCAGCACGTAACCGCTTTCCTTCGGCGGCGTGCACCAGCGGCTGAGTTCAAGGTTCAGCTCCTGGATTGTCTTGGTATCAACGCCTGCCGCCTGCGCAACCTGGTCGAGCGGCATGAATTCCACGACAGTCACCGTGTCGAACGGCATCCGCTCCCGCTTTTCCACGGTCATTCCGTAATGTCCCGGGTAATGCCCGATCGTCATCGCGGCGAGAATCCGCGGCACATAGTGCATCGTCTCCTTGGGAAGCTCCAGGTCCCAGTAGGTGACCGTCCGGGTCGAATCCCAGAGCGTATCCGCTTTCACATCCCGAATCCGCCGACGCACGCAGCCTTCCCCGCAGTTGTATGCGGCCATCGCCATGAGCCAGTCGCCAAATTCATCCTTCAGCCGTTGCAGGTAGCGAAGCGCCGCCGTAGTCGAGCGTTCCGGATTCCGCCGCATGTCTATCCAGAAATCCTGGTAAAGCCCGTAACGCTTTCCCGTCGCCGGAATGAACTGCCAAAGCCCAGCCGCCTTCGCCCGGCTGTAAGCCTTGATCTTGTAGCCCGATTCCACAAGCGCTAGATAGATCAGGTCGCGCGGCATCCCCATCGAATCGATCTTCGCGTAGATCATCTCCTCGAAAGCGGTTTTCCGCGAAAGAGAAGCCTCGGTAAAATCGTGCGCCCGGGTAGTCATATACAGGATTTCCTGCATCACGCGGTCGTTGAACTCCACGGGGAGCGAAAATTCGGCACGGTTGAGCGTATCGAGAAAGCTTTCGATTTCTATGCGTTCCGCACTGTCGAGCGGCGGTTCATCCAGATTGTCGAGCCCGGCATCCTCGAACTCGTAGCGTACATATGTCGAAGCGTCCTCCCCCATCCCGAGAATTCCCGGATAGACTTCATCCAGCGCCGCGATGATTTTTTTCGGCATGTCCCGCCGATACAGGGAATCCTCCGGACGCGCAAACGGCGAATAGAGGGAATCGTAGTTTTCCTCGACAAGCTTTTTCAGCGCAAGATCCAAGTGATGCCTCGCGACAAGCCAATCCTCGTCCTCCATCGCCTGCAAGGCGAACTGGTACTGCTGCCAAGACTCCCTCTTTTCCGCATCCGGAGAAACCCAGTCGCTCATCGCCCGGGAAACAAAGGATTCCTCCGCTTCCGGGGTATAGACAGGAGCGTTCCCAGCACAGGAGACAAAAAGAGACACGGCTGCACTTGCAGCCAAAAACAGAATCCCCCGTTTCAGGGAATGGATCACGAATCGTAGTCCAGATCTTCCGCGTAGTCGTTCCAGATCTGGTTCTGGTGACCGTTAAACGTCGGCTTGTCGAAGTTCACTTCGTCGTCGAGGTTCTCTTCGTCCTCTTCTTCGTCCTCTTCTTCCTCTTCTTCGCTAGACAGGGGAACGGACGGTTCGATGCCTTCGCTCTTGGGACGACGTCCGCAATACAGCGTTTCGGAAACTTCCATGTCCATGTTCTTCTTCAAGTTCATCTTGCACCTCGCTTTTATTTACCCAAAGCGCTGTTCACGCCAAACCAGATGATTCCCGCAGCAGCGAGCGCAAGGAACATCGTCGCATAGATTAAAATCCGATTCACCCGATAGGCCTTCTGGTTCTTGCGACTCCAGAAAGGGCGTTCCGGGCGTTTAGCGTTTTCAGCACTCATAGCGCAAATATACACATCAAGTCGAAAAAAACAAGTAGCGACAAAATTTTTTTTGCAAGGGAAAAACGGCTAGGCTACCAATTTGTAATGTCTTCCTTCGCCGTGTGCGTCGTATGCACCGCCTGCGTTCCGTAATAGATGAGCTGCGCCGTCGGAAGGAGCATTTTCGCAACGCGGTTCCAGCGGGCAAGCCCAGTCGCATCCACATACACGATATCGCCGGGTAAAAGGGCGAACTTGTCGCCGAAGACAAGGGCCATCGGATTTCGCGCGTTCAGATGGAAGATATCAATAGCGTCCGCCGACTCCGCCCGGATGACATAGATGTTTTCCGCCTTCGCCGATTCCGAAAGAAGCCCGCCGCCCGTCGCGAGGGCTTCCGAAAGGGAAAGCTTCCCGTCCTTGAATTCCAGGGCTTGCTGGCTGCGAACCTCGCCCATCAGATAGACCTTGGACTCCGAAGCCGACGGGACGCGAATCGCGTCGCCGTCTTTCAGAAGCACGTCACCCGGGCCTAGCCCCGCAGCATAGGGAGCGAGCAGGTTTAGTTCGTAGTTCTTGCCGTCACGGGAAAGCTCCACGCGGGAAAGGTTCGCAAGCGCATTGGCTCCGCCACACAGGTTAATCGCTTCAAGAAGCGTCACCGGAACATCGTTCAGCGTCACCACGCCCGGCTTCGACACGGACCCCTGGACATAGACCTTGTGCCGTTGGCTCTGCAGCAGACGGACATCGATTTGCGGATTGTTCAGCACCTTCGAAAGGCTCTGGACTATCTCCGCACGCAGTTCGGCGACCGTCTTTCCGTTCACGTTGATTTCCCCGACATACGGGTAGAACATGATGCCGGATTCGCTCACCAGCTGTCCCGTCGCGTTGTCGCTCCGGTAAGACCCGAGCGGGCTTGTCAGTTCGGGATGTTCCCAGATGACCACCTGGACAATGTCGAAAGGTCCGAGCCGGTAGGATTCGGGCTTGTAGGAAAGAAGCTCTTCCGGGAGAGCCGCGACAGAAGGCTTTCCGGATGCGCCGGTCATCGTCGCCAAGGTTTTCGCGTTGATGCTCTGCAAATGGACCTTCGCACCCTGGAAATCCGCCAAGGTGTCGATAGAACCTTCCTCGTCGGCGGATTCGTTCAGCACCATTCCCGGAGCGAGGAAACAGCCAGAAAAAGTTGCCGCGTAGACAGCCAGAATCAAGCTCAGCAGGGAAAATTTCATTTCAAAAGACCTCGATAGAACGTATGCGCAAAATATAAGAAATTTAGAAATCGTTTCCATTCCCCATGGGGGAATTTTCTATCGCTAGCATAGAGAAATACGATTCAAGAAAACTTTTCTCCGCAGAAAAGCGATCTTATGGCAAAGGCAGACAAGAGAAAATTTCGTTTTGGACAAAATTCTATATATGGAAATATGATTTTTCTGCCCGTTTTCGCAGTCCTCGTCGCGGCTTCGCTCGCCCTGCTTTTTTTCCTGAACCTAGCCAAGGCTTCACCAGAAAAGCGAAAGTTCTATTTTGTACCGGGCTTCTTACAGCTTTTTGCCATCTCCGTTGCCCTTGCCCGCGGCGGCGTTTTCCCCGAATACCTGCCCTTGGAAATCGTCACCATTTTTAGCTACTTTTTCAGCCTTTACCTCACCTATTCGACTGCGGTATCCTTTGCTACTTCCACGCGAAAAATCTCCGCGCTTTGGGGCGTCGCAGCCGTTTCGTTTTGGGCTCTCGCGATTTGGGGGTGTTAGTCCGCAGACGTCTAGGCTTTTGGGAAACGGAGTTCAGAGCTTAGTTGAGAGAACTTAGAGCTTAGACCAGCAGACATTTAATTTAGGGACTAGGGAATAGTCCGTGGACGTCTAGGCTTTTTAAAATGTCATTCCCTTGCTTGACAAGGGAATCTCGTCCGATAATGACTGCTAGCGAGCTTGTCGAGCTAAGCTCTATGTTCTGAACACGCTAGACAGTCAATTCCTCATTCCTCATTCCTCATTCCTCATTCCTCATTCCTCATTACTAATTTCTAACTGCCCACTAGCCACTGCTCACTGATTTCTGACTTCTGTTTCCTGTCAACTACCAACTATCCACTATCAACTAGGCTCTGACCACTGATTCCTGAATCCTTTCAACCATCAACTAAACTCTCAGTTCTAAGCTCTGAACACTGGGCACTTTCCCACTGAGAGGCGGAAAAAGGTCGCTAGACGACAAAGCTTTTTCGCTAAAAAGGAAATCCGTGTCAAAAATAACTGGGAGCCTTGGCGCGAGCTTCCTCGATGGGAACAGAAACCGTCGTTGCCTTTTGCCTGGCGCTTTCCCTGCGGAACGCTTCCTGCGACGCGGCGAGTTCCTTCAAAAATTCCGGACGTTTCTTCGGATTCATCCAGCGATCCAAAAGGCTCGCGCTCGAACCGGCATCTCGCGAATAGATGACCGGAGCATCCGATTCGGGGGCAATCTTCACCGCCGTGTGAATCGCCGATGCGGCGGCCCCTCCGACCATGATCGGCGTCCGAAGGCCTTCCGCCTTGAACGCCTTCGCCACATGGACCATTTCGTCGAGGCTCGGCGTAATCAGTCCGGAAAGCCCGACCATATCGGGATGATACTTGCGGACCGCTTCAACAATCTTTTCGCAAGGAACCATCACGCCCAGATCGATGACTTCGTAATTGTTGCAGGCAAGGACCACGCCGACGATATTCTTCCCGATGTCGTGAACATCCCCCTTGACCGTCGCGAGGACTATTTTTCCGGAACTCGCGCTTTCCCCGGCCTTTTTCTTCGCCTGGATATAAGGCATGAGCACGGCGACAGCGCGCTTCATTACGCGTGCGCTCTTGACCACCTGCGGAAGGAACATCTTGCCTTCGCCGAAAAGCGTTCCGACCTCGTTCATGCCGTCCATCAGCGGGCCTTCGATGATTTTCACCGGTTCGTCTATCGCCTTCCGCAGTTCTTCCACGTCCGCTTCGATAAATTCATCGACACCCTTGACCATCGCATGGACAATCCTTTTTTCCACGGGAAGTTCCCGCCAGGCAAGAAGTTCCTTCGAAGAGGCTCCGGAAAGCTTCCTGTTCCTGACCGTTTCCGCATAGGCGAGCAGCCTGTCCGTCGCATCGGGTCTCCGATTGAAAATCAGGTCCTCGATGAGTTCCCGCTCCTCCCCGGGAATATCCTCGTACACGGGAAGCACGCCGGCATTCACAATCCCGAAATCCATCCCGGCAAGCCCCGCATGGTAAAGGAAACACGAATGCATGCTTTCCCGGATGGAATTGTTTCCCTTGAACGCAAAGCTCAGGTTGCTCACGCCTCCGACGATATGTGCAAACGGCAAGTTTCGCTTGACATAGCGGCACGTTTCGATAAAGGC
Source organism: uncultured Fibrobacter sp. (assembly GCA_934691725.1). Lineage (GTDB taxonomy): Bacteria > Fibrobacterota > Fibrobacteria > Fibrobacterales > Fibrobacteraceae > Hallerella. The sequence continues at coordinate 8,317 of CAKUTF010000008.1, read as the reverse complement.
TTTCGCGTAATCCGCATGTTCCGCCATTCCCGTCCCGATGGTCAGGATGTTCGGGTCGAAGAGGATGTCCTCCGGCGGGAAATCGAGCTTTTCGACTAGCAGACGGTACATCCTGGTGCAAACGTCCCGTTTACGTTCGAATGTCGTCGCCTGGCCCTGTTCGTCAAACGCCATGCAGACAACGGCAAAGCCGTGACGCCGGATTTCTTCCGCCCGATACAGGAATTTTTCTTCGCCTTCCTTCAGGCTGATGGAGTTCACGATTCCCTTCCCCTGGACGCATTCCATCCCGGCGACAAGCACGTTCCAGCGCGAGCTGTCGATCATCACGGGACATCTCGCGACGTTCGGCTCCGACATCAGCAGATTCAAGAAATGCACCATCGTCTTTTCGGAATCGATCATGCCGTCATCTAGGTTCACGTCGATTACCTGGGCACCGTTCTCCGCCTGGAGCGCCCCGATGTTCACCGCTTCCGAAAAACTTCCCGCATGGATCAGGTTCGCAAACTTCCGGGAACCCGCGATATTCAAGCGTTCCCCGATATTGACGAAACGGCTGTCCGGTCCGACTTCGAGGCTTTCTAGGCCCGAAAGTAAAATGTGCCCGCTCTTTTCGGGAACTTTGCGCGGCTCGCGCCCGCGGAGGATTTCCGCAAAATGCCGGATGTGCCCGGGCGTCGTTCCGCAGCAACCGCCCACGATATTCACAAGCTTTTCGTCCGCATAGCGGGAAACCCACTCGCCCATCATCTCCGGCGTATCGTCATAGCCGCCGAACTGGTTCGGAAGCCCTGCATTCGGATGCACGGAGACCCGGAACGGAGCGCTCTGGATGTCGCGCAAGTGCGGGATCATGTCCTTTGCGCCGAGCGCGCAGTTGAACCCGATGCTGAACAGGGGAAAGCTCGACAGAGAATGGAAAAAAGCCTTTGCCGTCTGCCCCGAAAGGATGCGTCCCGAAGCGTCCGTAATCGTTCCCGAGACCATGACGGGAAACATTTTCCCGCGTTCGTCGCAGATTTCCCGGATGGCGTAGAGGGCCGCTTTCGCGTTCAACGTGTCGAAAACAGTCTCGACGAGAAGGATGTCCGCTCCGCCGTCGAGAAGCCCGTTCACCGAGACGCGGTAGGATTCGACAAGCTCCCGGAACGTAACCGCCCGGGCGGCCGGATCCGAAACGTCCGGGCTGATGCTCGCCGTCTTGGACGTAGGCCCGATGGAGCCCGCCACGAACCGCCGAACAGGAACAATGCCCGCTTCGCGTTCTTCCCGCGCTTTCGTTTCAACGGCCCGACAGGCCACCCGGGCGCTCGCCTTCGCCATCTCGTAGGCAAATTCAGAAAGCCCGTATTCCCTCTGCCCGATAGGCGACGCGCCAAAGGAATCCGTTTCGATGATATCCGCACCGGCAGAAAGATACTCGTGGTGAATCCATTCGATCCGGTCCGGGCATGTGAGCGGCAAAACGTCGTTGTTTCCCTGCAGTTCCTTCGGGAAGTCGATAAAGCGTTCCCCGCGAAAATCCTTCTCGGTGAGCTTCAGCCGCTGGACCATCGTCCCGAATCCGCCGTCAAGAATCAGGATACGGTTTGCGGACTCTTCGAGCAAAGCTTGATAAGATTCGGAAAGCGGCAGTTTCATAAGGCCTCGCAGTCGTTATGCGTATTTTTATATATTCGCATAAAAGATAGTATTTTTTTTCAAGAAAGGGAATTATTTTAAAAACCGCAACCGAGAAAGCCCGCCAAGCATCCAAAAATCGAAATGTCCGAAAACGAAATCATAAAGCGTCTCCGAGCCGGAGACCTAAACGCCCTGAAAGAACTGTGGAATGCAAACAGCGCACACGTGCTGAACCTTGCCTTTCGCATTTTGCTCGACCGTGACAAGGCGGAAGATATCCTGATGGACGTGTTTGTGGAAATTCCGGAGGCCATCCACGGCTTCCGGGGAAAGTCAAAGCTTTCGACATGGATCTACACGCTCACGAAAAACGCCTGTCTCATGAAGCTCCGCAAGGAAAAGATTCACCTGAAGATAGAAACAACCCGTTCTCTCGAAATCAAGGAAACCGCCTTCGGCAAAACGGAAAGAACCGAAGCGGCGCTCGACCGCGAGGCCCTTTCCTACGGGCTAGCCGTCCTCTCCCCGGAAATTCGCAGCCTCCTCTGGCTGAAAGACGCCGAAGGCCTCGACATCCAGACGCTTTCCGAAATTTTCAACGCTCCGGAAGGAACGCTCAAGGCGCGTCTTTCCCGCGCAAGGACCCAGGTCCGAGACATCCTCGAAAAGGAGATTCACCATGCTTGACGAAATCGATTTCTCCAAGTCGCTGAAACTTGAACCGCGGAGCGATTCCTGGGACAAGGTTGTCATGCGGATAGCGAAAAAGGAAGAAAAGAGGGAATGCGACCGGTTCTTCGGATTCTCCGCGCTTTCCATCGCGGCAAGCCTCCTTCTTGTCGTAGGCGGAATCGCGATAAGCTTTACCGCCAAGGCGACCGCATTGCCCGAAAACTTTTCCGAAGAATACACGCTCGAATCCCTTTCTTGGTTCCATTCGTTAGGTTCCGGAGAAGCGGTCAGCACGTTTTCCACCCCAATCGACACCTATTACGCAACAAGGGATTTACCATGAAAAAAAATGCCACGCCTTTCTGGATTTGCGGACTCTTTCTTGCCGCAGCGACCGGATTCTTTGCAAGTTCCGCTCTGCTTTGCCGCGAACCCCCTCCCCCGCCGCCTAGCGAGTTTTCCGATTCCGGACAAGGCCCTGGATTTCCAGACAAAAAATCCAACGGGTTTAAGCATCAAATCGACAGTGCGCTCGGACTTTCGGCGCGGCAAATCGCCCAGCTGGACTCCAACGGTCGCGCCTGCGATTCCATCCGGAAGGAAATGAAGAAAACGATTCACGAAAAGGAAAGGCGCCTTCATGACATCCTTGACGCGGATTCGGTAAACGAAGCGGATCTCCAGGTCGTTCGCATGGAGCTTCTTATCCTGAACGAGAAACGGCTCGATTCGCGAATCGCGGATATCCGTTTTTTCAAGAGCGTACTGACACCGGAACAGAAAATTAAGCTTAAGGAATTGCCACGGGAACGGAGCGAACCAAAACGATTCCCGGCAAAGCAATAATAAATATTTTTGTAAGCGAAATAAAGAGCCCACTCCCCTTTTCAGCCGACGAAAAAAGATTTATATTCTAAGTGATTTCCTCCATACCCCAAACAAGCGTAGGCCTCTTCGGAGACCTACGTTTGTTTTAAAGGCTTTTTCAGTCCGCTTTTCCAGAACAATCGACAGCGTCCATCGCGCGCAAAATCACATCGACGCCGACGCCTTCCCGTGACGATTCCTCGGACAGAATCTGCCGAAACCTTTTTCCCCCGGGAAATCCGGCAAACAGGCCGTAAAGATGTTTCGTGAGTATAGTCAAGGGGACGCCATCCCGAAGAGCTTCTTCCGCATAAGGAAGGAAAGCCACCAAGAGTTCCTTCCGGTCTTTCGGCGAATGGTCCGCAATCCCAAAAATTTCGGAATCCGCACGGGCGAGAATCCAAGGGTTTGCATAGACGGCCCGCCCCATCATCACGCCATCGACATGTTCTAGATGCGCTTTCGCCTGTTCAAGCGTTTTGACATCGCCGTTAATGGAAATATCGAGTTCGGGAAATCTTTCCTTGAGCCGGTAAACCGTCTCGTATTGGATCGTCGGCTTTTCCCGATTTTCCTTGGGCGAATAACCGCGGAGCCTTGCCGTCCGTGCATGGATGATGAAAGCGTCACACTTTGCGCCTGCAACCGTCCGGATAAAGTCCTCGAAAAATTCCCACCCGACGAATTCATCGACGCCTATCCGGGTCTTGACCGTCACGGGAATTTTTACGGAATCTTTCATCGCAGCGACACATTCCGCGACCAGGTTTTTCTGCTTCATGAGAATCGCGCCAAACGAACCGCACTGGACGCGCTCGGACGGGCAGCCGCAATTCAGGTTTACCTCGTCAAAGCCCGCATCCTCGACCATCTTTGCGCATTCCGCGAGCATTTTCGGATCGGAACCGCCGAGTTGCAAGGCGACAGGATTTTCCACCGGATGGTGTTTCAAAAATTTCGGCCCGGCATGTAAAAGCGCATTCGCAACGACCATTTCCGTATAGAGCAAAACATTTTTGGAGAGGAGCCGCAGAAAAAAACGCTCATGCCTATCCGTGAAATCGAGCATCGGCGCGACAGACAGTCGTCTGTGAAAATGTAGCTTGGCAGAATCCATGGGCGAAAGCTAAAAATTTTAAGATGGTGATGGCGGACTTGTAAGCTCTTGTGATGAGATATGAGGAACACGGGAAGAGGGAATTTCTCAGCGAACTGTTTCCGTGCAATGTCATTCCCCGGCTTGACCGGGGAATCCCCTTTAAGGAATGGAATTTGACAGGTTAGCGAGCTTGTCGAGCTACGTCCGATAATAACTGTTAGCGAGCTTGCCGAGGTATTCAGAACTTAGTTGAGAGAGCTTAGAGCTTAGAACTGTGGACGTCTAAGCTTAGTGGACAGTGGTCAGAAGTCAGAACGGCATACATCTAGGCTTTTGGGACGCGGGGTTCAGAACTTAGTTGATAGAACTTAGAGCTTAGAACAGCATACATTTAAATTTAGGGACTAGGGAACAGGGATTAGGGAGTAGACTGCGCATGTCTAGGCTTTTGAGATGCGTGATGTCATTCTCCGGCTTGACCGGGGAATCCCTTTGTGTCTGGAGATTATCGGATCAAGTCCGATAATGACAGTTTAGCGAGCTTGCTGGGCTATGCCCGACACGTATGAAAACAGGTTCTTAGAACAGTTATCAGTGGTCTGTAATCAGAACTGTGGACATTAAACTTCCGAGATTCAAAAATATAGACGTCTGCAAAGCTAAGCACTAAGCACTCAGTTCTAAGCTCTGAACACGCTGTTTCCAGCTCTCCTCTCAACTAATCCCTAATCCCTTCTCCCTATAACCTCACACCTTGTCCCGTTTCTCGTGTTCCCTGTCAACTTGCAGTTTGTCGAAAAGCTTACATCCTATATCCCGCGCCCCCATTTTTAAACCGGAACTAAAATAATTTTTACACACCTACAACACGGTTTCTTTTTAGATATTAGACACAATCGTTTCAACTCAAAATTTTTCCATATATTTTTTACACATACCGCGTGAAATTTTTCACAAGGAAAAACAGGGATTGTATTGGATATGAACCAAAAAACTATTTTCTGTACGCTTCTTTCCGGAGCGCTCACGCTGGGCTTTGCCGCATCCGGGGATGCCTACACGTGGCCCGGTTACCGTACCGACCTCGATTACGACACCAAGTCGAACATCGGAATCATCAATCCGCCGACGCAGTTCAACGACAACTGTTCGGGAGTAACCGGAAGAAAAGCCGGAAAATGGTGGGCGTTCTACTGGGGGAACGACCGCGATCCGCGCATCACCGACGTGACTATCGACAGCATCCTGAAAAAATACGACACGGATTTCGAATACCTCTACAACACGCTCGGCTGGGCTCCCGACGCACAGGCGCAAGACGGCAAATATAGCGCCATCTACTATTACGGTTCGGGAACATGCGCCGGCGGCGCCAAAACCGATACAACCGGCGGTTGGCAAAGCTATGCCGCGGGATATACGGCAGTCGTCGCATCCTTCTACCCGCTTTACAGTTTCAACACGTCCTGCCCTTACAACGACCGCGTCTCACAAATGGACGCCATGATTCACGAAGGCATCCACTCCATGACAAACGGTTATCCCGGAGCCAAGCAGGCTCACTGGTTCCAGGAAGCGGGCAACACATGGATCCAGCAGGACATGTTTTCGCATCGAAACGGAATCTATTCAGGAATGGGATTTCTCAACGCGGCGACGCTGATGGCTCCCTTTATGCCTATCGAATGCTATTCGGGATGGCTTATCGACGGTTCTTTCGGCGGTCCTGGTGCACAGGGCGTAAATGCAAACCAGAGATATCTCCTGGGCGGCTCCCAGTATTCGAATATCTTCCCCACATTTCTCGGGACATGGCTCGGAACGGGCGCTGTCCGCTGGATTTACGGCAACGCGACCGGAAACAACAAAAACACCTATCTGCTCGAAACCTACGGAAAGGATTACGGCCTAGGCGATGCGGGCGTGCGCAGGCTCATCACGGAATTTCGAGCGAAGCTTGCGCTTCTTGACATGAAGGAATGGTCCGAGGAAATGCGGCGCCTCCTGAACCTGAACTTCGGCGGGACAAGCTACTGGGAACAGGATTACTGGGACAATAAAAACTATTCCTACACCTGGAAAATGACTCCCTACCAGAGCGTGACGGCAAGCGGCAGCTATCTGGTCCCGAATTCCGACATCACACCGGGATGGTCCGGCGCGAACTACATTCCGCTCAAGGTGAACCCAAATGCCACTTCCGTATCCGTGTCCTTTTATCTCGACGGAAACAATTCCAACAGCACCAACATGAACTTTCTCCTCTGTTACCGCGCAACCGACGGAACGCCCATCTACAGCGAGCCTATCACGGGAGAAGGTACGGTTTCGCTCCGACTGGACAAGACGCCCTCTTCGACAAACGGTTCGCCGATAGTCTTTGCGGTCGCCGTGAACACCGAATACAATTATTCCGGAAACGAAAACATCCGCAAAAACCATTACGGCTACAAGCTCAAGCTCGAATCGGGAATCAGCGGAGCCGGCGACGCCAATACGCCATACTACCGGGACTTTAATCTCAGCTACAACTGGCCAGAGCTCTCTAGCAGCAGCGGAGCGTACAGTTCTTCAAGCTTTTCGTCTTCGAGGCAATCTTCTTCTAGCCGCTCTTCGAGCTCTTCGGGACGTTCCAGTTCAAGCGTCCAGATCACGACTGTCCGCACATTCCCGGTAAGCGTCACCCTCCCGATAGACGACAATTACGCCAGCGTTTCTTTTGACCTGCAACTTGGCGATGTGGCTAGCGCGCTAGGAATCGGTACGGGAAGCATCTACTCGGCGACATATTTCGCCCTCGACAACAGCGGAATCGAAAGTACGAACTCGACGGCAAACGGACAGGGGCACTGGTTCGGCAAGAACGGCAATCCCGAAACATACGGACAAAACTCCTATGTCTATTCCGAATTCGATCTCGCGCTGGGAACCGCCGCTGTCGGACATTTCCCTAACCGCGTCGCTGCGGGAGAAACCTATTCGTTCAAGCAGGGCTACCGCTACGGGAACAAGCGTATCGTCTATGATGTCAAGGTGACAATCGCGTCACAGGCGTCCAGTTCCTCGTCTTCCACAACGGTTTCGTCTTCAAGCGTCTTGTCCAGTTCTTCCGGCAAACTTTCCTCATCCAGCAGTTCTTCCGGCGAGAACATCCCGATCGAAACAGTCCGCAATTACGATGTAAAGGTGACGCTCCCGATAGACGACAATTATGCAAGCGTCTCGTTCGACCTCAAGATTGCCGACGCGGCAAGCGCACTCGGAATCGATCCTAGCGACATTTTCTCGGCAACCTATTTCGCCATCGACGAAAACGGCGATGAGGACAGCCTATCTACGGCAATCGGAAACGGTCACTGGTTCGACAGGAACGGTTTCCCGGAAAGCTACGGAGCCAATTCCTACATCTATTCCGAGATGAATCTTGCCCTAGGCACGGCTGCGGTCGGACACTACCCGAACCGGGTTTCCGACGGAGAAACTTACTCATTCAAGCAAGGACTGCGGTACGGCGCAAAGCGTGTTCTCTACAATGTCCTTGTGACGATTACAAACGAAAAGTCTAGCGAATCCTCCGAAACAACGACCGCATTGATGTACGGTCTGAACGGTCCGGCAAAGTACATCGATCTTTCCTATGCCCACGGCATCTTGAACATCGATTATACGCTGAAACGCCGGGACAACGTGAAAGTCAGTATTTTCAGCCCATACGGAGCGCTGCTCCATTCGGAAATCTCCGGAATGCAAAACGCAGGGACCCACCGCTTCCGTTTCGACTTTAAAAAATCGGGTTTCCCGAATGCGACATACATCGTAAAAATTTCCACGGGCGATTACCGCGAAGCGAAATCCATCAATATTTTCCGTTAAGCATCAAAAACCAAAGATTTCAAAGGTTCCGGAATTCCGGGGCCTTTTTGTATTTAGAGGCTAGCGGTCGTGTTCAGAGCTTAGGGCTTAGCTCGGCAAACTAGCTAACCTGTCAAATTCCATTCCTTAAAGGGGATTCCCCGGTCAAGCCGGGGAATGACAACATAGTGAGCACGGGAA
>CAKUTF010000007.1 GCA_934691725.1 uncultured Fibrobacter sp. | reverse complement strand
CTTGGCTACATGACACCGAAAGAGTATATTTTACACAAGTTCAACATTCTGTTGCATTGACAGGTTGAATTCGCGAATAGTTTTTTGGAGTCCAAAGAAGGCTTTTGAAAGATTAGTGCGATTACGAAAAAGATACGTGCGCACCCACCTCCATTCTGCTTCATCAGGGATATGCCAAGACTCAGGACAATAACTATCCAACGAATCGATAAAAGGATAAGTCCGTCCAGAAAGATTACACTTGTTTTCCTTACTACTCGATACGCCATCAAACAAATAACAGAGTTCAGATTCAGCCATCTCTGTCGTCGAACCTTCCGCCGCATACCTTAAATCTTCCGCCATCCATGTTTTCCTGTAATCCGGAAACGATACAGTTCTATACATCGACCCATCCCGAGTATCTGTCAACATGCCATTTTCAAAACGGATGACAGTCGGGATGATTCCCCACACGCTCGAAGACGAACTCGAAGAAATTTCCGCGCTCGACAAAGCCTCGCTCGACGAAGACTCCACCGCAACGGAACAGGCGCATTCCGAAGAAGAACCGGGCAAAGACACTGAGGACATGTCGGATGAAATGACTTCACCGGCAGACGACAGAGGTTCCGCGGAATAGGGCGAACCCATGTTGCAGGCAACAAGCAGAAAAGCGCTCAAGGCTAGCAATGTTTTTTTCATGGTTCCTCCTTTTTCTCGATATATTTTTTTGTATTGGCAAATTCAAAAGGCATTTTCAGAATGGAATAAGGAATGGATTCAATCCGGGATATTTTCTTGCTATAAATCTACATAAAAAAAACGCAGATTTTGCAATTTTTGATTTTTCAAGCCTTTAAAACAGCGCAAGCCGCCCGGAGGGCGGCTTGCGCTTCAAAATCTCAGAATTGAATTAGTCGGCCTTGACGACCCAGACCTTCACTTCTGCGGAAACGTCCCCGAAGACCTTCACGGAAACCGGATAGACGCCGAGCTGCTTGATAGGCTCCGCAAGCGCGATCTGCGCACGGGTTACCTTCACGCCCTGCTGCGTGATTTCGTCCGCGATGTCCGCGGCGGTCACGGAACCGTAAAGGCGTTCGCCTTCGACGACGCGACGGGAAAGGTTCACGGTGACTTCGGCGAGCTTCGCGGCGACTTCGCGAGCCTTGCCCAGTTCCTTGTTGAAGAGGGCTTCCATCGCTTCGCGGTTTTCGGCGATTTTCTTCTTCGCTTCTTCTGTTGCGCGGATGGCGAGCTTGTTCGGGAAAAGGTAGTTGAGCGCGTAGCCGTTCTTCACCTTCACCACGTCCATCATGTTGCCCAGATTCGGCACATTGGCTTTGAGAATAACTTCCATTTTTACTCCTTAGCGCAACGTATCTGCGACGAACGGCAAAATTGCCATGTGACGGGCACGCTTGATCGCTTCGACCAGCATCCGCTGGTACTTGGCGCTCGTACCGGAAATACGGCGCGGAATGATCTTGCCGCGTTCGGAAATGAAACGGCGAAGGACCTTTTCGTCCTTGTAATCGATAAATTCGATCTTGTTCTCGGTGAACCAGCAGGTCTTCTTGCGGCGAACGCGAGAATTGTTCTTCTTGTCTTCGAAAGCCATTATTCAGCATCTCCTTCTTCAGCGTCGATCGGAGTCACGTCTTCGGTCTGGCTCAGGTTCTTGTCGTAGATAACTTCCGTCATCGGATAATCCGCGAGGGTCATCCAGCGGAGAACGTTTTCGTCGAGCTTGAAAATGTGTTCCAGCTCGGCGACCACGGAGGATTCCGCCTTGTAGTAGAAAATCACATAGTAGCCGTGGCTCTTGTGGTTGATTTCGTAAGCGAGCTTGCGCTTGCCCCAGTCGTCGCGGCGAACGATTTCGCCCGCAGCGGTAATCTTGTCGGCAAAGCTCTGCACTTCGGACGCGATCACGTCGTCGGAGAGCATGGCATCGAGGACCACCATCGTCTCGTATTGTTTCATAATATCCCTTTGGACTTCAGCCCGCGCCCACCATGGACGCAGGAGGGTCCCATTTGCATGGGGAACCCAAATTTAGCAAAAAAAGAAAAATCCGTCAAATGTTCAGGATAAAGGCGAGCAAAACGGCCTCGCCCCAGGAGTTCGAGCTTTCCGAAAAGTAGTTGTGCGCGAGAAATTCCAGCACGAGCCAGCCGCCGAGGAAATGGTCCTTCAGGTAGTCCCAGTGGTTCCGCAGGTTGAACCCCAGCCCGAGGGCAAGGGACAGCTGCCCGACATTCGCCACGTTGTATTCGAGCCCGAATCCGCCGTTCAAGGCCCAGTCCGCCGCAAAGCGAACGCCCGTCCCGAATTCCATCCCGCCGGAAAATCCGTCGAGGCCGTATTCGTTGTCGCAGCCGACCGCGCTTTTCTTTTCCGCATCGGTCACGCCGAAACGGTTCGACGGAGTGCCGTCCGTGTCGCGGATCTCCGAAAGGCTCGTCGTCTCGAACCCGAAAGTCGGCGACGCGTAGAAGCTCCAGTTCGAATCCACCACAAAGTGCAACCGCAAGTGCGTATGGTATCTCTGGTAGATCATCGCATACCGGTCGTCGATGTTTCCACCGTACATCCGCACGGAAAATCCCGCGCTCAGGAACTTCGCATAATAATATTCCAGGGTTCCCTGCCACTGGGCGAGCGTATTGCAATGCTTGCCGCTCGGGAATAGAGCGCCTAGCCCTAATCCCACGCCGATTCCCTTCTGCTGGAAGCTGGTTTCGCGGGGAAGCGGAAAACCGCCATCCACGACTTTCTGCGGACGGACAAACGAACCTTCCCCGTCGCCGGCAAACGCAAGCGGAGCGAGGAAAAGGGAGAAAGCGATATTTCGAAAAAGGGAACGCACGCCAGCAATTTAGGAAATCCGAAAAAAGGCGCCCCGCAAGAGACGCCTCGTTTTCAAATTTTAGCCGGTTATTTTTCGCGACCGAAAATGACGACGCTGTTGTGACCGCCGAAACCGAAGCTGTTCGACATCGCGTAGTCGAACTTGTGCTCCACGGCGCCGTCCTTGCACACGTCGAGCGTAATCGCGGGATCCTGCTCCTCGACGTTCAGCGTCCCGTGCACCTTCTGGTCGATGAGGGATTTTATCGAGATGATGCCTTCGATTGCGGAAGCGGCGCCGAGCATGTGCCCGATCATCGACTTCGAAGAGTTGATTTTCAGGTTCCGGGTGTCGCCCTTGTAGATTTCGCAGATTGCCTTGCATTCGGCGACGTCCCCGAGCGGAGTCGATGTGCCGTGCGTGTTGATGTAGCCAACCTGTTCCGGTTCGAGCTTCGCGTCGCGGAGAGCGTTTGCGATGGCGAGCTTCACCCCGGCGCCGTCTTCGCGCGGAGCGGTAATGTGGTGCGCATCGGCGGAAAGTCCGACGCCCGCGATAGTCGCGTAGATTTTCGCCCCGCGGGCTTCCGCATGTTTCCGGCTTTCGAGGACCATCACCGCGGAACCTTCCCCGATGACAAACCCGTCGCGGTTCTTGTCAAACGGGCGGGATGCCCTTGCCGGATCGTCGTTTCGGCGGGAAAGAGCGTGCATGTTCGCAAAGCCGGCGAGCGAAACCGGGGTGACCGCTTCTTCCGTCCCGCCGGCGATCATCACGTCGGCGCGTCCGAGGCGGATCTGGTCCGCAGCGGCGATAATCGCATGGTTCGAAGAAGCACAGGCGGAAGTCGTCACGAAGTTCGGTCCCATGAACCCCAGGCGAATGGAAATTTCACCCGTCGCCATGTTCGTAATGGACATCGGAATAAAGAACGGGGAGACGCGGCGCGGTCCTTTTGTCGCAAGAGCCGCGGAACCGTCGTAGTAGATATCCATGCCGCCCATGCCTGAAGCGACGATTACGCCGGCGCGAGACTTATCGACCTTTTCGAGGTCCAGTCCCGAATTTTCGACCGCATGGAGAGCCGCATAGACCGCGTAGCGGATGTTCCGGGAATAGCGCTTTTGGTCGCGAGAGTTAAAGTACGCGGAATCGTCGAAGTCCTTGACTTCCGACGCAAAATGTACTTCATAGGCGGAAGTATCCATCTTTTCGATGTTCGAAACGCCGGACTTCCCGGCGAGAAGGTTCGCCCACAGCGCATCCGGAGTATTTCCGAGGGACGAGACGCAACCCATGCCCGTAATCACAACTTCTTCCATTTTCAATTCCTTTTGTTTTGGGTGACGGGCCGTCCCGAAAGACGACCGGATTTTCAAGGCAACACCATAAATTTATAAATTTGGAATTAAATGAGTATTCAAAACAGAACCGCTCCCAATTTGGTCTGGATGGATCTGGAAATGTCCGGTCTCGACCCGGAACGCGACGTCATCCTCGAGATTGCGACAATCGTGACGGACCCGAACCTGAAAGTCCTCGGCGAAGGCCCGGTCATCGCCATCCGCCAGCCGGAAAACGTCCTGAACAGCATGGACGACTGGAATACGCGGCACCATACGCAGAGCGGGCTGATTTCCCGGGTCAGGCACTCTCCCTACAGCCTCGCCGACGCGGAAGACGTCACGCTCAAGTTCATCAAGCAGTTCACCGTGAAGCACGACAGGGAGCACAGCGGAAACCTCCTCTGCGGAAATTCCATCACGCAGGACAGGCGTTTTCTCTACAAGTATATGCCAAAAATTTCGGGCTGGCTCAACTACCGGAACATCGATGTTTCCTCCATCAAGGAGCTTGCGTTCCGCTGGTTTCCGGACCTTTCCGAATTCAAGAAGGAAGAACGCCACCAGGCGCTAGACGACATCCGGGAAAGCATCGCAGAGCTTGAGTACTACCGCAAGACCATCTTCCACCTCGCGCCGAAAGAATGACTTTTCCAAAACCACTGCCTCGCAAATGGCGCCTATTCAACCGGGCAGTGCTTCTTGTCCTCGCCCTTGCCGGAATCATCCAGTGCGGGCGCTGCGCGCTCCGGGATTCCGACAAGGAAAACTTTGACGGACGCTTTGCCGAAACGCAAAACGAAAACCTACCCGAAAGAGAACTTTCCGATTCCGCAAGCGCGCCTTTTCTCGGGAACGCCGTCAGGGAAATCAATCTCGAACATGTCTATGCCCAAAGGGATACGGGGCTTGCGCATCTGATGGACACGTTCCTCCGTCGCTACCGCCCTAAGGACGCTCTCTACCTCGCCGTCGATCCTAGGACAAACGAAATTGTCGCCTGGGGCGAGCGCAAGGAAGACGCGGTGCAGACCGAACCGGATTACCTCTCCCGGGCGACGTTTCCCGCGGCGAGCCTTTCGAAAACGGTCACCATCGCGGCGGCCTTCGATTCGAAGCGATACGCGACGCACTCCGAAATCCCGATGATCGGTCGCGCGCACACGCTCTACCGAAAGCAGCTGGAAATTCCCGAAAACTACCGCGGACCGGTCGTGCCGGTTCACGAAGCGTTCGCCAAGTCCTACAACCCGCCGATAGCGCTCGTCGGCATGAACGTCGGAGCCAAAAGGCTGAAAGATGCGGCAGGGAAACTCGGGTTCAACCGGAACTTCCCCGGAAACGTCCCGGAAAAAAGCCGATACGCTCCGCCCGATTCCGGCTACGCGCTCGCGGAAGTCGCCAGCGGATTTACGCAGGACGTGACGCTTTCCCCGCTCCAGGCCGCAGGAATCGTCCGGGCCATCCTCCGGAAGAAGCCGTTCGAAATCCCGTGGGAAAGGAACGGAGCCGCGGGACACGCGCCCAAAAGTCCCGTGAAGCTCGACGGGGAAAAGTTTTCGGAAAACGCCTACCTGGGGCTTCGCCTTTCGATGATTTCGACAGCGACCGTCGGGACTGCAAGAAAGCAGATGAGTACGCGGAACATTTCGCGGAAATTCTTCGCGGACCTAGACATCGGCGGAAAGACGGGTTCGCTCGACGGGGAAAGCCCCAAAGGACGCTACGACTGGTTCATGGGTTTCGCACAAAGTAAGACGAACCCCGACAAGGCGATTGTCATCGTCGTGATGCAGGTACACGGAGAGATGCGCACGCAGACATCGACCCAAATCGCCGCCCTTCTCATCAATTACTGGGCAAAGGAGAAATAATGCCGAATTACAGCTGGTGGAATCTTATCCCGACATACTTCGACGGAATAGCGATACACCTCGGAAGCTTTCCCGTGCACTGGTACGGCCTCATGTACCTCTTCGCGTTCGTCACCTGCTACGCCCTCATCTGGAAGATGAACGTCAAGCAGAATATCGGCATCAAGAAACAGCAGATGGACAGTTTCGTCACCTGGGTCATCGCGGGCATCCTCATCGGCGCGAGACTCGGCTACGTCCTCTTCTACAACCCGTCGCACTACCTCGCGAACCCGCTCGAAATTGTCGCGCCTTTCCGCTACAGCGCGGAGCAGGGATTTTACTTTGTCGGGATTTCCGGGATGTCGTATCACGGGGGGCTCATCGGGGCGATTCTCTTCGGAATCATCGGGATGAAGCGCAACAGGCTCCCGGTCTGGGACACGCTCAACCTCGGGTTCCTAGCGGTTCCGCTCGGCTACAGCTGGGGGCGCTGGGGAAACTTCGTAAACGGCGAACTCTACGGCGAAGTGACCACGAGCCCCATCGGGATGCTCTTTCCGCTCGCCCACGACCTGCAGCTCCGCCATCCGTCGCAGCTCTACGAAATGTTTTTCGAAGGCATCGTCCTCTTTGCCGTCCTCTTCACCCTCAGCCGCTACAAGACTTTTAAAAAGCAGATGCTCCCGCTCTATCTCATGGGCTACGGCACGTTCCGCTTCTTCATCGAGTTTTTCCGCCACCCGGACAATTTTCTCGGGCGCAACGACCTTTTCGGCATGAGCCGCGGACAATCGCTCTGCATTCTCATGGTCCTTCTCGGAATTGCGCTCTTCGTCTGGGAACGCCGCCGGGAGATCCGAAATTCGGCTGATAAAAATTCTAAATTTGACGCGCCCAATCCTTAAACGCTCAAAGGTAACACCGTGGAAGCAATCAACCAGATTCTCGATTCCGCAGACAGCATCGTCTGGGGCATTCCGCTCATCGTTTTCATTTTGCTAGTCGGGTTCGTGCTGACGATTCGCCTCGGGTGCCTCCAGGTGATGAACCTGCACAACGCGCTCCGCTACGTCATCCACAACGAGAAGGACGGCGAAGGCGAAGTTTCGAGCTTCGGCGCGCTCTGCACGGCGCTAGCGGCGACCATCGGGACGGGCAACATCGTGGGCGTCGCAACAGCCATCGGGACAGGCGGACCGGGCGCCCTCTTCTGGATGGAAATCGCCGCGTTTCTCGGCATGGCGACGAAATACGCCGAAGGCGTTCTCGCGGTCAAATACCGGACGGTAAGCCCCGACGGAAAAATCCTCGGCGGACCGTTCTACTACATCGAGCACGGCAT
Organism: uncultured Fibrobacter sp.; assembly: GCA_934691725.1. Classification (GTDB taxonomy): domain Bacteria; phylum Fibrobacterota; class Fibrobacteria; order Fibrobacterales; family Fibrobacteraceae; genus Hallerella. The sequence goes on along the minus strand of CAKUTF010000007.1, from coordinate 90,449 downwards.
CAAGGAGCGTTTCGGCCTGAACTTCAAGTGGCTAGCGGTCCTCTTCGCTATCTTCGGGACGCTCGCCGGGCTTCTCGGCATCGGAACCATCACGCAGGTAAACGGCATCACGTCCGCGGTGAACACGGTTATTCCGTCCGCGGAACTCTTCCGCTTCGGAGGCTCTTCCATTTCCTATGCGACAGCGATTACCGGTCTCTGCGTCACGCTGTGCGTCGCCTTCGTCATCATCGGCGGTCTCAAGCGGATCGCGAAAGTCGCGACGATCGTCGTCCCCTTCATGGCGGTTTTCTATGTCCTCATCTGCGGATTTTTCCTGCTCCTCAACTTCTCGCATATTTCAGAAGCCATCGAAACGATTGTCCGCGCGGCATTCAACCCGTCCGCGGTCACGGGCGGCGTCGTAGGCTCCATCTTCATCGCGATGCAAAAGGGTATCGCCCGCGGCATCTTCTCGAACGAAGCGGGCCTCGGTTCCGCACCGATCGCAGCGGCTGCCGCAAAGACCAAGGAACCGGTCCGCCAGGGACTTGTCTGCATGACGGGAACATTTTTCGACACGATTATCATCTGCACGATGACCGGGCTTTCGATTGTCATCACCGGAGCGTGGGACCCGAGTCTCGGCCTCGAAGGCGTAAACATCACGATGGAAGCGTTCCGCCGCGGTTTTGCGTTCTTACCAATCGGAAGCACAGTCGCCCCCTACATCCTCACCGTTTCGCTCGTCTTCTTCGCGTTCACGACGATTCTCGGCTGGGCATACTATTCCGAAAAGTGCCTGCAATACCTCGTGGGCAGGGGCCGCACACCGAAACTCGTCTTCCGCTGGCTCTACGTGTTAGCCGTCTTTATCGGACCGTACCTCACCGTGAGCGCGGTCTGGACATGCGCGGACATTTTCAACGGCCTGATGGCTTTCCCGAACCTGGTCGCTCTGATTCTTTTGAGCGGCATCGTGATGCGCGAAACGAAACGCTTTTTCGGGAAGTTCCGGTAAAAGTCGTTTCCGCAAGTCCGTTCTTCTGTCATTCCCGTGCTCCGACACGGGAATCTCAAGTCCAGTCGGAACTTAAATCTTTATAGCCGGGATTTTCTTTTTCTATTAGTTTGTTTTTCCAAGAGCGGTTCCATTTTTTTAGATTCTTTTCCCTTTGAATTGCGACTTTTATATCGGAATGTTCCTCATACCAAACGAGTTTTGATACGTTATATCGTTCCGTGAATCCCGGATACGCTTTGTTTTTATGTTCGTAAACACGCCGTTCAAGATTGTTGGTAACGCCGATGTAAAGGACAGAATTTGTTTTGTTGGCGAGAATGTATGTGTAATATTTTTTCACAATTTGAAAGTATAAAAAAGGGGATTGCCAGGTCTATGCCCGGCAATGACAAGTGCACAGTCATTTCCCGGCTCGCCATGATGTCATTCCCGTGCTCCGACACGGGAATCTAGATTATCGGGTCAAGCCCGACAATGACAAGGGTCACGCCCGATAATGACAGTCGGAGAAAATTCCCATTTCAGCAAGAGATATTTCAAAAAAGAACGCGATAAAAAATAGGGATTTAAATATCGGACTCATCTTTATCTCAATCATTTCAAACATTCCGCAAAGATAACAATCCGCAAACCGCTCCTGTCAAAATCCGTCAAATTATTACATTCTCCTTATGCCTTACGAAGATTACCGCCGCATGAAGGAAGAACCTTTAAAATCGAAAATCCGCGAGGATTTTTTTCAGAACTACAAGTACACGCAGATTGGAAACATCGACTTTGTGATTGCAAAGCACGTTACGGAGAAAGGCTCGGTCTCGCTTTTCGAGGAGTTCGAGAACGACGACCTCAAGTCGCTTCTGTGGGCGGAAGCCAAGCAGGGAAAGGGCCACGACATCTACGAGAGCTTCGTGCAGCTTATTCTCACGATTGGAAAGGAAAAGACGTTTGAAAAATACCTTCCGCCGAAGTTCATCGGTGCGTTCGACGCGGAAAAGTTCGCGTTCATCAACTACCACGACATCCAGTCCGTCTTCTACCAGAACGACTTCAACTGGAACGTTACGCCGTCCAACCACGACACAAAGGAATTCAGGCAGCTTCACTCGCTGTGCGAAAATCTCTTAAAGGAAAACTCGGTTCTCTTCCGCTTTGAATCGCAAAGCGCGGAGCTAAAGGAATTTATCCGGCTGAACTTCAAGGCCGGAAAGGAAGCCTCCGAGAAAATCTCCGTCACCAAGAACAACTTCACGTTCGTCTTCCAGAAATGGAGCGAGAGCGTAAAGCCCGCAATCAAGGTGGACTGGGAGCGCGCGAAAAAGGCGGGAATCATCAGCGCGGACTTTTTCCTTGCCGACCTGCTTTCACAAAACGGCGAGAGCCTCAAGGATTCCCTTTACGTGGTGCTCAAAAACACGCGGTACGAGCTTGCCAAGAGAATCGACGAGCTGGGGTTTGAGACTTCGATGAGCGTGGGATTTTCCGACCGGCAGAAAGCCCACAAGGAATTCTGGAGCATCTACGCGCGTCCGCCGAAAGAGGAATACTGGGACTACATCATCGCCAGGCGCGACCTTCTCGTTCCGCAGGACATCCGAGAGCGCAAGGGCAGCTTCTTTACTCCGCAGATTTGGGTGCAGAAGTCGCAGGAATACCTGGCGGAAGTCCTAGGCGAGACCTGGCAGGACGAATACTACATCTGGGACTGCTGCGCCGGAACGGGAAACCTTCTGAACGGACTTACGAACTACGACAACGTGTGGGCAAGCACGCTCGACAAGCAGGACGTGGACGTGATGATGGACCGAATCACAGGCGGCTGGAACATGCCGGAGAACCACGTTTTCCAGTTTGATTTTTTGAATGATTCGTTCGAGGGACAAGGGACTCGGGAAGAGGGACACGATGAAAGGGATGAGGAAAGCGGAAAGATTCCGGCGGAGCTGGCGGAGATTCTGAAGAATGAGGAAAAGCGGAAGAGGCTCGTGATTTACATCAATCCGCCGTATGCGGAAGCAGGAAATAAAAAGGCAATAGGCAACGAAGATATAAAAAATAAAGATAAAGTCGCACGAGAAAACAAGGTGTTCGAAAAATACTCTGCCTTGATTGGCAGCGGAATAAATGAACTTTTCGCACAATTTCTGATTCGGATTTACGAAGAAATTCAATGTTGCAAATTGGGACAATTTGCAACATTGAAAGCGCTTTGCGCTCCCAATTTTGCAAAATTCCGCTCCGCATTCCAAGCGAAGCTTGAAAAACTTTTTGTCGTTCCTGGAAATTCGTTCGACAATGTTAAAGGACAATTTCCAATCGGATATTTTAGAACAACTTGTTCCGATTTTCAAAATCAAAACGGAAGTTTTATAACAAGTTCGCCCTCAAGTAATGACATTCTGCAACGACGGACGCATGAAATTACAAAAAGAAATTTCATCGGCATTTCAGTAGCTTTTGCGGTTAGACTTTGCATTGAAGCAACTTGGCTAAACGACCGCGACCAGTTCCTTTATCCGAATGACGGCTGGAAGCAGGACTTGGAATTTCAGACAGACTGCCTAATCTACACGCTGTTCCACGGACAAAACCGCATTTCCGCACAGGCAGGCTCGGCTTCGGCAGGCTCAGCCACCGCCGCCGCAACCGCTTCCCCTGTCCCTCATACCTCTTCCCTCTCAATTAACCACTGGATTCCGTTCACGCGCGAGCAGGTTGGCTGCAAGAAAACTTTCCGCTCAAAGTTTATGTCGGAGTTTTTGAATGGGAAGCGGGACACGCTAGGCGGGACACGGGACAAGGGAAACGGTATGTGGGAAAGAACCGGAAACGATTTATTTGCGAACGGAGGAACTGATGACGACTTACAGGGATTTGAACGCGTGGAAAAGCGCGATGGACTTGGTGGATTCGGTTTACAAGGCGACAAAGGATTTTCCAAAGGAAGAGATTTACGGACTTGTCTCGCAGATGAGAAGGTCGGCGGTGTCGGTCCCGTCGAACATTGCGGAGGGCAACAGCAGGAGAATGAGGGGCGAGTATCTGAGGTTTCTGTCGATAGCGCACGGCTCGCTGACGGAGCTGGAAACCCAGGTGATAATCTCGCTGCGGCAGAACTTCATCAGCGAGGAGACACACAGCTCGATAATGGCGCAGATAGAGAAGACAGGCGCGCTGCTCCGCGCACTGATAATAGCTCTTCAGAAACGCTGACCGCTACCCACTCCCCTTGTCCCTCTTCACACATCCCGTTTCGTCCCCTATCCTTTTTATCCTCTGAAGCACGCTCGGTTTACGACGCAGGGCTTGAGCTTTGGAAATACTACCACTCCATGCCTGACGCAATTGCAGACGCTTCCTTTTATGACATCCGAAAGTATTTTCAAGGCACAAACTCGGGCGGCAAGATGAACGCGGCTTCCGGCGACGCGCGCTACACGGAGCTAATCACAAGCCTGCGCGAGAAGATGAAAACGCTCGGCGCGCGGATTGCGGAAAAAGTGTATAAGTATGGGTTTTTGAAGTGAGATTATCGGGTCAAGCCCGATAATGACAATCTGCGTTGTCATTCCCCGGCTTGCTATGATGTCATTCCAGCCCTTTTCTCTTCTGTCATTCCCGTGCTCCGACACGGGAATCTCTTTTGTTCACGGGATTGTCGGGTCAAGTCCGGCAATGACATATTCTGTGTACCGCAAAACTCGGCCCTATTGGCTTTGATCGACACCGGAACCCACGCGAATTTGCGCGCGATGTAAAATTCACTTTTCCGCGACAATCCTTCTGTGAGCCTTCAGCTTTTTGAGAGCCCAGTCGTAGTGGCTACTGGTCGTGCTGATAAAATATGCGCCGAGATTCGTCGTTCCGGTCCAGGCAAAATGCTTTTTCTCGAAAAGTTCTTCATCGGAAAAGGATTCCGCGAGTTTCAAAACTTTTTTGTGTAATTCGGCAAAATCGGCAAGGGCTTTTTCAAGCGAAACATTCTGGCAGTTCTGCCAGATGGCGCGGTTCATATCACCGTAATTTTTCCAATTGTACGGTTCGGGCAAAAACCGGTACACGATTGCGGGCTTTCCGTTTTCAGATTTTCCGCTTCTTTTGCTCTTCGTATTTTCGGCGACAAATTTCAAAAGCAGCTTGTGCCATTCAACAAGATGGCAGATTACATCGCGCACATTCTTGTCGCGGCTCCAGTGCGCCTCCTTTTTGTTCAGCGAGGAAAAGTTAAAAGGTGTGGATTTCTCGGCCTCGCCCATCGAAGCGATAAACTTTACAAGTTCTTCGTAATTCTTTCCTGCAAGAGAAAGCAGGTCGGCTTTGTTCCGCGGTCTTGGCATTTTTACTCCTTTCTCACAAGCCCTTGAGTTTATTCAAAATTTATTCAATATAATAATTCCAGTTAAATTCAAATTTGCCACCGGGCAAAAGAATGCGAAGCATTCATATACTTATCGTCAGGTCTTTGAAGATAAACATATGGGTGCTTATTTTTTTCAATCTCTTGGATGAAAAGGGATTCCCCGGTCAAGCCGGGGAATGACTGAGAAAGGGCAGGGATGACATTATCCCATATTTTTGGGCGTTCCCCGCCTTGCGGCGGGTCGGGCTTTTCAGGGCTACGGCTTTCGCCTCCGACCAAACGCAAGCGTTTGTTTTCGCTCCGCTCCCCCTTCCAATCCCTAACGCAATAAACATCCTTCTTCAAAAAAAATGCATATGCAACGTTCTTTTGCGCGGCATCTGTTTTATTCATGACCGGCATATATCTTTCATTGAAAGAGGACAGCCTTTACACGCTTATTTTTTTCTATCTTTACCGCGCTTTAGCTTTTACCCAAAGAGCCAACGCACGCCACATCCGGCATTTTCTTCTGTGGAGAAAGAGATGAAAAACTACAACAAACAACTTACCCCCACCCGCATAATCTTCACATTATTCTTACTGCTGTCGGTGTTTGCCGGTTGCGGCGATGACGGTTCTGCGCCCGCCACGGAAAAATTCACCCTGACCTACGACGCAAACGGTGGAAGTGGCGAAATGAAAGCAGAGACTGCAGAAGAGGGCACGGAAATCACGATTGCGCAAAACGCATTCTCTTACGACAGCTACGACTTTACCGGCTGGAACACCGTTGCGGACGGAAGCGGCGCAAGTTACGCGGCAGGCGAAAAAATCACGCTGACGGAAGACCTGACGCTTTACGCCCAGTGGAAAGAAATCGTCAAAGTCTTCTACACCGTGAAATTTGACGCAAACGGCGGAAGCGGCGAAATGAAGGAAGTCACCGCCGAATCAGGAAGCGAAGTCATCGTTGCGGCGAACGCTTTCTCCAGAGACGGCTGGACATTCGGCGGATGGAACACAAAGTCCGACGGAACAGGCGCGCCTTATAACGACAAGGCAAAAATCACGCTGGATGCCGACATCACGCTCTACGCGCAGTGGGCGGCAGGAACCGGAACAGCCTACAAAATCGAGCACTGGCAGCAGAACGTGGCGGACAGCGGCTACACGCTCGCAAAAACCGAACCGATGACAGGAACGACAGGCGAGGAGACCGCGGCAAAGGCGGAAGAAACCGCCGGATTCACCGCAAAGGAATTCGCGCAGGAAAAAATCGCGGCGGACGGTTCAACGGTTGTAAAAATCTACTACGACAGAAAAACCGTCACACTGACATTCGACGCAGACAACGGCGAGGACAAGACGACGCTTTCCGAAAGATTCGGTGCGGAAATAAAAATCGACGCTCCGTCAAAAACCGGCTACTCGTTCAACGGCTGGAATCCCGAATTGCCTGCGACATTCCCAGCGGAGAACGCGGAATTCAAGGCGCAGTGGAAAGCCGAAACTTACCAAATCAACTACACGTTGAATGACGGCACAAACGCAAAAGCAAATTCTGCGAGCTACACAATCGAAACAGAAAAAGTGACGTTCGCTTCTCCAACCCGAAAGTACTACGCCTTCTGCGGATGGTTCACGGACAGCGCGTTTACGGACTCAAGCAAAATCACAGGCTGGAGCACGGGAGAGAAAACCGGCGACATCACGCTTTACGCCAAGTGGGAGATGACGCTCGAAAGTCTTGGGCTAGCTGACGGAAAAATTGTCCTGACCGACGACATTCCGGAGGAAACTTTAAGGGCGGTTGCGGCAACAATCCTGGCGAATCCGGGCGAAAACATTATTCTTGACCTTGGCGGCACGACCATTACGGAAATTCCCGATAAGCTGTTTCACGAAGTTGATGAGAATGGCGATGTAAAGCCATGCACTAACCTTGTCGGAATCATTCTGCCGAAAAATCTCAAGTCAATCGGGGAACAGGCGTTCCTGCTTTGTATAGGTCTTACGGAGGTTGAAATTCCGTCCGGCACAACAAGCATCGGCGATTACGCGTTCCTCAACACGGGAATAAAAAGCGCGAAAATTCCTGCAAGCATAGAAACTGTGGGAGTGGAGGCGTTCAGCTGCAGTAGAGAAGTTTATGCTGAAATTAAGAGGAAGATTGAAACCGTGGAATACGGCGGAACGCTTGCAGAGTGGCAGAATCTCTACGTTGGAAAAGACGAGGACAGCTACTATTACGGACTTCAGCACGCTGTTGTAACCACCTCAGACGGCGGAATATGCTGCCCGGAGGACAAGTTCGAGGAAGTTCTAAAGACCTTTGGCGCAGGCAGCGAGGCTCATATCGCAGTCAGAGCCAGCCATCCATCCGAATTTGTTAACTGTATAACCATAGCTTCCGCCATGAAATCAAATTCCGGCATAAAAGTTCACCTTGATCTGAGCAAATCAAAGACTGAAAGTAATTATGAAAAATTTAAGGACTGCACGAATCTTGTAGGCATTGAGCTTTCTACTTTGGACACGGATATAATGAGTAATGATTTTGAGGGCTGCACCGGACTGAAGAGCATAACAATTCCTGCCAACATCACTGAAATTGAAGGTAAAGCTTTCTATAACTGCACCGGCCTTGAGGAAGTTACGTTCTTAGGGAATATTTCTAAAGCGGACAGACCTTTTGACGGCTGCACGAAGCTCTCGAAAGTAAATCTTCCCGATGGGCTTACAGGAATACCGGGCGACATTTTTGCCCACTTAACAGCCTTAACGTCAATAGAAATTCCTGCAAGCGTAACGGAAATAGGAGATGCCGCTTTCTATAACAGTGGACTTACGTCGGTAGAGCTTCCGTCCGGGCTAAAAGTAATAGAAATGAACGCTTTTTACGAATGCAAAGGTCTTAAATCAGTGGAAATTCCTGCGGGCGTTACAAGAATTGGCATGTATGCTTTTTCCGGCACAAGCCTTACAAAGGTTACCATAAACGCGGTGGACATCGTGCTGGCTCATCCATTTCTATCCAGCACCAATTTAACAGACGTGTACTACGCCGGCACAATGGCAGAGTGGGAAGCGCTGAAAGACAAAGTGTCGCCCGAAGAGGGGGAATCTAGCTTTGTAGCAATAGGATTTAGTTCCGCGCCGCTCGCCACCGCAAAAATCCACTGCTCCGACGGGGTAATCGCAAGCGTAAGCACGTCCGCTTCGGAGGCCGCCACTGTAATCTCTGGTTTTACCGAAGCAGGCACTTATACGGTTACCGTTACCGGCGGAATTACCAATAGCGACCTTACCGCAATAAAAAATGCCATGTCCGGAAATCCGGACGCAAAAATTGTCCTTGACATTAGCGGCACTACCGGGCTTACAGAGATACCGGAAAGGGCGTTCATGCTTTGCTCTTCGCTTGCAGGCATAAAACTTCCGGCTAGTCTTACTTCAATCGGAGATAAGGCGTTTTATTATAACGATGATATTTCTACCATAGTAAACTTTGGCGGCTCAAAGGCTCAGTGGAATGCAATCACCGTTGGCGCGGACAACAGATTGCTTAACAAAGCCAATATCGTAATCCACTGCTCCGACGGGGATATATAACAAAAAGAGATAGCCCGGTCACGCCGGGCAATGACAGGACATGTGTGTCAGCCGCGATGTTCAAACGTCATTGCCGGGCATAGCTCCGTCAATCTCATCCCCAGCGGTTCACAAAAAAAATTCGCTATTTTGGGCGTTCCGGTCGCTCTGGTTTCTACAAGCTCAACCGCCGCGACCGTCGGGCTTTTCAGGGCTACGGCTTTCGCCTCCGACCAAACGCAAGCGTTTGTTTTCGCTCCGCTCCCCCTTCCAATCCCTAACGCAACTTTACTCGTGGATTTTCCAGCCGTTTATCATTTTTACAAACGCCGGGTCGGAATGGTTCACAATCTCGCTGTGGCCGATGTCGAGCGTTGAGATTTTTTTCATATCTTCCGCTGAAAGCTCAAAATTCCACACGTTGAAATTTTCCACGATTCTGTTTTTGTGAACGGACTTTGGAATCACGACAACTCCGCGCTGGATGTTCCACCGCAAAATCACCTGCGCGGCAGTTTTTCCGTGGCTAGCGGCAATTTCCGAGAGGACTGGATTCTTGAAAATATCGTGCTTGCCTTCCGCAAAAGGCCCCCACGCCTCAGGCACAACGCCGTAATATTTCATATTTTCAAGCGCCGCCGGCTGCTGGAAGAACGGATGAAGCTCCACCTGATTCACCGCCGGAATCACGTCAAAATTCTCGCAAAGGTCTGCGAGCCGGTCAGGATACATATTGCTCACGCCAACCGCCCGGATTTTTTCTTTCTTGTACAATTCAATCATCGCACGGTAAGAGCCGTAATAGTCGCCGAAAGGCTGGTGAAAAAGATAAAGGTCGATGTACTCAAGCCCCAGTTTTTTGAGCGAAAGTGCAAACGCCTTTTTCGCGTTCTCATAGCCATAATCCTGAACCCACAGCTTCGTGGTAACAAAAAGCTCCTCGCGCTTCACAATTCCGTCAGAAACCGCACGCGCAATCGCACGCCCAACCGACTCCTCGTTCTGATAAGCCGCCGCCGTGTCAATCAGCCGGTAGCCAGCCGAAATTGCGTCATAAACCGCCTGCTCCGTAACATTTCCGTCCGGCACCTGAAACACGCCGAAACCAATCTGCGGCATTTTTACGCCGTTGTTCAATTCAATGTAATTCATATTTTAACTCCTTATTAAAATATATTCGAGCATACCCCTCACTCTGCCTGTCGGCAGTCAGGTTCGAGACGGACTTTTCGGAGTTGCGCCATTCGACTTCTGAGCTCCAAACAGCTACGCCGTCCCATAGTCCGCGTCAAACAAAACTTAAACTACAAATTTTATATGCAACAAGACTTCGCTATGGCGTAGATTTTACCCACCAAACAAACCCCACTCTCAATAATTGATTTTCACGTCCTTAAAATGCTGCGCGCTTTCCCAAGTTCCGTTGTAAAAACGCCTTTCCTTGTTCAGAGCGCGGATTTTTTCCATGTCCGCGTCGGAAAGAGAAAAACCGTAAACCGCGATGTTCTCCGCAATGTGAGCGGCGTTTCTTGAGCCTGGAATCGTGCTGAATCCTTCCTGAACATGCCAGCGTAAAATTATCTGCGCCGGAGACTTTCCGTATTTTTTTGCGAGAGATTTTATCGTCTCATCGGCAAAAAGCGATTCATTTCCCTTTCCGCTTCCGCCAAGAGGAAACCAGCCTTCAACGGCAAGATTTTTTTTTGCGCATTTTTTTCTGAATTCAACACGCTGCGCATAAGGATGCAGTTCAATCTGGACAATCACAGGCTTTATCTCCGCCTTTGTATAAACATCTTCAAAAACTTCTTCATTCAAGTCAAAATTAGAAAGCCCGATTGCATGAACTTTTCCCTGACGCACTGCTTCTTCAAGAGCGCGGTAGCCCGCCATATAGTCGCCAACCGGCTGATGGAGATAAACCAGATCCACGTAATCCGTTCCGAGCCGTTCAAGCATCTTGTCGATTGACTGCGCCCCGTTCCCCTCGCTGTAATCCGTAGGCCAGAGTTTTGATGTAATCCAGATTTCAGAGCGAGGTATTCCGCTTTCCTTGATTGCCTTTGCAATTCCGCGCTCGTTTCTGTAAGCATGGGCAGCGTCAATGTGACGGTAGCCGTCCTTTAAAGCCTCAAGAACCGCGTCATGCGCCTGCTGCTCGCTAGAGCCGTAAGTTCCAATCCCGAACTGCGGAATTTTAAGTCCGTTGCTAAGCTGAATCGTGGCATAATTATTTTCCGATTTCATTTCAAAATTCTCCGCATAAACAAGACTTCCGCAAAAAACTGCCGCCGCAAAAAGCGACGCAACAAAGATTGACTTTTTCATCCTGATTTTCTCCATACTGTTTATTTTTACTTTATGACCTTTATCATTTTGAGCCAGGCAAGAAATTCCTCTGGCCACAAAGCGTTCGTGTACGGCTCGTGCCCCATTCCAAAATTGTGTCCGCCCTGACCAAAAAGATGAAGCTCCGCTATTCCGCGCTTCTGCCAAGCCTGAAAGACTTCAAATCCGCTCTGCCCCGAAAGCTCGTCGTCGCTGGACATTGCGGCAAAAAGCGGCGGAAGCTTTTCCGGCATCACCCTCATCACAAGCTGGCCGTAAATCGAGCCGATAAAATCCGCACGGCTTTCATCAGGCGCAGATTCCGCATTGTAAACGGCAAGCAAAGCCCCGGCGGAAAATCCCACGATTCCAATCTTGTCCGATTGGACATTGAATTCCGCGGCACGCTCACGCACAAGTTTTACAGCGGCGCAAATATCTTCAAAAGCAAAATCTGGAGTCTGCGGCGCATAGTTTCCGCTCAAGCCGCCCGCACGGTAGCCAGCCATTTTTTCAGCCACAAAAGCCTGATGCTCAGCCTCATCACGCGGAGTTTCTTCCGTGCGGTACTTCAAGACAAAAGCCGCAAATCCCTGCTTCTGAAACCACTGTGCCGACTCAAAGCCGCCGCTTCCAAAAGTGTGATGCAAAAACGCGCCTCCCGGAGCAATAATCACAGCCGCCCCGTTCGCTTTCCTTTTTGCCGGAAGATACGGAATCAGCGCAGGATTTTTCACATTCCTCACAAACTGCCCCCGCCCTTCAATCTCGTACCACTGCTCCGTTTCCGCCGAATCAGGCTTTCCGTAAAGATAAATCTGATTCTTAAACTCAGGAGCCTTGACATACTTCACTTCCTGAGCATTCACCCCGGCCAAAAATGCAGCAGCTGCCACAAAACTCAACAAAATCTTTTTCATAAAACCTCCAAGATAACTTTGGCGTTCATACTCCAACCAAGCTACTCAGGCTTTGCCGTTTCTCACTTCACGCCGATGGAATCAATCCAGCTGCGGATTTCGCTCTCACCAGCACTCGTACCGAACCTTTTTCCGGCGAGCCAGTTTCCGTTGTCCGCCCCGGCAAGTTCATGGAGCAGTTCGCCGCTTCTTCCAAGACCCGAACTCATCGAAGTGCAGAAAGGAACGACTGTTTTTCCTTTAAAATCCGCATTTTCAACAAACGCCTTCACAGGCCAGGCTGCGATTCCCCACCAGATTGGCGCACCGATGAACACTGTCTTGTAGCCGCTCAAGTCCGGCATATCGCCTTTCATCGCGACAGGGAGTTTTTTCAGGTCACTTACGGTCGCAGTTCCGTTTGCCTTTTCTCCAAAAATCGTATCGTGTTCGCAGAAAACGCGGCTTTCTCTGTCCGTCCAGTCCAAATCCGCTGAAGAATATCCTTCATTCGGCACAACCTCGAACAGGTCCGCTCCAAGATAGGAAGCAATTTTTTCGGCAACCGCCTTTGTCGTTCCCGTTGCGGAATAATAGGCAACCAAAATGTTCGATTTGTTTTTGCCGTCATCCAAAGCGGACGGTTTTGATTCGGAACTTGCCGAACAGGCGAAAAAGAAAAGCATAAGGACAACCAAAAGCCTTTTCATCAAAGCCTCCGAAAATTTTACAGAAAGCACTCTACAATTTTCCGTCAGGAAATTCCAGCCGACAAAGTCTCTATTCCAGCGACCGTTCGAATTTTTCGAGAAGCGCCCTGCCGGCGGGCCATTCGCCTAAATCCGTCTGCGCATTGATATGCCCGAGAGCGCCGACATTTTCAAGGCTCGAACCCCAAGCCTCGGCGAACAGGCGCGCGCGTTCCATCGAGACGTAAGGGTCGTTTTCGCTAGCGACAACCATCGACGGGACGGGAAGCCTTTTCAGCGGAACCGGGGCGAAGTCGCGGATGGTTTCCACCGAATCCGCATCCGCCGGAGCGACCAGGAAAGCCCCGCGGACAAAGGGACTTTTCTCTCGGAGAAGCCATTCGACCGCGGTCACCGAACCCAGGCTGTGCGCGACTAGAACCGTGTCCGACTTCAATCCGGCGATGTATCCGGAAAGCCTTTCCACCCAGTCATTCTTTTCCGGATGTTCCCAGTTTTTCTGGACGACGCGCTCCGTGTCCGGGAGGCTTCTTTCCCAAAAGCTCTGCCAATGTTTCGGCCCCGAATTGTTGAGGCCCGGAATAATCAAGTGGTGCATGGTTCAAATATAGCAGCCAGCCGCCTTGAAAAAATCCGATTTTTCTAGATTTGAGACACTATGAGCATTCAGAATAATGACCTGTGGATTGGTGTCGATGTCGGTTCGACTACCGTGAAAATCGCCGTTGTCGATCCGGCGACCGAAAAGCTCCTCCATTTTACCTACGAACGCCACAACGCGATGCAGGCGAAGAAAGTCTATGAAGTCCTTTCGACCGCCCACGGCATGTTCCCCGACAAGAATTTCCGGGTGGCATTTTGCGGATCCGGGGCGCAGCCATTCGCCGACGCGACACACGCGTTCTTTGTACAGGAAGTCGTCGCCAACGCTCTCGCCGTGAGAGCGACCCACCCCGAAGCCCGGGTCGCCATCGAACTCGGCGGACAGGACGCAAAAGTCGTCTTCTTCGAAAAGGACAAAGGCACGGGAAAGCTCATCGCAAGCGACATGCGCATGAACGGCGTATGCGCCGGCGGAACAGGAGCGTTCATCGACCAGGTAGCGGGACTTCTCCGCATCAAGACGGAACAGTTCGAATCGTTCGCGGCACGCGGCACGAAGGTTTACGAAATTTCGGGGCGCTGCGGCGTCTTCGCCAAGACAGACATCCAGCCGATGCTCAACAGCGGCGTCGCCAAGGAGGACATCGCCCTTTCGAGCTTCCACGCGATTGCGAAGCAGACGATCGGCGGCCTCGCCCAGGGCATGGAAATCAAGCCGCCCGTCATCTTCGAAGGCGGACCGCTCACGTTCAACGCGACCCTCGTCCGCGCCTTCAAGGAACGCCTCGGCATCTCCGACGAACAGGCCATCCGGCCGGAACATTCCGAAGTCCTCGTCGCCTATGGGGCGGCGCTTTCCGTCGGCAGCATGTTCGCGGACAAGGAATGCGGCTACAGGCGGGAAGGCTCGCTCGAAATGCTCAGGCACTTCAACGAAATTCGCCTCGCCGAGCGCAAGGACCACTCCGAACCGTTCTTCAAGAGCGAAGCGGAATACGAACTTTTCAAACAGGCGCATCCGCTCGCAAGCCCGAACTATCCGCAGCCGCCCTCAGGCTCCACCATCAACGCGTATCTCGGTATCGACGCGGGTTCGACTACGACCAAGTTCGTCCTGCTCGACGAAAACGAGAAGGTCATCGACGGTTTCTATTCCGGAAACGAAGGCGAACCGCTCGCGGTCCTGAAGAAAGCGCTCAACGACCTGGCGGACCGCTACGAGGAATACGGCTGCAAGCTCAACATTCTAGGCGTCGGAACGACCGGCTACGGCGAACAGCTCTTCGCCCGGGCCGTCCACGCCGACTACCACACCGTCGAAACGGTCGCCCACGCGAACGCGGCGCAAAAGCTCCGACCGGACGTTTCCTTCATCCTCGACATCGGCGGGCAGGACATGAAGGCCATCTCCGTCCACGACGGCGTCGTCACGGGCATCATCCTCAACGAGGCGTGCTCCTCGGGATGCGGATCGTTCATCGAAACTTATGCGAAGTCGCTCGGCGTCCCCATGGAAAAAATCGCGGAACTCGCCTTCAACGCGAAGAATCCCTCCGAACTCGGAAGCCGCTGCACGGTCTTCATGAACAGCTCGATAATCACCGAGCAGCGCGACGGCAAGCAGCCCGAAGACATCATCGCGGGCATCTGCCGCTCCATCATCCTGAACGTGTTCACGAAGGTCATCCGCATCCGCAACCTCGAGACGCTCGGAAAGGTCGTCGTGGTCCAGGGCGGAACGTTCAAGAACGACGCGGTCCTCCGCGCCTTCGAGCAGCTCACGGGCATCGTCCCCATCCGACCGGAACGCCCGGGCGAAATGGGAGCGATCGGCGTTGCCCTTCTCACAAAAAAGTTCATGGAGAACAAGAAGAAGGAAGACCCGAACTACCGCTCGACATTCATCGGTCTCGAAGCGGCCCGCAACCTGAGCTGGGACAACAAGCCCGGCATGATCTGCGGCTACTGCACGAACCACTGCTCCCGCACGATCGTTACGTTCAGCGACGGTTCGAGTTACGTCACCGGGAACCGCTGCGAACGCGGAGAAGTCACCGCCGACCCGAACGACCCGAAGACGAAAGCGCTCATCGCGGAAATCAACAAGAAGATGCTCGCCGTGCCCGACATGGTCAAGCGCACGAACCAGCTGCTAGTCAAGGATTACGCGCCGAAACAGCTCATGCCGCATACCGGAAAGACCATCGGCATCCCGCGCGCGCTCGAATTCTGGTCAAGTCTTCCCTACTGGAAAGCGTTCTTCACGTCGCTCGGCTACACGGTAGTCATCAGCCGCCAGAGCGACTACAAGCTCTTCGAGCGCGGACTCCAGAGCGTTGCGAGCGACACGATCTGCTTCCCGGCAAAGCTCGTCCACGGCCACGTTCTCGACCTTATCGACAAGAAGGTGAACAGCATCTTCTTCCCGGTGATGGTCGCCCTGCCTAGCGATCATTCGAAGTTCAAATCGACAGCCGTATGCCCCGTCGTACAGGGATATCCCAACGTCTGCCGCAACACGGACGATCCCGAAAGCCGCTACGGGATTCCGATGATCCAGCCCACATTCCACTGGACGGACACGGATCTGCGCCGCAAGCAGACGGTGAACTACTTCCACGACCTCTGGGGGATTTCCAAAAAGATTCTCGACAAGGCGGTGACCGAGGGCGAAAAGGCTCTTTCGACTTTCCGCGCGACACTCGCCGAAGAAGGCGGAAAGATTCTCGATGACGTCCGGAAAAAGGGCGACTTCGCGATATGCCTCGCCGGGCGTCCCTACCACGCGGACACGCTCATCAACCACAACATCGCGCAGCATTTCACGCGGATGGGAATCCCCGTCCTCACGACGGAATCGCTCCCCGGAGTTTTTGACCAGGACGTCGATAAGCATACCCGGATGGAAGTCAAGAATACGTTCCACATGCGGATGCTCGGGGCGACGATGCTCGCGGCAAAGGATCCCGCGCTCGAACTCGTGCAAATCGTGAGCTTCGGCTGCGGACACGACTCGGTTCTCACCGACGAAATGAACCGGATGCTGCACGAAGTCTCCATGAAGGAACTTCTGATGCTGAAGCTCGACGAAGGCGACGCCCGCGGCCCGGTCGGCATCCGCGTCAAGAGCTTTATCGAAACCGTCCGCGCTCGGAGAAAGATTTCGTTCCCGCCCAAGACGGAAGGCCCGCTCTTCCCCGTCAAGTTCGAGGAAAAGGACAAGGAGACCCGCACGATACTAGTCCCGAACCTCTCCCGCGGATTCAGCGTCCTCGCCACGGCCTACTTCAAGCATCTCGGCTACAAGGTCGAGCTGCTCCCGATGGGCGGCCCGGAAGCGTTCGCGCTCGGCAAGAAGTTCGTCCACAACGACATCTGCTTCCCCGCGCAGGTGAACATCGGCGAAAACCTCCTGTGGCTGAAGCAGCACCCCGAATGCCCGCACGACAAAATCGCCGTCACGCTATCGAAGAACTGCGAAAACTGCCGCGCGGTCCAGTATGCCGTCCTCGCGAGAAAGGCTCTCGACGAAGCGGGCTTTGCGGACGTTCCCATCATCACGACCGGCACCGACACGAAGAACATGCACCCGGGTTTCAAGCTCACGCTGGACTTCCGCCTGCACATGCTCTGGGGCCTCACCATGATGGACGCCATCGAGACGTTCTACCGCAGGAGCCGCCCCTACGAACTTCATGCGGGCGACACGCAGAAAGTCTATGACGAATGGCTTCCCCGCGTCATGGAAAGGGTCGCGGTCATCTCGACCAAGGGAGTAGCCTACCCGAAGGAAGCGCTGAAAGTCTTCGACCAGGCAGTCGATGCGTTCAACAAGATAGAAGTCGATTCGAGCTACCGCAAGCCGCGCGTCGCGCTCCTCGGCGAAATCCTGATGAACTACCACCCGGGCGCAAACGGCCACATCGAAGACTACCTGATGGACAACGGCATGGAAGTTTACCTGCCGGGCATGACGGACTTCTTCCGGGTAGATGAAGTCGTCCGGCGCGAAAAGATCAAGCGCGGGTTAATCGAAAAGCCCATCGAGAACTGGCTCATCGGAGGCGTCACCGCGAAAATCTACACCCATGCGGTAAAGACCGTCCAGAAGCACGCGAAGCGTTACAAGCTCTACGAGCATCACGCGGACTGCTACGAACTGGTCAAGCTCGTGGGCGACATCATCGACCCGACATACAACACGGGCGAGGGCTGGCTTATCCCGGGCGAAATCCTCTACAACGCGCCGCACGGCATCAACAGCTTCATCATCGTGCAGCCGTTCGCCTGTCTCGCAAACCACATTTCGGGACGCGGCCTCACCAAGGCGGTCAAGGCGCGATACCCGCACATCCAGGTCCTCTCGCTCGACTACGACCCGGACACGAGCTTCGCAAACATCGAGAACCGCCTGCAGATGCTAATCATCAACGCCCGCGACCTCGAAAAGTCGCACCACGTGGAAGGTTAGCGCGGGTCTTCGCCCATCACGCGGAACCCGGCAAAAAGGGCATAATGCCAAAGATTCTCGACAAGATTCTTGGTATAGCCCTTAAACTGGGCGTTGATAAATTCACCCGAATGCGCAAGAATCCTTTCGTTCCGAAAGTTGATTTTTTCAATCAGCCGTTTTTCGGGCAGAATGTTGCTTTTCTTGATGTTGCACTTCGGGCATGACAGGACGAAATTCCAGAGTTTGTCTTCCTTGACAAAGCTCCATGGAATAAAATGGTCCACATGCACGATTCCAGAAAGCTTACACCCGCAGTAGAAACAGTTATTTTCTTCAAATTCGATGGAAAGAACTTTTCGAAAAACAGAAAGCGGTTCGCGCTGCGGAAGCGACAGTTCCAGTTTTCCAAGAATTCCGAAAAGAACAGATTCGTCGTTAATGCGTTCAAGAAACTGCGCCCAGTAATAGTAGTTGAGCTTTTCCACTTCAATCTTGTACTTGAGCAAGAATTCGTAGGCACCGGGAGCGAGAACCAGGGAATCGCCTAAAAGATCAAAGCCGTAAAGGTTTCCCGAGAAATCTCCATATAGAGCCCCAAGAACATATCGGCAACACTCCTGCTGCACCTTTCGAATCAACGCAATGCGCGTCCGTTCTTCAATCGCAGCGAACTCGATACATCCAAGAATCGGCTCCTTGCGGACATATTCATGAAATATCTGTTCGATTTTAGTAGTCTTGCCGTCGGAAGTTACCGCTTTTTGCCGCAGGCGATATTTGACAACCAAATTCCAAAAGCTTTCCGCGAACTTAGAAAAAATATCCGAGTAGAGAATTCGTTCGCCATTCGCCACGCTCTCGTTATTGAAAAGATTGTCGAGAATCGCTTTCAAAAGCGCAAACTTATACGTCGTCGTCTTGCTGCTCGAACTCGAAAAAAAGCGATTGAAAAGCCTCCAGTATTCGGCGTCCGATAGCCGAAACGCATTCAGAGCGCCACTTTTTGTAGTCCAAGCCATGTTTTGAAAAAACGACCGTTTAAATAGTCTTCGGTCGTCCGCTTTTCCTGATGAGATTGTTGCATTTTTTCGTTCATTTTCAAGTATTGCTACGCTTTAAATATACATAAAAATGTTCCGATAAAACGGTCTTTTTCTCGGAACAATTCTCTGGTGCGATACATGTGCCATTCCGATTATTTCTAGCGAAAAACAAGAAAAATGTCCTATTTGCGGACATTCCCTGCGCTACCTCTCGACAGACCTGCGCCCGGTTTTTCCGGAAGAGCGCCTTCTTCTCGAACTCTTGCTAAGAAAAGAACCCTTTAGCCTAGCCAAATCAGCCGTATGGAACGCGGCAAACCGTTACTACATCGACGGGAAAGCTGTCTCCATATCATTGGCAACCTTCAGAAACGCAGATTGCGACAGCCTAAGAGAAAAACTGCAACAGTTTCAAGAAAAAAACATCGCTATTTCCCAAAAGCACTTTGACATTGCCATCCAAAAATTTATCCGGGCAAACAGGCTGCGCCTGGAATTCATCAAGGACGAAGCGTTTCGCTTTGTAAATGAAACGGCAAGCAAATTCATTCAAAAGAACGGAACCGATGCGGAAAACAGAATCATCGTTTCGTTCAGCGGAGGCAAAGATTCCACAGCGACTGCGGACATTGTCGTCAAGGCATTAGGAAACCCGTACATAACCCATCTTTTTGGAAACACGACGCTTGAATTTCCCATGACATTCGAGTATGCGGACCGCTACAGAAAATCCCATCCGATGGCGGAATTTCGAGTTGCGCAAAATACAGACCAGAATTTTTACGAAGTCTGCAGGGAAATCGGGCCACCGGCAAGAATGATGCGCTGGTGCTGCTCGATGTTTAAAACGGGTCCCATCACGAGGATCCTGAACCGCAAATTCGGAAACAGCCAGATTCTCACATTTTACGGAATCCGCAAAAACGAAAGCGTAAGCCGTTCCAAATACAGCCGCGTTACCGAAAATACCGAGAACGTAAAAATTCAAAAGCAGAGCGTCGCCAGCCCCGTCTTTTACTGGAAGGACATTGACATCTGGCTGTACATCCTCGCCGAAAACGTGGACTTCAACGAAGCCTATCGCCTTGGCTACGACCGCGTCGGCTGCTGGTGCTGCCCGAACAACAATCTGCGGGCACAGTTCCTCTCGCGAATCTACATGAAGGAACGCTCCGAAAAATGGAGGAACTTTCTCATCGGCTTCGCCAAGCAAATCGGGAAGCCGGATGCGGAAGAATATGTGGATTCCGGGAAATGGAAAGCACGACAAGGCGGAAACGGCCTCGCCGCAGCAGAAGACGTGAGACTCAAATTCACAAACTGCACAAGCGAAGAACATTCGAAAATCTACCGCCTTTCCCGTCCATTTGACGACAGCTTTTTAAATATGCTCGTTCCGTTCGGCATTATTGCAAAGGATCTTGGAAGAAAACTCGTCCACGAAACATTGGTTCTCGACGTGCGGACAAAAGTACCGATTATTTCCGTCCTTCCATTCAACCAGAACGGTTTTGAACATGCCGTAAAAATCCGGACGATGAACATCGAAAAGCACGATGACATGCAGCGCATGATCGGCTACCAGGTACGGAAATTCAACGCCTGCCGAAAATGTCTCAAATGCGAATCCATCTGCCGATTCGGTGCCATCAGTCTCGCTGGGAACGAATACCGCATCAATCCCGAAAAATGCGCCCATTGCAAAAAATGCGTCACGGAAAAATATCTCGCCGGAGGCTGCATGATGGACAAATTCCTGAGGACAAGCGAAAAATGAGCGATTTCAAGACAAGATACCGCGGGCACGAAACTTTTTCCATTCGCAAAAACTGGCTGGCCAAAGGCATCCAGGCTCTCAAAAGGAACCCAACGGTTTTCACGGACAAATCTCTCGCTCCGATGGACGAACTCGGCATCGGACGCAACATGGTAACATCGCTCCGCTATTGGCTGAAAACCCTAGGAATCACCTGCGAAGCGCGCGATCCGAAAACAAAAAAGATGTACACCGATTTTACGGAACTCGGAAAACTTATCTCCCAAAACGACCCTTATGTCGAAGAAACCGGGACGCTATGGGCACTCCAATATAAACTTGCGACAAACCGCGAAAACGCAACTTCATGGTACTTCTTTTTCAATGAGTTTCAACAGGCTGAATTTTCAAAGGTTGATTTTGTGGGAGCCTTGCAAAATTTCGACCGGATGAACGGAGGCTCCACGGCATCGAGTTCTTTTGAAAGCGACCTGGAATGCATCATCAATACATACGTATCCCGTTTTAGAAACGCACAAGAAATCGATCCGGAAGACAACATGGAATCTCCCTTTGCAGAGCTAGGGCTTATCGATTGCACGAACCGCTCAAAAAAAGTTTTCAAAAAAACAAACCCGTCCGCCAAAGATATTCCAGCCCTCGTATTTCTCTACGCCCTAAGCCTAGAAGCGGAAGGCTATCCCAATCTTGAAATTCCGCTATCCGACATCCAAAATAAAAATTTCAGCGCAGGAAAAGCGTTCACCCTAGATTCAATCGCCTTGATGGATATTCTGGGCGTCCTAGAAAACCGCGATTTACTGCAAGTAATCCGGACTGCAGGGCTAGACTTAGTCAAGCTGAAAAAGGGCCGCCGCGCCATTGACAACCTCAACGAATATTATGCGGAGCTAGACCGATGACCCTCGCAAAATCTCCCGTGATAAAAGCTTCTACATTCTTTCATTCGTCAATCAACATCGCCTACGATTTTGAAAATCCCGAAAAGATTCAAAACTTCATTCCGACAAGCGAAGCGATCCGTTTCATCGACGACGAAATCCAATGCACACAACTTACAGATAACCCGCACCGATCGAAAATTCTCATCGGAGCCTATGGAAAGGGAAAATCCAGCATCGTTCTTGAAGCGCTATCCTTTCTCTACAATAATCCGCAGACACGCAAAGCCCAAGAGATTGCGATAGAAAAAATTGAAAAGAGAAATTCTGTTTCGGCGGAAAACATCCGCAGATATATAAAAAGCGGAAAAAGGCTTTTGCCCGTCATCATCAACGGGAACAGTTCGAACCTTTCCCAGTCGTTTTTATACGCCCTGCATTCAACGCTTCGAAAGAACGATTTCAAAAACCTGATGCCGGAAACGCATTTCGAAGCAGCGGCAAGAACGATCGAAAAATGGGAACGGGAATTTCCCGAAACTTTCAAGAAATTCAACGAAAAGGCGTCTATCAAGGCAACCAGGTTCAAGGAGGCGTTGAGAAACTTCTCCCCCGCCAACCTGAAAGAATTCGAAGAGCTGTATCCGCAGCTTACCTCGGGAAGCGAGTTTAATCCTTTCACCGGATTCGATGTCGTCGATATCTACGAGAAAGTCGTCCAAAAACTTGTCGAATCCAAAAAGTACAACGGCATCATAATCGTCTATGACGAATTCGGAAAATATCTGGAATCAAACATTTCCCATGCAAGCATCGGCGATATCAAGCTGTTGCAGGATTTTGCCGAACGCGCCGACCGCAGCGGAAAAAATCAGATTCATCTCGTTTTGATTTGCCACAAGGAAATCGAAAACTATATCGACGTTCTTCCCAAACAGAAAGTCGATGGATGGAAAGGCGTCTCGGAGCGTTTCCAGCACATCCGCCTCTACAACGATTACAGCGAAATCTACGGACTTATCGAAGCGGCCATCATCAAGGACAAAGAAGAATGGAATCTTTTCCGCAAAGGACATGAGGCTGAATTCAAGGCTCTTAAAACAGAATGGTTCAGCAATCAAAATTTCCTTTTTTCAAACGATTCGAGAGGCACGGAAAGCACAATCCTATACGGATCATACCCGCTCCATCCCGTTACAACTTACATTCTCCCCAGGCTCTCGGAAAAAATAGCCCAGAACGAACGCACGCTTTTTACATTCCTTTCCGGAAACGAAAAAAACTGCCTGGTATCTCTTGCCAAAAATACAAGCCCCCATACGCAATCCAAGGATAAAAACTTTCCGCTATTCACGCCGGACATACTCTTCGACTACTTTGAAAACCAGTTGCAAAACGAACCTTACACGAGCAACATCAAAAAGCAGTACCTCAGGGCATCGACCATTCTACAGAAACTGGAACGAGACTCACTCGAAGCGAAACTAGTCAAGACAGTCTCGCTGATTTACGCGCTCAACCAATTTGAACGCTTACGCCCCGATACAAAAACCCTTTTCGCTGTTTATCGGGATTCCGGTTACAAAGCGGAATCCATTCGACAAGCTTTTCAAAACCTCGTCGAAAAAGCAGGCGCCATCTATCTCAACAGCCACAACAACCTAGTCCAGCTCAAGACAAATTCCGAAATTCATGTCGAAAAGCTCATCCAGGAAACCATAGAAAAGAGACGCAGGACAATCAGTCCGATTCAAATCCTAAACGAATTCAATACTCATCGATACTTCTATCCCATTGAGTACAATATCCAAAACAGCATCACGAGATATTTTGAATTCACGTTCATTTCGGGAAAAGACTGTTTCACACAAAATAACGATAAACATTCCACTCTTTTCAGAAATTCCGACAAGGCTGACGGTTTTATCTTCGCCATTTTCAACGAAGAAAACAACGCATCTGTCCAAAAGTCCAGACAGGATCTTTTAAAACTTTCCAAACAATTTCCAGACAAAATTTTCATCCTTTCAAAATCTGCCGACGATTTTTCGGAACGACTCCGGAAGTTTGACGCCGTCGTCACATTGCAGAACAGCTTACAGGCAACGGGCGAGGAAAATCCAGCGCTAGCCGAGGAATATGAGCTTATCTTCCGCGACTTATACGAGGTCATCAAGCAGATTGTCAATTCCTACATAAACCCGGAATGCAACCAAGCGATTTACACCAGCGGCGGAGAAGAGAAAAAGCTTTACCGAAAATCCGATTTAACCAAACTAATTTCAAAAAAATGCAAAGAAATTTTCAGCGACACGCCGATTATCAACAACGAGACGCTCAACAAAAACGAGCTGACCGGGACAGCGACCAAAAGCCGCCTGAAACTGGTCCATGCTATTTTGGATTCTACTTCGGGGAACCTTGGACTTGAAGGAACCGGTCAAGAAGTTTCCTTTATGCGGAGCGCTTTGGTCGTCCCCGGAATTCTTGAAGAAAGTTCCAGACAGAAATATTTCCGTCTCTCGCCAAAAACAGGCAACGCGTCTAATGACGAAAAGTTCAAAAGTCTCTTTTCCGCGATTCAGGATTTTTATGAAAGCTCCCAAAAGGAAAACTCATTTTCCGTAATCATCGATACCCTTGTCAACCCGGAAAAGCGCATCGGGCTCCGCCGCGGAGTCATTCCGATCTATCTTGCCGCAGTTCTTGCGGAAATGTCAAAGAATGCGACCATCAAAAAAGAAGGCATCGAAGTACCGACAAATGCGGAAACGCTTTGCGCCATCCCGGAATCACCGGAATCATTTACCGTTAAGATCGAAAAGTGGGACGCGACCCGCGCAGAATACGTACGCTCCTTGGAAACGCTTTTTGCAGACTTTATCCTAGACGGAGAAAGGAAAAACGGCTACGCCTATCTGGTTAACGCCATCTTGCGTTGGTATCGTTCGCTTCCAAAATACACGAAACAGATTAAGCGGATATTTGACTCTGCAAACAAGGAAAAGCCCGTTCCTCCAAATATTTTAAAATTTTCGGCACTGCTCGCCCAAAACGGATTAGGCGCACAGGAAACCCTTTTTGAAAAATTTCCAAAGGCATTTGGAGAGGCCGATTGCCTTTCAGGTACTTTCGACAAATTGCACCAGGCAAAGCAGTTCCTTGATTATCGTCTAGATGAACTCACAGCCTATCTCATCCAGGAAACCGAACAAATCTTTAGAGAAAAGGCGACAAAGCAAAAATCACTAAAAAACTTGATTGCCGAATTTTGCAAAAAGCTTGATAAAAAAGTGGAAAATTTCATTTTCGAAAATGGCGCACACAAACTACTGAAAATCTATCGATCCGCTTCAAACGATGATTTCACGACTATCCAGAACATGGCCGTATTGCTCACCGGGCTGGATATCGACGACTGGAGCGACGATACCGTTTCCATTTTTTTCAACCGGTTGCAGGAACTCAACACAACCCTTCTTCGATTCAAAAATACAAGCCAAAACGCAAACCCGGCAAATGCCAAGGTTTCGCTTTCCGGATACAACGTTCAATTCTTGCACAAGAACGAAACCGTTTCCAAGTCCTTTCAAAAAGTGGAATGTTCCGTCCGCGCAAAATCGCTTGAAGAGGAAATCTGGCGGACAATCGAGGAAATGGGGCAGTCCGTGACGGACGCGGAAAAACGGCAGGTTCTGGTGAGTTTACTGGAAAAACTGTGCTAGGGGAGGAAAAATGAGTTTTTATTTTGACAATGCGGCGACAACTTTTCCGAAGCCTGAATGTGTTTATGAATTGATGGATTCTTTTTACCGGAATCACGGCGGAAATGCGGGTCGGGGGCAGTACAAGCTGGCGGCGGAGGCTTCAAGGATTGTTGCGGAAACGCGCGGCTTTATCCAGAAAATTCTTTGTTCTCCGAACAAGGACGTGATTTTTGCTCCGAGCGCGACGATTGCGCTGAACATGGTGATTCAGGGGCTGGTTGAAAGTTTCGAGAATGGTCATTTCGACAGGCTCAATGACCGCTTCTTAAAGTCTGATGACAGCACTATTCCGAACGTTTACATCTCGCCGTTCGAGCACAATTCGGTAACGCGCGTTCTGCATCATTTTGAAAAGACCGGAAAGATTTGTGTCAGGCAGCTTTTTGTTTCGCCTGATTTTGAATACGACATTGAAAAAATCAACGCGCAGTTTGCGGAGATTCCGCCTGACATTGTGATTGTAAGCCACGCGAGCAATGTGATTGGGCTTATTGCGCCTGTGCTTGAAATTTTTGCGGCGGCGAAAAAGTTTGGCGCGCTTACCGTAACCGACATGGCGCAGACGGCGGGGCTTATTCCGCTGGATGTGGCGAGCGAGCTTGTTGACTTTGCTGTTTTTGCCGGGCACAAGACTTTGTACGGCCCATTCGGAATCGCAGGTTTTGCAAAAAGTCGCAATGTGAAACTTGAGCCGATTCTTTTTGGCGGAACGGGCGTTGAGTCGGCGAGGCAGGAAATGCCCGAAAACATTCCGAGCCGCTATGAGATGGGAAGCCAGAACATCTGCGCGGTTGCAGGACTTCACGCGGCGGCACAGTGGTTCTTGCAGAGTCAGGACGAAATCCGCGCCACCGAAGAAAAAAATCACCATAGACTTTTAGAGATTTTGCAGCGTTACGATTTTTTGAAGATTGCAGGCCCGGCGGACAGGTTTTCAGAAAAAACAAAATGCATAGGCGTTGTCTCCACGCTTTTTGACGGCTACTCGGCGGAAGACATCGGAAACGTTTTTGACGAGGCGGAAATCGCCGTGCGCACCGGCCTTCAATGCTCGCCGCTCGCGCATAAATTCTTAGGCACATTCCCGGCAGGAACAGTGCGCTTCAGCGTGGGATATTTCACAGGCGAAGAGGACTTTTTCGCGCTAGAAAAGGCGATGGAGTATATTGAGGTGAATAGGTGAGGATGTATGGATTTTAAAGAAATCAATATCAAACCAGAATACCGCTCTCCGCAGGACAATATCGTTCAGGATTTTTACACTCCTGTCCTTGAAAATGCTGTTTCTTACAAGCGTTCTGTCGGATTTTTTTCTTCTTCGGCGTTGGTTGAAATTTCAAAAGGAATCTGCGAACTTGCCAAGAAAGGCGGAAGAATAGAGCTAGTAGCATCTCCTTATCTTTCGGCTGAAGATGAAGAGGCAATCCGAAAAGGTTACGAGAACCGCACAAAAATCATAGAAGACGCACTTCTTCGTGGACTGAAAACCGAGCCGGAAAATTTCTTTGAAAAAGAACGGCTGAATCTTCTTGCCAATCTGGTTGAATCGGGCGTACTGAATATAAAAATCGCCTTTACCGAAAACGGCTCTTCTGTCGGAATGTATCACGAAAAACTTGGGCTTGTCGAAGATTCCGACGGAAATAAAATCGCATTCGCAGGTTCAATGAACGAATCAGAAAACGCATTCACAAAAAACTATGAAACCGTCGATGTTTTTTGCTCATGGAAAAGCGAAGATGAAAAATCCCGTGTGATTCAAAAAGAAAGGGCATTCGCCGCAATCTGGGGAAACTTCGACGAAAAACTAAAAGTCCTGCATTTTCCTGCAATCGACAAGGCGATTCTTGAAAAATATAAACGCGGCAAAGTTGATTTTGAGCTGGACAAAAAAGAGTTTTCACAAGACAAGCAAATTGAGTACAAAATAAGCCGCGGAAAAAAGACAGAGATTCCCGGTGTGCTTGCGGTGGCGGAGAGGGAAAACAATTTTCAAGTAAAAAAGGATAAAACACTTCATTTTCCTAGTTGGCTGAAATTACATCCTTATCAGCAAGATGCAATTGATAACTGGGTGAAACAGAACTATATCGGCATTTACGATATGGCGACAGGAACAGGAAAAACTTTAACAGCCCTTTCCTCGCTTTATAAGTTGTATAAAGAGAAGAATGGAGATTTTTGCGCCATTATTTTATGTCCGTATATCCATCTTGTAACCCAATGGTGCGAAGATCTAAAAGCATTTGGAATAAATCCGATTATTGCTTTTGGCGCCTCACCACAAAAAGATTGGAAAAATAGATTAGAAACAGTTATCAGAAGTCGAAACTTTCATTCTGGAAAAAACGGATTCTTTTGCTTAATCGCTTCCATCGCAACTTTTAAACGAGCAACCATCCAGAATAGCTTAAAAAAGATAAGAAAAGACATTCTGTTGATTGCAGACGAGGCTCATTACTTGGGAGCTTTCGGCTCTGCAAAATTTCTTGTTCCCCAGCAATACAAATATCGTTTGGCTCTTTCCGCAACATTAAACCGTCATTTTGACAAAGAAGGAACCCAAAATCTCTATACTTTTTTTGGCAAAAAATGTATTGAATACGGATTATCACAAGCAATCGACGATGGATACTTAACACCTTACAGATATTATCCCATAATAACCACCTTAAACTTCGATGAAAAAGAAAAATACCTTGATTTATCCGAATCAATTAGGCGAGAAACTAGAATAGACTCAGAAGGAGCAACGACCCTTTCTGAAAAAGGAAAGTTGCTCTGTATTTTACGTTCTCGCATAATAGCCGGTTCAAAATCAAAATTAACAGCACTTATTGAAAGCATTGAACCTTATAAAGATCAATCCAATATTCTTATCTATTGCGGAGCAACCCAATACAACGCAGATGAATATGAACAGGAAGACAACGAAGCCGTTCGTCAAATAGATGAAATCGTACTTCAACTTCATAGAATATACAAAATGAAAATTTCCAAATTCATTGCCGAAAAAACAATGGATGAAAGAGAATTAATTATCGATAACTTTAAGAATGAACATATTCAGGCAATTGCAGCGATCAAATGCCTAGACGAAGGAGTCAATATTCCTTCCATAAAAACAGCATTCATCCTAGCAAGCACAACCAATCCTAAAGAATACATCCAAAGAAGGGGAAGAGTTCTACGATTAAGCGCAGGGAAAAAATTTGCTGAAATTTACGATTTCATCAGCCTGCCAGATGACCTTGATACTCTCAAAAATAAAGATTCTTTTGAACTTGAAAATTTCAGGACACTAGTTTCAAACGAAGTCTTGCGAATTAGCGAATTTGCAAAACTTTCAATAAATCCAGAATCCGGCGAAAACTTAGCGTTTGAATTAAAACAAATATTTAATCTCAACCAAAACAACCAGGAGTATAAATATGATTGACAATTCAATTCTTTCACCCGAACAATATCAAAATCTATTTAATCAAATAGAAAGGGAAGAACTTAAAAATTTTAAAGAAAAAAGAAAAACAAGCGATCAGATGCAACAATCAATTCAATCGCTCATAGAAGATTTTTTGAAGTAGGAGAAATTTTATGCAGATAGAAAGAATTTCCATTGAAAATTTCCGCCAATTTGTCGGTAAACAAGAAATACTCTTTCCCAATACTTCCGATCGCAATGTAACCCTAATTATAGGAGAAAACGGTAGCGGAAAAACAACTCTCTGCCAAGCATTTCTTTGGTGCCTTTATGGGGAAATTCCGGGATTTAAAAAGAAAGAAGACTTACTATCCAAAACACGTCAAAATGAACCTTATTCGAAAATGGAAATTTCTATCGAAATGTTTCACGATGGTGAGAGCTTTACCATGACTCGGACCCATGCCTATCAATATACAAGGCTAACCACATCCCGAGCAACTCTAAGTTATACCGAAAATGGAGAAACAAAAATAGAATCAAATGAAAAAGCAACAGAACATATAAAACGAATTTTGCCCCAAGAATTGTCTAGCTTTTTTTTCTTGAGTGGTGAAAAAATAGATTCCATGTCCGACGAAATTAAAGCAGGCAAAGCCAAAAGTTTTTCCATAGCCGTAAGCAACCTGCTCGGTCTAGAATACTATAAAAAAGCGATAAGCCATTTGAAATCCATCAGAAAAAATTACGACCTTAAAGAAATTCCTAATGATAGCACGGTAAATTCCATCCAGGAAAAACTCCGAACAATCCATGAAAAAATTAACGACATCAATTCAGAAATAGAAAGCAAAAAAAGAAGCAGAGCCGATTACAATGAAAAAATCTCTGATTTAAAAGCTAAATTAAAAGGCATTTCCTCATCTAAACAAATCCAGGAAGAAATCGAAAAATTGGACAAACAAATAAAAGAGAACAAGGATAAGCAAAATAGAGAAATAACGCAGGCTATTGAAAATTTTGCCGGTTCAAACAATTCAATGGGAAAAGCGCCTTATTATTTTGCCCAAAGCATATTCGAGCACATAACAAAAACTTTGGATGAAATTCTCACCATTCCGCAACAGGATGTACCGGAAAAATTACACGCCGATCTAATTGACTGGATTGAAAGTCATCATCGATGCATTTGCGGAGAAGAAATTCATGACGGATGCCCAAAATACGAAAATCTTGAACGTTATCGAAAAATTGTACCCCCAGAATCCATTAGTACATTAGTGAAGCAAGAAGAACAAAGAATTCTAGGAAGTTTTCGTTTGGGACAAGATCTATTTAAGACTTTTACCTATGCCAGTCAAAACTTAACTGAATTGAGCGAAAGATCCGAAAATCTGAATGAAGAAATAGATCGGCTCCAAGAAGAATTACGAAATTCATCAGACACATCTAAAATACAAGAAAAACTTGAGTTTTACCAAAAAAAAGATGGTGAAATTCAAGACAACATAGACGAATTGACGGAAAATAAGATAAAACAGGAAACAACAGAAAAAAAATACCAAGAAGATTATGATTCTGCTTTGCAAAAAAGCAAAGAAGGCATATTCATCAAAAAATGCAAAGACGCCTCCCAAGCACTACTTAAAGATTTTGAGCAAAAACTTCAAGCTTCAGAAGACAAAAAAAGGAAACAGTTAACAATTGCGGTAAAAAAAGCATTCCAAGAAATTTATGGAAATGCATTTTCTATTGAAATTGACGAAAAATATGGAATTACAACAAGCAACGACTTAGAAAAATCTACCGGACAGGGTATGTGTGTCATATTCGCCTTTCTGGCAGGACTTCTAGACGTTATTAAAAGCAGCAGGAATACCGAAAGTACAACCCGGCTAGAATCTTATCCTCTCATTTTTGACGCCCCATTCTCAGCTCTCGATGAAGCAAGAATTTCTTCCGTTTGTTCCGTATTACCTAAAGTTTCTTCCCAAATCATCATATTCATCAAAGATACGGATGGAAATATCGCAAAGAAAGAACTTTGCGATAAAATTGGAAAAAGCTATCTCTTGCAAAAGAAAAATGAACAAGACAACTATACAGAAATTAAATCCGAATAACCCAAGGAGCATTGTATGAAAAGAAAAAAAAGTTCCAGCATTTTCATGCAACTATTTCAAATTAAAGGCAAACATGCCGAAATAATTCAACATTTAGCAGTGACTTTATCTTGTCGGAACCTAGACATTTTTTATCTAGCGATAGTCCTAGGACTTGAATACAAGCGAATCGCAAACATAGATTTGGATACAAAAATGCAACCGGCAAAAATTGATCCAGAGCAAATGATTCGCCATAATGACGACATTCAGTTTTTTTACAGAATGGTGATGCTTGCCGATAAAGACTATTGTCCTTCTGCGCAAACAAGAATGGACAAAGCTTTTCGGGATGACGTCCAGACAAAAGAAAAAGACGAGGAGCATTTCGTAAAAGTTATGCTAGGCGGACTGGAATTTTTAAACGAAAAAATAAAACAAGCTACAACACCGGATAAAAAAGGACTTTTCTATAGTTTATACGAAATGATAGAAGAATTCAAAAACAAGCATCCAAACATAACCGAGGATTCCTTTATTCCTAAACAAGATATTTAACGCGCTCCACCTGCGCTTTAGGCCAAAAACCTAAAGCGCCCGCCCTCACCCCCGTTCCATCAGCGCATCAAGCCTTGTCCCGTCATATTCAAAATACTGGGAACCGCGGTACGCTTCCGACGGGGTAGCCTTGCCTAGGCGCCTTTTAAGTTCCGCAGTAAGCGCCGAGAGCTTCCAGATTCTGTCTTCGAATTCCACTTCGTTATCGGAAACGACTTTCGCCACATAAGCCGGATTTTCAATAAAACGGATGTTCTCGCCGACAAGTCCCAGGTATTCAAAGGACAGCCCCTTGGGTTTCAAAAAAAAGGAACCTTTCGTCGCACTTTGCGGAACGGGCAGCACTTCGCTCACAAGATAAGCGGCAATCCGCATCGTTCTGTTTTTGATAGACTCCGCATCCCATTTGTCGCAATTCGTAATATCCGTCTTGGCAATCTGGAGACCGGCGTGATTTTCATAAATCTCTTTCTTCTCCCGAAAAGACTTGTTTCCTAGTGCCTGGTTATGACGGATAAGCGTCAGGTTGCCAATCGTATTGCCTAGTTCTTCTTTGACTTTTTCCGCATCCTCGCCCAGTTCCGCTTTCCATGCGCCATTGAGCGTTTGCGGCATAATATGTTCCACTTGTAAATAGGGATCGCTTAAATCCGGTCGATTTTTTGTCAGGCGTTCCTCGACAAGAGCCAGAATGAATTTTGTATAGGCAAAGTTATAAAAGTTAGCCGTCACCAGATGAGCCACGATTTCGGCATTGGAAGGGATCCGTAAATTATACTGTTGCGCGCCTAAAATTTCAAACATTTTTTGCCGCTTGTCCGAGCTGTCTTTCAATTTGTCGAAATGCCTGGCAAGTTCCGGGAACGCCTTGTTCGCCGCCGCGGAAAGCCCCAAGAGCCGCAACCGGATGACATAGATTCGGAACGCTTCCAGGATTTCCGAAAGTTCAAAATCGTTAAAACAGCCCTTTTGGTGTTGTTCGAGAAGCCCCAGCAAGAATGAATTCGCCACAGAGGCCTGCACCATGAGAAGGTCTCCCAGCTTCGCTTCGATATCCGCATGGCCAGGCATTTTCCCCGAAATAATCGCCGCATAGAGCGGTGAGAGCCTAGAAAAATCCGACAGGATATCCTCCGCCTTTATATCCTTTCCCTTGACGTACTCTTTAAAAACCCGATACAGATCCTTGGCGTTGTTTTGCGTCGCTTTTTTCTGCGCCCTCGCCGTGCGCAACTGGATAAAGTCGCGTACGAAATGAGGGATGTTTCCCGGAATCGCGTTTTCAATTTCCAGCCAGAAATTTCTATACAGCCGGTCCTGTTCGTTAGCGTTCTTCCCCATCAAGAGATAGTTCCGCACCAAGTCCGAAAGCGATAGCGGTTTTCCAAGCGAGTTCATCGACTCAAAAATTTCCTGCGGGTTTTCCCAAGGATTCTTGACCTCCAATTCGACCGTGACTACGCTGAACTGGCTTAACCCCCAATCGATAAGCTTCGTCAGGTCCGGAGCAGCCATTTTATGGGCGTTCAGCTTTTTTCTGAAAAAATTATAGTTTTGGTAAACCTTCGCCCCGAAGTCCCGATTTTCCGGTCTCTGTCCAAGGACCAGCTTTTTGTAGGAAGGCCAATCCGTTTCAACCTGTTTCAGCTTGATTTTATACTCTTCGCTTTCTCCGGAAACCCTATCGTTTTTCAAGTAAGAACGGTTGATAAATTCTTTTGCGTTATCATCGTCCAGCAAATCGCGCATCGCCAAAAGAAAAAGCATCGTCGTCGTCACGCGCTGTTGCCCGTCTATCAGCACCAATTGAGCCGGCTGTCCAAAAATCGGATCCGACTGAAAATAGGTCAGCGTTCCAAAAAAGTGTTCCGTCTTGTTCCCGGCCATGTTCTTCTTGTAAGTAGCGAGAACATCGTCCCAAAACGCTTCACACTGGGATTCATCCCAGTCGTAATTTCTCTGGTATGGCGGAATAAAAAAAGTGACGCTATGACTGGACAAAAGATCCAATAGTTTTTGTTCCTGAGATCGCATCTATTCCTCTTTGCTTTGCGGGTTCAAGAATTCTCGTTACCCGCGCTCACAACGCAATATAAAAATGCGAAAAAAAAAACAAGACCAAAATCTAAAATTTCTTTAGTTTCCAGTTTGAACAACTCTCGGACTTCTCTTTCAACGGCCAGAATTCATTGTACTTTTCAGGAAATCTTCTTATATTGTAAACAATAAAAAGGAGGATTCATGCCGGAATATTGGGAGAAGAGGCTATTCGACGACACGCGGGAACGGCTCGGTTCGGGCTCCGCGGACTTTCTCACGGCGGACGAGATGAAGTTCATCGGCAGGCGGACCGACGAAATGTTCGTCGACTTCACGAGGGGCGTTCCGGGACTCGACATGGAAGCCGCGGACACGCTCGCGGATTTCGCCGAGCGTTACGGTTCGGGAGACGTCCCGCAGACGCAAGAGGAAATCGGAAAATTCCGCGGCGCGCTGGAATCGCCCGTCATCGACAGGTACGGATTTTT
Organism: uncultured Fibrobacter sp.; assembly: GCA_934691725.1. Lineage (GTDB taxonomy): Bacteria > Fibrobacterota > Fibrobacteria > Fibrobacterales > Fibrobacteraceae > Hallerella. Next base: position 56,446 of record CAKUTF010000007.1, on the reverse strand, counting down.
CGGAAAACGGCCCCCCGACCCCATCGAAGAGAACATCCGCAAGTCCGGCTTTGACGATTTCACCCGGCCGGAAATCGACGACCTGATAAGAAACGTCCGGGAAGAGGCGAAGACGAAACCGTTCGCGGCGAACGTCTCCAAAGAAACGAAGCAGGCGCTCCTCGACGACCTTATCGCGACTTTCGACGCGAACGATCTGGACTCCTCCTGGCTGCGGGAACTCAAAGGCGCTAACTTCAGCGTCAGAGTTCAGTCTCAAGGAGACGACAAAGAATATCCCGGGGGCATGACCATTTCACAGGATGACGGCTTTTCCATTCTCATGAACGCGGCAAAATATCCCGGCTACTCGGACGCGATGAAGGTCCGCCTGCTCCACGAGCTGCGGCACGTCTGGCAGCACCTGCAGGACGCGTGGAAGCCCAGGTTCGGGGACGGCACAAGCTCGAAGACCGACATGGACGTGGAAGTCGATGCGCACGAAATGCAGTTCGCCCTCGAGCGTATCCTAGGGGTGAAAGCGGACGAAACAAGGAAAGCTTTTGAAAATATTTCCAACAACCCAGACGAAAAAGACAAAAAATGGGCTAAAGCCGCCTATCTGTATCACTATCCATATAGGGAGAAAAAAGACCGATATCGATTAAGCACTCTCACAATCTATGAAACGGAAGCAAAATGAAAAAACTTTTTCTTTCGATTCTTTTATTCGCAACCCTTGCAACCAGCGATACGCTTCAAGAAGTTGCTGTAGTTGATTGGCTAAACACCCCCCAAGCGTTAGTCGACTTTGATTATGACTATAACGTTTGCAACAGTGAAGTAGAAGTTGAAAACATTTCTTACAGAGCCGTTTTTGATTTTATCGACATTTATTTTTATCCGATAGACCATTATTATGGATACTACCCGCCGGGGCTTCATTTTAAATCCGTCATAAAAGATTCCGCGATATATATCACCGAAGCGAACATCTGTTTCCTATACGAGCATCGCATCGGCAACGAACTAGATTCCAGGAAACTGGAGTCGCGACAAATACCTTTGCAAGTCATTTTTCCATGGACCGATTCCGACACGATCTGGGCGGATTTTCTCACAAAGGATATTCGCCTGTTTTTAGCCGACGATTCACAGTGCTCTCAAACTTTTCTCATCAGAAAAGGACATGTCTTTTATTCTTATGCGAAAAAAGATTCCACAGCGAAAGAATTTGACAAGGAACGATACAACAATTTTAAGCGCAACGAAGCAGAATGGTGCGGTATTCGCCCCGGTTACGAATGCGCTTCCGACTGGGAAAACCCGAAGTTCATCGAACTGATGAACCGGTTAAAGCCCTATTACGGGGAAAAGCTCTGGGACATCGCGCAAGAAATGCTGGGCAACCGCTAGGGTGCTCCTTTCTCGCTAAAACCCAGGCGTTTTTCGTTTTTTCCGGAAGTTTTTAATTATATTGCCAACAAAAGGAGGAATCCATGCCGAAATATTGGGAGAAGATGCTGTTCGACGACACGCGGGGACTCAAAGACGCGAACTTCAGCGTCAAATTTCAGTCTCAAGGTGACGACGAAGAATATCCCGGGGGCATGACCATTTCACAGGATGACGGCTTTTCCATTCTCATGAACGCGGCAAAGTATCCCGGCTACTCGGACGCGATGAATGTCCGCCTGCTCCACGAACTGCGGCACGTCTGGCAGCACCTGCAGGACGCGTGGAAGCCCAGGTTCGGGGACGGCATAAGCTCGAAAACCGACATGGACGTGGAAGTCGATGCGCACGAAATGCAGTTCGCCCTCGAGCGTATTCTGGGAATGAAAGCGGACGAAATAAGAACTTTCTTCGAAGGAATCGACAATGAAAAAGGAAGATATTCGTCTAAACTATTCAGGAAAGCCAATTGCCTTTTCACCAAGCGCTACAAAAAACATGCAGACCGCTACAAGCTAAAATCAAATATGGAATACAACGCGGAGTTCAACGAATGAAAAAGATTCTTGCCCTGTTGTTTCTGTCGATAAATGCTCTCGCTGGCAGTACGACAATGGATGGAGCAGAGGTTATAGGCTGGCTCGATAATCCGACTGTATTGATTTGCTTTGATTATGATTATCCCGGCACCTGTAACGAAGAAATAGAAATCGATGGAATTTCGTACACATTCCTGCCGTCCTATATTTCCGACTATCTCCCGATGAAATACGGAGAAACTCCGCCCGGGCTTTCGTTCAAGGCGCAAGTCCGGGACTCCGCGCTATACCTCGTGGAAGCGAGAATCTGTTTTGAAAAAAACGAGCCACATCAACTCACGGAAAGGACGGAATCGGAAAAAATCCCACTCCGCCTCATTTTCCCCGAAGCGCTGTCTGACACCATACAGGCAACCTTTATGAACCAGGCCATTTTTTTGTCTCCGGACAGCATTCATTACGGGGGAGCAATCCTTGTCAAAAAAGGGAAAGTGATTCGGTCGTGGATTTGGCTGGATGCCGCATCCGTAGTACAAAATTTTGACGAAGAAGAATTTAATCATTTTGAAACCTATGAATCGGATTTTACAGCAATCCCCCCAAATCTAAAAAACCCGAAGTTCATCGAGCTGATGAACCGGCTAAAGCCCTATTACGGCGAAAAGCTCTGGGATATTGCGCAAGAAATGCTGGGAAACCGCTAAAAATTTTCCTACAGCTCCATCTCCACCTGAAGGCTTTTCGGATGAAAGCTCCGCCTGTGTTCCGGCGTCAAGCCGTGCAAGCGGATCCCTTCTAGGTGCGCCTTCGTGCCGTAGCCCGCGTTCTTTTCAAAGCCGTAGCCCGGATATTTTTCGGCAAGACCATCCATATAGCGGTCCCTGAAAACCTTCGCGAGAATCGACGCAGCGGAAACGCTAGCGACCCGCCCGTCGCCCTGGACAATCGCTAATTGGCATTCTTCTGGGACACCTCGGATTTTCAGGTTCCCATCGACAGCGAACAAAAGTTTCGCCCCAGCGGGAAACGAGCCTTTCGCTTCGATTGGAATTTCCGGTTCGGAAACGGAAAGCCCGGGAAATCCCAACGCCGAAAGCGCGCGCCGCATTGCAAGGAAGTCCGCTTCGAGGATGTTCGTTTCGTCGATTTCCTTTGCGCTCGCGCTCGCAATCGCATAGCAGAGGCATTCGTCCTTGACCTTTTCGAACATCGCTTCGCGCTTTTTCCGGGAAAGCTTTTTGGAATCGTCGAGAGCGGAATCCGCCGACGGATTTTTCAGAACGGCTGCGCAGGCGACAACGGGACCTGCGAGCGGCCCGCGACCGACCTCGTCGATTCCGACGACAATACAATCGGGATAGTTTGTACGCAACGCGTTTTCCCCTTCCGAGGGAGTCCGCACGTTTCGCAAAAATTCGGGAAGTTTGAATTTCATTTTCAGCGTCCTTTTCCCATATCGAGCTTAAAACTTCGGCTTTCCCGTTCCACGGCAAATTCCGATTTTCCATCCCAAAAATAACTTTCTAGATTTGTTGCGGAAAAATTTTCAACCATAGGAATCCCTCATGACTTTTGACAAATACCTGGAATCCGCCAAGCTACACGGATCGGTCAAGGACCTGATGACAAAGGGTCTCGCCGTCGAATTTATCCAGCCTTGGTACACGCCGCTTTCCACGACACCGGCGACGACGGGAATCGCTGTCGGCGGCATCGGAAGCACCTACACGGTTACTCCGGCAGGGACTACTCCCGTGACGAGCATGATCCCAGGCGTTCAGGTTCGCGCCGCAAACCCGGACGACTTACGTCTCCAGAACATGTTCTACCGCGAATCGGTCATCAAGAAAAACGGCCCGCTCGCCATCCGGAACTTCTTTGAATTTTCCCGCAAGAACCAGTTCTACACGCTGAAGGACGCAAACGGGAACGCCCTTTTCCCGGAAACAAACGAAAAGGACGCCCTGAAAAAAATCGAAAAGGTTCTCGCCGATAGGAAGTTCTTCGAAACGAACAAGGACGCTCTCCTCCGTTGGCACACGGAATTCAGCCCGCGTACGCAGAAGATGATCGACGCAGGCGAAACGACTTCTCCCGAATTCAACCGCAGCGTGCTCATCGACTTCTTTGACGGGGAACTCGGCGAAAAGGCGGAAAGCAAGGGTTCCTTGACCGCCGCATTTGAGAACGATTCCGAATTTCTCGGCGAAAAGGGCTACGACGCGCAAAAGATGGAATACACAGCGGAATATCCGCTTTCCCGCACCCGCTTCAAGGGGACAAGGGGCGTCCAGATGACGCGTTACCAATACAGCTATGTCCTCCCAAACGACGAACGCATTTCGAGCCTCCCCGTGAGCGCGGTCCGCTACGAACTCGTGAACCCGACAAAGGATGTCCGCGAAGTGACGCTCGTGCAGATGCAGGAAAACTATTGCGGTTACCAGATAGCAAAGGACCGCCAAGGCGTCCAGGATTCCTCCTTCGTGCTAGTCCCCGCGGCGCGGAATCCGAAAGGCGTCGAATTTGACGCAGCCCTCGCCGATGGCAGATCGGTCAAGGGCATCGAATTTTACAACGAGAAAAATCTTGCCGAAAGCGACTTCGACGGCTGCATGGGAATCAGCGCGACATGGAACCCGAAGGACGACGTGAACGTCTCGACAAAGCCGCTCTTTTACCGCGACGACCAGAAGACGGTCCTCGCCGGTGCGATTCACAGCGGACGCGTTTCCGCAAACTTCGTGAAAAACGTCTATAGCGGACGCGAAACCGTCGCCGGTGCTCTTGTCGTGACAATCCGCCTGAAGCCCCGCGCCAAGGCGAGCGTCCTTTTCAACACGATCCTCGACTTTCCGCACATCCGCATGAACGGTCTGGAATCGCTCAAGAAATACACCGTCTTCTACCCGGAACCTTTTGGCCGCGTCCAGGCGATGCTCTCGGAAGCGCTCAATTTCGACAGCGAATTCGAAAAGTCGTTCGGCGAATCCTACCGTGCGCTCGCCCCGGAAAAGAGCCTCGCGAAGCTCTTCCCGAAAGACAAGAAAAAACAGGCGAACTTCCGCTCGCTCGCGCTCAACACGCTGAGCTTCATTCCCGAAGCGAGCGTCTGGGACAAGGACGACCGTTTCCTCGTCCGCGAATGCGCCGACTATCCGTTCTTCAATTCGCTCGACGTCTATTTCTACGGCAGCTTCTCCCTGCTCGCGCTTCTCCCGAGGCTCGACGGCGAAGTGATGAAACGCTTTGCCGATGCGATTCTCGCAAGCGACCCGAAGACAAGGCGTCACCACGAATACGTGAACCATCCGTTCGCAGATCTCCCGGATCCGAAACTCGAAGGCCCGCGGGCCGTATGCGGAGCGGTCATCCACGATCTTGGAAGCCCGTTCGATGCAAAGCCCGACGCCTACGACTGGCACAACGTGAAGGAATGGAAGGATCTCGCCCCGAAGTACGTGCTGATGGTGCTTCGCCACTACAAGCTCACCGGCGAGAAGAACGTCGTCGAATACTGCAAGGACGCCGTCTATGCCTGCATGGAGTATCTGGAGAAGATGGTCGGCGAAGGCGAGAACTTCCCGCTCACCCACGGCACGGACGACACGTTCGACAACCTTTCTAGCCACGGCATTTCCGTCTATTGCGGAAGCCTCTGGATTGCGGGCCTTCGCGCTGCGGCAAAGATTGCGGAACTGGTCGGGGATTCCGCACGGTCGCTCGACTGGAACAGGAAAGCCTCCGAAGCGGAAAAGGAATTCCACGCTGCGCTCTGGGACGAAAACGAAGGATACTTCCACTTCTTCGCGACGCCTATTGAAGCCAAGGACGTGAATTTCGAACATTTCGACAAGGTGGTTGAAGCGCTTGCCGACGAGATTCCGCTTTCCGGAACAGACGCGCAAAAGCTCCGCGAACTGAACGACTGGCTCGACTTCTCCGAAATTCCCGAAGACGTCGAACTTTCAAAGCTCGAGCTCCGCAAGTTCAAGAAGGAATGGCTCTACGGCTCCTGCCCCGAAGCGTTCCGCGATTCGTTCCGGGCGAAAATTTCCCTGGATTCCGACGACGTCTTCGCCGATTCCATGCTGGCGGATACCTACCTGCGGCTTCTCGGACTCGAACCGATTACCGACGATGCGAAGGGAAAGAGCACGCTCGACCGCATCTTCCGCACGAACTACAAGGCGAATTCCCCGCTCCTCGGCGCGGCAAACCTCGTCCACAAGGACGGTTCCCCACTCGACGAGTTCAACTTCCAGGCCCATGACGTATGGATAGGTATCCAATACAGCATCGCAAGCGGCATGGTATTCCACAAGTCATTTGACGAGGCGCGCGAAATCGTCGAAAGCATGATCCAAAACCTCTACGACGAAGCGAAGGTTCCGTTCGCGGCACCGGAAGGATTCAACGGTTCCTGCAAGCTGCATGAAGACGCGCTCGAAAAAATCGGAGTTTCCCTTTCTGCGGCAAAGGCTCTCGTCGCGGAACTAGGCAAGAAAGGCGCACTCCTCGCCGATGGTCGGATATCCCCGAAGCTTCCGAAAAACTTCGCTACATTCAAGAAGAGTTTCGGTCCGCTCGCCAAAAAGGCGAAGATTTCCGAAGAGACCCTCTTTACGCTTCTCCACAGCACCGCGCTCAAATATACGGCAGGAAAATACTTCCGACCGGGCATGGTGTTCGCCCTTTTCCATGCGCTTTCCAAATAAGCCAGGCAAAATTTCAAAGGCTTCCCCTCCGGGAAGCCTTTTTTATCGCCCTAAGAACCTGTTTTCAGATGTGTCGGAACACTTGACCCTTGTCATTGCCGGGCATAGCTCGACAAGCTCGCTAGCCTGTCAAATCCCATTCCTTAAAGGGGATTCCCCGGTCAAGCCGGGGAATGACAGCATAGTGAGCACGGAAATGACATTGTAGCGTTTCCCAAAAGCTTAGATGTCTGCGGACTATTCCCTAGTCCCTGTTCCCTAATCCCTAAACATAGACGTTCGCAGACCAATTTCCCATTGCTCATTGCTAATTGCTCATTCCCTTAGATATCTGCGGACTATTCCCTAGTCCCTCATCCCTAGTCCCTAAGCATAGGCGTCTGCGATTCCTTATAAAGCCATTCTCTAAATATCGTCCTAAAACTTCATCACGAGAATCGTGATGTCGTCCGCCTGGGCGGCGCCGTGCGCAAAGTTCCGCAGTTCATCGAGAAGCGCGAGGCGTATTTCGTCCGCGGAAAGAGCCTCGTATTTTTCGACAAAGGCCTTGAGGCGTCCAAGCCCGAACATTTCACGCGCCTCGTTCGACGCTTCCGTCACGCCGTCCGTATAGAGCAGCACCGTGTCCCCGGGCTTTACAAGCAGGGACTTTTCCCGAATGATCTTGCTGTTGTCCGCGACCATCCCGAGCGCGATGCCCCCGCTCCGGATTGCCTCCAGACGGTTTTCCGCCTTCTTGAAATGCAAGATGTGTTCGTGTCCGCAACTCGTATAGTGCAAGGCTTTTGACCGCGGATTCCAATCAAAGAAGAGGAGCGAAGCGAACATCGTTTCCGAAATATGGTTCGAAAGGTCCGCATTCACATGGACGAGCGTCCGGTAGGTGTTGGCAAAATAGCGGCACTCCGCATGGAGAAACGCATACAGCGAAGTCATCACCATCCCGGCGGGAACCCCCTTGCCCGAAACGTCGCCGATGACGATTCCCAGGTTTCCGTTCGGCAGGTTCAAAAAGTCGAAATAGTCGCCGCCGATCTCCTTTGCGGGAGTCATCGAACCCGCAAGCGAAATCCCCGAAAATTCAGGAATCGAACGCGGCAAGAGCCCCATTTGGATATGAAATCCCAGTTGCAGTTCCGCCTGCGTCCTAGCGCGGTTCTGCCGTTCAAGCGCGGCGTCATGCGCCTTGAGAATCATCGTCGCGTAATGGGCAAAGTTCTGAACCAAATAGTAATCGCTCTCCGTAAAGTAACGCTCGTACTGTTTATTTTCGACTACCAAAACGCCCAGGAGCTTTTGTTCAAAGCATAGCGGTTCGAGAATCAGGGAACGGATATTCGCCGCACGGCTCCCCAAGGAAAGGATTCTCTCGTCGCGACCGGCAAAAGGCATGAAGATTCCCGTCCGCGTCGCCCCGCATTCCCAGATAATATTTTTCTCGTCGGAGATGTTTTGCGAAAAGGCGATTTTTTTCAGGGTTTCCAGATGCGTAAAGCTCATCTCGTTCCCGGAGACAAGCGGAAAAAAGACCCCGTGAAGATCCGAGCAGCGAAAGAGACTTTCCTTTTCGTCCCAGATATAGACCGCAGCGGATTTCGCCTCGATGCCTTCTGAAAGCGTCGAAAGGAAATTCGAAAGCGATTCGTGCAAATCCGAGAAATCATCGACAGTCTCTCCCATCTTCGCGATAATCCGATGGTTTATCCGGCGTTCCTCCTCGTAGGAATCGAGAATCCGGTCCTTGTGGAGAATCCAGTTCTGCAACCTGCGGATAAAGACATAGGCGACCTGGAACAAAAAAAGCAGGCGAAAGACGGGTAAAACCAAAAGCAGCGAAAGCGCGTAGAAACCATAGACGAGATGCACCCTCGGCTTCGGGTAAAACGACCGGGACGAATAGAGCCTGTCACAGAAAAAAGCGAATAGAATCGCAGCGAACAAAGGCAAGAGAAAAATTGCCGGACGGACGATATAGGTCGAAACGACGAGAACCGCGGCAAAAAGGAGAAGCCCTAGAATTCCCCGCAAGAGAAAGGGCTTTTTCAAAGGTTCCTCGGCATTGCGGTTTTCTTCCCGAATCCACAGAACGGTAAAGAAGAAAAAAATTGCGAGATCGCCCAGGGAAATCATCGGGCGCAAAAGCTCCGAATCCGCGATAAACCGGGTAAAGATTCCGTGCCACAGAAAAAACACGACGGAAAACACGAGCCACGGCAGCCGGTGCCGCACACACGACCTGTCGCGAAATTCGACAAGCACCGTAAAGAGCGGGAACGCGGCAAGCAGCGGGATAAAGGACTGTAAAATGAGTTTCAGCACGAAGGAAAAATAACAAACGAATTTTTAGGCGAACCGTCCGAAGTTCGTTTCCGCAAAATTTTGAATCCACTCGCGATGCCTTTCCGCCGGAACATCCCGCATTTTCCGCGCAAGCTTCTTTCCAAAAGACGTCGCCATTTTATCCGGGTCGGGAATGATGCCGACGCGCCCCAGGTCAAGCCTGTCCGCATCATAGCACGTGTCGATGGTTGCGTCCCCGCTCGAAAGCTCCGTCGTATGGTTCGTGCACGCATACAGCAATTTTTCAAGCCGCGCCTTGTCGAGCGTAAACCTATTTTCGAAAAGCTTCCGGGCAAAATCCGCCCCGAACTTTCCATGCTCCTCGTCATAGCCGTCCGAAATGCGCCGCGAATCGTGGAAAAGCGCGAAGAGCCGAACGACAGTCTTGTCCGCAAGAGTTTCTTGCGAAAGCAGAAGCCCGTTGAACTCCACCTGGTGCCAGTGCAAAAGCCCGTGCACGGAATTCTCGTCAATCAAGCGGTTCTCGTAAACAAAATCTTCGAGCGCGGAAAAGTCTATCGCTTCCATGTCACTTTCCGTAATAGGCCTTGAGTTCCGAGAGCTTCGAAAGCGCTTCGAGCGGGGTCATCTCTTCCGGTTTCAGACGGCGGATCTCTTCGAGCAAGAGCTGCGTATTTTCGTCTGGCGGGGCGAAGATGTCGGTCTGCGGCTTTTCCATCAGTTCCTGCCTGTGCCGCGAATCGCTCGGGTCTATCTGCTGTTTTTCTAAACGCAACAGAATCTTTCTCGCTCGGCGGACGACTTCCGAGGGAAGCCCCGCCATTTCCGCCACATGGATTCCATAGCTCGAATCGCAGGCTCCCGGCAAGATCTTGTGCAAAAAGATGAGACTGTCGCCGTCTTCCTTTACCGCAATCTGGTAGTTTCCCGCATGGGCTAGCGCATCCGCAAGGGTTGTCATTTCGTGGTAATGCGTGGCGAACAGGGTAATCGCTGCGCGCTTCGGATTATCGTGCAAAGTCTCGAAAATGGCCCAGGCGATGGAAAGCCCGTCAAACGTGCTGGTTCCCCGTCCGATTTCGTCGAGCAGGACTAGGCTTCGCGCGGTCGCGTTCCGGAGAATGTTCGCCGTTTCGATCATTTCGACCATGAACGTGGAAAGCCCTCGCGAAAGGCGGTCGCTCGCACCGACCCGTGTAAAAATCCTATCGACAATGCCGATTCTCGCCGATTCCGCCGGGACAAACGATCCGATTTGCGCCATCAGGACAATCAGCCCCGTCTGCCGGAGATAGGTCGATTTACCCGCCATGTTCGGTCCCGTGATGAGCATCATGCGGTCCGCTTCCGGCGAGAGCGAAACGTCGTTCGGCACAAAGGGAACGTCCGGGTTCGCCGCGACGATGACCGGGTGGAAGCCTCCGCGGATTTCGATTCCCGTTCCTTCAAAGACATCGGCCCGAGAGTAGCCGCGCTTGCGGGCAGCCGTCGAAAGACTGTAAAAGACATCCGTTTCCGCAACGGCGGAAGCGATTTGCTGAAGCTCGGTCCGGGATGCGTTCACCGATTCGCGAAGACGCGTAAAGATGCGGTATTCTAAATCGTGGATGCGGCTTTCCGCGCTGGAGATTATCGTTTCGCATTCCTTCATCTCGGGCGTGATGTAACGCTCCGCGTTCACCGTCGTCTGCTTGCGGATATATTCCGGCGGAATCTTGTCCGAATGCACCTTGGAAACTTCGATGTAATACCCGAATACGCGATTGTAGCCGACTTTCAGGGAATTGATGCCGAGCCGTTCCCGCTCGCGAGCCTCTAACGAAGCGATCCATTCCCGCCGGTCCTTTATCTCCGCGTTCATCCGGTCGAGTTCCGGGTCCGCGCCTTCCCGGATCATGCCGCCTTCGCGGACGGTCATCGGAAGATCGTCGTTGAGCATCCGGAGAATCTGTTCGCCCTTTCCTTCCGCAGACAGGAGCGTTTCCGCAAGCGACCTGAACACGGGCGACTTCAGCGAGGAAAGCGCCTCGGCGACCTTCACCGCCTTTGACAGGGAGCGTCCCATGCCATACAGGTCGCGCGCGTTCGCACGCCCGCTTCCCACGCGCCCCATCAGCCGTTCCATGTCGAGGATTTCGCGAAGGGCCGTTTTCAGTTCGTCAAGGGCAATCGGGTTCGAAACCAGTTCCGCGACCGCGTCCGAGCGTTCCGCAATCCGTCCGACAGAAACGAGCGGATGCGAAATCCATTCCCGCAAGCGCCTCCCGCCCATCGCCGTCACCGTATAATCCAGGACGAACACCAGCGTACTCTGCACATCGTCCGCATTCAGCGGGCGAACAAGTTCCAGGTTCCGGAGCGTCGCCGGATCGAGCACCATGTAATCGCCCAAATCCAGAAGTTCCAGATGCGTGATGTGCGATAGCTCGGATTTTTTCTGGTCGATCAGATACCAGAGTATCGCTCCCGCAACCCGGGCCTTTTCCGGCATCCCGTCAAGCCCTAGCGCTTCGAGGCTCGCCGCGTTAAAGTGCCCGAGAAGTACGTCGGACGCGTTTTTCAATTCATAGTGGGATTCCTCGACGCGTGTCACCAGGACGGATTCCCCGCGGACAAAATCCTCCACGGATTTCGGAAGTTCCATACCCGCAGGCAAGAGGATTTCCTTGGGCATCCGGCGGGCAAGCTCGCTTTCGAAATTCGGCAGGGGCGACTCCGAAACGGCAAGGTATCCGGTCGTCACGTCGGCAAAGGCAAAAGCTATCGAATCTTTTCCGGGAAGGATCGCGCAGAGATAGTTCGCCACCTTCGCATCGAGGATGCCCTCGTTCATCGAGGTTCCCGCGCTGATGACTTCGACGATCGCCCGCTTGACGATTCCCTTCGCGAGCTTCGGATCCTCGACCTGTTCGCAGACGGCGACTTTGTAACCGGCGGCGACCATTTTCGGGAAGTAACGCTCCGACGCATGGTGCGGAAAGCCGCAGAGCGGCGTGTTTCCCGAAGCCCCGTTGTTCCGGCTGGTGAGCGTCAGCCCCAAAATCTTCGACGCGATTTCGGCGTCCTTTTCAAACAGCTCGAAAAAATCCCCCATCCGAAAGAACAGGATGCAGTCGGGATTCTGCGCCTTGATTTCGTAATACTGCTTCATCAACGGCGTGCAGCTCATGGCGTCCCCATCGAAAGTTCAATCTGGGAAGGATCGGATTCCGGCGGATTCGAGACTCCCGGTTTTTCGTTCTGCGCGTAATTCGGAACGATCTCGTTCGCGTTCAAAAGTTCCTGGAATTCGCGGAGACGCGGCAAGTCCTCGGGAATCCTGTTGATGCCGAAATACTTGAGAAAATCGTCCGTCGTCACGTAGGTGTAGGGGTTTCCCACCGTTTCCGCACGGGCGCCGAGAGCGATAAGCTTCTTTTCGAGAAGGCTCTTCAGCGGACCGTCGCAGGAAACGCCGCGCACCTGTTCGAGGGCCGCACGGGTAATCGGCTGCTGGTAGGCGACAATCGCAAGCGTTTCGAGAGCCGCCTGGGAAAGCCTCCGCGCGTTCGCATCCGGGAAGAGCTTCCTCACCCACGGATAATACCTGGCCCGTGTCCGAAAACGGTAGCCGCCGGCCTGTTCCACGATTTCAAACGGAGCGTCGATTTTATTCAGGTTGTCGTTCGCAAGGCGAAGCGCCTCGGAAACGGTCTTCGCATCCAGAAAGTCGCCGATGATTTCCTTCAGTTTTCGTAGCGTCACGACATCGGGTGACGCAAAGACAAGCGCCTGCACGATGCGCGCGAGATCTTCGTTCGATTCGACTTTCGGGAGTTCCGCTAGTTCTTCTTCTGCCATAAAAGGCAATTTAAGAATTTTAGTTCAAACCATCAAAGCGTTCCTTTTTCCTTGTTCCGATTTTCTATTATTTCTGCGCACTTTTACGAGGTAGGTTTATGAGAGATCTTCGTTCCAAAAAGACCATCGAAGGCCGCGAAATGGCGGGAGCCCGCGCCCTCTGGATTGCAACGGGCACGAAGCCCGAAGACTTCGGAAAGCCGGTCATCGCCATCGTGAACAGCTTCACGGAATTCGTCCCGGGACATGTTCATCTTCGCGAAGTCGGAAAAATCGTCGCCGAGGAAATCCGTAAAGCGGGCGGCATCCCGAAAGAAATGAACACGATTGCGGTCGATGACGGAATCGCCATGGGCCACGACGGAATGCTCTACAGTCTCCCCTCGCGAGACCTCATCGCGGACAGCGTCGAATACATGGCGAACGCGCACCGGGCAGACGCTCTTGTCTGCATCAGCAACTGCGACAAGGTGACCCCGGGAATGCTCATGGCATCCATGCGGTTGAACATCCCGGCGATTTTCGTTTCCGGCGGACCGATGGAAGCGGGACACGTCAGGCAGAAAGACGGTTCCGACAGGGCCCTCGACCTGATCGACGCGATGATCGATTCCGCAGACGATACGATTAGCGACAAGGACGTAGCAGACATCGAAGCGAACGCCTGCCCCACCTGCGGAAGCTGCTCTGGCATGTTCACGGCAAACTCGATGAACTCCCTCACCGAAGCCATCGGACTATCGCTCCCCGGAAACGGCACGATCGTCGCCACGAACGCCGAACGGAAAAAGCTTTTCATCGAAGCGGGAAAGCGCATCGTGGAACTTTGCCACCGCTACTACGACGAAGACGACGAAAGCGTCCTGCCGCGATCCATCGCGACGAAGGAAGCCTTTGAAAACGCCATGCGACTCGATATCGCCATGGGCGGAAGCTCGAACACGGTGCTGCACCTGCTCGCCGTCGCCCAGGAAGCCGGAGTCGATTTCACCATGAAAGACATCGACAGGCTTTCCCGCAACACGCCGTGCATCTGCAAGGTCGCTCCGACGGTCCACAACATCCACGTCGAAAACGTGAACCGCGCGGGCGGCATCATCGGCATCCTCGCGGAGCTCGACCGGATGGGTCTCATCCACCGCAATTGTCACACGGTCCACGCCAAGACAATCGGCGAAGCGATTGACACGAACGACGTAATGAAGAATCCGACAGAAGAAATCAAGAACCGCTACCTGGCAGGACCGGGCCGCAAGTTCAACATCACCGCATTTTCCCAGGACTTCCATTACGATTCGCTCGACCTCGACCGCGCAAACGGAGCCATCCGCGACGGTGCACACGCCTATTCCAAGGACGGAGGCCTTGCCGTCCTGTATGGGAACCTCGCCATCGATGGTTGCATTGTCAAGACAGCGGGCGTCGATGAATCGATTCTCAAGTTCACCGGTCCCGCCATCGTCTTCGAAAGCCAGGAAGAAGCCGTCGAAGGAATCCTCGGCAACAAGGTCAAGGCGGGAGACGTCGTGGTCATCCGTTACGAAGGTCCCAAGGGAGGTCCCGGAATGCAGGAAATGCTCTACCCGACGAGCTACCTCAAGAGCCGTCATCTCGGAAAGCTCTGCGCACTTCTCACCGACGGACGTTTCTCCGGCGGAACGAGCGGTCTTTCAATCGGCCACGCAAGCCCGGAAGCCGCGAACAAGGGAAACATCGGCCTTGTCCGCACAGGCGACATCATCGAGATTGACATTCCGAACCGCACGATCAATGTCGGACTCACCGACGCCGAACTTTCCGACCGCCGAAAGGAAATGGAAGCGAAAGGCGACAAGGCGTGGAAACCGGAACACAGGAAACGCACCGTTTCCAAGGCGCTCCAGGCTTACGCCGCCATGGCTTCAAGCGCAGACAAGGGAGCCGTCCGCGATTTGAACCTGATTCGCAAATAACGAACTTCTTGACCTCATACAAAGTAAGCTCGCACCGTGCGGGCTTATTTTGTATAAAAATTTTCTATTTTACAGACGTATGAACCAAAAGATTTACTATACCCTGACCGACGAGTCGCCTTTCCTTGCGACCCAATCCCTGTTGCCGATCGTCCAGGCTTTCGCCAGATCCGCAGACCTCGACGTCGAAACAAAAAACATCTCGCTCGCCGCACGGATTCTCGCCGCTTTCGCCGACAGGATGCCCCAAGGCACCCGGTTTTTTGGAAAGCCCGTCTCGGACGATCTCGCCTTCCTAGGGGCACTCACGCAAGATCCGACAGCGAACATCATCAAGCTGCCGAACATTTCCGCATCCGTCCCGCAGCTCAAGGCAGCCATCGCGGAACTCCAGAAAAACGGCTACGCCCTGCCCGATTACCCGGACTCCCCCGCAACCGACGAAGAAAGGGATATCCGCGCGAGATACGACAAGGTCAAAGGTTCCGCGGTGAACCCGGTGCTCCGACAGGGAAATTCCGACAGGCGCGCCCCGAACGCGGTCAAGAACTATGCAAGAAAGCATCCCCATTCCAACGGGACATGGAACGCCTCCGTCAAGACGCATGTTTCGAGCATGACCGAAGGCGATTTCTACGGCAACGAAAAATCCCTTACGATGCCCAAGGCAGATACGTTCCAAATCGAATTCGTTTCGGAATCGGGACACGTTTCGCTTCTCCGCAAGGCGATGCCGCTCCTCGCCGGTGAAGTTCTCGACGCGACCGTCATGCACATCAAGGACCTCGAAAAATTCATTGCCGAACAGATGGAAGACGCGAAGGAAAAGGGCGTTCTCTTTTCCGTGCACCTCAAGGCGACGATGATGAAGGTCTCGGACCCGGTGATGTTCGGCGCATTTGTCCGCGTGTTCCTGAAAGACGTTTTCGAAAAATATGCGGAACTTTTCCATGAACTCGGAATCGACCCGAACAACGGGCTAGGCGACCTCTACAAGCGCATCGCCGGGAATCCGAAGGAAGCGGAAATCAAGAAATCAATCGAAGACTCTCTCGCCAAAGGCCCGGACCTTGCGATGGTCGATTCGACAAAGGGCATCACGAACCTCCACGTTCCAAGCGACATCATCATCGACGCTTCGATGCCCGCCATGATTCGCAATTCGGGCTGCATGTGGAACAAGGAAGGAAAGCTCGAGGAAGTCAAGGCGGTAATTCCCGACAGATGCTATGCGGGAATCTACAAGACGACAATCGAATTTCTCAAGCAGAACGGCGCATTCGATCCGCGCACCATGGGAACCGTCCCGAACGTGGGCCTGATGGCGCAAGGCGCAGAGGAATACGGCAGCCATGACAAGACTTTCATCGCAGAGGGAAATGGCGTTATCCGGGCGGTCGATTCCCAAGGCAAGGTTCTTCTCTCCGAAGAAGTCGAAACCGGTGACATTTTCCGTATGTGCCAGGCGAAAGACGCTCCTATCCGCGACTGGGTAAAGCTCGCCGTAACCCGTGCAAAGCTTTCGGGAATGCCAGCGATATTCTGGCTCGACCCGAACCGCGCACACGACCGCGAAATCCAGAAAAAGGTTTCCGCTTACCTTTCGGAATACGACCTGACGGGACTAGATATCCAGATCAAGTCCCCGACAGACGCCATCCTGGAAACCCTTACCCGAGCAAAAAAAGGACTCGATACAATCGCTGTGACAGGAAATGTCATGCGCGACTATCTCACCGACCTGTTCCCGATTCTCGAAGTCGGAACCTCCGCGAAAATGCTCTCCATCGTGCCGCTCATGGCCGGTGGCGGCCTCTTTGAAACGGGCGCAGGCGGAAGCGCTCCCAAGCAGGTCCAACAGTTCCTTGCGGAAAACTACCTGCGCTGGGATTCCCTCGGAGAATATTTCGCTCTCGCCGCATCGCTTGAACAGGCTGCACTCCCGACGAAGGAAAATCCGGTCGGCAACAAAAAGGCAAAGGTTCTCGCCGAAGCCCTCGACAAGGCGAACGAAAAAATTCTCGAAAACAACCGCACGCCGGAACGGAAGCTGGGCGGACTGGACAACCGCGGCTCCCATTTCTACCTCGCCCTTTACTGGGCGGAAGAACTCGCTCGGCAAAAAGAAAATCCGGATATCGCTGAGCACTTCGCTCCGGTCGCAAAAGCTCTCGGGGAAAGCGAGCAAGACATTGTCCAAGCTCTGGCCAAGGCCCAGGGTGTTCCCGCCGATGTCGGAGGCTACTACGCGATGCAGCCCGAACTTCTCAAGAAGTGGATGCGGCCCGTCGAAAAATTCAACAAGGTGATCGACAGCCTGTAAATGAACCACTTTGGACTGAAAGTCCAAAGTTTCAGAACCCAAGGGTTCAGGGTGAGGGAATGAAATTCCCTCACATCCCCTCCATAATCCAGTTGTCGTAATTTGAATTGGGTGCGTCCCGGTGGTGTTCCAGGTATTCCTGCACCATCGCGTCGGTTATCACACCCGTACTCCACACGCCAAAGCCGACCGCCCAGAAATGCCGGCCCCAGTAGCGCTTCCGCAACATCGGGAACTCCTCCTGAAGCATCCTGGACGTCCTTCCTTTCAGCCTCTTCACGAGGTCGCTGACGCTTAGCGACGGCGGATATTCCACATGCATATGGACATGGTCCTTGCTGACGACGCCCTTCAATATGCGGACATCCTCGCTGTCGCAGACCTGCACGAGCAGGTCTCGGCAACGGCGCTGAACGTCCCCGGTCAACACCGCATACCGGTACTTCGTTACCCAAACGATGTGGCAACTGAGATTGCTCACGCTATGAGTGGTCTTCCGGTTTTCGCCCATAACCCAAAGATACATTTTTAGAAACTGGAAGTGGCTGCACTGAAAGTGCAGGGTTTTAACCGTTCATTGGACAATAAATCCGAATTCCGCATAAACGAAGCGTCTGCCTTTTCAGCAGGCGTTTTTTTTTACTCAAGCGTCATCCGTTCACAAAAAAACTCCCGGAAAAGATCCGGGAGCTTTTGAGTTCAAAGTTTTCGGCTACATATCCTTGCCGTAAACCTTTTCGGCGTAGGAAACGGTCGCGCCGAGGTATTCGCGGTTCATCTTGGCAATGTAATCCACGGTGATACCCTTCGGGCAGGCGGCCTGGCATTCGTAAAGATTCGTGCAGTTGCCGAATCCTTCCTTGTCCATCTGGGCGACCATTGCAAGTACGCGTTTCTTCGCTTCGACCTTGCCCTGCGGCAGGTAAGAAAGGTGGCTGACCTTCGCCGAGACGAAGAGCATCGCGGAAGAATTCTTGCAAGCGGCAACGCAGGCACCGCAACCGATACAGGCGGCAGCGTCAAAGGCCCTGTCCGCCTGGTCCTTCGGAACGGGAATCGAAGCCGCTTCCGGAGCGGCCCCCGTATTCACGCTCACGAATCCGCCGGCCTGGATGATACGGTCGAACGCGCTGCGGTTCACGACGCAATCCTTGATGACGGGGAAAGCGGAAGCGCGCCACGGCTCGATGACAATCGTATCGCCGTCTTTAAACTTGCGCATATGGAGCTGGCAAGTAGTCACCGCATGGTCGGGACCGTGAGGCATTCCGTTGATGACCAGGGAACACATTCCGCAAATTCCTTCGCGGCAGTCGTGGTCAAAGGCAAAGCCTTCCTTTCCCTGCTTCATTTCGCGATCGTTTACGATGTCGAGCATTTCCAGGAAAGACATGTCCGGGGAAATGCCATCGATATTGACCGTTTCGAACTGGCCTTTGGTCTTGGCGTCCTTCTGACGCCAAATCTTGAGAGTCAAATGCATATTGTCGCTCATTATTTGTAGCTCCGCGTCACGAGGTGAACATTTTCAAATGTGAGAGGTTCCTTGGAAAGTTCCGGAACCTGTCCTTCGCCCTTGTATTCCCAGGCACCGACATAGCAGAAGTGTTCGTCGTCGCGAAGCGCTTCGCCTTCGGCGGTCTGGTGCTCTTCGCGGAAGTGCCCACCGCAGGATTCCTCGCGATGCAAGGCGTCGCGGGCGAGAAGTTCCGCAAATTCCAGGAAGTCCGCCACATGGTTCGCATTTTCGAGGTTCTGGTTGAAATCGCCTTCTGCACCGAGAACGTTCGCGTTTTCCCAGAATTCCGCGCGGATTTCCGGGATGCGCTTGAGGGCGGTTTCGAGACCTTCCTTGTTGCGGCCCATGCCGACATAGTCCCACATCACCTGGCCGAGTTCGCGATGAATTTCGGAAACGTTCTTCTTGCCGTGAATATTCAGGATCTTGTTCAGGCGTTCCATAATCTGCGATTCCGCTTCCTTGAATGCCGGATCGGACGCGCTGACCTTTTCGAGCTTCGTGCCCGCAAAGTATCCGCCGATGGTGTAAGGAATGACAAAATAGCCGTCGGAAAGTCCCTGCATCAGGGCCGAAGCTCCGAGACGGTTCGCGCCGTGGTCGGAGAAGTTCGCTTCGCCGAGCACAAAGCAGCCCGGAATCGTACTCATCAGGTTGTAATCGACCCAGAGACCGCCCATCGTATAGTGGGATGCCGGGTAGATGCGCATCGGCACCTTGTACGGATCCTCGTCCGTAATCTTTTCGTACATCTGGAAAAGGTTGCCGTATTTGGCGGAAACGCCAGCGACACCCATCCGCTTGATGGCGTCGGCAAAGTCCAGATAGACAGCGCGCTTTGTCGCCCCGACACCCATTCCCTTGTCGCAGACCATCTTCGCGTTGCGGCTCGCCACGTCGCGCGGAACGAGGTTTCCGAACGACGGATAGCGTTCTTCGAGGTAATAGTAACGTTCGCTTTCCGGGATTTCGTTCGCCGGACGCGTATCGCCGATTTTCTTCGGAACCCAGATACGTCCATCATTGCGGAGCGATTCGCTCATCAGGGTGAGCTTCGACTGGTGATCGCCCGTGACAGGAATGCACGTCGGGTGAATCTGCGTGTAGCAGGGATTCGCAAAGAGAGCGCCTTTCTTGTAAGCCTGCCATGCCGGGCTCACGTTGCAGCCCTTCGCATTTGTCGAAAGATAGAAGACGTTTCCGTAACCGCCAGTCGCAATACAGACGGCATCAGCCTCGTAGCTTTCGAGCGCGCCGGTAATCAGGTTGCGGACCACGATTCCGCGAGCCTTGCCGTCAATGACGACCAGATCCTGCATATCGCGCCGCGGGAAAATCTTGACGGTTCCCTTCGCCACCTGGCGCATCAAGGCCTGGTAAGCGCCGAGCAAAAGCTGCTGACCGGTCTGTCCACGCGCATAGAACGTACGCGAGACCTGCGTTCCGCCAAACGAGCGGTTTGCGAGAAGTCCGCCGTAGTCACGTCCGAACGGAACGCCCTGGGCGACGCACTGGTCAATGATGCAGTTGGAGTTCTCCGCCAGACGGTGAACGTTCGCTTCGCGGGCGCGGAAGTCGCCGCCCTTGACAGTATCGTAAAAGAGACGGTAAACGGAGTCGCCGTCATTCGTGTAATTCTTGGCCGCGTTGATACCGCCCTGGGCAGCGATCGAGTGGGCGCGGCGCGGGGAATCTTGGTAGCAGAACGCCTGGACATTGTAGCCGAGTTCGCCGAGAGAGGCGGCGGCGCTCGCACCGGCAAGACCCGTTCCCACGACGATAACCTTGAACTTGCGCTTGTTCGTCGGGTTTACGAGCTTCAGTTCGAACTTGTGGCGCGTCCACTTTTCGGAGATGTTTCCACCAGGAATGTGAGCATCCAGTTGCATATTAGCGATCTCCTTCTACGATGTAGGAAACTTGAATTTCGTCTGCGGAAACGGCAAAGGAAATCTTCTTTGCCTTGGCGGCATCTTCCTCGGCCTGCTTCTTCTGCTCCAAAAGCTGCTGTTTCTGGTGCGCGACATTCCGGAGCGCTTCCGTCCCGTCCTGATGGGCGATGTAGCAGCTGAAGCCCGCTTCGAAGGCAAAGCCTAGAGCGACGATAACGCTATAGACAACCCCGACGAACTCGATGATCGGCGTCCACTTCTGGTGGGCGATTCCGAGCGTCTGGAAAGCGGAAGCGATGGCGTGGAACAGGTGCATTCCGATGATGAACATGCTGACGAGGTAGAAGACCGTCCAGAACGGATTAGCGAACATGTCGATTGTCGTGAGCCACATGTCGCGGATGATTTCGCCGGATTCATTTTCGTAGAGGTAATGGACGCCGAACTTCAGGACCATCAGGTGCTGGATGACGAAGCCGAGTACAAAGATACCGGACCAGATCATCGTGAAGCTTGCAAAAGTCTTCTTTCCCTTGCGGGCGTTCACTTCATAAGCTTCCGGGCCACGAGCCTTGCGGTTTTCGATTTTCAGCTTTACCGCCAAGAACACGTGGATGAGGAACAGGGCGATGAGACCGATTTCCACAAAGTAGATAATGGGCTTCATTCCCGTGAGGAGTTGCGTGTAGGCGTTGTAATGCGCCTGCGCGACGGACTGGTCCAAATTGATAAGCTGCAGGTTACCGACCATGTGCCCTAGAATGAAGAGCGCAAGGCAAGCACCCGTACAACCCATAATCTGCTTCTTGCCGATAGAGGAAGTCAGATATCTGATGATCCATTGCATGAGGTTTTTGTCTCCTTGATTGTGATTTGTAAAAACTTAGCCCAGAACCTTGCAAGCCTTCTGGGAAACCGCGTCGTATGCGTAAAGCTCTTCCTTTGTAAACCAGAAGGAAACCTCGCGTTCCGCGCTTGCGGGACTGTCGGAACTGTGCACGACATTTTCGGTCATCGACGGGGCGAAGTCGTAGCGGAGCGTTCCCGGTTCCGCCTTTTCCGGATTCGTCGCACCGTTGATTGCACGAACCTTGGCGACCGCGTTTTCACCGGCAAGGGCTATCATCACCGACGGGCCTTTCGTCATATAGGCTTCGAGTTCCGGGAAGAACGGCTTGTTTACGTGCTCGGCGTAAAAGCCTTTCGCTTCTTCCGAAGTCATCTGGTGCATCTTGAGCCCGACTATGGCAAGACGCGCGCTTGTGTAGCGATCGAGAATGCGCCCGACAAGGCCGGATGCAACACCGTTGGGTTTGATCATGGCAAAAGTCATTTCCATATAGTTACCGCCTTAAAAGGTTGCCTTAATATAGTTAATTCAAAGATTCTTCCTGCTTCGAAATTTTTTCAAGAAGCTCTTCGGCGAGCTTACCACCGCTCCGAATGTCCCGGATTAGCCAATCCACGGATTCATGCAAATCGCTTTTCGGGAACTTTTCCTGGAATTCTTCAAAGAGGGGAAGGGCGAGCGAGTCCTTTTTCAAATTTTCATGCAAGAGGAACGCACGGTTGAACAAAGCCTTTTCCGCATCGGGAGATTTCGGCCACATCGCATAATAGGCGGCGAACTCGCCGTTTGCCGCTTCGTACTTTTCCCATTCGCCGTCGATCTTCGCCAGTTCATAGACCGCCCGGCGGAAAAGGGAATCGTCATCGGCGGAGAGGGCGCGGATCCGGTCCCAGGTCAGGCGCGCACCGGCGAGTTCCCTCGCCGTATAGAAAGAGTCGGCGCGCACTTCAAGATCCTTGACCGAAAAGAGATCGACGCGCGGCAGATAGGCGGAATCATACACGGTTACCGGGTACTTTTGATAGAGGTTTCTCCGGTAACGCTCAAACCAGTCGCTCGAAAATCCTCCCAGCGCATTTTTAAAGACCTGAACCTTGATGGAATCGATGTCCGAAGTTTTCGCGTAGCGATCCGGATTCCGATAATACTCGAAAAGAAATTCCCTGTCCGGCGTCTGCGCGAAAATTCCAAGCTCGCCGCGGATTCTTTCGAACGGAACATCCGGGAAAAGCCTTGCGCCAAAACGCTTGTAGATTTTCCGAAGCGTATCGTCCTGGGTAAAGAAGCCGTTTTTCGAAAGGGCTCCGGCAAAAGCCTTCCGGTAAAAGGACATTTCGACGTCCTGGCGAATTTTTCCAAGGAGTGGGCTGTTTTCCAGGTTCGCTTCTCGCGCGGCCATCGCCCGAAGCTTCCACTTGGCAAGCATCAGCACGCGACGGGCTCGCGGATACTGTCCCCGAATGTTCCGCGGAATTTCCTTGAAAAGGGCTTTCACATCGCTCTCGCGGATAAAAGGTTCCCCGCCAAGAGTCGCTAGAACGTAATTCGAATCAAGCGGGAGGTCGCCGCCGGAAGAGAGTTTCCTTTCAATCTGCCCGGAAACGCTGTCAAACGGCAAGCCGTTAAACTCGTCCGCATGTTCCGCATAATACTTCTGCACTTCGGGATAAACCGGATGTTCCATGCGGAAGCGATACTTTTCACGCAAAAGGCTATCCGTGTTATTCGCCATGAAATCCCTGTATTCCGCGACAAAGCGCGCCTTCAGGGTGGAGTCGCGGCTTTCTTCGGGGAACTGTTCCCCTGCACGGCGAAGCAGGAGTTTCCAGACGACGGTTTTCGAATCGGCAACCGCAGAATGGACGCTTCCGACCGGGAAAGCGTCCTTTCCGAACAGGGAGTCCCGAATGTCGGCTTTCGCCCACAGCCCGCTCGGCGACTTCGAATCGAGCCGGATCTTTTTCACGCCAGGAAATTCCGAACCTTCCGAAAGGGCGGTCTTCGCCCGGGAAGCCTCTGCCGAATCCAATGCTTCCACGTAGGCGATTTCCACGGAAACCTTCTGCATTTCCTCGACTTTCCGCGAAACGAACCGGAAAAGGGAATCCGCATTCTCTTCGAGGTAGAGACTTTCGGCGACAGACGCACGGCACGCTTCGAGCTCTTCGCACGAATCCGCCGCGAAACGCTTGCGGCTCTTGTCGAAATACTTCTGGAGTTCCGCATCCGTATGCCCGAGGTTCTCGCCCACGTAGAACTCGTCGTAAACGCGCGCAAGAAAACGTTCGTCCAAGGCGTCCAACTGCTGCCGGATCTTTTCGCCCTCTCCGCTAGCGACACGTTTTGCTTCCTGGAAGACCACGCGGGATTCGATGAGCGTTTCGAGCGCAGCCTTTTCCCTGCCGGGTTCGGCATACGCCGAAGAGGTCCTTTTCAGAAAATCGATGTCGGATGCGTAGATTTTTTCCTCGCCGACAGTCGCCACCAAGGTGTCCGATTTTTTACTTTCGGAAGAGCACCCGGCAAGAGCCGCCAGGGAAAAAGCCAACGCTGCGGGTTTCAAAAATTTCATACAGAATATCTCCGTTTTCATTCGCCTAGCGGATGGATTCGATCGCCTCGTCAAGCGTCCCGTGGATTTCGAGAAGCTGGTCGGCGCCGATGATTTCGATGATTTCAAGAACGTTTTCGTTTACGTTCGCCACCTTGAAAACCCCGCCGGCCTCCTTGAACTTCTTGTTTACGAAGAGAAGCGCGCCAAGTCCCGTGCTGTTGATGTAGCGCAAGCGGGAAAAGTCCGCGACAATCGTCGTCACGTTTTCTTCAAGAAGCCCGAGCATCCGACCGGAAGTCGCTTCCGCATTCGTCGAATCCAGGTCGCCCACAAAACGCAAAAGTCTCGCCGAAGGATGGTTTTCGATATTTTCGATGGTCAGCAGTTCCTGTTTTTCGTTCATGTTTCCTCTCGTAATCTCGTCACTTCGACAAAGACCTGCCGCGGTTCAACGCGAAACGTCATTTGCGAAGAAAGCCTTTTCACAAGCACGATACCCCGCCCCCTCAGGGATCCCGGCGTCATCTTCGGATGGGCATACTTTTCCGCGAGTTCCTTCCGCTCGGCTTCCGAAAGTTCCCGAGAACTGTTCCGGACAGAAAGCACCGTTTTCGACTTGCTGAATTTCAATTCCAGATGGAAAACTTTATCGGGCGGACGTCCATGCTCGATAGCGTTGTTCGCCAGTTCATCGACGATTGTCTCCAGGATGAAAGTTTCCTTTTCCGAGAATCCCTTGCTGCGCAGAAGCCCGACGACAAGACGCCGCGTCGGCGGAACGACGGAAGCCCGTGCCGGAAGCAGGAGCGAGACATGCCGGAATGCGCCGCGAAACTCCCACCGGAAATAATCCAGGAACGATTTTTCGTCCTTGAAAATCGGCATCGCGAGAGGGACGCCCATCAGAGCGAGCTTTTCCGCAAGTTCGGGAGCTGCGGAAAAAAGGGAAACGCTGCCCGAACGCCCGACGACACGGGACCGAAGCCCCATCAATGCTCCGACAGCCGGCGAACTCAAGAACTTAACGCGAGACAAATCCACGGCAAAGTGCAGAATGCCGTTTTTTTCAAACAGCTCCGAAAGAGAGGAAATCTGCGGGATAACGTCTAGTCCGATATCTCCGCAAAGGAGAATCCGCGCAACACCGGGTTCTTCGGAATACGGCTGTACGGAAACCGCTTTCATGCGACGGGAATGTTCCTGCTGAAAAGCCTGTTTCGCCCGGAATCGTAAGCGGAAAAGAAAAGGAAACCATCCGCTAGTCCCAGTTCCATGTGGAGGGACGAACCGTCAAAGCCGTCTAAGCCCCGCTTGAAAAAATCCCCCGCTTCCCGACCGAGATTTTGGACCGTCGCTTCGGGCAAGGAAAGCGAATCGGCAAAGTCGGAAACGGATTTTTCGAGTACGGGGAAAAAATCCGCGTCGGGGGAAATGTCGAGACAGATTGTTTGATTACGGCTCATACGCTTTCAATATACAAGTTTTCTAGCTATATTGCAACCTGTGAAACGGTTAAAGCCCGCTGTCGCCATCGGCATTTTCGCCGTGTTCGTAGGCTGCCTTTTGGCTTCTGCCTGGTTTTTAAATCGTTTTCTGGACAATTATTTAAATTCTTCGCACGATTACGGGCCGGTGAACGTCGCCTTTTACGGGCATTCAAAAGAAGGGTTGCTTTCCCGCAGCTGGGATTCCGTCGCCGTCCGGGGAGCGGGCTTTGGCGTTTCGCTGAAGTCCCCGAGAATCAACGCCCACATCCTTTTTTCACCCGAAGAGGATTTCATCTACATCGACATGGATTCCGCGGTGGCGAAAATCGACCCCGGAGCGTTTCCCAAATCCACGCCGGATTCTTCCCCGATAAAGGTTCCCGATTTCCGCATTCCGCTCGATCTGCGGGCGAGAATCCCAAACTTTCGGATAAGCGTCCACGGGATAGGCGCCTGGTCCGCGGATTCCCTGCAAGCCGTATCCAAGGGAAACGAGGCCGCGGAACTGTCCTTCCAGAACGCCCGCGGAGACTTTCTTTCGCGAAAGGTTTCCGCCAAGGCGGAGATTTTCTTCCAGGGCGAAAACATCCGGGCGAACGGGAATTTCGTTTCCGAGGACAGGGACAGCGTTTCGCTCCAGATTTCCGCACCGCGAGACTCCCTCGGGAACGCATCGGGAAAAATCCGCATCCTTGTCAAAAATCCAAAAAAGTGGGACGCGGGGAAAATTCCCAAATCCATATCGATCCGAAACATCCGGGCGAGCGCATCCTTTAACGCCAAGGCAAGTCAAAAAAAGTTTTCCTACAAGGCGAGGCTTCGGACGGACATCGGCGCGTTCTGGCCGCTTCCCGCCCTCGCCGCGGACATCGAGGTCGAAAGCGACGAAAGGATGGTATTTCAAATCGACGGGAAATTTTTGGGCAAGAAGTCCGGCGAGAGCATTGCCGTCCGCGGAAAAATCGACAAGGACCTCAACGGGGAAATCGATGCGACGGTCAAGAACATCGAAGCGGAATTCGGTCCGAGAATGCAACCGCTAGACCTATCCCTCCAAGCGAAAAAGGATTCCCCGAAAACGCTCAGCGCCAAGGCCGTTACAAAAGCGGGATCAATCGTCCGGGCGGAACTGTCGGGACTTTCCGGAGAAAAGGATTTCCGAATCGACTTCACCGGGGATATCTCCAAGGACGAACCCTGGGCGATGCGCTGGAGCGGAGACTTTCTGCGATTCAACACGCGACCGCAGGTCAAAGGCTCGTTCCACGACGGGAAAATGTTCGCCGACGTTTCCATCGCACCTGTCGAATACGCCTACCTGATGGCTGCGGATTCCTTCTTCACATCGCTTGCGCTCGACAAAAACGGCATCGACTTTACGAACGGATTCATCCGGGCGTCCAAGGAAGACTTCACCTTTTCGGGAGACGTCAAGTGGAACGATTCCCTGCCGCACACATCGTGGAAGGTTTTCCAGTCGGATAGCGGATTTGCCGAAGCCTTCGTCACCTTCGAACCCGCCATCACGAGCAAGGCCTTCCAGGTGCGCCTTTCGCACATTCCTTTCGCCGACACGGCATTTCTCAGGGGACTAGACGGCATCGTGACCGGAACAATGACCCAGAACTTTGAAGAACATTTCGGGTCCCTAGACGCAGAGATTTCGACGGAAATCGCCCAGATTCCCTTGTACGGAAAATTCCAGGCGCACAATACAAAGGACCGCATTTCGCTCGACAGCGCGATTATCTCGACCGGAACCAACAAAATCGAACTCGAAGGCTCGGCGAACATTCTCTACGATTCGACCGGACAAAAATATACCGGGCTGCAGATAGCCGACGCATGGGCATCCACAGACAGGTTCGACATTCCGCTTCTGCTCGCCCCCTACCAAAGTTCCCCGCTCGCCAGCGGAATTTTCAGTGGCAACGCCACCTACCGGAGAGGCGTCGGGTTGCAGGGTTCGCTCCAGTTTTCGGACCTTTCTCTCAAGAACGTCTCCCGGGAAGCCTTTTCGATTCCCAAGCTCGATGTCTTTGCCGAAAAGGAAAAAATGCAGATTTCGGGAAACATCAACGCCGGAGAGAGAGCGTGGAACGGGGATTTGCAAATCGACGTCAATGGGCTTTTGGAACCAGAGCACCACATTTTTGCCTACTTCACCACTCCAGTCGGCGGAACGGCATGGCTAGACGGCGATATCGATTCGACGATGAAATGGAAGGGAAAGGCGCAGCTTTCCGGTTCATGGTTTTTGCCGGGAGGCCTCGGAGAAGTCGTCTATACCGATTTCAAGGCCGATGCGACAGGAGACCTGAAAAGCCCGCTAGACAGCCTAGAGCTTTCGTTCCATTCCGATTCCACCGCCATCGACACCAAGCGTGGCTTTCCCATTTTGCCGGTTTCGTTCAACGGAACGTTCCACGACGGAATTTTCGACATTCCATCGGCTAGGCTTTCCAACAGCCTCGGTGAATTTATCGCGGGAAGCGCTAGCTACGACATGAAGAACAAGAAACTCGGAACGGTTTCGGTCGGCACGGAAAAGTTTTCCCTGGTATGGGACCAGATTCACCAGATCCAGATAAGCGATGTCCGGGGAAGCCTCGATGATTCCGAAAAGGAATTTACGCTATCCCTGGAACTCGACAGCGTTTCATATAAACTAAACAAACCTGAATGGGGAAAGGCGGACGCTTCTGCGCGTGGAAAAGCTGTTTTACACCTGCCTCACGCGGAAAACGGCAGTTTCGCCAACCCGACCCTCGAAGGGAACTTCTTTCTCGACCGAGCCTTCTACCAAAATGAATTTTCCGTCGATATCGGATTCGGAAGCCTCAGCAAGATTTCGGCGACGCTTTCCGGATTTTTCACCAAGATCCGGCGTTCAAAGCCTGTCGTCAAGAAAACGGCAGCCAAGTCGAGACCCATCAACATCGCAGTCCACATCAGCGATTCGGGTCGCGATACGGTAGCCATCGCCACGAACCTCGCAAGCTTTCCCCTGACGCTCGACCTCTGGGTGCTGGGTACGTCCGACCACCCACTTCTCCGCGGAGACATCAACAATTCGGGAAACGGCTCCATCGGACTAAAAGACATGTTCCAGTTCGATTTGGAATCTCTCGCCATCTCGTTCCAGGACGTTCCCTGGAACCGCGGAAGCATCAACATTTCAAGCGTACAGAACCTGCCTTATTGCAAAACGAGCAGCCACCGGGACGATGACGAAACATGCCCGGTGCACCTCGACATTCTGGGTTCTGTCGTCGCCCCGAAACCGATGCCGAGCGCAAACTGCGGCGTTGACGACTCCCCGGCGTCCCTCTATTACAGCGTTCTCCTGGGTTGCATTTCCGAAGAGGAGAGCTCCACCATCGACAGGAACAAGGTCGCGGGAAAACTCATCGGGAGCGTCCTGACCAGCACGGCGAACAAGACGCTCGGCGGGGACTATGTCGGAGACATCGACATGAAATTCAAGCTGTTCAACGAGGAATCCGTCGCCGAAAAGGATTCAAGCTACCTGATGATTCCCATTTCCTTAAACCGCTGGGTCAAGGACCTGAGCCTCGTCTTCGGCTACAAGCAGGACCAAAGCGAGACGCCGACTTACGACCGGGCAATCGAAGCGGGCATTTCCTACATCATCCCGGCATTTTCCGAGGAAGACAAGACGAAAAACCCGGAGCATTACAGCCCCCAGCTCGATTTCGGCGCAAGCCTCGTTTCCAAGAACTACATCACCACGACCGACGAAGACGAAAGCCGCCTTGAAAAGAACATCGGCTTCAAC
Source organism: uncultured Fibrobacter sp. (assembly GCA_934691725.1). Lineage (GTDB taxonomy): Bacteria > Fibrobacterota > Fibrobacteria > Fibrobacterales > Fibrobacteraceae > Hallerella. The sequence goes on along the minus strand of CAKUTF010000007.1, from coordinate 27,238 downwards.
TACAGCTACAAGTTCTGGTCTCCCTGCCTTTTCGGCATCGGAAAGTGCAAGGCTCTCGCGCCCAGGGACAAGGAGAAAAAATGATCGCTCGCCGGATATTCCCAATCATTTTTCTCTGCATCGGATTCCTTTACGCCGCGGAAACAGCCGATACGCTCCAAGTGAAGAACCGCTGGAAGGTTTCGTTCATCGGGAACAGCCTCTATTCGGACGAACAGCTCGCGCTGCAGCTCGACATTCCCGAAGAGTTCGGAATCGTCGATACGACACGCCAAGACTTCCTAATGCGAATCGCGCGGACAAACCTCGAACTTCTCTACTATTCCGAAGGCTACTTCAGTTTCACGTCTTCCATGGAAGTTCTGAGGAACCACACCGACCCGACGGACTCCGTTCCCTACACGCTCTACCGGTTTCGAATCGAGGAAGGTGTTCCCTACAAGTTCAGCGAAATGAAAATCGACCGGAATATCGCTGCGGACAGCGTTGCGCTGAAAGGAATCCGCTTTAAAAGCGGAGAGGATTACGACCCGACGGTCGTCGCCGACGATGTCCAGCAGATCCAGATTCTCTACCGGGAATACGGCTACCTGCATGTGCGGGCGGACTACCTGGAATATCTCGACACGCTAAACCACTTGGTCAACGTGGAAATCTATATCGATCCGGGAACGCGCGTCCGAATGGGAGACTTTTCGAGCGAGACGAAAAAGCCCGCGCAAATCGCAAAGCTCGATACGAACCACCAGGAAGGACTTTCCGACACGGCATGGCTCAACCGGCTGTGGCGAATCCCCAAAGGCGAAGTCATCAACGGAAAGACATATACGACATTCCGGTCAAAGCTTCTTTCCACGCAAATTTTCACATCCATCCACCTGGAGGATTTTCCTAGGGAGGACGGGCTTTCGGACGTGCGATTCCACGCCGTCGAGCGGATGCCCGGAGAGACCCGCTATTCCGTCTTTTTCGAAGAAGTCTATGGATTCGGCGCTTCCGCAATGCTCAAGCACAAAAACTTCCTGGGACATTTTCACGAAGGCTCGGCGAGCATTCTCGTGGCGCAAAACAAGCAGGAACTCACGCTCGGCTATGCAAACCCGCTGCTGTTCGGGACGCGATTCAATTTCATTCCCACAGCAATTCGCTTTGACGACCACATCAGCTTCAACCATGAAAAGACTTCCCCACCCGCCTACCCGGACAGCCTCGAAGAACGAAAGGAAATCATCAACCGCGGAGACCTCACGTTCGGCATTTCGAACAATATCCGTTTCCGCGCCTCTCTCGACACGCGCTTCGTCCAAAAGAACGAATCCAAACTGTTCAAGGTCAAGGGCGAAACGGCTCTCACGTTCGACTATTCGAACGACTACTTCAACCCGACAAAGGGTTTGCGCTTTGCGCCGAAAATGGGCTGGGGCATGAACTTCACCGGAAGCATCCGGGACCCGGAAATGCGCGGCAACCCTTATACGTACGGAGAATTGGTCAGCACCGGCTACCTGCCGCTCTTCGGTCCGTTCCTCTCCGCAGCAAGCGTGAGCTTCGGAAAATTTTTCAACCAGGCCCTCGAAGACGATGCGCGAATCTTTTACCAGGGCGGTTCCCGGACTGTCCGCGGCTACCACTTCCGCAGCATCTACCCGAGCTACACAAGCCTCGACGATAACGGCGAAGAAATCATCAACACGGGACTTGCCCCGCAATATCTCCGCGTAAACGTGGAACTCCGCATCAATTCACCTTTCGAAGCGACAAAGAACTGGCAACTGGTCGAGTTCTACGACTGGGCGCATGTTTCGGACAAGAAAAGCCTTTACAGCGGGAAAAGCAGCGCCGCTCTCGGAACGGGCATCCGCTACAAATGGCAGTTCCTGACCCTCCGGCTGGACTACACGTTCAAAAAAGAACTTCCGGGATTTTCCCCGGAAGCGTTTTCCTTTGGCCGAATCAACTTTGACCTGTCGCAGGCCTTCTAGAATTACTCGCGCGTCAAAGTCTTGTACTTGAAGCGTTTCGGCGTGTCGGCATCTTCGCCCATGCGGCGTCTGTAATCCGCTTCGTACTCGCTCCAGTTTCCTTCGAACCAGACGACCTTCGAATCTCCCTCGTAAGCGAGGATGTGGGTCGCTACGCGGTCGAGGAACCAGCGGTCGTGCGAAATGATGACTGCGCAACCGGCAAAGCGGAGAATCGCCTGTTCCAAAGCCTGCAAGGTTTCGATGTCGAGATCGTTCGTCGGTTCGTCGAGGAACAGAAGGTTTCCCGGATGCTGGAGGTTTTTCGCCATCAGCACGCGATTGCGTTCACCGCCCGAAAGAACGGAGAGCTTTTTCTGCTGGTCCGCACCGGTAAAGTTGAAAAGTCCGCAATAGGCGCGACCGTTCATCTTGCGTTCGCCGAGTACGATTTCGTCCTTTCCGCCGGTAATCGCTTCGAATACCGTCTTGGAGTCGTCTAGGCTTTCGCGCCCCTGTTCCATCGTAATCATCTCGACCGTTTCGCCGATTTTGAGCGTTCCCGCATCCGGCTTTTCCTTGCCCGTGATGATCTTAAAAAGGGTCGATTTACCGGCGCCGTTCGGGCCGATGATACCGACAATTCCCGACCGCGGAAGCGTAAACGAAAGATCGTCGAACAGAAGCTTGTCGTTGTAGGCCTTGCGCAGATGCTCCGCCTGGATAACGACATTTCCGAGACGCTTCCCGTTCGGGATATAAATCTGCGCGACCTTTACCTGTTCGCGGCTGTCTTCCGCAAGGAGATCTTCGTAGGCTTTCAAGCGGGCCTTGTTCTTCGCCTGGCGAGCCTTGGGACTCTGCTTCACCCATTCCTGTTCGCGGGCGAGGCGCTTCTGCCTGTCCGATTCTCCCTTTTCCTCGTTCTTCATGCGTTCGAGCTTCTGGTCGAGCCATTCCGCGTAGTTACCCTGCCAGGGGATGCCGCGTCCGCGATCGATTTCCAGAATCCAGCCGGTGACATTGTCGAGGAAGTAACGGTCGTGCGTCACCAGGATTACGGAACCCTTGTATTCGCGCAGGTGGCGTTCGAGCCAGGCGACCGATTCCGCATCCAGATGATTGGTAGGTTCGTCGAGAAGAAGCAGGTCCGGTTCTTCGAGAAGAAGACGACAGAGCGCGACGCGGCGCTTTTCCCCGCCCGAAAGATTGGTGACGGGCCAGTCTCCCGGCGGACAGTTCAGCGCGTCCATCGCAATTTCGATTTTCCGGTCGAGGCTCCACAGGTCCTCGGCGTCGATCTGGTCCTGCAGACGCCCCTGCTCTTCCATGAGCTTCGTCATCGTGTCGTCGTCCATCGGCTCCGCGAACTTCATCGAAATTTCATTGTAGCGGTCAAGAATCGCCTGCTTTTTCTGGACCGCCTGCATGACGTTATCCTTGACGGTGAGATTCGGATCGAGCTGCGGTTCCTGCGGAAGGTAGCCTGCCGTGCGGCCCGGTTCAATCCACGCCTCGCCCTGGAACTCCTTGTCGATTCCGGCCATGATGCGAAGAAGCGTCGATTTACCGCTGCCGTTCGTGCCGATAATTCCGATTTTTGCACCGTAATAAAAGCTGAGGGAAATGTCCTTGAGAACCGTCTTTCCAGGAGGATAGGTCTTGGTCATGCGGTTCATGTAGAATACGAATTTTTCGGCCATGGAGCGTCCTTTATTTTAGTTCTTCGGTTCCTAATTCTTGGCGTTTTTCCCGGGCTGTCCTGATGATGACTGTCAAGTTCATCGCGATACCGATGATAAGCAAGAACGTGATGCAGTAGGCACCGACTGCGGGTTTCACCGTGAGAAAGTCATAGTGTTCCGTCTGGATGGTAACGGACAGGTTGTAAATAAAAACCCAGAGCGACACGAAGGCGGCAAGAGCCATCGCAAGCGACCCGACCGGCGTAAAAAAGGCGCAGATAGCGGCCAAGACAACCGCAACAATCACGGGAACGATTACCGCCGTCGTCGCGACGGGCTGCTCGAAAAATTCCGAAAGCCGCGGCTCGTTCTTCTTCATTTCCTCCACTGCTTTCCTTTCCTTTTCGCCCAGGAACGTTTCCGGAGTCACGCCGGAAACCAGCTCGTAGGTGTTCGGGTTCGCGACAACCTTCTCGGCGCACGAAATGTTCACCAGAGGAAAGAGGAACGCGAAAAAAACCAAAAGAAAGGGAAAGGATGTGAGTTTTCGCAAGATTTTAGCGTTTTTTTTCATAGAGACCTCTTAAAACCTACCCTGTGGAAGCACGCAGCGGAAACCGATGAAATTCGACCAGTATCGCGGATCTTCCGCATTTCGCGCCGTCAGGTCCAGATCCTTTTCGGACGCGCTTTTCCACGAGCCGCCCTTGAAGACACGCTCGTAGCCGAGAAACGAACCGCTCGGGTTTTCACTTTCCACATAGAACGAAAGCGGCGAATACGTGTCGAGCGTCCACTCGGCGACATTTCCCGCGACATCGAAAAGCCCGAAAGCGTTCGGCTTTGCCGATGCGACCCGCGCAGGGGCATCCGCCCGGAAAATCGCGAATTCAAATGGACGAGCGTTCTCTTTCTCTTCCCAGACAAAGCTCCCGTTTCCGCCGGAACGCGCCGCAAATTCCCATTCCGCTTCCGTCGGAAGCCTCCCTCCGATTTTTTCGCAGAACCTGTTCGCCTGTTCCCAGCTGACATTGTGCGCCGGTGCCAAACTGTCGGAAAATTCAAAACGCACCGAGTCCCGCATGACTTCGATATATTCGCCGACGGTCACTTCGGTCTTGCGGATGGAAAACGCCGAAAGACGCACAGTCTTGCCTTTATAACGAAACGCCCCCGAATCGATTTTCGCCCAGGCGCGGCTCACGTCTTCGGGAAGAGAGTCTTTTGTTTCCGTCTTGATAGCGGAACTTTCCGCAGAATCCACGGCAACCGGAGCCCGCATCAGCCATTCCTGGACTTCATCCTCCGCCAGGATATATCCCGGCAAGATGAACCGCCCTTCACCGGCAAAAGTCGAATCGCCGCGTTGAACGAGAAGCTTTTCGAAGCGGTATTGGTGGCGGCTCTTGACGCGAAACCCGTCATATTTCCAGACCGGCTTGTTTTCAAGGACAAGCAAAAATCTGTCCACAGTGTCAATCGGGGAATTTCTCCCGGGAAAGCTTCCCGCCCATTTCACGTCAATCCGGTTTGCGGAATCGCGAAAGGCGATTTCATAAGAAGAATCCTTTTTCGCTAGCGTCTGCGGAGCGATCAAAAGCGAAAGCGTGTCCTTTTCCTGCGCATCTAGGCGGGCGCGGAGCGCCGCATTCAAGCCCAGAATTCTTGAAAGCCTTTTCGAAAGCCACTGAGAGCGGGCGCGGGAACGGGCAAGGTCAAACGCGGCAAGATACGCTTCATACTGCGGATCGGTTTTCGACATGCCGCGCGGCGGATTCTTGGGTTTCGGGTAAGTCGAATCGAAGCCGGACGTTCCGCGGTCGATTTCCGCCCGGTTCAAGTCTTCAATAAAACCATCGTAGAGCGCTTCCGTTTCAAAAAGATTTCGCGTCGCCGCGATCCGCTCCTCGGTAATCGAAGTCTTGATTTGATAGACAGTCGTATCCTCGGGAAGGCGAATCGGTTTTAAAAAGGAAGTCTTTCCGCTCGAAACCCGCGTCCCGGACGTCACCGGATACATGTGCGGCATCAGAAACGTCGCGTAGAAAAGCCCCGTATCGACCGGAGAAAAAGTCACCGGGGCATGGAAAGAATTTTGCCCGATGACGACAACCGTCGAATCCGGAACGTCGCCGATGACTACTATCCCCGAAAGCTCTGCAGGCTTTAACTTGTGCCACTTGCCGCTTTTCAGGAAATAGAGATTTTCCACCCGGGAAGAATAGAGGAACTTTTTGTCGAAGTAAATTTCAGCCTCGTCCTGGAAAGGCTTTCGGAACCTTTCGGCAAAAAAACGCAAACGGCTCGCTTCGAGAACCGAAAGGCGGTTTTCCCGCAGACTAAAAGCGTGCAATGTCTTGAAGCATTCGGGCTTCGCGCTTCCCGAATACCAGCCGTAGCGGTTTCCCTTGACCTTGCTCCTCAGGTAAAGCCTTCCCGGTTCAAGCGGATAGCGAACCTTTTCCGCATGCAGATAGGCGGAATCGCCTCCATCGATGCAGACGTTTTTCGCATTTAAAATCCTGGCGTTTTCCTCGAACTGGTCCTCGGGAACCGTAAAGCGATAATCCCCGGCCTCGCCGGCAAATGCGGACGCAAGCGCAAAAAGGAACAGGAGCCAAGTTTTCAAAACCATACATTCTCCGACAGGATGTATCCAATCTATTAAAAAATCGGACGCACCGAAAACGGACTACTCCTTTTTCCCCGAAGGAACGCCCATATAGGTGACAAATCCGCCCGCGTCACCGCCCGAAGGTCCCAGCTCCACGATATAATCGGATAGCCGAATGACATCGGGGTGGTGCTCTATAAGGATGACCGTGTTTCCCTGAGAAGAAAGCCGACGAAGCAAGTTCCAGAGGACCTGTACATCCTTGAGATGAAGCCCGGTCGTCGGTTCGTCGAGAAGATAGAGGACGCCTTTCCGCCCGACTCCGCGCGAAAGCTCCCCCGCAAGCTTCATCCGCTGGGCCTCTCCGCCCGAAAGCGTCGTCACGGACTGCCCGAGACGCAGGTATTCAAGCCCGACATCGATAAGGCTCCGGAGCCTTTTCACGATCTTGGGCTGGTCCCTAAAAAACTCGCTAGCCTCGTCGATTCGCATCGAAAGGACATCGGCGATGTTCTTTCCCTTGAACTCCACGGCGAGGGTTTCCTGGTTGTAACGCTTTCCCTTGCAGACATCGCAGGTTTCCCACACGTCCGACAGGAAGTGCATTTCCACAGACGTCATGCCGCGCCCTTCGCACGCTTCGCAGCGTCCGCCTCCGCGACTGGAATTGTAGCTGAAACGGTTCGGGCCAAAGCCCTTCATCCTTGAAAGTTCCATCTTCGCGAACAGTTCGCGAATCGGATTCAACGCATCGGTGAAGCTCGCCGGCGTCGAACGGGGCGTTCCCGAGATGGGACTCTGGTCAACGGCGAGAACCTCCTTGACCGTTTCCGGGAAGCTAGCCCGCAGCCGCGCCTTTTTCCGTTTTTCGCCGCGTCCAAAGGCGTCCTGCATCAGCGGCAGGATTTCATCCATGACAAGAGAACTTTTCCCCGAACCCGAAACACCGCAGACCGTCGAGATCCGGTTTTCCGGAAAGCGGACGGAAATATTTTTCAGGTTGTGCGAGGAAAGGTTTCGAAATTCGAGGAACGGGGCGTTCACCGGAATAGGCTCTATCGGCGGGTTGTAAACGGGAACGCTGCCGGTAAGATATTTCACCGTTTCGCTCCGCGGGAACCTTTTCAAGGCGGATTTTTTCGAAAGGACCTTTGGCGAACCTTCGGCGACAACTTCCCCGCCATATTCCCCGGCAAGAGGTCCCATGTCTATCAGATGGTCCGCGCCCCGAATCATTTCCAGGTCATGCTCCACCACGATCAGCGTGTTCCCCAAGTCCCGCAACCGATACAGGGAATCGAGCAGTTTTTTCGTATCGCTCTGGTGAAGCCCGATCGTCGGCTCGTCAAGCACATACATGACGCCTTCCAGTCCGCTGCCGATTTGGCTCGAAAGGCGTATCCGCTGGGATTCACCGCCCGAAAGCGAATCCCCCGTCCGGTCCAGGTTCAAGTATCCCAGCCCGACGTCTTCGAGGAAACGGAGCCTGCCTAGAATTTCCCGGAGAAGCGGAGCTGCCACTTTTTTTTTCGAAGGGTCCAGTTGCAGATTTTGAAACCATTCCGATGCAGCATGGATGCTCATCGCCGAGACTTCGGAAATATTTTTTCCGTCAATCGTCACCGCGAGAATTTCGGGTTTCAGGCGAAGGCCTCTGCAATCCGGACAGGTTTCGCCCGAATGCAGGATTCCCAGTCCCGCACACCGCTCGCAGGCTCCCCAATGCGTGTTGAAACTGAACTGCTTCGGGTCAAAATCCTGCTTCAGATAATAATGGCAATGTCCGCAGCTCGGGAAGAGCGAATACGGATAAACCTTTCCATCCACATGGAGCGCTACCGCATGCGAACCGTCGTGAAACGCCCTTTCCAGGGAATCGGCCAAGCGCACCGCATTGGTTTTCGAAACAGGAACCGTATCCGCTACGGCATAAGCCTCCTTTACCGATTTCGGCAAAGTTCCTAGCGGCAGTTCACACGTTTTTCCATCGACCGAGACCTTTCGGTATCCCAGCTCCTGCAAGCGGCCCGAAATTCCGGGAAGCTTTTCCGCCCCGGAAACCATCCATTCGCCGTTTGAATCCGCGATAAAGATCGGGGCGAGCACATCGACAAGCTTTCCCGTCGAATGTTTCAAGAGGCTTTCGACAATCGAGGAAACCGACGACGATTCCAGCGGACGCCCGCAATGCGGACAGTGCGCCGTCCCGATCCGAGCCCAGAGAATCCGAAAGTAATCGTAAATTTCGGTAAGCGTCGCCACCGTGCTCCGCGGACTTTTTGAAGCGCATCCCTGGTCTATCGCAATCGCCGGCGAAAGCCCCCGGATAAAATCGACCGAACCGCGATCGAGGCGCCCTAGAAAGCGCCGCGCGTAAGTGCTCAGCGTTTCCACGAACCGGCGCTGCCCTTCCGCAAAAAGCGTGTGGAAAGCGAGGCTAGACTTTCCCGACCCGGAAACGCCCGAAATCACGGTCAACCGATGCCTCGGAATCGTCACCGAAAAATTTTTCAGGTTGTGCTTTCTCGCCCCGACAACCTGGATGTCTAAGCTCTCGGAATTTTCAAGACGACGGACTATCCTGGATTTTTCCGCCTGTTCCGGGAAGAGAATTTTTGCCAGGAACTTCCCCGTCAGGGACCTGGGATTTCGAGCGACTTCTTCGGGACTTCCCGTCGCCACGACTTCTCCGCCCCGCTCACCGGCATCCGGTCCCAGATCGACAATCCAGTCCGCGCACTTGATGACATCCATGTTGTGTTCGATGATCACCATGCTGTTCCCGAGGCTCCGCAAGCGGGCAAGGCATCCGAGCAGACGGCGAATGTCCTCGAAATGCAGCCCGGTCGTCGGTTCGTCGAGAAGATACAGCGTCTTTCCCGTCCCGGGCCGTCGAAGCTCCGTCGCTATCTTGATGCGCTGCGCCTCTCCGCCCGAGAGCGTTGTCGAAGGTTGCCCGAGCGTCAAATACCCGAGACCCACCTCCTGCAAGAGCCGTAACGGTTCCGCGATTTTCGGCACGTCCGCGAAAAACTCCAACGCACTGTCGATTGACATGTCAAGGACATCCGTAACCGTCTTTCCCCGGTAATGGACTTCGAGCGTCGAATCGTTGAAACGCTTGCCACCGCACACGTCACACGTGACCTGGACATCCGGCAGAATCTGCATCTGCACGATTTTGACGCCCGCGCCGCCGCACGCTTCGCAGCGACCACCCGGCACGTTGAAACTGAAACGGCTCTTCGTATAGCCGCGGACCTTGCTTTCGGGCACCCGCGCAAACAGGTCGCGGATATCGTCGAAAATTCCCGTGTATGTCGCCGGATTCGAACGCGGCGTGCGACCGATCGGCGTCTGGTCTATTTCGATTACCTTGTCGATAAATTCCGTTCCGGCTATTCGGTCGAACTTTCCCGGAACGTCCGTCGCCCCGTGAAAACGCCGCGCAAGCTCTTTTTTTAGAATCGTATTGACGAGCGAACTTTTCCCCGATCCGGAAACGCCCGTCACCACCGTAAGCGTTCCGTCAAGGGGAATCTTGACATCGACATGCTTCAGGTTGTTTTCCGCCGCACCGAAGATTTCCAGGAATCGCGTCTCGTCCGTTACCGCCTTCCGCGTTTTCGGGATTTCGATTTTCAGCTTTCCCGAAAGATATTTTCCCGTCAGCGAATCGGGATTCTTTTCCAAATCCTCGACCGTTCCCGCCGCGACAACCCGCCCGCCATTCACCCCCGCATCCGGCCCGACATCGACGACAAAGTCCGCATAGCGCATCGTCTCCTCGTCATGTTCGACCACGACCAGGCTGTTTCCCTGCGAGCGGAGCCGTTCGAGAATTCCTAGCAGCATCTCGTTGTCCCGAGCGTGAAGCCCGATACTCGGTTCATCCAGAACATACAGCACGCCCTGAAGCCCTGCCCCGACAGCGCTAGCGAGACGAATCCGCTGCGCTTCGCCGCCCGAAAGCGTTTTCGCTCCGCGCGCAAGCGTCAGGTATCCCAGCCCGACACTCGCCAAAAAGCCCAGGCGATTCCGGATTTCCTTGAAAAGCTCGTGCCCGATATGCTCTTCCCGCGGCGAAAGCTCCAGAGTGCGAAAGAACGCTTCCAGCCTCTCCACGGGCATTCGGCACATCTGATCGAGATTCAGGTTCCGAAACGTGACGGCAAGCGCTACCGGCGAAATTCGCGAGCCACGGCAGACCGGGCATTCGCTGTCGTTCATGAACTTTTGGAAATGGACGATATGCCACCTGTCCCACAGCTCCTGCATCAGCGGGACAATTCCCGGAGTTCCCGCCTTTTCGCATCCATACAGAACGGCCTTTCTAGCGATTTCCGGAAGTTTTTTCCATGGGGTTTCCAGAGAGAACTTTTCCGCCCGCGCCACCTTCGAAAGTTCCGGCCAGCCGAAATCCGTAAAGATGATCTTTCCGTCGGATTTCTGGCATTTGAGCGCGCCTTCCCGAATCGAAAGCGACTCATCCGGCACAATCAAATCCTCGGCAAAGACGTAGTCCCGCCCGAGACCCTTGCAGTGCGGACACTGCCCATACGGATCGTTAAAGGAAAAGAGTCTCGGTTCGAGTTCCGGGATGGAGATTCCGCAATCCGGGCAGGCAAGCTCCGTCCCCTGCAAGCGATACTCGCCATCGTCAAACAAAAAGGCGACAAGCTTTCCGTCGGAGAGGCGTAGAGCACTTTCCAAATCTTCCCGAATCCGGGAAAGGTTCCTGTCCTCTACCGAAATGCGGTCGATCACCGCTTCAATCGTATGCTTCTCGTAGCGGACAAGCTGTGGAACTTCATTTGTACGGAAAATCTTTCCATCGACGCGGACACGAGCAAAGCCTTTCTCCAAAAGATCCTGAAATTCCTTGCGATATTCCCCCTTGCGTTCCTGGACTATCGGGGCTAGGATTACAATTTCTCGACCGGAACTTTCCGCATAGAGGTTATCCACAATCTGATCGACGGTCGCCGCCCGGATTTCCTTGCCGCACTTTGGGCAGTGGGGTGTTCCGAGTCGCGCAAAGAGCAGCCGCAAGAAGTCGAGAATTTCGACGGTCGTTCCCACGGTCGAGCGCGGATTCCGGTTCACCGTCTTCTGGTCTATCGAAATCGTCGGGGAAATCCCCGTCACCGACTGCACATCGGGCCGCTTCATCACGCCGATAAACTGCCGCGCATACGCCGAAAGGGAATCCACATAACGCCGCTGCCCCTCTTCAAAAATCGTATCGAAAGCGAGGCTCGATTTTCCCGACCCGGAAACGCCGGTCACGACGACGATGGAATCGCGCGGGATGGTAATATTTACATGCTTCAGATTATGTTCGCACGCATCGCGAACGACAAGGGAACGAGTCATGCCCCAAATATAGTGAACACATGTGCATTTTGCAAGATTTTACTTGCCAAAAATCCGCAGGGGAGCGCCTTCTTCCGCAGGGCGTCCGAGCAGGTCGAACCTGGAAACAGGCGTCTTTTTCCAGATGCGGACGGGCATTTTCCGAATCGCCTCCGTCTCGCCGAAAGGCGCTTCCGAAATGTCGATTTCCCGAACCGAGACGAACTTGTAAAAGGGATGGTCCCGGTCCGAACGGAAAAGGATCGTTCCGCCGCCTTGGAGGATCGGGGCGAGCGCATCCGAATAGGCGCAGCCCGAAACCGTTTCTCCCGCAGCTCCGCGGAAATCCAGCCCGGCGTCTTCAATCACACCGACAGGTTCCCACTTGCCGGGAGGCGTCGCGTTCGACGTCGAATCGATGTAAAGCTCCAGGCGAACCGTTTCCGCATCCTTGTTATAGACGATATACTTCATCCCTATCCACTTTCCCACCGGAAGCGGGCTTCCGCCCCAGAGCGGATCCTGGTTGCCTACACCCGAAGTCGTCCGGTAAAAGCTCTCCGGATGTTTCCATTCCTTTTCAAAGTCCCATTTTCCGTCGTTCCGAAAGCGCGCATAATACGTCGTCGCGTCGCAGTTGTCCCCGCCGCCCGAGCCGTGTCCCAAGGGCCCCGAGCGCATCCCGACGACCATCCCGCCGTAATCCGCCCCGCCGGAAGCGTCCCGCATAAAGTAAGCGGTCAGTTCCGCATTCAAAAAGAACTGCGTTCTAGGACCGTTCAGGCTGTTCACGTGGAATCTCGGGCCGTCGTTCCAGTTCATCTGCATCACGCCTTTCCCGTCGATATCGAACGAGCCGTTTCCGTCGCTGTGGCTTTCCGTCCAGCCGAGCGGATCGTCCGGGTCGCCGTCCCATTCCACGCTCCGCGCGTTGCCGTTCGCCCAGTGCGCCGAGTTCCACGAAACGGACCCCTCCTTTGTCCGGTAGATTTTCAGAAAGCCGAAATCATCGACAGGACTCTCGGCAAAGAGTGCCGCGCAGAGGCAAAGTTCACAAAGCGTCGTTTTTCCGATAGACATCCAAACCATCCTTTTGGACGGAATATATCTTTTTTGCAGAATCCAAAGCCATTTTAAATCAAAATGTGTATTTTTTCAAACGGCGCCAGGTGACGCCACAAAAAAGGCATAGACTATGCAAGTTGATCTGAATACAGTTGATTGGAAAACGCTCCCGTTCGGTTACTACGACACCGACTACAACGTTCGCTGCTATTACCGCAACGGAGAATGGGGAAAAATCGAGCTCTCCTCCTCCAAGGATATCAGCATTCATATCGCCGCTACTTGCTTGCATTATGGCCAAGAAGGCTTCGAAGGTCTCAAGGCCTATACCGGCAAGGACGGCAAGGTCCGCGTATTCCGCGTCGAAGAAAACGCCCGCCGCATCCAGAATACGGCAAACCGTGTCCTGATGGCCGTTCCGCCGGTCGAACTCTTCCGTGAAATGGTTTACACAGTCGTGAAGGCGAACAAACGCTTTGTGCCGCCCTACGGCTACGGAGCGACGCTCTACATCCGCCCGCTTCTCATCGGCACCGGTCCCGAAGTCGGCGTCAAACCCGCAGACGAATACATGCTCCTCATGTTCGTGACCCCGGTTGGCCCCTACTTCAAGGACGGGTTCAAGCCTGTCGATATGATGATCAGCCGGAACTACGATCGAGCCGCCCCTCTGGGAACGGGAACGGTCAAGGTCGGCGGAAACTATGCGGCAAGCCTGCTTTCCCTCGCCGAAGCGAAGAAGCTCGGCTATTCGAGCACGATTTACCTCGACGCGAAGGAAAAGAAATACATCGACGAATGCGGTCCGGCAAACTTCTTCGGCATCAAGGGCAACACCTACGTGACGCCGAAATCCGAATCGATCCTTCCGTCCATCACGAACAAGAGCCTCCAGCAGCTCGCGGAACATCTCGGCTACAAGGTGGAACGCCGCCAGGTTCCGTTCGAGGAACTCGCCGAATTCAGCGAAACCGCGGAATGCGGCACCGCTGCGGTCATCACCCCGATAAAGAAAATCGTCGATCCGGTCGCGAACAGGACGTTCACCTACGGCGACGGTGTAAACCCGGGACCCGTCTGCACGAAACTCTTCAACACCTACACGGCAATCCAGTTTGCGGAAGAACCCGACCCATTCGGCTGGACAGAGGTCGTCGATCTGTAAGCGGTAAAATTTTTCAAAAAGGCTCGCGCAAAGCGGGCCTTTTTTAGAACCGTTTTCATATGTGTCGGGCATAGCTCGACAAGCTCGCTAACCTGTCAAATCCCATTCCTTAAAGGGGATTCCCCGGTCAAGCCGGGGAATGACATTTTAAAAAGCCTAGACGTCTGCTGACCAATTGCTCATTACTCATTGCTCATTCCCTTAGACGTCTGCGGACTAATCCCTGTTCCCTACTCCCTAATCCCTAAGCTTAGTCCTTAGAGCCTTATAAAGAAAAGACATTCTCTTATTCCACCCAGCCGGTCCGCCCTTCCCCGCCGGCAAACCATTTCGCGATATAGCCTTTCGCTGCGTTACACGCTTCGGGCAAGGATTTTCCGAGCGCAAAATTAGCAAGGATGGCCGAGGATAGCGTGCAACCCGAGCCGTGCTTATCGACACCCGGCAAACGCCTCGATGCGAATTCGAATTTTTTCCCGTCATGCCACAGAATATCCACGGACATGTCCCCTTCCGCGTGGCCGCCCTTGAGCAAAACGGACGTGCCGTTTCCCACGAGAACTTCTCTCCTGCTGTCGGCAACGCCTAGACCGAGATACGCGTATTCAAACCGGTTCGGCGTAATCAGATCGATTTTTGAAAATACAGGAAAAAAACTGTCCGCTTCGCCGTCCGCAAAAAAGCGGTAACCCGCCGTCGCCCCCATGATGGGATCCCAGACGATAAAGGTTTTCTCGTCCCGACAGCGAAGCCATTCGACAATCCGCCGCAGGGTTTCCGCATCCTCGACAAGCCCGATTTTCACAAAGCGATATGTGCGGACCTCGTAGAGCTTTTCAAGTTGCGCGCGGATACGCTCCCACGGAAGAAAGCCCGGTTCCGAAAAAGAGTTTTCGTTTTGCACCGTGAGAGCCGTGCAAACCGCCGAGCCATAGACGCCAAAGTCCTTCATCGCCTTGATGTCGGCGAGGATTCCCGCCCCGGCGCTGCCGTCAAAACCGGCAACGGTCAGCGCGTAAGTCATTTCTTGCATAAACGCCTCCAGGCGGAAACGGGATCGGCAAATTCCCAGATTCCCGAGGTGATGAAAAAGTTTTCCGCATCCGCCGAAAGCTCCGTCGCATCGCTTGCGACAAAAGCCGAACAGGGAAAGCCTTCTTTCGAATCGACGACCAAGGTCGAAACCTTGTTACGGACGCCTTCCGGGACTTTCCGCCAATCGTCCTGGCTTTTCGCATGGACGCTCAGAAGTCCCGAAGCCCGCATCGCCGCATCCGCATTCCGGACGCAAAAATCCGCCGACACGTGAAAACCCAAAAGTCCAAATTCCAAAGCCTTTGACGGTGACCCGCAAAGAAAGCTCCGTCCGCGAATCGGTTCGGCAAGCGAAAGCAAAAATCGATCCAGGGCGCGCTCGGAGAGATTCGGCTTCCAGACATAAAGCAAATCCAGACCGGCATCGAAAAGTTTCTCAATCAGGTCGATTTCATCGACAAAGCTTTCGGAACTTGTCAAAAGGGCGTATCGCATTTAGCGTTAATATAGAAATCGCCCCGCCAAGACATCTTGTCCTGAAGCGGAGCGGCAGAATTCAACTATATAGGATTAGTCCTTGACGCAGCGGACAGACATCGCGCCATCATTGTAGATGTCGCTCGTGTACAGGCCCGTGAAGTCGTAGCCCAGGAACCAGCCGTAGGCGAGGTTTGCGCCGTACTCCGGAGAGCACCAGAAGTACGCGCACACGAGAACGCCAACGAACGCCCCGTCGCCGAAGCGGTGGCCCGCCGGGAGAGCCCCGAAGCCGAGCGCGTCCGAGCCGCCTGTTTTGCCGTTGTATGATTTCCTCCAGCCGCTTGCCGATTTCAGCGCGTAGCCCGCGGAATCAGTCGTGCCGTCAAACAGGGAACTGGCGACAAACGTCTTTAGCGTATTCCACTCCGCATCGCTCGGCAGGTGCCAACCGTCCGGACAGATTCCGCGGACGGGATATGTCGGGGAGCAAGTCTTGCCGTAGCCGCAACCCTTGCCGTCTTCCGTAAAGCATGCCGCCGAATCCATCGCCGCGGCCCAAGTGTAAAGACGGCCGTACTTGGCACAGGAATCCGCAGAATTGTTGTAGCAGAAACTCAAAGTGTCCGGCATATAGGCGTAATTTAAATTTTCCGCCATCCAGGTCTGGGTGCCGATTCGGACCGTCCTGTAAACCCGACCGTCACGTTCATCGGTAAGCACCTCGTAATCGATTTCCGGATTCATGTTCTCCCAAGCAAGCGCCTTGTCTTTATAAACTTTTTCATCAGCGCAAACGTCTTTCCCGACCGAATAAATTTCTCCGCCACAGAGCGCAACGAGCGAATCCCCGTAGCAGAAATTCGAATCCGGATCGTAAATTTCGCCGGCGCATTTTTCGTAAAGAGCATTTCCATGGCAGAATTGCGCTTCGGAATCGAACAGGTCGCCATTGCAAAGCGGATAGAGAGAATCTGAGAGGCAGACATTTTCAGCCAAATCATAGGATTTTCCGCCGCAGAGCGCGACGACAGAATCCTCGTAGCAGAAGCTCGAAGCCGGATTAAAAGGCTTATTTCCGCAGAACGCCTTGTACAAAGTAACCGTGTCCGACCCGCAGACCTGCGAAACGCTTCCGTCGCCGTTGTCGGTGAGCGTGCAGCCTTCTCCCGCGAAACCGTCCCGGATCGTTCCCACGATTTCATCCCCGCAAACGACAAGATAGGCGCCACGTCCAAAGTCCGACTCGAGAAGCGGCGATTCTTCGACCGTGCAAGATGTTCCCGCTGCACCTGCTTCGCCTTTATTGCCGTCCAAGCCGTCTTTTCCGTTTCGCATGACCCCAACCGAGTCTCCGTCGCAGACGATTTTAAAGCCCGAACTGTCCTTGAGAGGCTCTGCGGAACACGAAGCCTTTTCGACTGCGGAGACATTCTTCCAGGCGGAATCGCTGCAGACATAGACCGCATTCTCTTTCGAAACGAACTTCATCTCGCCAGCGCGATCCTCGGAACACTTTCCTAGCGAATCCGCCGATGCAACGACTTCCAATCCGGCGGCTTCCTTCGTTACCTGGGTTACGTCATCGCCGCAGGCGGCAAGCAGAAATCCTCCGCCCAAAACAGCCAACGAAAGTTTTACAACATTCGAATTTATCATATATTTTTCTCGCAAAATTTTTTCTCCAATGGCACTCTCTTGCTTGGCAAGGGAATCCATTTGTGTATGGTCATTACCGGGTCTATGCCCGGCAATGACAGTTAGCTGTTCAAGTCCGATCAGACACCCCTTGTCCCGCTCGCCGTATCCCGCGTCCCTTCTAGCCACTGATCACTGATTCCTGACCTCTATAGCTTTCAACTAAACTCTAAGATCTCAGCTCTAAGCTCTGACTAGTCCTTGATGCAGCGGACAGAGTACGCAGCGTACTTAAAATCTCGCCAGACATCAAAGTCAGGGTAATCGTATTCCAAATTCGTAAAGAAACCATCCTCATCATCCCTAGCTACAGAACTCCAAAAATAAGCATTCTGTTGAATGTCAGAAAATTTTAAATCACGAACATTCAGATAGCCCGCAGGGAGGGCTTTGAATCCGAACATATCGGAACCGATACCATTGGAAATCCACTCGCTTGTCGATTTTAGCGCATAGCCTACGAGTGCTGTATCGCCGAGTTGTTTTTCGATAAAATTTCTCAAAGCGAACCATTCCGCCGTATCGGGCAGGTGCCAACCTTCCGGACAGATTCCGCGGACTGGATATGTCGGGGAACAATCGACGCCATAACCGCAGCCGAAACCAGCGCTGTCGCCAAGAACCGCCAACGAATCCATCGCCGCAGCCCATGTATAAAGACGACCATACTTTTCGCAGTTTACCGGATCATTATTGTAGCAGAAACTGATTGAGTCCAGCGCCGCGCTTTCCGTGGAATCTTCCTCGGACCCGGAAATCGTCAGCTTCGGATAAGCGAAGTTCAAATTCTCCGCCATCCAGAGCTGTTCGCCGATTTTCACCGCCGCATAGGTCTGCCCGTCGCGTTCATCCGTAAATTCCATCGCGATTCTCCCGTCGATGCATTTCCAGACGGAATCCGTCGGATCGTAAGGCTTTCCGTCACACAGTGCATAGACGGCTTTTTCATAGCAGAATTTCTTCGACGGATCATAAGGCTTGCCTTCGCAGGAATAAACGGAATCTTCGAAGCAGAAACCTTTCAACGGTTCATACGGAGAACTCCCGCAAAGCCCCTTGTTAAACGTGACCGTGTCCTCGCCGCAGACTTGCGTGACCGTTCCCATTCCGTCATCGGCAATCGAGCAGCCTTCGCTAGCGAGACCATCAAGAATCACCCCGACGGAATCCCCGCCGCAGACGACCTTGTAGCCCGAAGAATCGGCAAGCATTTCTACCGCGCACGCTTTTCCGTCGGAACTGTCGCCCGCAGCCGAAACGTTTTGCCAGGCGGAATCCGCGCAGACAAAGACCGCATTTTCCTTTTGCGCGAACATCATCTCGCCGAAGCGTTCCCCGGTGCATTTTCCGAGCGAGTCGGCGGACGCAACGACGTCGAGACCCGAATTCGTCACCTTCGTCACATCGTCACCGCAGGCGGCAAGGAAAATTCCACAGCCGAAAGCGACCAGCGAAAATTTTACGGCATTTGAATTTATCATACATTTCTCCTCAAAAAACTTTTTATCAAACAAAAACATAAAAATATCAAACCGTTCTTGCAAGGTCGATTTTCGGTATTCGCAAGCCCGCAGCCATCCTGTCCTATAAAAAAGGAAGCCGCCAAAAGACAGCTTCCCGATTCATTTTCAATCAATCAAAGAGTCATCACTTCTTGTCGGAGACCCATTCGCCGTCCTGGCACGTGTAATTGACATCACCAATCGTTTTAACAGTTCCTTCCGAACGGGACGTACAAGAAGTCCATGCCACCTTACAGATAAGCTGGTAGTAACCGCAAGTTTCGTTAAAATACGCTTCGGTAAGCGTTCCTTTCCCAGCCCGCTCCGTAAGCTTAGAAGAAGCTTCCGTCTCGCCATCTGCATTTAAATACTGGACACAACTCGCAATCGAGGCTTCCGAATAGAGCAAACTTCTGACTTCACCGGAATTCGAATCCGTGCACGCCGCACCCACCAGCCGTTCTTCAGTCGATCCCAGTTTCCATTCATGGTTCTTGCAACGGTAGCCGAAGACGAGGGAATCTTCCAGAGCGTCCGTGCAAAACCTTCCGACCAGGACATCTTCCGCCGTCGCCTTTTGCCACGAATTTTCTTCGCAAATCCAGTATTTCGTTTCGCCTTCGCTTGTAGCGGAATCTGCGGCACCGTCGAGCTCGTCCGTGCAAAGTTTGCCGAGCGCGAGTTCCGCTTCAATCGACATTTTCAAAAGCCAGCTGTTCTCCGGAGAACCGCAGTCCGAATTCATCACCGCATCGAGAAGTTCCCTGTTCTCGTAGCCCTTGACCTTGAAATATACAGGAACAATATTCGTATTCGCACCCTGCGTGTAGATGTTAACGCCCTTTTCAAACAGCTTGACATAGGGGCTTTCCACGCTTACGCCCATCATTTTCGCCGCCTTTGCGATTTCCTTGCTTCCGAAAGCCTCCCGGATTGCGCCAAGCTTCTTGATAAGCCAATCGAGAGAATCCGCACTGCCCCTGAACTTTTTCAGAACGACTTCAAGAACAAGGGAGTCGCTCGGGTATTCGTAAGAAGCGTAAAAACTCACTGAATCATTGTTCTCGCATTTGGAAATATCACTGCCAGCGCAAGCCGTGTTAAACGACCCCTCCCACTTAAGTTCATCGACCATGTTCACGATTTTCTCGCGATTCTTTTCGGTATCCTTCACTTCAAAGCTAAAGCCCATCGTAAAAGGACGGTCGCAAAGAACGGAAATCTGTGCGCTATCCGCTACAAGAAAACCTCCCAAAGTCGGACTCACTTCAAAAAAGTCCTCCGGCGAAGCGTTCTTCACATTGATAACGCCGATTTGGCAATTTTTCTGTAATTCCTTTTCGACACTCTCCAGCTCCGCTTCATCGCCCACCGGGACCGCTTCGGTGTAGCCATAGGATTCAAAGTAAATCATCCCGTCTTTCGCCGTGGCAGAAATGTCGTGGATATGGTCTTCGCACCGGTAAAACGTTTCCCCCACGACTTCCTTCGACGAGGAACTCTTGCCTTCGGTAGCGGAACTCGAGCTTTCCGATTTTCCCGACGAACTGGAAACCTTGCCCGAAGAACTGGAGCTTTCTTTCCCCGAAGAACTGGAAGAAACTTTTTCCGAAGAGCTGGAATTTTCCTCCGCCGACGAATCGACTTCCACCCATTCGCCGGACTTGCATTCGTATTCAACGCCCGTATCCTCGACCTCGCGGATTTCGGATTCCAGGCTTTCCGTACATTCGGGAAGATCGTCCTTGGTTGCAATCCCTTTCGAATCGGACCCCGAAGAGCTGTCGCCACCGCAAGCGGCAAGCACGCAAAGCGGAAGTGCGAACGATGCAATCCTTTTGGAATTTACAATAAAGTTTTTCATTTTGACCTCGCAGTGATGAATTTACTACAAAACAAAAGATAAGTTTTTTTTACCATTGCGAACAAAAAATATTTCAGGGACTGATTTTCGCTTTCCGGGCTTAAATCCGATCCAACCATCCGTCATCCTCCCGAAAATCCCCCATTTTTCTATATTTTTCCCAAAATGGATGCAGGTTATGTCGCATAAGAACAGTTTTGGAAGACTTTTGCTCTTCATCGTGCTCGGTCTCCTCATCGGCGGAGTCCTCGGAGAGAGCCTCGGATTTCTGTTTGGCAAGCTCGGCGAGCTGATGAACGCCGGCGGCTACAACAACATCGTACACAACTTTTTCGTCAAGCCGTTCTGGGCATTCAGTACGGGAACGGGTTCGGAAATGCAGCCGTTCACGCTCGACCTCTACATGTTCAAAATCGCTTTCGGCTTCCAGCTGAAACTGAACGTGATGAGCCTCGTCGGTCTTGTCGTCGGTCTGTACATCATGAAATGGTCCGGAGAACGCTAAATGAAAACGATTCAGGATTTGAAGTCCGCCCTTGAAAGCGGAAGCACGACAGCGGAAAAGCTCGCCGAAGAATCTCTCGCCGCAATCGAAAAGAACAAGTCGCTCAACGCCTACATCTCGGTTCTCGCCGAACGGGCCTTGCAAAAAGCGAAGGAAAGCGACGAACGCCGCAAAGCGGGAAAATCCCTCGGTGCGCTCGACGGCATTCCGGTAGCCATCAAGGACAACCTATGTCTCGAAGGTTCCCGCACGACAGCCGCTTCGAAGATGCTCGAACATTTCGTATCGCCCTACACGGCGACCGCGGTCGAAAAAATTGAAGCGCAGGGTGCGGTCATCGTCGGAAAGACGAACATGGACGAATTCGCGATGGGGTCTTCGAGCGAATCCTCGTATTTCGGTCCGGTCGAAAACCCGATCGACGCATCCCGCGTTCCCGGAGGCTCTTCGGGCGGATCGGCAGTTGCGGTTAAAGCGGAAACTGTCCCCGTCGCCCTCGGAAGCGACACCGGCGGATCGATTCGCCAACCCGCAGCCTGCACGGGCATCGTCGGTCTCAAGCCCACATACGGACGCGTTTCGCGTTACGGCTTAATCGCCTACGCATCGAGCCTCGACCAGATAGGCCCGCTTGCCGGAAATGTCCGGGACGCGGCAACGGTCCTTTCCGCCATCTGTGGACAGGACGCCCACGACAACACGACGAGCGCACGCCCCACCGAAGACTTCGGGCGGAAAATCGGCGAACCACTCAAGGGAAAAGTCATCGGCGTTCCCAAGGAATACTTCGGCGAAGGCCTCGACAGCAAGTGCAAGTCCGCCATTGACGCGCTTCTCAAAAAGGCGGAATCCGAAGGCGCGGAGCTTCGCGAAATTTCCATGCCGAACATCCACTACGCGGTATCGAGCTATTACATCATCGCGACCGCCGAAGCTTCGAGCAATCTTTCCCGCTTTGACGGCGTGCGTTACACCTACCGCAGCAAGGAAGCGAAAAATCTCTACGACCTCTACGCAATGTCCCGCAGCGAGGCGTTCGGCAAGGAAGTCCAGCGACGGATCATGCTCGGTTCCTACGTTTTAAGTTCCGGATTTTTTGACGCATATTATGTCCAGGCGCAAAAGGTTCGCCGCCTGATTTCCGACGACTTCACGAACGCGTTCAAATCCTGCGACGTCATCGCTTCCCCGGTGATGCCCGGGCTTCCGCTTCTCCGCGGAACGAATGAAAGCGACCCGATGGCGATGTACCTTTCGGACATCTACACGGTCAGCCTGAACCTCGCCGGTCTTCCGGGAATTTCCGTTCCCTGCGGAAGCGCAGACGGATTCCCCGTAAACATCCAGTGGATAGGAAAGCCTTACGCCGAAGCGGACCTGCTTTCCGTCGCAGCGGCAGCCGAGAAGCTCGCTTAAAATCCAGAAAAGAGATTTCAGAGAATTTCTTTTTTATAAGGAACTGCGGACGCCTATGCTTAGGGACTAGGGATGAGGGAATAGGGATTAGTCTGCAGACGTCTAAGGGAATGAGCAATGAGTAATGAGCAATTAGTCAGCAGACGTCTAGGCTTTTTAAAATGTCATTCCCCGGCTTGACCGGGGAATCCCCTTTAAGGAATGGGATTTGACAGGTTAGCGAGCTTGTCGAGCTATGCCCGGCACATACAAAAACAGCTTCTTAATTCCGATGGACGCTTCTGTCGGAATTTTTGTTTTTAAGGTGCTCCCGGAAATCTCTCGTTTAAAACGAAAACCGCCTTCTCCGTTGGAGAAGGCGGTTTATGCAAATTCACCGGGGATTACTTTGTCTCCAACTTCCCGAGTTCCACCTGGATGGAATCCTTCTGCTGTTCAAAGTTCTTGAACGTCATCAGGGAGCCGTCGGGCTTCACGACATAGACCTTAGGAACGTAACCGTCGCTGTAAAGTTCGCCGAATTCGCGCGCTTCGTCAAAGAAGACATCGATTCCCGCTTCGTCGAGCTTGTATTCCTCGATAAAGCTTCGAATGGCGCGCTTGTTGTTTCCGCCGCTCGCCACGGCAATGGAGCGGATTCCCTTGTCCTTGAACGCGCTTGCGATTTCCTTGATTTCAGGAGTCGCGTGGCGGCAATGTCCGCAGGTCGTGGAGAAGTAGAAGACGAAGAGCGGCGAACCCGCATAGGCTTCGAGATTTTCCGCCGAGACGCTCACGCCGGAAGCCTTGACCTTGAAATTCATCTTCGCCTGGGTGCCGTCAGGGAGCGTATCACCGCGAAGCGGCTCAATCGCCTTTTTCACGGCTTCCTCCTCGGCCTTTTGCTTTTCGATCGCCGCCTTGCGCGTTTCGAGAATCTTGTCCCGAAGCCTTGCGCTTACCGCCTGGAGAGAATCCTGCGGCAGACGAAGCGTCTTGGTGGAATCCTTGGCAAACGCGCCGAAATCCTGGATGCCCAGACGGAACGCGCCCAGGTTCAAATCTACGTTAGACTGCTCCGAAAGCGATGCGAACTGCATACCGAACTGCACTCCCATCAGATAGGACGCCCGGTTCGCCTCGTCGGAAGTCATCGCCGCAGGCTTTTTGGGAATAGCAGCCTCGACCGTATCCGTCGAATCCTTTTTCGGCTGCGGCATATTCGCCATCTGGATGGACATCGCGCGGTTCTGCATTCCGCGGGCGATTTCGTTCATCACGGAATCCGGATATTTCAAAGGGTTATCCTTGGCTGCCGTATCGCGCACCATCTTGTTGCCGTCCAGAATGCCGCTTTCGAATTCAGGCAAGTTCATGGTAAATTCCAGCTGGGACTGGACTCCCGCAAGCTGGCTTCCGAACTGCGTTCCGAGCATATAGGAAATCTTGATTTCATCGCTCGACGAAAGCCCGACATCCACACCGTTCTTTCCACTGTTTCCATTGCAGGCCACGAGAGCGCATGCGGCCGCCGTCAGCGCAAAATGGCGAAATTTCATTTTTTGTCTCCTTGACAAGAAACCTGTTTTTCGTTTTGGGTATAAACTAGCAATTTTTCTAGATTTGAACCTACTATGAAGCTTTCCAAGTTCTTTTACACTACGCTCCGCGAAACGCCGAGCGACGCCACGATGCCAAGCCACATTTTCTTAATGCGCGGCGGCTACATCAAGCCTCTTTCCACGGGCATTTTCAGCTACCTGCCGATGGGATTCCGCGTCCTGAAAAAAATCGAGAATCTCATCCGCGAAGAGATGAATGCAATCGGCGGAATCGAAGTCGATCTTCCGGTCGTGCAGACGGCGGAACTCTGGAGCGAATCGGGTCGCTACACGGCAATCGGTGACGAACTGCTCCGCTTTAAGGACCGGAACAACCACAATATGGTCCTCGCCATGACGCACGAGGAAGCGATGACGGATCTCGTCCGCTATGTCGTATCGAGCTACAAGCAGCTCCCGTTCATGCTCTACCAGTTTAAAACAAAGTATCGCGACGAGGCGCGCGCCCGCGGCGGACTTATCCGCGTCCGGGAATTTTTGATGAAGGACGCCTACAGTTTCCATACGTCGCAGGAAGACCTCGACAAGCACTACGAGCTCGAATACAAGGCTTACCGGAACATTTTCCGCAAGGTGGGAATCGAGCCGGTCATCGTCCAGTCCGACACGGGAATCATGGGCGGAAAGGTCGCGCACGAATTCATGCTCGACACGCCGAACGGAGAAGACTACCTGATTCTCTGCAAGCATTGCGGCTACCAGGCGAACCGGGAAATCGCCACGTTCAAACGCGAACCTTACCAGGGCGATGCAAGCGCGGCACTCGAAAAAGTCGCGACACCTCATGCGGCGACCATCGAAGACCTCTGCAAGTTCCTGAACGTGAAGCCCGAAGCGACAGCCAAGTGCGTCTTTTTCGACTTCAACGGCAAGCTGGTTACGGCACTTGTCCCGGGAAACCTCGACGTCTCCGAAATCAAGCTCCACAACCTTCTCAAGGCGAAGGAACTCTACCCCGCCGAGGATTCGCTGATTGAAAAATGCGGCATGGTCCCCGGATTTGCCAGTCCCATCGGAGCGCACGATACGCGCGTCATCGTTGATTCCGGGCTTGAAAACGCTTACGACCTTGTCGTCGGCGCAAACGAAAAGGGCTTCCACTACATCCACTGTAACCCGAAGCGCGACATGCAGAATTACGAAGTCGCGGACATCGCCGAAGCGGAAGAAGGCTGCAAGTGCCCCAAGTGCGGCGAAGCGCTTTCCGAAACCCGCGGCATCGAACTCGGCAACATCTTTAAGCTCGGCACAAAGTTTTCGAGCAGCATGGGTGCGACCTTCCTCACTCCCGAAGGCAAGGCGGAGCCGATTGTCATGGGCTGCTACGGCATCGGCGTCGGGCGTCTCATGGCGAGCGTCGTCGAAAACAGTCACGACGACTTCGGACCTATCTGGCCAAAAAACATCGCCCCGTTCCATGTGGAAATCGTAAACATCACCAAGGACTCCGATGTGGCGGACAAGCTCGAAAAGGAACTGGAAGACGCAGGATTCGAAGTGCTAGTCGATGACCGCGATGAACGCGCCGGGGTCAAGTTCAAGGATGCGGACCTGTGGGGAATCCCGCTTCGCATCGCGCTCGGCAAGAAGGGGTTAGCCAACGGGCAGGTCGAATGGAAGCCGCGCGCCGAAAAGGAGATGACGATGGTAAACCTTTCGGACGTCGTCGAAAAGGTCAAGGATTTCTACCGGAACTGATTTTTTTTGCCATTTGTTGAGAAGCATCCTGTCTAAAAGGGATGCTTCTTTTTTTGGGGGAATGCCGGTTTTCTCTGCCAAGTAAACCCTCCGTTGCGCAAAAAGTCGCCTGAAAAGCGACCGATTTTACGCCAGTCCAATTTATTTTTTACACAAAAACCGAGGTACTCGATGAGTCGAACAGAATTCACACCCGAAAAGATCTTTTCCCTTGCAAACAACGAAATTTTTGTATTTGGCAGCAACCTAGCCGGTCACCATGCAGGCGGAGCGGCCCGGGCGGCAGCCAATCATTTCGGAGCTATCTGGGGACGCGGCGTCGGGCTCCAGGGAAAAAGCTACGCGATTCCCACGATGCAAGGTCCGGTCGATACAATCCGCCCCTATACCGATGCGTTTATCGACTTCGCCAAAAGGAATCCCGGTCTAAAATTCCTAGTCACACCCATCGGCTGCGGGATCGTGGGGTTCAAGCCGAACGAAATCGCCCCGCTTTTCAAAGCGGCACTCGACTTCGACAATGTCATCCTTCCGAAAGCTTTTGTAGATATCCTGACGGGAAATTCCACGGTCGCAGAACTGCGCAACGAACGCAAAGCGCGCCTTGTCGCCGTATTCCAGGATACGCTCGCGATGATTTCCGAAAACGCTGCGCTGTCGGAATCCGTAAGACAGTCGATTTTCCGCACAAGGTTTTACCCGGAAGAAGGAAAACTTTCCGTAAACAAGAACCTCGGAAAACAAGCCAAAGTTTCGGTCACGAACCACCGAACATTCCAAGCTGCCGAACTGATGAGCGTCCGCAATCCCGGAAAGCGCATCGCGGTACTCAATTTTGCCTCGGCGACAAGTCCTGGCGGTGGCGTCAAAACCGGAAGCGCCGCCCAGGAGGAAAGCCTTTGCCGCTGCTCGACGCTCTACCCCGTATTAAAGCAGGAATTTCTGCAAGAGAAATACTACGGCTTTCATCGTTTTCGTAGAGACAGCCTCTATACGGATTCCTGCATCTACACGCCGGGAATCCAGATTATCAAATCGGACGAAAACCAACCGGAAAGGCTTCCCGAAGAAAAATGGATGAACGTCGATGTCATCACCTGCGCCGCACCGAATTTCAGAAGAACAAATCCCCTGCCTAGCGAAGAGCTATACAAACTACACCTTCGGCGCGGACGGAAAATTCTCGATGCAGCCTTAGATAACGGAGCGGAAGCACTTGTTCTCGGAGCATTCGGCTGCGGAGCGTTCCGCAACGATCCCCAAGTTGTCGCTAGCGCTTACGCAAAACTCATGGGAGAATACAGCGAGGCCTTTGACGAAATAGAGTTCGCCGTATTTTACCGGGGAAGCGAAAGCGCCAATTACGAAGCTTTCAAAAAGCTCTTTCATGATGAAAATGGGTAAGAGAGTGTCTTTATAAGGAACCGCAGACGTCTAAGGGAATTAGCTATTAGCAATGAGCAATGGGTCTGCGGACGTCTATATTCAGGGACTAGGGATGAGGAAATAGGGATTAGTCCGCAGACGTCTAAGAAAATGAGAAATTAGCAATGAGTAATGAGGAATTGGGCTGCAAACATTTAGGCTTTTTAAAATG
>CAKUTF010000006.1 GCA_934691725.1 uncultured Fibrobacter sp. | reverse complement strand
GGCTTGGCTACATGACACCGAAAGAGTATATTTTACACAAGTTCAACATTCTGTTGCATTGACAGGTTGAATTCGCGTTTTGAAGGTGAAGTGGTTGATGCTGTCGGAAAGGAAGAACTTTCTGCTGATGATGAAATTGATGCATTCGCGGATCCTTTGGAACGAAAATTCTTGTCTAAGATTGAGCTTTATGGAATGGATGGTGAAATCTTGCAAACGGTTACTTTCTGTTATGAAGCTTTGAAAGTTTTTCCAAGCCTAGATGTCGACGAAAATAAAAAATACGTCAAGCGTTTATTGACACGAATCGTGAGGGCGAATGGCTCCGGAAAGGAAATGAAACGAGAATCGTATGAATACTATGATAATGTGTATAAAGCGTATTTGAATGATTCTTATGCATTAGGCATGATGAAGGAAATTCAAGGGGCGAACTGCGGAAAAGTATCGTTTGATTATGTCTATCAGGCCATCGATAAACAACCGTTGACGATTCATTCGGAGAAGCTGCCGGTTGTCAGCGTGTCGCTCGGTTATCTGGAAAATGGAACTCCTTATTTACTCGGTATTGATAAAAACGAGAAAAAGGTTGTTGTGTATTATTGGCAAAATGGTGCCTGGAACATTCGAGAGGAATTGAGTTCGCTACCGTATCATGAGGATGGATATTTTAGCACGGCGAAAAACAGCTGGTTTGCCTATGCAACAGGGAGGGGGGATCGTTACGATATGTATCCTGTTGTATGGGATGGTGCTACGTGGCAAGTAAAGCCTCGTGTCCATGATGATGGTGATAAGGAATTGGTTCTTGCCGGCCCTAATTATATAGTAAAGGGCAACCTGTCTTCAACTAAATCCACCTTGACGCTCACGGTTCCTTGGACGTTATGGGGTGGTTCCTTTGTAATAGATACTCTTTCCGCTGATGAAGGGATCATGGACAATCGGTTCCTTCAGATTTACCCGTCGGAAAATCACATTGCTGTTTCTTATGTAGGTAGGGATTGGGGGAACAACTATCGGGTGAGAATTTTTTCTTTCAAGTACGATGCTTCCGGAATTTCCGTTCAGAAAACCTATGACAACGATGATCTGGACGACGACAATCGCTACTATTGGGGAAACGGTTACTTGTTCGGTGCCGTGGAGTCCACGGGCCTTTGGGGGCAACGAGCGGAAGCGTATCATTGGAATGGTAGCGGCTGGACAAAATTGCTTAACTATGATGTCCACGGGGTTCAGGGTGTTCCGAGGGCGCAGGCCGTAGGTTATAACTATGTCGCCATGCGACACAATGATAACGATGATTTGACTTTATTTGACTGGGATGGTGAATCCTGGCTGATTCCTTTTGAAAATAGGAATATGGTCCACCATGATGATTTTGACCTTTTGGAGGAAGCGGAATGGGATGCTGTCGGAAGCGTCAATTTCTTTGTGACAAGAAGACCCAAAGTAGATAACATGATTGAAATACCCTATTTCTGTTGGCCGAAATTTAAGCGCTGGGGCGTAAAGTGGAAGTGTAAATATGTGAGCGTGTGGAGTGAAACTCACCCTGGTGCGAATGTCGAATTGTTTGAACGAAAAAACGATGGCGGGTGGATAAGGCATGGAGAAGTAAATACAGATGGTTCCAAACGCGAAAAACATTTGGTGGTTGGCTCGAACTGGTATATAGAAAAGCGTTCCAATAAAGCTTACTTGTGGGATGGAGTAAAATGGAACGAGGAACAGCTTGATATAAATTGGAGTCACTTTAAGGATATCCGAAATCCGGGCGGACAAGGTCCGACTACGGTCGAGGTCTTTGACGAGTCGTATTCAATCGGTGATTTCTTTGCTGTTGAAGGGGGCGCTGAAACAACAGAAGCCGGGACAACAACGATCTACTACAAGAAAAATGATTCCTTTGTGAAAAATAAGGGGGTGTTACTTGTAGAAAGGAAGACTGTTCAGGATCCGATAGTTGACAAGGAGTATTCCTATAAGTATGTCTATAATTTTGACAAAGCTCCAGATATCGCATTTGATTATGTGAATAATACACCTTTAATAACGACAGTTCGCGTTGAATTGCCCGATAATTCAGGGATGATTGAAAGAGAATTGTGCCCGATTGATTACAGTGATGTTGGGCTTGGACTGGGAAAAATTTGCGCAGAAAGAACCTATGTGGGGGAAGTTGTTGAAAAAAGCTCGATTTCCAAATATACACGTTACCGTAATGCAAATTGGCCGAATATGTTGCATGTCGATGCGGTCAGTTCGATAGAAACTTGTATCAAGGGAGTCAAGGGCAAGGATTCGATAGAGTATAATATTGCGCTCAATGGACAGCCCTCAAGAAAATTGTCCTTTGAAAACGGTTCGAATGAGGTCTCTAGTGAACAGGTTCTCAGATACTCTGCGGAAGAATACGCTTTTGAACGAAGTGTGAATCACTTGCGTAATCCATTGTTATCCTATTCGTGTAAACCGAATTGTTCTACAGGTAAGGTGGTTGAATCGACTGCCGCTCGTTACGCTGCGGCTAATGATTTCGTGGGAACGCCTCACCTTGTCGAGGAATGGATTTATAATCCTGATAGCCTTGTAAATGGCAGTTCTTTCCAAGGAATTCCTTGGGCGCTTCATGAGAACCCAAGTGGTATATGGAAAAAGAATTCTGTCGTATCAAAATTTTTGAACGGCTTTGCTGTAGAAAAAACGGATGCGATCGGAAACAAGACCGCAAGGGTTGTTGACGATGACTCAATTGCTTTTGAACGCGCCGTGGTTCAAAATGCCGGATTTGATGAAATCCTTGTTGTTCCTGGAGATCGTTGCAACGAAAAAGGCATGGATGTAACGAGTGATTGTCACTTATTGCCTTTACAGGGAAGGGCGACCGATGGCGAATCTCCGACTAATGGACGCTTTTCAAAAGTTGTGATGGACTTGAGATATGGTTTTTCGGGATTCGTCAAATGGGCAAAACAAGGCAAATATCGTTTTTCTGCATGGTTCCAAAATGCGGACAATACATCTGCATCGGTTTCTTTAACTGTCAATGGAATACAAAGGCAAAATTGGACTTTAGACGGAAATGCGGCTGGTAAATGGCATTATGCCGAGTGGGAAGGAAATGTTGAAGCTGGACTGTTGAATGTTTCCTTGTCTAGTACTGGAAATACGCGTGTTCAGGATATTCGAATGGTTCCTGCAAATGCCAAGGCTTCTGTCAGATATTACGATGCCCATTTTGAAACATCTGTTGTTGAAGTTGATGATCGCGGAGTTGGTAAACACATTGCATTGGATGAAAATGGGAGAATGGAAAGAACCTATGGGGAGGATGCTTCTGGAAATCTACGACTTCTTAGCAAAGCGGAGTATGGCGATGCGAAATGTAGCGATCCTGTTTCGGGTTCGGATGACCTGGAGTCTTTAATTTTTGATGACAAACCGATTTTGCAGTCTTCGACAGATCGAAATTTGCAATATGTCTTAGCTGGAGATAAAGAAGGTATTGCTATTTCATGGAAGCCGAAGAATAAAGAGGCTATTGTCAGGTATCGTCTATATGCTGACGGAGATGGTTCTTCTACCGGATGGCATTATGATTGCTGCTCTGCTAATGATGGTTTATCTGCCGCTCTGGATGGTAATACCTCATATACATTAGAAATAGATGTCGGATCGGATAGCAGGAATATATATACTGTGCATATTCAAAAGGCTTCGACGGGATGGGTTCGCTATGGAAATGTTTTGAGAAAGGCTGAAATGCCGCTATTTATTGACAAGGACGATTCATCGAAAATAGTCTATTCGGCATCAGATGGCGTTTATACGGCTGATTTTAGTGGAAATTCATGGGTTGAAAATCTGGTAACTTTACAAAAATCTAAAGCGTTGTCGGGAACAATGTCTGGCGGAAACAGCTATTTGCTTTCAATGCCTCGAATTTTGATGGTTGACTCGACAAGTAATGAGAATGCTGTGCTATTTTCTGGTAATTCAGAGACGTGGACCGACAATGGTTACATTTTTGACGCTTCCGTGTACGGACTTGATTTTGCTATATCGACGAATTCGGTCGGTAATGTTTGTGTGGCCTATGTAAAGACTTCAGCCCATGATAGCACAACGTCTCCGGTACTTGCATCCAGTTGCTTTGTGAACAATGCATGGAAGCCTATAGGTGGCTATACGGCGTTTGGGCAGGATTTTGATGCGCCTCCATCTGTTGTGCCGGGTATTATAGAGAATTGCGATGTGTATGGCGTCGATATGACAACAGGTCCTGGCGGAAAACTCTATGTGGCGTATGTTGCACGAAATCCCTATTTTGAACTATATAAGGATGATGTAATTGCCGAACATGGAGATGGCGTTTCTTCGCCCAAATTCTTGATTATAAAAAGACTTTTTGATGCTTCGGAATCAGGGATATCCGGCTCAGGAAGTATTTGGGCGGGGCCGACTCTTACAAAGGATCCTGCTTCGGGTGACATGCTCCCGAATTATCTAGGAGACTTTGTTTTTGTAGATGATTCAATCCCTCTTACCATGGTGAAACAGTTTAAGATTGTAGGCGATGCAGGCTATATCTACCTGGCTGTGGCGTACAATGTTTCTGTGGATAATACAGACAAGACTGCAGTTACGGTTCTTAGAGGCGAATATGTTGATACGGAAGACGAAGATGGTACTCTCGAACATAGACTTAGGTTTACTCCCTACGAGGACGCTTCGATTGTAAATTCTGCGGGATTGCCCGTTGAACAGGAACGTCGGATCATTGCTTATCTAGAAAGCGATGCTCCGTTTGATTTTGCTGTTCGAAACGGGATCCCCTATGTCTTGTTTGCGAATAGTCAAAACGAAGATGGACTTACCCTTGTGAGTTACCGGGATTCTCGGTGGCTTTCTGTTGGTATCCCTGCTTTCGTTAAGGCTAATAAGACGTTGAAAGCGGCGAACCTGGCATTTGGTTCTAATGGAACCCCTGTTGTTGTTGTACAGGCATCCGACAAGGAAACGAAAAGTCGAAGAAAGCATATTGTTCCAATGAAGTATGTATCTACGGATGACGTTGATATAACCCTTTCTGGAATTCAGGTTACGGGTGCCGTGACTACGATTTCGTCCGAATTCCGTCAATACATTTTAAATTATTCGGCCAAGTTATTGTCGGAAGACTCTGTCATTGAAATATCTCCCGCCTTGATGGAGCCGCTGGATGTAGCATCTGTGCAGGTGCTTCATAACGGGACTCAAGTTTCCTATGAGGGTATCAATTTCTTTGGTGCACTGATATCGTGGGTCGGTTCAATATTCTCTCCCGGATATAACTTCCAGGATTTGACAAGTGAAATTCATTTGGAACCTGGAGAGAACCGCATAGAAATAAATGTCATCGGGGCTAATGGCGTATCTTTGACTTATACGATAGACCTGTTTAGGGAGTACCCGACTGCGGATTCATCGGATAAAACATTGCAATATAGTGTCAGTACCAACAGCAATTTGATTCCTGTCGGCATAGCTTTGGATACGGCATTATATGTCAGTAGGGGGGATAGTTCGTATCGTAAATTCTGTATTCAGTTCCCGCTCGGCGTTCATCTGTGGTTCAAGGGAACGACCTATTTCCGTAGCACTTGCATTGATTTGGATTTCACTAAATCACCGGTAGATACATTGCTTTTGGAAGATGAAAACGGGAATAGACATGTTATTTTCGTCGAGGATGACAATACCGCAGAGATTAAAAAGGGCGAGGAAGACGATGATAGTGGAGAAGATGATGGAGAAAATGAAAATATTCCACAGCCATATAGAACTTTGTTGGGCCATAAAGTTTATGCGACCGGAAATGTGACTCTTTATGATAGGGCTTCGATTTCCGCCGATGAGGTTGTTGGAAAAACGGTCGAGGTTTGTGCAGGAGCGAATGTTCTTGCACAGATGACTGTTGAAGGCGATGTGCTGTTACGCTCTAATTCCAATGTAGAGGATGTCACTATGGGCGGAAATCTTTATATGCAGGATGGGGCCTCATATGGGAAAATTGAACATCGGAATGTCCATATTGCCGACATACCTGTGAATTATTTTGTTACGGGAATAGCGGATTTTATAGTCGGCGTGAATGAAACAGCGACGATATCTTTTGGAGCTTACAAGGATTTCCATGCCTACGCAAACTCGGAAATTCATTTTGAATCTGGAGAATACTATTTTGATTCGTTTGTCGTAGAACCGGATGTCAAGGTGTATTTTGACGGTCCAGTTCGTCTGTGGGTACAGAATGCAATAAGTATTGCAGACCGTGCGAATTTATATAATTCTCCCGGTGGCGCAAAAAATGTGTTTCTTTATACAAATGCTCCTGGTCTGATGTATTTTGGCGTCTCTTCTGATTTTGCATCGATTCTCGTGGCACCTTATGCGACAGTGAGTATTGCACCCCGATCCAGGTGGGAAGGGCTTATTTGGGCCAACAATATTTATGTACAGGCTGATGCCGTGATTGAATAGGAGTGTAAAATGAAAAAAATTCTGGCTCTTCTATTTCTGAGTGCCGGTTTCTCTCTGGCAGATATTGTTGCACAGAGATATGATGATGGAAAAATTCATCGGGCTCTTCCAAGCTGGATTGACATGTCCGATGCGGAAGTTTCTCTTTTTTCGGTGGACGGGACGGTTCTCGATCTTCCCGAAGCAAATCGATTTACATACATGTCGCGAACATATTCGAATCTTACCATTTTTGCCGATGGCCGTATTTCATTTGGAAATTTGACTAACGGCCTTGATAAGGATCTTGAACCGTATTTTTTGCCTATATCAGTTTATGTTGATTTGGGGAGCTCGTTTAAGTGGAAGTCCATTGTCGATGCAAACTCGAATTATTTTACCGTCATAGAAATGGGACCATTTCGGTATAGGGGAAAATCCTATTCTGTCCAGTCGTCGTTTTTTATAGACGGGGAAATCCAGGTTCAGCTTTGGCAAAACGATGTTGCTCACGCCAAACCGGAATTGCTCGATTGGATGCGGCCTGTTCTGTATAATGGAACAGTAAAAAAGCGTCCGGCAAAAATGCAAGTTACCAGAATGGATGTTTATGGGCCAAATGGGTTGAGACCGGGATGGATTGCAAAATCGTTTAATGGCGGAGGGGTTTCTATTAGCGAACCCCATGGGGTCGGGTCGGGCCTTTTGGTGGATATGGGGACTTTTTCACAGGCGGGAGGAATTCTTGCCTACGATTATTCTAGAGAGCATCCTGTAGTCGGGGGAATTCGCAATATTGAAGTGCATATGCTTGATCCGATAGGCGTTGGCGACAGTCTCTGCATTTGGTATTTCGATGATTTTCAAGGAACCGCCGACGCGCATTATCCGTCTATGAAGAAGAACCAATTGATGGGAGTGTTTTCTCCCAATGATTACACTTACCAATGGGGCGGCCCTTTCTATACATCGCCTTATGTAACTAGGCCTGCACCTGGCTTCAAGTTCCAGTTGGCCTACCCGAAAAAACAGAATATGACGTTTCGAATAGGCCGGATTGTTTACAATCTAAAGCAGCTTCCGTCAATCCAGTTTCTGCCGCCTAAACCCTATCGGTTGACTTTTTCGGTTGCGGGGAGTGGCCGCGTATCGATGAACTCTCCATCGGGCAGTTCCCCGTTTAGTTTGTACGAAGGTGAAAAGGCTTCCGCTTCAATAATAAGCAAGGCTGGTTCGTCTATAGAACGGATTACGGTGAATGGGAAAACCGTTGTTCTTGATGGTGAAATCATTTCGAAAAAGCCTCCCACAAATCCGTCGTTTAACGCAATGAAGGCTGCGAATGAATATGTAAAACTTTTTAAGGTTTATGGAAACAGACCGTATTCAAAAATTGATTTTGACATCACGGCGATGCATGAAAACGTGAATGTGGTCATTGAATTTGCTCCTTGCGAGGCGAGAACTCTTAATGTCGTACCGGAAACGGTAAAAACGGATTCCTATCTTGATCCAATTGGACAGGCAAATGCTAGGAAATTTACATCCGCGATTTTCAAGGACGCTTTCGGCTCGAATGTACAGATTCAAGACTCCCTTGCCAATGGAAAATATATTGTGTCTGCCGTGTATAGCGATGCCCTCGGAAAGACAAAGTATGAACCGATGTTGTTTGTTCGCGATACGACTGCATTCGGGTATATGGATATGGCCTGTGAAGCATGCGTGACGGCGGCGAATAATTATTACGACGGAACCGATTCAACGGACAGGCTGAACGCGGAGGGTAACGCCTTTACGGAATTTGAACCGCGGTACGGAAATGGGTCCGGGTCATTCGGAAGAAGTGCCGGGATAGCGAGGCGATCTTTTGAATATCGGCAGGAAGTCTCCGAGTCCTACGGGCTGCCTGCGTCTTCGACAGATGATTTTCTTTATCTGGGTTATTTGGACGAGAATAAAATATCGAAGAGCTT
This sequence comes from uncultured Fibrobacter sp., assembly GCA_934691725.1. Lineage (GTDB taxonomy): Bacteria > Fibrobacterota > Fibrobacteria > Fibrobacterales > Fibrobacteraceae > Hallerella. Next base: position 92,910 of record CAKUTF010000006.1, on the reverse strand, counting down.
TAAGAACAGGCTGAAAACCCCTGGCGGAAAACACTTGACCATATCGCATGACGCCGAGGGGCGTTATGCGCAGATCATCACAGATGAAAAAAATAGGCCCGTGTCCACATGGACTTTTGACGGACTGAATGAACTTGTTGTTGTGAACGAGTATGACGGCTATGACAGGTTGATTCGGTCGTACCTTAGGGATTACCCAGCGTTTGCTGATACGATGGGCTATGATGCCATGGGCCGCGTGCTTTCGAAAAAGTCTAATGACCGAGGTCTTGTAGAATATGCCTATGACTCTTTAGGAAATTTAAGGTTTACGAGAAATGCTCGTCAAAAGGCTTTGGGAAACAATTATTTCTTGGCGAATGTGTATGATGGCGAAGGGAAAATTGTCGCAATCGGTGAAGTGCGTGGTGATCATGACTTTACCGCTCCAAATACGGCGATTGCTTCCGCAGCCTTTACCCCCATAGTCCGCACGGTTTACGGAAAGCCTACATCTGATACGTTGAACCTATACGGGGTAAATCTGAACAGTTCGCTGCTTGGAAACATTCTGTCTCAGATGGACGGAATACGCGATTATGCTGTCGGGGCTATCATTGCCTATGACAGCGATGGCAATCCGGTGTCCATAAAAATGAAGTCCTATGACCGCATTGGGCGTATGTCAAGACAGTGGGTCGTCTATCTGTTTGATGATGTCCCAGCGGTACAGTTGTCCTATGTCTATAACTTGTCCGACGAGCTGGCTTCTTCGACCTATTCGGAATGGGATGGAAGCGGTTGGACGCAAAAGTCAACAAGAACTAGAACTTATGACAACAAGGGACGCCTCGTTGAAACACGCGAAGGCAATTCCATGTTGGCTAGCTATACGTACAGTGCAAATGGGAATGTTGTATCCAAACATTATTACGATGCGGGGACTGAGGTGTTTGCAAAAACCGTTCGGCGCGATGTATATGGAAGGCCCGTTGTACTGGACTATAGGAACGGCCCTACGGAGCTTTATTCTGAAAACATATCGTATGAAAATCCCTTGTCTGTGCGACAGGCGATCGTAACGAGGGTGTGGGCTGATGCGGAAACCTCGGGGCGTGTTGTCGAAAACGCAATTTACACGTATGACTATCTAGGCCGCTTGACGGAAATGTCCGGGACTAGGAATGCAAGTTATCGCTATGATGAACTTGGACGCTTGACACGGAAAACCGAGGGAAACCAGGTCATTGGCTATGACTATGCGGACCAAGGCTATTACCATCCGAGCGGGATGGTGATTTCGGGGCGAAGTTACACGCCGTATGAATATTATTCCTACGATGCTTCGGGAAATGTCTGGCTAGACCGTTATGCACGAGCCGCCTACGAACTGGATTCCAGGGCGTTGCCGGAAAAGGTGCGACTGTATCCTGAAGTTCCTGCTGGAATAACACAAGATAACTTGGAAGATTACGAGTCCTCTGAATTGGGCCGAATATATATGGCCTATGATGAAAATGGACAGCGTGTGTATTTCGGTTTCAACGATGGAAATTCGGGATATGGCGAAGCGGCCCTGCGCGGGGTGGGGACTTATAGAAAAGATGGTTCGGACTCGGTCTACTCATTGGAGCGTCAGGATCTGATTGGTGGTGGCTATCGCAAAAATGGCTTGGCCTATTTCCCTGTGGCAGATGTTCAGGGCAATATAAGGGGCTACGCAAATACATCGGGAATCCAGAGCGCATACGCCTATTACCCATACGGAACGCTAATTGACCTGGCGCACGACAATGCCGAAGATTCAAGACGCTGGCAATCCAAGGAATTCGATTCAGACATAAACAAGTATTACTTCGGCGCGCGATTCTACGACCCCCTCTTTGGACTTTGGCTTACGCCGGACCCTGCAGGACAGTTTGCGAACCCCTATACTTACGGTGGCGACCCGGTAAATTATATAGACCCGAACGGAGAAAGTGTAACGGCTGCCATCATTGTAGGTGCTGCTATAGGAGCCGCTATTGGCGGAACAGTTTCGGCGGTGAATTGCAGCGGAGCGAACGAGGTGGGGTGTGGAAGAGCGATAGCTCGGGGAGTGGCAATGGGGACTTTAAAAGGTACTGCATCTGCTGCGGCTGGATATGGGATTGGGGTGGCTATATCTGGTGTCGCGGAGGCGGCGGGCGCAGCTCAAACAGGGTATGCCGCTCTCGATGTGGGAAGTTCTGCGATGTCGGCTGCCGTTCAGGGCTCTGCTGTTCAGACAGGAATGGTTTCTGGCGCATCGGCATGGGCCAGTTCCACGGTATCAAGTGCTTTTGATCGTGGACATGAATGGTATCGATTTGACAGGAGCTTTGGATACGATTTGAGAAATGGTGTTATAGGGGGGATTGCGGGTGTAGCGATTGGCGCCATTTCGGGGGCGTATCAGTATAGCACAAATACTGCATATCAATGGAAAACCCATGAAAATGTATTAAAATACGCTTTGGACAAATATAATCCAGAAAATGGAGTTGGAATAGATTATATATTGAAATCAGCCGATTATGTATATAATGTAGAAGGAGGCTTCGGCCCAATTGATTTTCAGTTACAAAATCAAGGGCAGGGTGCTTCGAATTATGATTATAATAACGATCTCATATCCTTGGACGAAGCTGATATAAAAACGCCTAGTAAACTATATTCAACAGTTGCCCACGAAATGAAGCATAAGCATTTATGGGAAAAAACTGGGAGTATTGGAAATTGGCAAATAGAAAAAAGCTTTAATGGAAATAAGTTTGCAAATGCTCTTGGAACCCAAGAGAAAATAATAAATAGAGAATTATTGTCTCATAAGTACTTTAAATTTTGGGAACAATCGCGACAACTTCATATTAGGATAAATTATCTTCGTTATATGGATTTTCATGATGCGCGCTTTGATTTGCTGTATTAGTTTACTTTCATTATTTTTATTTGATTGTAGTTTTGGTGAAAGACGAGGAGAACTTCAAGTTGATTCTTTAAGTGAGGCTCGTGGAGAATGTCATCGCTATGAAATGTGTCTTTACAATGATGTAAGATATCATTGCATTATGGATACCGCTGTAGTAGATGATATTGTTCACTTTATTGAAAAAGTAGAACATAATATAAAAGATTGTCGCAATTGTTTCATGGATACAACGGTGGTAAATGAATTACTTCAAAATGCAGAAAAACAAGGATATAATACAGAATCTGATACAGGTAATCTATATAAAATCTTTTCTATTGAAGGATATTACGATCCCAGAAAAACAAAGCATGCCAAACATTCTTGTTGTTACGCAACAAATAAAAGTAATGGCTGTGACACATTAAAAGTAACGACAGTTATCAAAGACAAAAAAAATGTTCCTCATGGAAGTTCATATGAAATTATAAAGGATTCCTCTGAATGGAAAATTCTCAAGAAGGACCTTTGGGTACATTGATTTCGTCGGTTCAACATTTTGGCTCAGCCTATTTCCCTGTGACAGATGTTCAGGGCAATATAAGGGGCTACGCAAATACATCGGGTGTCCAGAGTGCATACGCCTATTACCCATACGGAACGCTAATTGACCTGGCGCACGACAATGCCGAAGATTCAAGACGCTGGCAGTCCAAGGAATTCGATTCCGACATAAACAAGTATTACTTCGGCGCGCGATTCTACGACCCCCTCTTTGGACTTTGGCTTACGCCGGACCCTGCAGGACAGTTTGCGAACCCCTATACTTACGGTGGCGACCCGGTAAATTATATAGACCCGAACGGAGAAAGTGTAACGGCTGCCATCATTGTAGGTACTGCTATAGGAGCCGCTATTGGCGGAACAGTTTCGGCGGTGAATTGCAGCGGTGCGAACGAGGTGGGGTGTGGCAAGGCAATGGCGCAAGGAGCGGCTGTCGGTGCCGTGGCGGGTGCTGCTAGTGGCGGGGTTGGCAGTGCTGTCAGTGGGGCGATTGGAGGAGTCGGCGGTGCGATTGCTGGCGGGGCTTCAGGCGGCGCAACGAGTGGGACAATTAATTATTTTGGAAATTCTGTTACAGGCAATGGTTCTGTTGATGGTATGGGACTATGGACTGCTTTTTGGCAGGGTGCTGTTGGAGGTGCAGTGAGCGGTGGCGTTGGTACGTATTTGGGAAATGCTGGTTGGAATTTACTGGGAAATCGGGGCGCGGAAATCTTTGCCAGTGGTCTTGGTGGTGGAATAGGTTCCAGATTGAATGGAGATGATTTCTGGGACGGCTTTGCTCAGGGGGCAGTCTTGGGACTTGCCTCATCGATACTAACGGGTTTAATCTCCCCCGATTTTGAATATGACGGAAATAATTTGGGCGAGGCAAAATTACAAAAGGGAGATATTGTTGGTTGGGGACCTGATGGTTCCATCGTGTCTGGAGGAATCCTTGCGGTAACTGGAGAAGACTTCTCCCATGTGGGGGTTGTGGATGAAGATGCTGATGGTCTTTTTATTCGAGAAGCTACAGGCGAAGGTAAACAAATTAAAACTCTATTAACAGATAAACAATATCAAAATCGTCCTTACAAAATTTATGGGAATCGATAGATTGTTCAATCGTTTGTGGAACAGAAATATGGATACAATTTGGTTGAAACAAACTGCACCAGCCAAGCGACACGCTGGACGGGCATGAGTTTCACGAACAATCCTGGGGTTTTGTATAGACGAATGAACGGCATCACGCCCTTTTACACTAGCTCCAACTGGCAGGGATATCATCTATGGTAAAGTTGAAAAAAACAATATTATTTTTTTTCTGTATGGTCTTGAGCGGATGTTTCGTCAATCATCTGCTGAACTATCCATTTCGTTTATGGGAAAAAATAACTTCATTTCCAATGGACTTCGATGGCAGGGAACCTTTGGTTTTTATTCTTGATGGTCTCAAAACTGACAAGGTATTTTATCTTTATCGTCAGAATCTTCAGGGACCTTATAGCGTTGATATATGTACGGAAGATTCTTTTATAGATGATAATTATAATGTGAAATTATCAGTTACAATGATTGTTGATGGCATAGAGCCCCAAACAGTCACTAGGACATGTCTATGTCGGGGGGGGCTGAGCTGTGAAGCAAAAGGTTGGACTGTGGCTCAAATTAGTCTTCCGAAGGATTTTGATCGAAATCAAAAGATGACTGTAGTCCTTCAAATCTTGGAAGACAAAGATGACTTTCTTAAGAAATTAAAAAATCCAAAGTTGGTGGTTTGGGCAGGGACAGGAACTTACTAATGAATGAAATTGGTTGTGTCGTCGAGAACGCGACCTACACGTATGACTATCTGGGTCGCTTGACGGAAATGTCCGGGACTAGGAATGCAAGTTATCGTTATGATGAACTTGGACGCTTGACACGGAAAACCGAGGGAAATCAGGTCATTGGCTATGACTATGCGGACCAAGGCTATTACCATCCGAGCGGGATGGTGATTTCGGGGCGTAGCTACACGCCGTATGAGTATTATTCCTATGACGCTTCGGGGAATGTGTGGCTGGACCGCTATGCACGAGCCGCCTACGAACTGGATTCCAGGGCGTTGCCGGAAAAGGTGCGACTGTATCCTGAAGTCCCGCCGGGAATCTCGCAGGAAAACCTGGACGGTTTCTCGTCCTCGGAATCGGCGCAAATCCGCATGGCCTATGACGAAAACGGCCAACGAGTGTGTTTTAATTACAGTGACGGAAGTTCTGGTTACGTGGAGGCGAACCTGAGAGGGGTGGGCGTTTACCGCAAGGATGGAACAGGAGATTATTCTCTTGTACGAGAGGATTTGATTGGTGGTGGCTATCGCAAAAATGGCTCAGCCTATTTCCCTGTGACAGATGTTCAGGGCAATATAAGGGGCTACGCAAATACATCAGGAATCCAGAGTGCATACGCCTATTACCCATACGGAACGCTAATTGACCTGGCGCACGACAATGCTGAAGATTCAAGACGCTGGCAGTCCAAGGAATTCGATTCCGACATAAATAAGTATTACTTCGGCGCGCGATTCTACGACCCCCTCTTTGGACTTTGGCGATTAGGCAAGTCCTTTTCTGTAAATTCATGCACAAAAAGCAGATTTTTCCATCTCCCTGTCGGTTAAGTAAGCCTTACCTTCCATCCATTCCTCGTGCTGTTCCATCGGCAGCGAGCCTACGAGCCGTTCGCAGGATTCCGGGTTGGGGAAAACTCCCACGACCTTCGTCCTTTTCTTGATTTCCCTGTTCAGCCGTTCGATGCGGTTTGAAGTCCGGACGCGTCGCCACCAGCCTTCGTTGAAGCTGTAGTAGGTCATGGATTCCTCGGCGTTGTTCTCCAGCCATTCGGCGAACCTTGCGTGTTTCCTTGTCCCGGCCCAGTACTGTACCGCGCCGCGCAAGGCCGTCAACGCATCGTTTCTGTCGCCGTGTGAAAAGACATTCCCCATGGTCCTCGCGATCTCTTTCCGCTCGTCGATTTTCCGGGCGAAGGCCTGTGCGTTTTGGCACAGGTGGAAGTAGCATCGCTGCCATGGTACTGCCGGGAAAACGGAGGCTCTCGCGGCCTTCAATCCGGCATGGTCGTCGCTTACAATCAGTCTCACGCCAGCCGCGATTTAAAAGGCCTGTGAGGAACGTGCGCCAGTGGACTTCCGCCTCGCCGGTCGATAACGACATCCCGACGACTTCCCGCCTGCCCTCGGCATTGATCCCTACGGCCTGCAGGACGGCGGCATCGACCACGGAGCAGTCCGTTCGTAACTGCCGGCGTTCAGGATGTTCTCCCGTTCCATTTTCATGGCCTCGTTCATCGCGAGCCTGAAGAGTTCCATCAGGAAATCGGGGCTTCGCTCGATAACCGCCTTTAAAATCGTCGTGTCGAAGCTATATTTGTTCTCGGGGTTTTACATAGTTGATTCCTTTTTGACTTGTCGCAAAACCAAAAATAGGAAGTGGGAGCTCCACTTTTTGTTTATAGGCACAAGTAGGGCCTTTTTCATGAATTATTGATTTTACAGAAAGAAATTTACACAATCGAAATTTAAATTTGCACTAATACATGGTGGACTTGCGACTATCAAGGAATGTGTCTATAATGGGAAAAAATTCCTGATTCTCCCTTTGGGCAAGGATCAGATAGATAACGCATTGCGCCTTCGTAAATATGGTATTGAGAATACCATTCCTATTGAAAACATCAGCCCGAAGATATTGATAGATGCGATAGTGAATTTGGAATCTGACAGAAAGACTCTTCAGAACCTTGAAAAATTGAGCGAAGTGTTCCAAAGTGTTGAGGCAGAAAGTCTGGGAACGCAGGTTCTGTTGGATAATTTGAATCCACAGTAACAATCGAACAACGAGAAGAACGGCCATGTCCCATCTAACAATTGATTCCTGCCATCTGATTTCTCTCAACGACTAACAAAGTCCTAAGTTCTGGCAAAGCCCCTAATTTCTATATTGTTCGCATGAAAAAATCATTGTTATTGATTCTTTGCTTTGCGACATTTTCGCTCGCAGCCACGTTAAAAGTATCCAAGGCCTGCTCCAAGGCGAATGGGGAAAAGGTCTGTTCGGAATCCCTCGTGGAACTTGCGGAACGGGGAAAGTCGGGCGATACGCTGGCGATTAAACTTTATGGAAAGACGCTCGCGGCGATTCGAAAAAACAAGAAGTTCATGAAGCCTGTGATGGTCAAGGTGGATACGCTTTTGTGGGAACCTTGCAAGAAGAAGGATGCCTCGGCTTGCCTGGAAGCTTGCACGGCCCGGACCGATTCGTCTTTTTTGCGCGAGGACGCTCCAGATTCAAGTGCCTGCGCGGCTTCTCCGCAGAAGATCGTTTCCAAAAAAGTGAATGTTCCAACGCCTTCGCGGATGCAGGTTCTGGTGGATTCCTTGAACCGGGACGTTTTCTGGAATTCGCCGTTTGAACTGGCGAAACGCTGGAACTCGGCGTTTGATGATCCGACGTTCTTGCCTTTGGATTCCGTGACCGCGGAAATCCTGTCTGCGGATCCGGCGGATTTTACCATGGCAAAAAAACGATTCTACTATTGCAGCGTTTTTGGGGATTCGCTGAACGCTCGGCTGGATTCCCTGAATGCGCCTGTCCGCTGCCCGGTCATCGGAAGCGTAACCGATCCGCGGGACGGCCGCTTGTATCGCGTGGAACGCTTTGGCGAAAAAATTTGGATGATAGACAACCTTGCCTTTGATATTCCCGATTCTTCCGCTTGTTATGACGGCGATTCGCTGAACTGCGAAAAATATGGAAGGCTCTACCCGTTTGAACAGGCGAAGCGGGCTTGCCCCGAAGGATTTCGGACCGCGACGGACGAGGACTTTGAAAGCCTTTCCGCAGCGGATGTCGCCGATTTTGCGGTGACTGTTGTTTTCGGCGGATACTTCAACCAGAACGGGATTTGCGCCTTGGCGGGCGAGGGAACCTACTTCTGGACATCTTCCGAGGAAGATGCTTCGCGCGGATTTGTCAGGAATCTCTTCGCGGATGCGAACTCTCTGGAAAAGGCGTCGGTCGATAAGAAGTTCGGGCTTTCTGTCCGCTGTGTGCAGGAATAGGTTTTTCCCGATGGAAAGTTTTCGACCGAATTGCTCCCTGGAAACCTGGAAGGCGCGCCTTTCGCTTTCCGAAAAGGTTCGGAATTTTTTTAAGGCTCGCGGCGTTTTGGAGGTGAACACTCCGGTGCTTTCGCGCGCTAGCGGAACGGACGCTCACCTGGATTATTTCGAGACGCTTGGTAAACCGACCCGCTACCTGATGACTAGTCCCGAGTTCCACTTGAAGCGTCTTCTCGCGTCAGACTTCGGCGATATCTTTGAAATCGCCCACGCCTTTCGCGTCGATGAAGTCGGGCAGAAACACAATTCGGAATTCGAACTGGTGGAATGGTATCGCGTCGGGATGCCGTTTGAAACCTTGATGGAAGAAGTCGAAGACCTTGCGGCGGAAATTCTCGGAAAGTCGGTGAAGGCGGAGCGTCTCCGTTTTCGCGATGCGTATTTGCGGTATGCGGGGGTGGATCCGTTTACGGCAAGCGCGGACGATTTTCGGCGGGCCTTGGAGAAAAACGAAGTCCCCGACGTAGAAGGCTCCGATTCATTTGTACGCGAAGACTGGTGGGACTATCTGATGGTGACGCTCGTGGAACCGCATCTCGGAAAGGAAAATCCGCAATTTTTGATGGACTATCCCGAAAGCTGCGCGGCCCTTGCGGAAACCTATACCAATTCCTCGGGCGACAGGGTGGCGAAACGTTTTGAACTCTATATCGAAAACATGGAGCTTTGCAACGGCTACGAAGAATTGACGGATTCCGCCGAGCAGAGGCGCCGCTTTGAGGCGGACATCGCATGGCGCAAGGCGCATGGAAAGCCTGTCCCGGCGATGGACGAACGTTTTCTTGCCGCCTTAGAGCATGGAATGCCGAAAGCTTCCGGCGTGGCGATGGGATTAGACCGTCTCTATATGCTCGCTTTGGGAAAGAGGAAAATCGAAGACGTCGTCCTGTTCATGGACGACAATTCCTGAGCGATTCTCCTAGCAGGCTGTCGAGTTTTTTTCGGGTTTCTGCGGAATCCAGCGGCCCGATTTTTCGGAGTGCGATGTTTCCCGAACTGTCGATGAGAAAGTGCGACGGTATTGCCCGCGGATGTCCGAACTTCTTCATCAGGGAAAAATCCCAGTGGATGACCGGGTAGGGGATTTTCCTTTCCTTGACGAAATCGTCCATGATTTCTCTCGAATCGTCTTCGTTTACGCCGAGAAAATGTACGCCGCAGGGAGCGTATTCCCTGTATAGCGATTTTAAAAGGGGAATTTCCTGGTTGCAGTAGGCGCACCAGGAAGCGTGGAAAATAAAGAGATGGATTCCTTCGTATCCTTCGATTCTTTCGGGGATTCGGTCGTAGGCGGCGTCGCTGCACGACGTTTCGCAAAAACACCACAGGGAAAAAAAAGCCAATGCGATTTTTGAAAATAATTTCATTGAAACACCAATTTAGTTATATTCAAAACATGGCATACAATATCCAAGAACTTTTGGCTGAAATGGTGAAGCGTGGCGCTTCGGACTTGCACATTACGGCGGGGATTCCTCCGATGCTCCGCTTGGCGGGAAAGCTCGCGCCGATGGGAACGGAAAAGCTTTCCCCGGAAGAGACGATGCGCATGAGTTACAGTCTCATGAACGATTTGCAGAAAAAGTCTTTCGAACAGAACAAGGAATGCGACTTTTCGTTTGGAATTACGAATCTGGCGCGCTTTCGTGCGAACGCTTACTTGCAGCGCGGCTGTGTCGCTCTCGCTCTTCGAATCATTCCGCTCAGGATCAAGACTTTCAAGGAGCTGGATCTTCCGCCTATCATCGCGGAATTTACGACGCGACCTTCCGGACTTGTCCTTGTGACGGGTTCGACGGGTTCCGGTAAATCGACGACGCTCGCTGCGATGATCGACAAGATCAACAAGGAACGCCACGAGCATATCTTGACGATCGAGGATCCGATTGAATTTTTGCACAAGCACCAGAATTGCATGGTGAACCAGCGCGAAGTCGGAAACGATACGAAAAGTTTTTCACAGGCGCTCAAGATGGCCTTGCGGCAGGACCCGGACATCGTTCTCATCGGCGAAATGCGCGATCTCGAAACGATCCGCGCCGCTTTGACGATTGCGGAAACGGGACACTTGACGCTGGCGACGCTTCATACCAATTCCGCGGTCCAGACGATTAACCGTATCGTGGATGCCTTCCCGCAGGGCGAACAGCAGACTGTCCGGACGCAGCTTTCGTTCGTGCTCCAGGGCGTCGTGTGCCAGATGCTCCTTCCGAAAATCGGCGGCGGGCGCGTGATGTGCTACGAAGTGATGAACGTTACCCCGGCGATTCGGGCGCTGATTCGCGACAACAAGACGCATCAGATAGGCTCGATGATTGAAATCGGGCAGAAGTTCGGAATGAACACGATGAACATGCGGCTCGCGGAACTGGTCCGTCAAGGAAAGCTGGACCATTTCGAAGCGGTGGCGAAGTCTCCGGATCCGGCTCAGCTCGAAAAAGACCTTGAAAAGTTGGGAGTTTAACCGATGCCCGTTTTTCTCTACAAGGCGCAGAATACCCAAGGGAACCAGTTCGACGGCGAAATCGAAGCGAAGTCGAAGAACGAAGCGGAATCGCTGCTCCGCCGCAAGCACTTGGTCGTAAACAGCATCAAGCGCAAGCCGATTGAAATCAAGATCCAGATCGGTTCGGGCATCAAGTCGAAGGACGTTTCCCGTTTTACGCGAATGTTCAGTTCGATGACCTCGGCGGGACTTCCGATGCTCCAGTGTCTGAACATTCTGGAAGAGCAGATGGAAAATCCCGCGATGAAGGCGGTTGTACACAAGCTCACGATGTCGATCAGCGGCGGTTCGAGCCTTGCCGATGCGCTTGCGCAGCATCCGAAAGTTTTCGACAAACTGTATTGCAACATGGTCGCGGCGGGCGAAGCGGGCGGTATTCTCGACGGAATCCTCTCGCGTCTTGCGGATTACCAGGAATCGAACGAGCGCCTGGTCCGCAAGGTGAAAAAGGCCTTGACTTATCCGGTGATGGTCGCAGTCGTCGCAATCGTGGTCGTTATCCTGATGCTCTCGTTTGTCGTGCCGACCTTTGCCCAGACATTCATGGAAGCGGGCGGGGAACTTCCGTGGCCGACGCAGGTCGTGATGAATCTTTCCGACGGGATTCGGGACTATGCGGCGTTCTGGGTTTTGGGCGCGGTGGCGATAGTCGTTTCGTTCAAGGTTATCATGAAAGTCCCGAAACTGCACCTGGGCTGGGACAGGATGATGCTCAAGGTGCCGAAACTCGGCGATTTGCAGGTGAAGAGTTCCGTGGCGCGGTTCAGCCGGACGCTTGGGACGCTTCTCAATGCGGGCGTCTCAGTGACGGAAGCGTTGCAGGTGACGGCAAAGACTTCGGGAAACATGGCCGTGGAAAATGCGATTATGAAAATTGCGGTGGGGCTTGCCGGCGGTAAGAGCATCGTGGATCCGATGAAGGAGACGGGAATTTTCCCGGCGATGGTAGTCCAGATGGTCGGCGTCGGCGAGAAGACGGGACAGCTCGGTGGGATGCTTTTGAAAGTGGCGGATTTTTACGATGAAGAAGTCGATGCCGCAATCGATGCCGTTACTTCGATGATGGAGCCTTTGATCATGGTGTTCCTCGGCGGAGCGGTCGGCTTTATGATGATTGCGATGTATATGCCTATCTTTAGCATGTCCGATGCTGTCCAAGGGTGATTAATCGCCAGATTTAACCGATTAATCGATTTTTCAAAAAAGAAAGCGGCGTTTTTGGAAGAAAAATGCCGTTTTTGTTTTGGCACGACTTTTGCAATAGAAGAAACGTCCCGATGTCGGGATTTAATCATGGAGGCTTCTATGCCAAAGGTAAAGTCGGCACCTGCCGCAGAAGGAAAACATCAGCCGAAGGTTTCGGAATTTGACTGTCTCGTCGTGACAAATGTTCGCGTCTATCCGTTCAAGGATGGGATGAACATGGGGCATATCAAGGCGCTAGCCCGTGTGACGCTGAACGACCAGTTTGAACTGACCCAGCTGCGCGTGATGGACGGCGAAAACGGGCTCTTTGTCGGTTACCCGAACGATCCGTTCTACAAGGGTGAGGAATATCGGAGCATCTTCTTCCCGATTACGCGGGAATGTCGCGAGCATATCGAAAACTGTATCCTTGAAAAATATCAACAGGCGATAGCCGCCGCGTAGGTGTCACGTGTTCCAGAGGATTCGCACCAGCTGTCTGCTTGGAATCAAGGCGATTCCGGTAAATGTCGAAGTCGATTCGTCGGCGGGACTCCCCGGTTTTACGCTTGTCGGTTTGCCGGATAACGCTGTTCGCGAATCCAGGGAACGCGTTGTTTCGAGCATTCGAAGTTCCGGTTTTGCCGCTTCGGGAAGCCGGATGACGGTAAACCTTTCTCCCGCGGACTTGCGGAAGGAAGGAACGTCTCTGGATTTGCCGCTTGCTATCGGAATGCTGATCGCTAGCGAAGAAATCCAGGCGAGAGAACCGGAGCGCTTTGTCTTTTTGGGTGAACTTTCGCTAGATGGTCGCGTCAAGGCTGTGCATGGCGTCTTGTCTGTCGCGATGAGCCTTTCGAGAAAAGACGATGTTTTGGTGGTGCCGAGGGAGAACGTCGCCGAGGCAAGCCTTGTGTCTGGGCTTTCCATTATTGGGGTATCGACCCTTGCGGAATGTATCGCGGCGATTGCGCCGGGTTCGGAGGTTTTGCCCGTGCGGGCGAGCGGCATTTCGCATCGGGTCATGGCGTCGGATCCCTCGGTGCCGGATTTTCGTTCGGTGATGGGAATGGACGGTGTCAAGCGGGCATTGGAAATCGCAGCGGCTGGCGCCCACAATTTTTTACTGGTCGGTTCACCGGGTTCTGGCAAGACTTTTTCGGCGCGCTGCCTGCCCGGTATTTTGCCGCCGATGACGGATGAAGAAATTTTGGAATGTACGCGCATCTATTCTTCCTTGCGGATGCTCGGCGAAGACGTGTCTGAAAAATTCCTGAATTCTCGACCGTTTCGTTCTCCGCACCACTCTTCATCGATGATTGCCCTTGTCGGCGGTGGCCCGCGGTTGCGACCCGGCGAAGCGAGCCTTGCCCATAACGGAGTGCTTTTTTTGGACGAACTTCCGGAGTTCAACCGGAATGTCCTGGAAGCTTTGCGCGAACCGATGGAAGAAGGAATCATCCATATTAGCCGGGCTAGCGGAACGGTGGCGTGGCCTGCCCGGTTTATGATGGGAGCCGCGATGAATCCCTGCCCGTGCGGCTATTCGATGGACCCGAAACGGGAATGTTCTTGTCTGCCGGATTCTGTCAGGAGGTATCGCCAACGGATTTCTGGCCCGATGCTTGACCGGATCGATATCCAGGTCGCTGTTCCTTCGACGGAGCCTCAAAATTTGATGCAGGCGCCGACAGGGGAGTGTTCCTCCCGGATTCGGGAACGTGTCGTTGCTGCAAGAAACGTGCAGCTTGCAAGATTTTCCAAACGCAAGAGCCATGCCAATGCGGAGATGAACAGCGACGAAACGAAAGCGTTTGCGAAAATGTCGGTCGCAACGGAACATTTCGCTGTTTCCGCCGCGGAAAAGATGCAGCTCAGCGCCCGAGGCTATTACCGGATGCTCAAAGTCGCCCGGACGATTGCCGATTTGCGGGCGGTCAATGATTCTTCGAAAAATGTTCCGGTAGAATGTGCCGACATTGCGGAAGCGTTGCGATTTCGGGCTTTTTCAGGGCTTGCCGGGTGAGCGTTCCAAGCGAATTTCGGCAGAAGAACATCTTGCATCGTAAACCGCCTCCGGCTTTTCGATGCGGACCCAGACTGCGGAAATGTTTGGAGACTTTTCGAGAAGTCGTTGTGCGGAGCGATACACCAAAGTTTCAACGAGCGTGAATCGGGATTTCTGGATGAATGCAACCAAATCTTCGGAAAGCTTTGCGTAATCGACGGTCGCTTCCAGCGAATCGCTCTGGGCTATCCCGGAAAAATCCATCCAGAGCGAGAAGCTGAGCCGGACCGGCTGCGGTCGTTCGCGTTCAAAGGAAAAGGCTCCGAGAATTGTTTCGAAGCCTAAATCCTGGACGGAAACTTTTCCTGTTTCGCTTACCATGTGAACAGAACGATGGAGCCCGCAATCGATGCCGCAGCGATGCCGAACCAGATGTTTCGCGCCGTGGAATAGGAATCCATCGCATCCTTGTTCTTCTTGTTTCGGGAATGTAAATTGCTTAGGGCGGAACTCTTGTCGTTCATTTCATACCAAATCATTGCTTCATAGCAACCGTTTTTTCCGCCACACGCGGATTCAATGCTCTTTTTATGTTGATTCATCAGGCCGTTCAAGTCATCGTGGGCGGATTTTGCATCGTTATACTGGATCTGGTCGTAAATGCCGATACCGATGCCTGCTGCCGCAACGCCGACAAGACCCCAGGCGCTCCATTTGCGGACTTCATCGGCGACACCGAAGCGGTCCGTCACGTCGTTTGTCGCGCTGCTTGCCGCATAGTCTTCGCGGTTCGCATTGGAAACGGTCTCTCCGATATCGCCTTGGACGTCATAGGCCGTATCATCTTCTTCTTCGCAATCCGGGTCGTTGTCGTCGCAATACTCATCGTCGTCTGACGCCGCGGACGAGGAACTTTCAACGGCTGCGAAAACGGCTTCTTCGGAACTGGAAGAGGATTCGATCATTTCGGAACTGGAACTTTCCGGGGCGTTTTCGGGAACGAGTTCAATGACCTTGACCCCGCGGTGGAGATACATCTGGCTCACGCCTTCCGCGTAGATGGCCTTGCCGTCGAAATAGACCTTTTCGATGTCGGCGTTCGCATCGGCGTCGGAACTTGCGTAGGCTTTTGCCTTGACCGCAAAGCCGTAGGCGATTCCCACCGGGAGCGTAAAGGAAGAGAGGCTTGCCTTGTCCGAACCTTCGCGCCCTTCGTAAAGCTGGTAGGTCGTCGGTGTCTCGCCAAACGGATCTTCGAATTTCTGTCTCACGTAAAAGCGCCCCGATTGGACGTTTTCCACGGTTCCCGAAGTGGAAATTTTCAGGGAACCGCCAAATTCCGCGTCGATATACTGGTCCGGCGTGCCGACTTCGTTGCCGGAAAAACTCGGGATGGTGTAGTTATCGGCAGCAAAAGCGGCAATGGCTAAAATACCGATAAGAGCGAATCGCGTTGACTTCATGCGTGAACTCCAATAAATATCTGCATCAAATATATATAATCCTGTTTTGGGATGGTTGCCGCTTGAAAATTTTCTAGCTTGCTTGGCGGAAAAAAGATGAAAAACAAGGAAAGTACTCATTGCGTCGTTCTAGGCGCAAGCCATAAGACGTGTCCGGTCGCCTTGCGCGACCGCCTGGGATTTTCCGGCGAGTTCCTCGAAAAGGGGCTTTCGAGCCTGGGACGCCTTCCGGGACTTTCGGAGGCGGTCATCCTTTCGACGTGCAACCGGACGGAAATCTACGCGGCGACGCGATATCCGGACGCTTTGCGGGATACCCTGGTCAACTGGTGGGCGGAATTTTCCGGCCTCGATGCCGAGGAACTGGTTCCGCATTGTTTTTACCTGACGCACACCGAAGCCATTTCCCATCTCTATACGGTTGTCTCTTCGCTCGATAGCCTTGTTCTCGGGGAAAACCAGATCATGGGACAGGTCAAGGAAGCGTTTCGGGCGTCGCAGAAGGCGGGACAAGCGGGTTTTTTCCTGAGCCATCTTTTCCAGTCGGCGCTTGCTCTCGGGAAAAAGGTTCGGGAAGACACGTCGATCGGAGAAGGGACGGTTTCGATTCCATTTGCCGCAGTGCAGCTCGCCTTGCGCGAGTTTGGCGATATTTCTTCGCTTTGCGTGGGCGTTCTGGGGCTTGGCGAAATGGGGAATATCGTGTCGGTGGAACTTTCGGCGGCGGGCGTTTCGAAATTTGTCTTTTTGAACCGGACATTTTCCAAGGCGGAAAACTTTGCGGCTCGTTTTGGCGGCGAAGCCCATGGACTTCAAGAAATGGAAGAGTGCCTGAAGTCCGTCGATCTGCTGATTACAGCGGCGACTTCCCCGGATTATCTGCTCTCGGAGAATCTGGTGGCGAGTTTGAACCGAAACACGAAAACGGTTTATATCGATATCGGCGCTCCGAGAAATATCGAACCGGCGGTAGCGAAAATCCCGAACGTTTCCCTGTTCAGCATCGACGACCTGAGCCGCGTCGTGGAAGACAACCGGATGAAACGGCGGCGTTCCGCAGAGCGTGCCCGTGAAATCGTCGGAGAGGCTGTCGATGAATTTGCGGACTGGTATGCAACGCTCGGCGTGATTCCGCTGATGCTTTCTCTCCGCGAACACCATGAAATCCTGGAAAAGGAACTTCTCAAAAAATGGGAAAACCGCGTTTCTCCCGAAGAGTTGGAACATCTTCGCCGTTTCGGTGACGAGTTGGTCGCAAAACTCTTGCATCGGCCATCGCTTGAACTAAAACGTTTGGGGACCGCGGGGCTCGAACTAGAAACGCGCCTGATTCTCGAACGGCTGTTCGATTTAAAAATCGAGGAAGAGTGAAAATGGAGAAAATAAAACTCGGGACGCGGGGAAGCGCACTGGCCCTTGCGCAAGCGGCTCTGGCAAAAAAACTGATCCAGGAAAATTTTCCTGAAATCGCAGTGGAAGTTTGCGTCATCAAGACTGTCGGAGACAGGGATCATGTGCGGTCGCTCGTTTCGTTTGGCGGACAAGGCGTTTTTGTCAAGGAAATCGAAGAAGCTTTGCTCGAAGGAAAAATCGATCTTGCTGTGCATTCCCTGAAAGACGTTCCTGATTCAATGGATTCCCGGCTTGAGCTTTCGGGATTCTTGGAGCGGGAAAATCCGAGAGACGTCTTGGTTTCAAACGGAATTTCCTTGGATAAGCTTCGGAAAGGGGCGACGGTCGGAACGGGATCTCCGCGTCGCGTTTTGCAGCTCAAGGCGATTCGTCCAGACATTAAATGCGTGAATCTGCGTGGGAACTTGCCGTCGAGAATCGAAAAGGTGAAGTCCGGGGAACTGGATGCGATTATGCTCGGCGCCGCAGGGCTTATTCGCCTCGGGCTTTCTTCTGAAATTTCGGATTCGTTTTCTGTCGAGCGGATAACGCCTGCGATCGGTCAGGGAATCGTTGCGCTCCAGAGCCTTCGGGAAAACGCTTTTGCCAGGGATGTTGCCGAAAAGATTTCGGATAAATTAACCGTTGCGGCGGCTCGCGCAGAACGCCATTGGATGGAACTTCTGGGGGGCGGTTGCCGGGTGCCGATGGGTGCAATCATCGAACCGGCTGCCGAGGGATTTTTGTTTACCGCTTTTCTTGCCGATGCGGAAAGTGGAAATTCATTGCGCCTTTCAAAATATTTGTCGTCTCTGCAAATTTCAAAAGGCGATGCATTGGAAAATTTTTCCTTGGAATTTGCCGCGGAATGTCGCCTCCGGAAAATTCCGTTGCCATCGGAAACATCCAGCACGGAAGCGATTGTCGCGTTTTGGAACCGGGAGCACTGATGCTCGTTATTGACACAAGGATGACGCCTCCCACCGTAGCGGAAGTTTTAGCGGAAAAAAACAACGGCAACGAACTTCTTCATGTGCCCGCCTTGGCGTATCGCGTTTCCGGTATTTCGGTGGATTTGTCGGGCTGCGATGCCGTTTTTGTCGGGAGTCCGCGTGCAGCCCGATTGTCAGAAAATGTCTTAGAAAATTTTTCAGGTCCCGTTTTTGCCGCAGGAGAGAAAACGGCGGTGAGCCTTTTGAAAAAAGGAATTTCTGTCGCGGATGCGGGTTCGGGAGAGGGAATCGAGGAAGATTTTGAAAAATTCCTGAAGAAAAGAAAATGCAAGAGCTTCGCCTGGATTTCCGCTACGGAAACTGCTGCAAACCTGGAAGCCTTGGCTTTTCGTTTTGGAATTTCCATTCGGCATTTTCCCGTCTATGAAACATTCCCGTCGCCAGTCGATGAAAATTTTTTGAATAACTTAGAACATCCCGTCGCCTGGAATTTTTATTCGGGAAAGGGCGTGCTCGCTCTGATACGTTTTGTACAAAGTGGCGACAAGGTTAATTTGTTTGGATCGAGTGCGAAAAGGGAATTTGAAAATGCAGGACTTTGCCGAGAATCTGGCTCTTAGAAATATATCCGCTGTTTCGGGAGTCTTCGCAGCGGTTACCTTTTAGACAGATGAGGTAGTAGGCGTTTTCGGGAGATTTGAAAAAGGAAACTTCGGAAGAGTCGGCAATCGTGAATAGCTTTCGTTCAAAGTGGACGCCTTTGGCTCCGGGATCTTCGCGGTTGATTTGCAGGGAAATCAGAAAATATTCTTGCCAGTGGAGACCGTGAACTTCCCGGACGCTGACGGGTCTTCCGAAAAGATGCGCACTGCCGATGCGAGAAATCGGAATCGAATCGTTTTCGCGAAAAAGTTTAGCTTGTACGTAATAATGGTTGAACCCGAATTCCTTGCGCAAAAAATTGGATGCGTAATCGAACGAAATGTCGTTCAGGTCGGCGAGAGAGATGGAATCGCCTTTTCGGGGAATGTAGAAGTTGCGCGGTGCGAGTATTTCCGATTCGTCTTCCCAGAAATAGCCGGAACCTTTGGTCTGGATTTTTCCGTCGGGAAAGACTTTTACGGAATCTCCCGGAAGGCCGAATACCGCTCGAAGCGCAGAACCTTTCCCGGGAAAATGCGTGAGAACGATATCTCCGCGGTTTAATTTATCTGTACACAGGGAGAGCTTGCAGAGCCAGACGATTTTTCCCGCGGGAATCTGCGGTTCCAGCGAGTTCTCGATGACGCGTATCGGTTCTAACGCATAAAAGCGCACGAGTAGGCTCGAAACGAAAACGCCGACAAGAACAATCCCGAGGATGAGGTTCCATTCGCGGGAACTCGCCCGGAGCAGCTTTCGGTTGCGCGATCGTAAGGACAACGCTAATCCTTGCCGTCGGAAGGCTTTCCCGCATCGGAAAGGGACAGGACCGCGAGAAACGCTTTTTGCGGAACTTCGACGGTCCCGATGCTCTTCATGCGCTTCTTGCCTTCTTTCTGTTTTTCGAGCAGTTTGCGCTTGCGAGTGATGTCGCCCCCGTAGCATTTGGCGAGAACGTCTTTCCGAACCGCCTTGACCGTGCTGCGGCTGATGATCTTCCCGCCGATGGCGCCTTGGATCGCAACATCGAATTGCTGCCTCGGGATGAGGTCCTTGAGGCGCACGCAGATGGCGTTCGCATATTGGGCGGACTTTTCCCTGTGGATGATGACGGAGAAGGCATCGACCGGTTCGCCGTTCAGGAGAATATCTAGCTTGACTAGGTTGTTCGGGCGGTAGCCTGCCGGCGTGTAGTCTAAGCCGCCGTAGCCGCGGCTGATGGATTTCAGCCTGTCATAAAAGTCGAACATGATTTCGGCAAGAGGCAGGTCGTATTTGAGAATGACTTTCGTCTCGTCGATGTATTCCATGTTCTCGAATTCGCCGCGCTTCTCTTCGCAAAGCTTCATCAGTCCGCCGACAAAATCCTTTGGCGTGAAGATCTGCGCCTTGACGTATGGTTCCTCGATGCGTTCGTAGCGGGAAGCGTCCGGCAGCTTGGACGGACTGGAAACCTTCACCATTTCGCCGCCGGTCAGATAGACGTGGTATTCCACGTTCGGGACGGTCGTGATGATGTTCACCCCGAATTCGCGGTCGAGGCGTTCCTGCACGATTTCCATGTGCAGAAGCCCGAGAAATCCCGTCCGGAATCCGAAGCCTAGGGCGTCCGAGGTCTCCGGTTCCCACTGGAGCGCGGAATCGTTCAGCTTGAGTTTTTCGAGCGCTTCGCGCAGGTTCTTGTAATCTTCCGGATCTATCGGGTAGATTCCCGAGTAAATCATCGGCTGGATTTCCTTGTATCCGGGGAGCGGTTCCTCTGCCGGGTCTTCGGCGTCGGTAATCGTGTCTCCGATTTTTACGTCGCTGATGGTCTTGACGTTTGCGAGAACGTAGCCGACCATGCCGACGGAAAGTTCCTTGCGCGGGTTGCGCTTCATGGAGAACGTTCCGACTTCCGTCACCGTATAGACAGCGCCTGTCGCCATCAGCTGGATTTCCATGCCCGGTCGGAGCGTTCCTTCGAAAATGCGGATATCGTTGATGACGCCTCGGTAGGAATCGTACATCGAATCGAAAATGAGCGCCTTGAGCTTGCCGTTGCGGTCGCCTTTGGGCGCGGGAATTTCATCGACGATGCGGTCGAGAATTTCGGCGACGTTCAGCCCGGTCTTTGCGGAAATGCGCGGAATTTTCTGCGGGTCGTATCCCAGAAGGTCGCCTACTAGTTCAGCGACGTGGTCCGGACTCGCGCTCGGCAGATCGACCTTGTTCAAGACGGGGACGATGGTCAGGTCGTTCTCGATGGCGAGATAGAGGTTCGAAAGCGTCTGGGCCTGGATTCCCTGGGTCGCATCGACGACGAGAACCGCGCCTTCGCAGGCGGCGAGCGAGCGGCTGACCTCGTAGCTGAAATCCACGTGCCCCGGCGTGTCTATCATGTTCAAGATGTATTGACCGTCTGCCCGTTCGTAGCAGAGCCGGATGGCGTGGGCCTTGATGGTGATGCCGCGCTCCCGTTCGAGGTCCATGTCGTCGAGGAGCTGGTTTGTCATGTCCTTTTCGGCGACTGTCTTCGTCAGTTCGATCAGGCGGTCGGCGAGCGTCGATTTGCCGTGGTCAATGTGGGCGATAATCGAAAAATTGCGGATATTGTCTTCTGTATTGGCCATTGCCCCAAATATAGTTTGTTATATTTTACAGGTATGAGCTCAAAAAAACAATCGCCCGCGAAAAAAACGGTTCCCGAAAAAAAGTCCAGTACGAAAAAGGCTAGCCCTGCAAAGAAGGTCCAGCCAACGAAGAGTGCCGCTCCGAAGAAATCCGCCCCGGCAGCGAAGTCTGCGCCTGCCAGGAAAACGGCGGTGAAGGCGAAAGCGGCTCCGGCCAAAAAGCCCGTGGCTGCCAAGGAACCTCCGAAAAAAGCGCCGATAAAGTCGGCGAAAAAAGCGGCTAAGAAATCCGAACCTGTAAAGAAAACGGTCTCTGTAAAAAAAGCGAATGCGAAAAAGCCGGAGACCAAGAAGCCCGCGCCGAAGGCTCCGGTTGCGAAGAAAAATGTTCCGACGAAAGCGGCTCCAGTGAAAAAGCCGGTCAAAACGGAACCGAAAGAAGAAAAAAAAGTCAAGAAGAATTTAAAGCCGACCGAACAGTCCGCCAAGCCGGTTGCTCCGAAGAAACCGGAAATCAAGGACGCGGCGGCAGTAGCCAAGTCGGCTGTAGTCGAACCGAAGGCGGTGGAAAAGAAAGCTGTCGCCTCGGAGAAGCCCAAGGCGAACGAACCGGTCGAAGATTCTGTCCTCCTGAGAAGCGGCGCCAAAATGTCCAAAGTCGTCTTCTTCTTTGAAGATGACGAACAGGAAGACCGCTCCTCGAAGAAAAAAGTTTCGTCGGAAGCGGTGGAAAAACCGACGGCGAGTATGCGGCATCGCGCATCTCTCGCCGAGGAAACGCCCGAAGAACTCTATGCGCGGGTTGTCCAGGAACTGCAGGAGGAGAATCTTCGCTTTACGAAGGAATGCTCGAACCAGCTGTGCACCAAGTGCTGCCGGAATCTCGTCTCGCCCGAATACCGTGTCGATAAGGATTTGGGCTACTGCGAAGAGTGCGCCGAAATTCTCGGGCTGGGCTTGTCGAAGGAGGCTCGCCACCTGAACTACCAGGCGAAGCTTCTCGGGGCGGATTCCCTGGACGAAGCCCGCGACGACGACTTTGGCGAAGCTCCGTCCCAGCAGGAAATCGAGGAGGCTGACAAAGATCTGGACCTCGAAGACGATTCGGACATCGGATAAAGCTTTCCCGTTAAACCTTAGAACTTGTTTTCATATTTGTCGGGCATAGCTCGGCAAGCTCGCTAACCTGTCGTTATCGGACGAGATTCCCGTATCGGAGTACGGGAATGACAACAGACTGGAAACGGTTCGTTTCAAATTCCCGCATCCCGTGTCCCGCTTATCGTGCCTCCAAAGCTTAGACGTCTGCTGACTACTCCCTCATCCCTAGTCCCTAAATTTAAATGTCTGCTGGTCTAAGCACTAAGTTCTCTCAACTAAGCTCTGACTAGCCGTCTTAATCGCTAATTCTCCTCAAGCGGATATTTTAGATACAAACTGTGATGGACGACTTTGGGCGAGGTCTTGGGGTAGTCCAGGATGGATTGGAGTCCGCGGGATTCCTTGCGGGCGAGCGCACTTTTCACGATGAGAATGCTGCTTTCTACCGCATTGCGGAATTCGAGCAGGGAAACGGATTTTGCTCCCGTTTTTTTCATTGCCGCTTCGACTTCGCGGTTGAATTCCCGGAGCTTTTCGAGTCCATCCTTGAGTCCAGCGACAGAGCGGACGATGCCGCATTTGTCCCACATGAGTTTTTTCGCTTCGAGGGTGCGTTTTTTCCAGTGGCGGTCCTGGGTCATGACGATTGTTTCGGAGGGAATGGCCGGTTTGCGGAAGCTCTTTTTGAAAGCCCCGGTTTTTTCCATGTTTTCGACTGCCCGGAGTGCGAAAACGACGCTTTCGAGAAGCGAATTGGAAGCGAGACGGTTTGCTCCGTGCACGCCTGTCGCCGCGACTTCTCCCGAAGCGTAGAAACCTTCAAGCTTTGTCCGCGACCACGTATCGACGAGAATTCCGCCGCACATGTAATGCGCTGCCGGGACGACGGGAATCCAATCCTTGGTCATGTCGATCCCGACGGAGAGGCACTTTGCGTAGATGTGCGGGAAATGCGTCCGCGTGTCCTTCGGGTTGTGGGCCGTGACGTCTAGATACATGCAGGGTTCGCCGGTGCGCTCCATTTCACGGTGGATGGCTCGGGCGACGATGTCGCGTGGGGCTAGCGAACGTAGCGGATGCACGCCGTTCATGAATTCTTCGCCTTTGGAATTTTTGAGAATCCCGCCAAAGCCTCTGACCGCTTCCGAGATGAGGAACGATTTTTTGAGGCTCGGGGCAAAGAGAGAAGTCGGGTGGAACTGCATGAATTCGACGTCCTGGATGGCCGCTCCGGCGCGTGCCGCGATGGCGATGCCGTCACCGCAGGCATCGGGAGGGTCTATCGTATGGAACCAGAGGCGTCCTGCTCCACCGGTTGCCATCAGGGTGACTTTTGCGAAGATGGCTTCCGTCTTTCCTGTCTTCTGGTGGATGATTTTCGCTCCGAGCACGCGCTTTTTCGTTTTGTCCAAAACCAAGTCTTCGATCAGGGCGTTTTCTAGGAAGGTGATGTTTGGAAATTCGTGGAGCTTTGCGATAAGCGCCCGCATGATTTCCTTTCCTGTCAAATCCGCGGCGTGGAGGATTCTTCGGTGGCTGTGGCCGCCTTCTAGGTGAAGGTCGAACGGAATGCCCGAATCGTTAGCCTCTGCCGGGGTGAAGCGGACTCCCCATTTGACCAGCTGTTCGATAGTCTTCGGACCGTTTTCGACGAGAATCCTGACCGCATTTTTTTTGCAGAGCCCGGCTCCCGCTTCGCAAGTATCGTCCTGGTGTAGCTTGAAAGAATCCCTCGGATCCGTCACCGAGCAGATTCCGCCCTGCGCGTAGTTCGATGAACCGTCCGGCTTCGCCCCCTTGGTGAGGATGAGAACGGAATGCCCGTGTTCTGCGGCCTTGAGGGCTGCGCTCAAACCGGAAATGCCGGCGCCGAGGATCAAGATGTCGTACACTGTGGCCTCTGGAGTTGAAGTTTCGAAGGCGATACCCATAATAGAAAAAAAGCGAAATTACGGCTATACAAAAGGCCGCTTATCGGAAAAGAGTTCTTTTTTTATTACATTTGGCAAAAATCAATGGAGTTTACTCTATGCTGACATGGATTAACGAAAACGCGAAATGGGTTATTGCCATTTTTGCCGTAGGCATTGCGCTCGGACTTCTGGCGATGGACCGCACACCGGAGCAGTCTCACCAGTATCCGATCGGTCGTGTCGATGGGCGCGAAATTTCCTATGCGGAATACAACAACCGCGTGAACCGTATCACCGAAGCGAATTACCGCGGACAGAACATTTCGGACGAACAGCGCGCTCAGCTGCGCAGCGAAGTCTTCCGGACGTTTGTCCAGCAGGAACTCCTCAAGTCCCAGTTCGACGCGAACGCTCTCTATGCTTCCGTCGCCGAGATGAAAGCGGAGCTGAAGAACAACCCGGACGCGGTCCGCCGCATGGTTAGCGAGGAAGCCCAACAGCGCATCTACATGATTCAGGCGAACTCCGCGAACGAGCAGGAAGCTTCCCAGAATATCCAGGCCTATCTCCAGACGCTTCCGCAGTTCCTTCTCGATACGGCTTTTGACAAGGCCGCGTTCGACGCCTGGCTCGAAACGCCGTCCGCCTATGAATGGATAAACATGCAGAGCTATGAGCAGGAACTCAAGTCGATGACGATTCCCCTGCACCAGCTCCAGATTTTTGTGACGGCGAACGCCCACCCGACGAGCCTCGAATCCCAGTGGAACGTGAACAACCGCTTGACTTCCCAGGATGTCGAAGTCGCCTTTGTTTCGGCGGATGATTTTAAGGCGGATCCGGCTTCGGTCGATAGCCTCAAGGTGAGCGCCTATTTCAACGCCCACCCGGACAGCTTCTTTGTCGAACGGGATGAAGTCCGTTTGGCTTACGCCTATTTGCCGCTCCAGCCGACGGTGAAGGACGAAGAGGAAATCCGCAAGTATGCGATGACGGTCTATTACCAATTGAAGGATTCTTCCACGGTGTCGAGTTTCGAGGATATGGCGAAGGTTTCTAGCGAGGATGTCGCGTCGGCGGCAAACGGTGGGCTTCTCGGCGACTATACGGCTCGTGGAACATGGGTCAAGGAGTTTGAAGATGTCGCCTTTGCGCTGGATTCCGGCGAAATATCGGAACCGGTCCGTACGCGTTACGGTTACCATATCATCCAGAACCTCGGAAAGATGAAGGATTCCACGGGAACGGAAAAAGTGAAAGCCGCGCACATTCTCTTCTCGGTCACCGCTTCCCCGGAAACGGTCGATAGCCTCGAAAAGATTCTCCTCGGAATCAAGAACGCGGTCGAAGAAGAGGATTCCTCGTTTACTGCGGCTGCCGCGGCTCGCAATGTTCCTTCGCGCGAATCGCCTTGGATCGGCCATGGCGAGGATATTCCGGAACTCGGATTTGTCGGCGGTCTTTCCGCTTACGCCTTTGTGAACAAGGAACGCCCGGACCTTGCGGAAGGGAGAGTTTCCGGTGCGCTGAAAAATGGGAATTTTGTTTTGGTCGCTATGCGAATCGATAGTCTCGCCGCGGGCAAGCGCAGCGTGGCGCCTTACTACGAGAAAATTAAAAATGGCTTGCTGCTCCAGGAATCCAAGGATGCAGCGCTCCATTACCTGAACTCGGTGGAAGACAAGGTGAAGTCTGTCCAGCTTGCCGTGGATTCGAGTGGCGCTTCGGTTGCCGATTCGAGCATCGAAAAGGTGACGGTCGAAAAAGCGACCGCATCGTTTGACGGTTTTGTTCCGGGAATCGGGTATTCCAATCCGGCGCTTTTCCGCGTGTTCTCGAAACAGAAAGTCGGCGAATGGGGCGAACCGTTTGTGACAAACGAAGGCGCCGCGATGGTCAAGATTTTAAGCAGGACCTTGCCTGACACATCGGCAGCGAAGACGGCTCTCACCGAGGACTTGGCGAATACTTGGCGCTTTGGCTATGCGATGCTTTTCAACGATTTTGTTTCGAACCTTGAAAAGTCCGCAAATGTCGAAAGCAACCTGGATCTTTATTACCGCGAATAATCGTGGAGCGATAAACCAGAGAAAACTCTCCCGAAGAAGGAGAGTTTTTTGTTTTGGAAGTTTATTTTGAAGCCGAGTTTTTTTTCCGGATTTTTAATCGTCAAATAAATTTTTACATTGCAGCTGATGCCTAAGACACTCCAAGAATATTTGCCGCAAAATGGCGAAGCCGTTTCGTCCGAAGAGCTGCTCGAACGTTTTCTCGCCTGGGCTGATGAACGAAAAATTAATTTGTATGAAGCCCAGGAAAATGCGGTTCTCGAACTTTTTGACGGTAAGAATGTCATCCTGAATACGCCGACGGGAAGCGGAAAGTCACTGGTCGCTACGGCGCTTCATTTCATGAGCCTGTCGCTTGGGCATCGTTCCGCCTATACTTGCCCCATCAAAGCCTTGGTCAACGAAAAGTGGCTTTCTCTCTGCAGGGAATTCGGACCGGAAAACGTGGGACTTTCGACCGGCGACGCTACGGTGAATGCGGACGCTCCGATTCTTTGCTGCACCGCGGAAATTCTGGAAAACCGTTCGCTTTCGGAAGGCGAAACGCTGGACTTGCAAGATGTCGTGATGGATGAGTTTCACTATTATTCCGACCGGGAACGCGGTGTCGCATGGCAGGTCCCGCTCCTGACGCTTCCGCAGACGCGATTCCTTTTGATGTCCGCGACAATCGGAAAGACGACATTTTTCGAGCAGGCGCTTTCAAAACTGAACGGGAAGCCTTGCGTGACCGTAACGGGAACTGTTCGGCCTGTCCCCCTAGAATTTTCCTATTCGATGAACGAAATTTCGACCACTGTCCAGGGGCTCGTGAACAGCGGAAAGGCTCCGGTCTATGTCGTCCATTTTACGCAAAATTCGGCGGCGGAAAACGCCCAGAACTTTACAAGCCTTAGTCTGTGTACAAAAGAAGAAAAGGCGGCGATTGCGAAGGAGATTTCGACATTCCGCTTTTCTAGCCCGTATGGGCCGGAGTTCAAGCGTTTTCTCAAGCAGGGAATCGGGCTTCACCATGCGGGACTTTTGCCCAAGTATCGCATTCTGGTGGAAAAGCTTTCCCAAAAGGGGCTTCTCAAGGTGATCTGCGGAACGGATACGCTTGGCGTCGGCGTGAACGTTCCGATTCGGACGGTTCTCTTTACGCAGCTCTGCAAGTATTCGGGCGACAAGACGGCGATTCTCGCTTCGAGGGATTTTCACCAGATTGCGGGGCGCGCGGGCAGAAAAGGCTTTGACGATGTCGGGTATGTCGTCGCGGAAGCTCCCGCCCATGTCATCGAAAACGCCAAACTCTCGGCAAAGGCTTCACAAAGCGGGAAAAAGTTCGTGAAGCGGAAACCTCCGGAACACGGCTTCGTGATGTGGGATGAAGGAACGTATCGGCGGCTGATCGATTCTCCGCCAGAGCCTCTTGTCTCCCGGTTCGAAGTTTCGCACGGGATGCTCATCAACGTTCTATCCCGCAAGACGGATGGCTGCCTCGCGATGCGGCGCTTGATCCGGGACTGTCATGAAAGCGCCAAGCGGAAAAAGGAACTGATGCATCGGGCGTTCCTGCTGTTCCGTTCGCTGGTCGAAAAGAATATCGTGGAATTCATTCGGAATCCAGAACCCGGGATGGCGCATGTGCGCGTCAATCTGGACTTGCAGAACGATTTCGCGATGAATGAACCGCTTTCGCTCTATCTGCTCGATACGCTTCCGAAGCTCGACCGGGAAAGTCCTGACTTTGCGCTGGATGTCATCTCGCTTGTCGAATCGATTGTGGAAAATCCCGAACCGATTCTGCGGATTCAGCTCCGTCGGGCGCGGGATGCCCGCTATGCGGAACTCAAGGCGGAACACGCCGAATACAACAAAATCCAGGAAGAACTCGACAAGGTCGAATACCCGAAACCTCTCCGCGAATTCATCTATTCGACGTTCAACGAATTTTCCGACGAACATCCGTGGGTTGAAAATTTGAATGTCGAGCCGAAGTCTATCGTCCGCGAAATGCTAGAAAGTTTCGACACGTTCAGCGGCTACGTCAAGAAATACGGGCTGCTTCGCATGGAAGCGGTCCTTTTGCGCCACATCAACTATGTGTACAAGGTCCTTTCCCAGACGGTGCCCGACAGTTTTAAGACGGATGAAGTCCGCGAAATGGAAGACTATCTGGGCGAAATGATTCGCCGGACGGATTCGAGCCTTCTCGAAGAGTGGGAACGCTTGAAGAATCCGGAGTTCGAAGCGAAGGAAGCCGTTGCGGAAAAGGCTTTTCATGCCGAAGAAGCGGCAAACGATGTCACGCTCGACAGGAAAAAGTTCCTGGCCCTTTCGCGGTCTCGCATCTTCTCGTTTTTGTCGCTGGTCCGGAACGGACGTTTTGGCGAAGCGCTGGACCTGCTTGCCGAAGATTTGGAAGAGGGCGTTCCGCTTGTCGATGCGGGGGGAATTCCCTGGACGGAGAAACGGCTTTCCGAAATTTTTGCGGATTACACAGCGGAACATGGAAAGTTCCGGCTCGATGCCGAAGCGCGGGCCTTATCGCATACCGTTTCGGTCTGGACGAAAGAAGCGCTGAAAATCCAGCAGGTTCTCGTTGACGATTCCGAGGACAACGATTTTGCCGCCGAATTTGAAATTTCCCTTTCCGATTCCCGCATGGCGGGCGCCCCGCTGATTTCCCTTGCAGGTATCGGCCCGATTGGATAAAGCTTCGTGGTTGATTATTTCACAAGAATAGACTTTCCTTCGAGTTCCAGGATGTGACCGGCATTGGGGCGGGAATGCTTTTACATCCCCCTTTCCAGCGTGTAATCCGAAATTTTTATCAAGGAATCCAGGATGTCTGCCAGGTGTTTTTCCGTTTCCGGATTTTTCTCCGAAAGATCTGCGTTTTGGTGCGTATCCTTTTCTTCGAAAAGCCAGCGCTTTTCGTTCGCTTGAATCGGGTAGGGGGAAACGAGGCGGTAACCGTCTAGCCCGACGGCTGCGGTGTGAAAGTACGCTCCGAGCGAAAGCCCTGTTCCCGTTCCCCGGAGCAGGTTGTGTCCCATGAAAATGTTCGGCGTGGCGATTCCCGCAAGTTCGAGAATGGTCGGGGCGATGTCAATCTGTGCTGTCGTTACCGTGTCCCGCAAGGCTTCAATATCCTTGCCCGCGATAAGGAACGGAATCCACGTCGCATTGGAAAATCCGCCGCCTGTCATCGTGGAAACGCCGTTTTCGCCGAGCGGAAATCCGTGGTCAGCCAAAATAATCAGGTAGGTATTTTCAAACCATTCCTCGTCTTTGATAGCGCGGATGAAGCGGGCGAGCTGCCGGTCGGCGTATCGCATCGTATATTTGATCCTTTCCGTGAGCGGTTTCTGCTTTTCTTCTTCGGGCATTCCCGCGGCGAAATTGAACGGGTAATGGTTGGAACGCGTCGCAAGTGTCGCGAGGAACGGAGTCCCTTGCCTAGAAAGCGTGTCGCGGACATAGGAAATCGCATGGTCGAAGAATGTCGAATCGTCTTCGCGGTTCCGGTCGTAATGTTCGGCGTGATACCATTTCGCCATCCAGACGCCGAGATTGTCCCAGGCCGGGTCGGCGGCGGAAAAGTAGTGGGCGACGTATCCCGAATCCTTGAGAACCGATGCGAAGCTCGGAAGCCGCACATGGGCTAGGTCGGTCGCTTCGGCAAGCCTTGAATGGTGGGGAATACCCGTGTGCGTGGAAAGGATGCCGCCTGTCGTGGGAAGTCCGCTAGCGTACATGCGATCAAAGGCTCGTGCGTGTGCAGCCAGGGAGTCTAGAAAGGGCGTAGGTGACGGTTCGCCGGGATTCAGGTAGCCGACGTTCAGTCCGCGGTGGGATTCGAGAAAGACGACGATGAAGTTCGCCTTTTTCTTGCGTTTTGCGGCAAGGTCTTCGCTTTCGAGAAGTTCCTTTTTGGGAATGCGGTATAGCGGCATCCTAGAAAGGGAATCCGCCGGAAATTCCCACAGGGAGTCGCCCTCGACTTTTAGCCACAGATCTTGGTAAAATTTCCCGTAGCGGCTGGCATCGGAAAAATCCAGGCTTCCGTTGTTACCTTTTTCAAAGAGCTCGTCATAGACTAGCGAAACGATGGGCTTGAGCTTTGTCATCCGGGCATGACCCGTCCAGATAACATGGACAAAAAGGAAAGAGAAAATGTAAAAGGCGAGCAGGGAAACAAGAGCCTTTCGGGTGGCAAAGCGTTTTTCCTTTCGAAAAGTCCATCGCAAGAACAGGCGATAGACCGCGTAAGTCGCGGGCAGGATCAAGGCGAGGACAAAGAACTGCAGAAAGGGGACCGAGCCGTCGTTCGCCACGTAATCCCAGAACATCTTGAGCGAAGAAGTGTCCTTGTACGTGTTGATGATGCCAAAGGAAAGGTGGCTTCCGAGAAACCGCTGTACTTCGTCGTCGAGGAGCGTGAACAGGAGAACGACGGAATGGAAGACCGCGTAGAGGGCAAGCCACAGCGTCTCGAACGGGAACTTTTTCGGGGCTTGAACCTTGGCGGATTTTGTGCGGATAATTTTCGCAAGGAAGAGGACGAGCAGGAAAACGGCGAGAGAATTGACTATCCACAGAAAGTCGATGCATATCGCGTGGAAGATATACCAGTCCGGCTTGCTGACAAAGGGAAAACCGTATGGGTTCTCGCGGAAAAGAAGCAGGACGCGCAAGAGGATGTGCGAAATCCAGAAGGCGAGCGAAACGAGGATCCACTTGGGAAGAGATGCGGATAGAGGTGAACTGGACAATAATCGAAGTAAATTTTTCATTATAGTGAATATAAAAAGTTTGAAGTGTAAAAAAGATTTTTTCCTCAAGGCGACGATCCTTTTAGAGCCGTTGCGTTTTACGTTGCGATAAAAACCATCCCATAAAAATTTGTTTTGTTTGTATATTTTGCAATGATTTCTATAACTTTCAAAAGAATGGAACGATGACAAAATTTCTCTATGTACTGGTCAGTGGAAACGAGGACATTTATTACGAGCAGACACTTCTGTCCGCGATGACGCTTCGACATTGCAATCCTCTGGCATTTATCTCATTGCTTGTCGATGATGTAACGGACGCGAATCTTGTTGGATTTCGTTCTGAAATAAAAAAACTGGTGAATGAATATAAGGTAATTTCTTTTCCGGAAAAAATTTCTCCCTTGATGCGATCCCGACTACTGAAGACAAATATGCGCAACCATATAGAAGGGGATTTCCTGTATTTGGATGGCGATACGGTGGTTGCTGAATCTTTGGAAATCCCGCGCGATGTAGGAGACATCGCTCTTGTCGCTGATTTGCATGCACGGGAAAAAGACAGGTACCGTATGAAAAACGAGCGATTTAAGAGAAGTCTCTTGAAACTAAATTTCTCTATGTCGTTGGAAAATCTTTATTTTAACAGCGGTGTCATCTTTGCCAGGGATAACGCCATTGCAAGAAATTTTTTCAACAAGTGGCATGAACTTTACCTTTTTTGTACGGAACATTCCATCTATACCGACCAGTTTTCGCTCAATGAAAGCAACCATCGATTGGGCTTTCCGATACGCGAACTTCCCGGCGAGTGGAATTGCCAAGTCCGAGAAGCCTACAACCATCTGTATCGGGTAAAGACTATCTACCCGTTGCTTTGCAGGGCGAAAATAATCCATTTTTTCGGCTCGGGGATGGCCGGGAAAAAAGAACCGCACCCTCTGATGACAAGTACGGTTTTTAGAAAAATAAAGAAAGAAGAGCGGATAGATGCGAATATATTGCAACTTGCCTATTCGGCAAAAAGCGGATTCTATGGTGCGCCAAAGGAACTGAATCCTAAAGCAAAATTTCCTTTGTTCTTCTTGCGAGGAAAGTTTCTTAATTTTGACAAAAATGGTTTCTGAATATTGAAAACGATAGACCGAATATGTTTGCGAAAAACTATATTTCTTGTTGAATCGGAATTTTCTGATTTTTTACAAAAGGGTATGGTATGGAAAAGTTATTCGTTGTCTATCAGCCAAAGTTTCAGGCTGCAAAGTTTGTTATTGATGGGATTGTCCTGGAAAATGTAAAACCAATACCGTTGAATTTGCAAAAAAATTCCTGTTCCTATGCTTTGTACGGGATATTCCTCTTTTTACATATGTTTCGGTTGGCGTATCTCTTCCGATATACAAGGAAAACGCGAAAGTTGCTTTTGAATGCCTCCAAGGGAAAAATTCTTTTCTGGGATTGTTGCGGGTTTAAAGAATATCGCCTGATGGATTGGCGGTTTAGGAAGGCCGGCGGGAAAGACATCTTTCTGTGGAATCCTTTGTCTCGCTGGGATCCCGATGAGAACGGTATTAAAAGATCCATTCAGTATTTGAAGAGTAGAAATTTTAGAGTTTATTCGTTTGATGCGCTTTTCTTAAGGAAAAAGCTGATAACGAACTGTTCCGCAATAGAAAAAATGGATTTTTACCATCCTTCGAATATCTATATTATCCGCGATTCTAACCTAGAAGGACTGGAAGAATTTATGCGTATGCCCTATGAGGATATCGATGCCGAGATTGTGAATCAGTATGAAGTCAACCATTGGCTTCGTGATTTTTTGAAAAATGCAGTTAGAGAATGAATTCCATACAGACAGACCAGCGCTTTTTAATGCGGAGTACTTTGTTTACTTTTGGCGGAACAGCTTTAAAGGTTGTTGCTCCGATTTTGACCATCATTATCGCTCGTGTTTTTGGCAAGGAAATCTTCGGCGTCTATGTTTCGACGCAACTTTTGGTATTCACGCTTAGCCGTGTGGCGGTTTTGGGGTTTGACAAGGGGATGCATCGCTATTTGCCGCAAAACTTGATATGCGGTCGTCCTTCCCACGAGGGAATTGTCGAATCCTTGAGGCTTGTCATTATTTTGGCGTTTTTGATTTCTTCCGTATTTTGGCTTGGGTCCTTTTTTGACCTGCAACGTTTTTTTTCGGGGCTTTCCATGCTCTCGTCGCGGGAAATTTCCTTGTATATGCTTTCGGTTACGCCTTATACGGTGTTATTGCTTTTCGCCGGGGCGTCTGAAGGAAACCTCCATCCACAATACAAGATTTTCATCAATGATTTTGCCGTTACGACTTTTGCTCCGCTGGTTGCCCTGTGTCTGTATTTTGGCGGTTTTGCCGATAAGCTTTCTCTCCCGGTAGGATTGTTTGTCTCCAATGTTCTAGGTGTTATGGTGTATGCTGTCTTGATGAAAAGGCAGTTCCCTGGAATTAATTGGACCGCCAAGAAGAAAATTCCCCGAGAACTTTTAGATTTTTCGCTTCCGATAGGTTTTTCCGAAGTCGTTTCGGCCTTTTTGCTCCGCGTTGATTTGTGGATGGTTTTGGTTTTGATCGGTCCGGAAGCTGCCGGAATTTACGCAGTGATGGTTACAATTTCAAATGGATTAAAAACAGTTCGCCAAAGTTACAATCCGATTCTGCAGCCGGTGGTTGCGGGAATGTCTAAAAATCGTCTAGAAACAGATTTAAAGCCTGTCTATTCCTATTGCGTTTCCATGGTGACTCTTATCCAGTTGGCGATAGGTTTTTTCATCATTCTTTTCCCGGAACAGACGATGATGATTGCCGGAAAGTCTTTTATCACAAAAGAAAATCCCGTCGCGGTTTTGGGAATCTTGATGCTCGGTAATTTGCTCAATGGCTTTTGGGGGCTTTCCGGTGCGGTTATTAACGGGCTTGGAAAAAGCAAATTTATGCTCGGGATGAATGTCGTTTCCCTGGTCTTTGCGATTTTGATGAATGTCTTGTTGATCCCGTTTTTGGGAATTGCCGGAGCGGCAGTGTCTTCTATGTCGTATCAGATTTTACAGTGTATCTGGATGAATCTGTACTTGCGTCGAATGGGATATTGGCCATACCAGGGACGTTTGATGGTCCAGGGGATTTGGATATTGCTTTTTGCCGGTATCTATTTGATTGGAAATAGATTCTGTTCCCCATCGCTTTTTTCAAAAGGAATTCTGTATGCCGTTCTCCTTTTGGGAATTGCCGGAACTTTTTGGTGGCAGGGCTTGTCCAAAAAACGAATGCAATAAGGAATTTCAATTCTTCCCGTTTTCTATTTTTAGTCCCATGACCAAATACCTCTTTGTCTTGACCAGTTCCCCGAAGGATTTCTTCTGCGAACAGACGCTCGTGGCGATTGCGTCGCTCAGATGTCACAACCCGAAAGCTTTCGTCACGATGCTCACGGACGACAGGACAGCGGAAACGCTTACGGGAAAACGCGCCGTGCTGAAGGAAGCTGTCGATGAGCTGAAGGTTCTCCCTCTCGACGAAAAGCTTTCGCCAATGCAGCGTTCGCGCTACTTGAAAACGGTCATGCGGAACGAGGTCGATGGGGATTTCCTGTATATGGATTCGGACATCGCTGTCGTGGGAAACCTGGATATCCCGGAGGAATGGCGCGGCGGAATCTATGCGGTGCTCGATTTTCACACCAACTTGCACAAGGCCATCAACCGGAAGAAAGTGCTGAACGCGGCGAAGATGCTTGGCTTTTCTCCGATTTTGAATGATGAGCTTTTTAACGGTGGCGTGATGTTTGCGAGCGACACGCCGGAAGTGCGAGCGTTTTTTAAGAAGTGGCACGAGCTTTGGGAGTATTCGGTTTCCAAAAACTACCCATACGACATGGCGTCTCTTGCCGAAACGGATTTTTCGTTCGGCTATAAAATCCGGAAGATGCCCGGCGAGTGGAATTGCCAGCTCGCTTACGGCAAGCGCTTCTTGCCAAACGCAAAGATTCTCCATTTCTTCGGATCGCGGATTATCGATCCTTGCGGTCGCCCTGTCCCGGATTCGATGGACGCCTTTTTGCCAAAGATTCTGCGGAAAAATTTTTATACGGAATTGAAAAATATCCCGGTGGCGGTGGATAGCGACAAAAATATCCATATCAACGCCTATTACGATTCCGTCATCCGAAATGCGAAGGACGCTTTCCTGTTCCAGACGAAAAAATTGGGAACTTTCGGGGCGGATGTCGTGCGGTCTTACGCCTTTGCGCGAACGCTTGCGTTCCTGTATCGCAAAATGCCCATTCTCGTTCGCCCGCTTGAATGGCTGGGGAAAATTCGATGAACCTGCTCTACAACCTGGTCGCGGTGCAGCCCATCCACAATGCGAAATTTCACGGCGGCGGCTCGTATGGCGAAGTCGTGTTCTTTGCGATTTTGGACAGGCTGTTTGAAAGTGCGAAACCGCTTTCTTCGGAAGTTCGCCTTTCTGCGGTTTTTGATTCGGGAAAATATCTGGACCCGAAAATCGTTTCCGCCTGTAAAAAGTATCGGGTTCCTCTTTTTGACGTTCGCAAAAAGTTGCCGCAGCAAATAATCGATGAAAACCGAATCGATACGTTCTATACGCCGCTTTATTCGTTAGAGAAGAAGTGGGACGTTTTCGTTTCGCGGTTCGTCTTTACGTGGCACGGCGTGCGCGCGCTAGAAATGAAGTACAGCCCGCAGGGAATTCAATTCGCAAGGAGTTTTTTGCAGAAGGCGGAAGCGCTTGTGCGTTACCGCGAGCTGTGGAAGAAGTATTTTTACAAGCCGAAGTATGAACGTCTCGCGCATCGGATTGCGGCGGGGAAAGTTTTTGCGATTACGGTGAGCGAGCACAGCCGCGCTTCGATTCGGAATTTTTTCCCGGAACTTTCGCACGTGGAAATTCCGGTGTTTTACAGCCCGATGCTGGAAGTCGAACCCATGGGAACGCTTCCTGTCGGCGTCTCTCCGAAAAATTATTTTCTCTTGACAAGCGGAGCGCGCTGGGAAAAGAACAACCTTTTGGCGGTAAAGGCTTTTGACGGGCTTGCCGAAACGTTTCTGAAGGATGTGCCGGATTTCAAGGCCGTCGTGACGGGCGTGCCGAATCCGAAAGTCTATCGGAAAAATCTCCGCCATCCGGAGCGGTTCGTCTTTTTGGATTACGTGGAAACGGAACGGCTTGAGCTGCTGCACCAAAATGCGTATGCGTTCATCTTTCCGTCGCTCAACGAAGGCTTTGGCTATCCGCCGATGCAGTCGATGCGCTATGGCGTCCCGGTGGCGGCGAGCGGTTCTACGTCGATTCCAGAAATCTGCGGGGACGCTGCGCTGTATTTCGATCCTTATTCCGAGAGCGAAATCCGGAATCGGATGATTCAGCTGTTGGATACGAGGAGGGGGTATTTGGAGCGTTCTTTAAAATCCGAGGACCGGTATGCGGAAGTGAGCAAACGGCAACAGGCGGATTTGGAAAAGACGGTCCGGTATATCCTCGGAAACGCTTCCGGCATCTAACGGACATTCGTACGGCCTTTAAGCTAGCTTCGGGAAAGCCTTTTGCGTAAAGACTAGTTTCGGCGGCAAGCCGTATCTGGAAAATCCCCAGAGCGCAACCAAATAGGCGAAGAAAAATCCGAGAAGCCCGTATTCGACCGCGTCCCCGATGTGGAAGTAGAGCGTATCCCTGCTGCGGAGCGGAACTTTTCGCGTGATGACGCGTTCCGTGTAGAGCTCCGTTTTCATGTCTTCGTTGCCGAACTGGTCGATGAATGCGGAAATTCCTGTGTTGGTGCAACGTACAGCCGGGTAGCCGCTTTCGATGACGCGGTAGCGGATTTGGTTCAGGTGCTGTGCCGCGGCTGTGCTTTTCCCGAACCAGCCATCGTTCGTGATATCGACCATCAGCCGGGAACCGTTTCGGATCGCGCTGCGGATTTCCATGCCGTAGATCGTTTCGTAGCAGATGAAAGGACTCCAGGAAAACGGTTCGAAAACGGGCCGCTCATTCCCCGGAACGAAATTTCCCTGTCCGACATCGACATAGTTCAAGATGGAAAAAATATCGTCGAAGGGAATCCTTTCGCTGAACGGGACGAGATGCGTCTTGATGTAGCGCGTGTATCCGGTTTCGCCGGGTTTAAAGAGGAAGCCGCTGTTGTAGAGGTTCACCGGTCGCGGAGGCTTGCCGTTCCTGTCGTAGTCGAGCGTCCCGATAAAGAGGCTTGTCCGCGTGTCCTTGATGCGGTTGAAAATCCAATCCTTTTCGCGGGACCGCTTGCGCAAAAAGTCCGGGATGGCCGTTTCCGGAAAGACGATAAGGTCCGGGGCGTCCGAATCCCAGTCGATGCTGTCGTTTGCAAGGCTCCATGTTTTCTGGACAACGGAATCGTAATAGGCTTTGCTCCACTTGCTTGTCTGTCCGATATTTGGCTGCACGATGGCGACGGTTGGAATTTCCGTGGAATCATCCGCATAAAATGGGGAAGCTTCTTTCGTGGAAAGCCTTGCTGAGCCGTAGCCCCAGAGGGCAGCGAAAAGGAGAATCGGCACGGCGAAGAGAACTTTTTTCTTTTTTATAAAGGCGACGGCGACAGCCAGATTGCTTGCGATGACAAGCGCCGTATAGCCGAAAACGCCGACGAGCGACAGCGCCTGGAGAAGTTCGAGCTGCTTGCCGAAAGCGTATCCGAGATGGCTCCACGGAAAGCTGAAATCCCCGATGCTCCGCGTCATTTCCAGTCCGGCATAGAACAGCGGAAACAGCACAAGGAACAGGGGAAAATTCTTGACCTTGGCGTCTCTCGCCTTGACAAATACCGCGGCGGCTATCGTATTGTAAACGCTGAAGTAGGAAATGAGGAGAATCAGTCCGATGAAAATCAGGACCGCCGGTCCGACATTCATCACGTTGTAAATCCAGTAGTAGTTGATGACGTTGTATAGGAATCCCGACCAGAACGATGCGAAAAGGGCGGTCTGCATTCCGGATCGTAAAAGGACGAGGAACCATGGGACAAGGAAAACCAGAGCGCCGGGGCCTAGAGGAAGCGGGGGGAATGCGAGCGCATAAAATCCCCAGCCGATGCTACAGACAAGAAGCGCGAAACGCGATTCCCGTTCCCGGATGCGGTGAAAATTCCAGACGGCAAACCGAAACAGCCCGAAGAGGAAAAGCGGGATGAAAACGGCGCAGAGCTGGAAAAGCCCGACATGCGTTCGCAGCAGGTAGTCGATGGCTAGCGAAAGGAATCCTGTCCCACAAAAGATGCCGAGAACTTTTGAAAACCGGCTTCGGATTTTTTTTGAAAACAGAAACGGCAGTGCGCAGACGAATGGTACGAGCTGCGGCGTAAAAAGATAGATTCCTTCGGCATCGGGATTTGCGCGGACAAGCGCTAAATTCAAAATCGCCTGGACGATCAGAAAAGCGAATATCATAGCCCGCCTTTTCCCTGCGGATGGAAGAGCAGCACGTATTCGCCTTTCGGTTCGCGGGTCTTGTAATGCTCGAGCAGCTTCGACGGAGTTCCCACGAGACGCTCTTCGAATTTCTTGGTCAGTTCGCGCATCAGCGCAACGGGAATTTCTCCGAAGACCTGGCGGATTTCGTCGATGAACTTGACTAGGTTGTGCGGGCTAGCGTAGAAAATGAGCGTCGAATCGGCGGACGTTTTCAGCTTTTCGAGCAGGTGCAGACGCTGGGCGCTTTTCTTGGGCGAAAAGTTTTCAAAGCGGAAACGGTCGGTCGGAAGCCCGCTAGAAACCAGAGCGTTTATCATGGCGCAGGCTCCGGGAACGCTTCGCACGTCGATTCCTTCGCGGACGCATTCGCGGACAAGGTTGAACGCCGGGTCGGCTATGCCGGGTGTCCCCGCATCGCTGATGATGGCGATGTCGCCTTCGCTTTTGAGATATTCCACATATTTGGGCGTCACCTCTTCCTTGTTGAAATCGTGATAGCTTTCCGTTCTTGTGCGGATGTCGTAGTGGTCGAGAAGAAGCCTTGAATGGCGCGTGTCTTCGGCGAGGATGAGGGAAACCTCTTTTAAAATGCGAACGGCTCGGTAAGTGATGTCTTCGAGGTTTCCGATGGGGGTGGCGACGATGTAAAGTGTGTGCATACTTTGAAGTTAGTAAAAGTCCGAGCGAATCGTGTTGTCCGCGGGAACGTTTTGTTGCAGGGACTGCTTGAGCCTTGCGGCGAGCTTTATGTGGATCATGTCGGCCCGTTTTTGAATATAGCCGTTTCGGTAAGGGCCATACCAAAAGAGTCGGGGCTGTTCTTCCTCTAAAAATTTTGCCCGTTCGACGGTAACTCCGTCGCAGGAAAGCTCCGAAAAAAGCGACATGGAAATATCGTCTTCGCGAGGCATGGCGGGCCAGAATGGCGCAAGAACGAAAATTCCGAGATACCAGAGACTTGCGTAGCGTTCCTCGACATTGCCGTCGAACGAAAGGCTCAATTTACAGCCGACAGGAACCGTTTTTTCAAGCGAGCTTCTGTAAAAATTTTTCAGCCTGTCGGAAATTTCGACAGAATCGCCGCTTTCTTTTGCAGAAAAGAAAATTTCAAGGTTTTCGTTTCCCTGGAAATCGCTGGAAAAATCCGTATGGTATAGGGAAGGCGCACAGGCGGAAAGTAAAAGCGCGGATAGAATGCCGAGGAAAATTTTCACGGATAAAAGATAGATTATTACATTTTTAAGTATGCAATCCCTGCCTGCCTATTTCTTTTCCGATGCGCATCTGGGCGTGAATCCTCCGGGTGCGATTCCTGCGCGCGAAGAGCTTCTCGTCCGCTTTTTGAAAAGCCTTGTCGGAAAAGCTTCGCATGTTTTTTTGGTAGGCGACCTGTTCGAATTCTGGTACGAGTATCGCCATTATGTTTCCCGCGGGCATTTTCCGCTCTACCGCGCTTTGGGCGATTTGGTGGATTCTGGTGCGGAAGTCCATTACCTGATGGGAAATCACGACTTTGCATTGGAAGATTTCTTTCCTAAGGAGCTGGGCGTTTCCGTTCACCGTTCGTTTGTGTGTGATCAGTTGCAAGGCCATCGGGTCTATCTGATGCACGGCGACGGGATTCCCAAAAGCGACGGGGGCTATCGCTTGGCGAGAAAAATTCTCGATGCGCGCCTGTCGAGGTTTCTTTTTCGGAAAATCCATCCTGACTTGGGAATGGACATTGCCCGTTTTGTCGGGAACAGGAGCCGCAAGGCGGGGCAAGATCGCGTCATCGAGATTCCGGAATACCTAGACGCTTCGAACGCAAGGATGCGTGAAAACCGTTGCGATATCTGCGTCCATGGCCACCACCATATTTCCGGAGTTTGGAATGTTCCCGAGGGAACGGTTGTTTCTCCCGGGCAGTGGCTTTTCGAAATGAACTATGCAAAAATGGAAAACGGCGAAATTTCCGTTTTCCGATTTACAAAAGATTCAATTTGAATTTTACTGTCCGAGGCGTTCTTCGGAGGCTTCGCGGAGCTTCTTCGCTTCCTTGGTTCCCCATAGCCTATCCACGAAGTCGAACGACAGGAACTTTTCCTTGTAGGTCTCGACCCAGCACCAGTGCATTTCTTCGCCGCTTTCCGTCTTGACTGTCCAATGGTCCGGAGCGTAGAACCTGTAGGTGACCGGGCTCGGCGTGTTCCACGCATCGGTCTGTTCCGGCGTTTCCGTGACGCTCCAAACCTTGCCGTTTGTCCGCCGCCAGATGAATACGTTGATGGCGACGATGACCGCTAGAAAGATGAGGCTCCACTTGAAATTCTTCTTGGTCAGAAGAAAGATGACGAGAAGAAGTAGCAATAGCGAAAGCGCTGCGAAATTGTAGTGGACCGTGTAGAAAACCTTGAAAATTTCGATCATATCAACCCATCTTGAAAGTCATGACATTTTCGGAAATCTGGACGCTCAGCCGTGTATGGATTTCGGGAAGCTTGACGCCGAACGCATGGAATGTTCCCATCATGGATAGGCTCGCGTGGCTGTCGATGGTGCGGACATTGAGTAGTCCCTTCTTGCCGAAAGTAAACTTGAAAGTTTTCTTTTTCGCATCGTATTCCGGGGTCATCGCATTGTTCCTTCTTGTATCGAGAGCCGTGATGCATCGCTTGTCGAGAATCATCGTTCCGCGCGGATCGATGGAAATCATCGGAAGTCCCGCGGAATTGCGGCATGCATATATCGTCCACGGACCGGCCTTTTTGGAATTTTTCTTTTGGAAAATAAGCTTATCGCCCTCTTTTGAAATGGCGACGTCGCCGGAAACAACCGGGATATCGACCGTCTTCATTGCACCGCGAAGATAGAGAAGATAGGTTTCGTTAGAAGGAAGAAGGCGGAATGAAGTTGTCTTGAGCTTGGCTGTAGGAACGATTGCGATGCGCTTTCCCACCGTGTCGATGAAAATATCTGCATACGGAGTGTTTTTCAGCTTGAATTTTTCAGCGAGTTCCTTGGTAAAGCGGATGAATCCGCGGATGTCCATTCTAGCCTTGTAGGTTTCCATAAACAAAAGTTCCTTCGTAAAGTTCGCAAAATTCCGGAGACAGGCAAGCGGAATTTCTGGTTAAAAATCTAACAAAATAACGGATTGCAGACAAGGTAACGGCGTTAATTTGTGTTATTCCGCAAAGAGGTTTTCGAGAATTTTGAGAAGGGATTTTCCGTTTCGCTCGACGACCGTGAAATATTCGGGGTGGGCGGTTAAAAGCTTTTGCGAAAGTCCGCGCTTTCTCGGATTGTCCAGGACGACAATCGCCAGGTCCTTTCCGCCGCCAAAGAGCATTCGGGTCTTTGTCCTGCTCAGGAATTCGGGAAAGAATAGGCGGTAGCGTTCCGCGAGCCTTGCGCTGAAACTTTCGGACGGATCGACCAGGATGGCTTTTTTGCCGAAACCGCTCGCAAAAGAATTGTAGGCGGCGATGGCGCCAGTCCCGTGTCCGAGAAGAACCGGATTTGATGAACCGGCGCACCTTATCATGGAGCGGATGTCGTCTTCGTAGAATTTTTCGCCGGGCGTTCCTTCGCTTCCGGCGGAACCGCGGTAGTTGAAGCCGACTAGGCGTATGCCTGAAATTCGCTTGGCGTTCGAGAGAAAAGTCGAAGCGTCCTCGCCGGCATCGGAAAAATACAGCACGGTATTTGGCGCGGAATCGTTCAGAATCCATCCTTGGAGATTTTTCCCGTCTTCCGCTGGGCACAGGACCGCATTTTCTTTAAGCGATTCGGCGGAATCCTTGTCGATTTGGGCTCGAGGAAAGGCGTATCTGCGCTCCGAAACAGCCATGTAGAACAGGATGCAGAGATAAAGAATCGCAAAGACTGCGACAAGGCGGAGTGTTTTGAAGAAAAGTCTTTTGAATGTTTCCATCGCGAATAAGATAAAAAGAATCCCGTCCTTTGTGCAGAACGGGATTCGAGGATGGGATTGGGTGTTCCTCAAAATTAGACAAAAAATTTCGAAAAAGCACCCCTTTGGAATTGAAAAACGTTCCCAAACTGTTCTTTTGTACGAGATTCCTTGCTTTATTTCAAAACTTTGCCGCCTGGAGTGTTCCCAAAAAAAGCGGAAAATGTATTTTTAAGACGTTATGAACGTGTTTGCCTATTACAATTACCGGAAGTATTTGCAGGATTATTACGAGTATCGCAAGTCGGTCCAGCGTTATTTTTCGTACCGGGCGTTTGCTAAAAGGGCCGGCTACACGTCGAGCGGGCTTTACCTGGATTTGGTAAAGGGGCGCAAGTCCCTTACGCTGCAGATGGTCCCGAAGTTTATCCATGCGCTGGGGCTTTCCGAAAAGGAAGGAAGGTATTTCAGCCTGATGGTGGATTTCACCCATGCAGAAACCCCGGAATCCAAACAGACTATCTTTGAACAGATGTCCGCGCTCCTCCCCAAGACGACGAAGGCGCTTTCCCGCCAGCAGGTGGAGTATTACAGGGAATGGTATTATGTCGCGGTCCGCGAGGCGCTGTCCGTCTTGAATGTTTCCGACAATTACCAGGACCTTGCGCTTTTCCTCAACCCGCGGATTTCCGTTCCGCAGGCGAAGCAGGCTGTCCGGTTGCTTTCCGGTCTGGGGCTTATCGAAAAGGAAAACGGCCACTGGAAGTCCGTGAACAAGACGATTACGAGCGGGCGGGAGATTCCGCCGTTCATCGTGCACGGTTTCCAGAAAAAGATGATGGACTTAGGCAAGGCTTCCGTCGATTATTTCAGCACGGAACGCCGCAACGTTTCGTGCACCACGATGAGCGTTTCTCCCCAGGGGCTTGAACGCATCATCCATAAAATTGATACCTTTCGGAAGGAAATCGTCGATATCGTTCGTTCGGATGAACGGGAAACGATGATTTGCGAATTGAACATCCAGTTCTTTCCGCTGTCCAAGGAACTTGAAAAAAATCCGGGTGTCCCGTGCGTCGGTCTCAGCTCGGCCAAGGAAGGAGAAAACGATGAAGTTTAATCGCTGCTTGACCACGCTTCTTCTTTGTCTTTGGTTCATGTCCTGTTCGGAAAGCTCCAAGGTTGCGGGAACGGCTACCGATACGGAAAACACGATTGCGGGAACCGTCCTTTTGTCCGATAGCTCTGTTGCGAGCGGAGTTCTGGTGCGCCAGGTCGCGACTCG
Source organism: uncultured Fibrobacter sp. (assembly GCA_934691725.1). Taxonomy (GTDB): domain Bacteria; phylum Fibrobacterota; class Fibrobacteria; order Fibrobacterales; family Fibrobacteraceae; genus Hallerella. The sequence continues at coordinate 48,987 of CAKUTF010000006.1, read as the reverse complement.
CGGCTTCTCGTCTCGGATGTATCTTGAAACTTCGACCGACGGGGCGGGTAGTTTTGCCTTCGACAGCGTCCTTGCGGATACGGTAAACGTCGAGTTCCGGTATGAGAAAAGCGCCTCCCTGCAAGAGGTCCGGATGCTTCGGAATGTGGCGGTCAAGTCGGCGGAATCGCTGAGTGTCCGTCTGCAAAAGCCCGCCATTCTTCGCGGACGTCTGGAATACGCCGAAGATTCCGCGCTCTGGATGGGTTCGCACTTTTTCGTCTCGCTGGATTCGACGACATTCTTCGCCGACATTTTCGCCCCGGATTCGTTTGCGGTTTTCGCTCCGGAAGGGAATTTCCGTCTGTCGGTTTCACCTGCGGATTCCGGCGCTGTCGCCAAGCTGAGAGATGCCGGATACGCGGATTCCCTCATCGTCCGAAAAATTCCGGTCTCGCTTTCTCCGGGCGATACGCTCGATGTCGGAAGCCTTCGCTGGGATCTTTCGAAAGACGAACCGACGAAGACCAGACGCTTGAAGGGTATCGTGGTGAATGAAAAGGGAAGGCCATTGAAAGGCGTAGCCGTCCACGTGGTCACGGATCTTTATGGGCTCGGAACTTCGAAGTCGGAGGGCTTTGTCTCCGAGGCGGTCTCCGATTCAAACGGAATCTGGAGTGTCTCCGCGCCTTCGCTAGGCCTTGTCGCGGACAGTTTCCGCGTGGAATTTCGAGGCGAGGATTCCCTTGGGCAACCGCTTGCCGGAACATCTTCCTACATCACACGGGAAACGCTTCTTTCCGCGGTTGGCGACGTTCCTGTCGATACCGTCTGGATGGGCCGTTCGGCAAATTTTCTCGGCAAGGTATTTCTTGTCGCGAACAGCGCCGGGGAATCCAGGTCGGACACGCTGTGCTGGACTTACGGCATCCGGGTGGGCTTTTTGGGAACGAGCAATTTCTTGACGGTGAACTCCTGCGACGCTGTCTGGATGCAAAACCTGCCGTCCGGATCCCAGGACTTCATCTTCTATTCGGGTGACGAACTGGTGGTGAAGAATCTCAAAACCGGCAAGTTCAAACCCGAGGATTACGTGAAGTTTGTCCATGTGAGCCTTCCCGCGGGCGATACGCTGAAGCAGCAGGGTTTCACTTATACGCCGCCGATGGCGGCTAGCGGAGCCTTTTAGCAAAAAAACACCCTCTTCCGAGGCGTTTTTTGCCCGGCTTTATTGACCGAATGATTTTTTTCTAGTATATTTGCGCTACCTTGAGAATTGAGATTTCAAAAATCGCATCCTGTGACGGTTCTTTGCGGCTGAGCTTCGCAAAGGATTCTCTCGATGCGGATGTTTTTGATGAACTTCGCGTCAAGGAACCGCTTATCGCGGAACTTTCGGTTGTCCCCGACGGTTCGAACAAGTGGCTCCTCGCGGGAACTCTTTCCGGGGTACAGGTTTTAGAGTGCTCCCGCTCCCTGGAACTTTTCGACAGTCCGTTCGAGACGCCGATCAGTTTTTGGGTGGAACTCGTTCCGGGGATAGCGGAAGAGGAACTGGACGATACGGACGACGAGACTTTCGGTTTTCGCGTTCCAAGCGTCCAGGACTATGTGGATGTGACCGAATGCGTGCGGCAACTGGTGATTCTCCAGGAACCACTCCATCCGGTTAAGGACGATCCGGACAAGGACTTTGTCTGGGAAGCCGGCGAAAAGTCGGAAGTTCCCGGTGAAGATCCTCGTTGGGAAAAATTGAAAGCGCTCAAGGACAGGATGAATCGTCCGAACGGATGAATCTTGGACTTGGGCCGAACGATTAGGAGTTCAAAATGGCCGTACCAAAAAGAAAAACATCGACAGCCCGTCGTGACAAGCGTCGTACGCACTGGAAGCTCGAAGCTCCGGCGCTCGCTACCTGCGATCATTGCGGTTCTGCAAAGCGTCCGCACCGCGTGTGCCCGGTTTGCGGTTATTACAACGGTGTGGAAGTTGTCCACATCCAAGAAGCCTAATTCTTTAGTTTCCATAAAGGAGTATCTTCCATGATTAGCATTGCCCTTGATGCTTTTGGTGGCGATAACGCCCCGGACGTTGTGGTCCAGGGCGCAATCAATGCCGTGAACAGTTCCGAAGGAAAGTTTTGCGTTGTCCTGTGCGGTCCCGAGGCCGAAGTAAAGGCAAAGCTAAGTCAGTTCGGTTACGAAGGTAAGCTGATTCAGGTGGTCGATGCTCCCGAAATGGTCGCCATGGACGAGCATCCGACGGAAGTCCTCCGCAAGAAGCAGCGCTCCGGCCTTGTGATGTGCGTGGCCCTTCAAAAGAAAGGGCTTGTCCAGGCGAGCGTTTCCGCTGGAAATTCCGGTGCGATGATGGCTTCGTGTCTGATGATTCTCGGTCGCACGAGTGAGAATTTTGCCCGTCCGCCTATCGGATGCATCATTCCGACGGCTACGGGGCACAGCGTTTTAGTCGATGCCGGGGCGAATGTCGATGAGAAGCCGGTTGTCCTGAAGGATTTTGCTCTTGCGGGATCCGTCTTTGCGGAAAGCCATCTGGGCATCGAGAATCCGAAAGTCGGTCTCTTGAACATGGGCGAAGAGGAGAAGAAAGGTCCTCTGGCAGTCCAGGAGGCTCACCAGCTCCTGAAGACGGCTCCGGTAAACTTTATCGGCAATATCGAAGGACGCGACGTCCTTTTGGGCAAGGCCGATGTGATTGTCTGCTCCGGTTTTGTCGGCAATGTCCTGCTGAAGATGTACGAGGGCTTCTACGAATTGCACACAAAGACTTTTGGCGTTATCGATACACCGGCCGGTCGGAAGTTCAACGAAGCATGGGATTACCGCAATACCGGTGGAGCGCTCCTGCTCGGGCTCAAGGGGACAGGCATCATCGCCCACGGGCGTTCTGACGCAAAAGCAATCGAACAGGCCTTGAAGGTCGCCTATACTTTTGCCGCCAACAAGGTCCCCGAAAAAATCGGGCAGAAACTTGCGGGTATTGAAGCCTAATGAAGTCTTGGATTTCCCTGTTCTTTGACCGTTTTGGTCAGAAAGTCCAGGGAATGAAGACAAAGGTTATTGAACAAAAGTTTAAGATTTTGTCCGAAGCGGTGCGTTTTCGGACATTTTTTGTTCCGGTTTCCTTTCGATAATTTATTTTGGAGAAAACGATGTCGAAAACCATTTTTGTATTTCCCGGTCAAGGCGCCCAATATGTGGGCATGGGCAAGGCTCTTTCCGAAGCGTTTGCCCCGGCAAAGCTCTTGCTTGAAAAGGCGGACGATACGCTCGGCTTTTCCCTTTCGAAAGTGATGTTCGAAGGTCCCGAAGCGGACTTGAAGATGACGGCAAATACACAGCCCGCCCTGTTCGTTTCGTCGATGATGGTTCTGGAAGTCCTCAAGTCCGAAGGAATCGGCTTTGATGTTGTCGCCGGGCATTCCCTTGGCGAGTATTCCGCGATTTGCGCTGCGGGCGGATTCTCTTTTGAAGACGGTCTGAAGCTGGTGCGTTTGCGCGGTTCGCTGATGGCGAAAGCCGGTTCGGAACATCCGGGGGCGATGGCGGCGGTTATCGGCGCAAGCGATGAAAAGGTGCTGGAACTCTGCGACGGCGTCAAGGACGTCGGACTGGTCGTTCCGGCGAATTACAACTGTCCCGGCCAGATTGTTGTTTCGGGCGAAGTCGATGCGGTGGCGAAGCTGGTGGAGAACTGTTCTGCCCAGGGGGTCAAGGCGGTCCCGCTCGCTGTTTCGGGAGCCTTCCACAGTCCTCTGATGCAAAGCGCCCAGGCGGGGCTTGCCGAAGCGATTGAAAAGACGGCTTTCCATGATTTGCAGAAGCCTCTGGTTGCGAACGTGACCGCGTCCTCGGTGACGGATGCGAAGGAAATTCGCGAATTGCTCGTGCGCCAACTGGTAAGTCCGGTTCGCTGGAGCGAATCGATGGCGTATGCTATCCGGGAATGCGGCGTTACAGCCGGCGTGGAAGTCGGCGTGGGTCATGTGCTTGCGGGACTTCAGCGGAAGATCGACCGCTCGGTGAAATTTTCAGCCGTGGAATCCGTCGAATCGGTCCTGGCTTTGAAGGGGTCGCTATGATTGATTTGAAAGGTAAAGTCGCCGTTGTGACGGGCGCTTCTCGCGGCATCGGATTTGAAATCGCCCGGACGCTCGCTTCCCTTGGAGCGCGGGTCGCTCTGGTTTCGACTGCGGAGCGCGAAGAACTTGCGTCGCAGATGGCTGGCGAGACCGGTTCTGAAGTAAAAAGCTATGCGTGCGATGTCTCGGATTCCGAGCAGGTCGCTTCGACGTTCAAGGCGATACTCGAAGCCTTTGGACAGATCGATATTTTGGTGAACAACGCGGGGATTACCCGGGACGGTCTGGTGATGCGGATGAAGGACGCGGATTTTGACGACGTGATTCGTACGAATCTCCGCTCGGCGTTCCTCTGCACACGGGCGGTTGCCCGTCACATGATGGGGCGTCGGACTGGCCGCATCGTCAACATGGCGAGCATCAACGGGATTCGCGCCCAGGCGGGGCAGTCCAATTATGCGGCGTCCAAGGCGGGCATCATCGGGCTTACCAAGACGAACGCGATGGAATTTGCCGCTCGCGGGATTACCGTGAACGCGGTCGCTCCGGGATTCATCGGCACGGACATGACGGCGAAGCTTTCCCCGGAAATGCTCGAAAAATTCAAGAATTCCATCCCGGTACAGCGAATCGGCCAGCCGAAAGACGTCGCAAACGCGGTCGCTTTCCTGGTATCCGACGAAGCCGCCTATATCACGGGACAGGTCCTCGGGGTCGATGGCGGTCTCGGGGCGTGACTTGATATTTTACAAAAAGTTTCTAACTTTTCACAAAACCTCAAACGGAGTTAAAAATGACTGAAGAAGAACTTCTCAAGAAAATTACGGCTGTTGTCGTCGAAAAGCTCGGTGTGAAGCCGGAAGACGTGACCCGCGACGCTTCCTTCGTGAACGATCTCGGAGCCGATTCCCTCGACCGCGTGGAACTCGTGATGGCTCTCGAAGACGAATTCGACATCGAAATTCTCGATGAAGACGCCGAAAAGTTCATCAAGGTATCCGACGTTCTTTCCTACATCCAGAACAAGCTCAACAAGTAATTTCCGGATTCTCGAAGCAGCTCTTTCGTTGGCTGTCCTTTGCAAAAGGCGGTGTGACGAAAGGGCTGTTTTTGTTTTAAACGGAATTTTGGGTTGAAAACCGGTTTTCACAAAATTGTCCTGAATTGGGGACTATCGGTTCGGAAAATTTCAAACAAACGAATTTTTTGTCTTCCGATTGGAGAATAATTTTTTAACATTGAACGAACGTTTGATTTCATAGGAGGAATCGATGTCCGAAAAACCGATGACAAACCAGAGAGCGATTCGCGCTCTGAACGATTTGAAAGTTTATGCGAGTTCCCGTTCGCTCGATGCGGTGAACTATGCGATTACCGTATTGGAAAAACTGGAAGAAGCCGGTGTGGAAAAACCGCTGGAATCCCTAACCCCGAAAGGAAAGTAATCATGGATGCGTTGGATACTCTATCTCAGGTCGTTCCGAATGCGGCTGATACGCTTGCGAATGTCGCCCTCTCTGTAGGGACCGTCGCCGCTGATTCGGTGGCGAACCTTGTCGAAACGTCGAACTGGATTTTCCAACACGGGACGTTTTGGTCGCTTGTGCCTCCGATTGTGGCGATTGCGCTCGCCTTGATTACGAAAGAAGTCTATTCGTCGCTTTTTATCGGTGTCTTGATCGGAGGGCTGTTCATCAGCCAGGGAAGCTTTTCCGCATTTCTGGATGCGACATTTAAAGACGGTCTTGTCGCGAAGGTGGCGGATCCGTGGAATATCGGCATCCTTTTCTTCCTGGTCATTCTGGGGACGATGGTGACGCTGATGAATCGCGCTGGCGGCTCGGCGGCTTTTGGAAACTGGGCGCGGTTGCATATCAAGTCGAAAGTCGGCGCCCAGGTGGCGACGATTTGTCTCGGTATCCTGATTTTTATCGATGATTATTTCAACTGCCTGACTGTGGGAAGCGTGATGCGTCCGGTGACGGACAGGTTTAAGGTGAGCCGTGAAAAGCTCGCTTACCTGATTGATTCGACGGCGGCTCCTGTCTGCATCATCGCTCCGATCAGTTCGTGGGCGGCAGCCGTTTCGGGCTTTGTTGAAGGGGAAGACGGTCTTGGACTCTTTATCAAGGCGATTCCGTTTAATTTCTATGCACTGTTTACTCTCCTCGCCCTTTTTATTGTCGCTATCGGAAAGGTGAATTTTGGTCCGATGAAAAAATACGAGTCTGAGCAGGAATCCTTTGATGAGAAGCTGGATGCGATGAACGCTCCGGAAGGCAAGGGAAATATCCTCGACCTGGTTGTTCCCATCGTACTTCTGATAACTTTTTGTACGGTAGGCATGATTTATACGGGTGGATTCTTCGCTTCCGGAAAAGATGCCAAGGGTTTTGTCGATGCCTTTGCCGGCAGCGACGCTTCGATTGGCCTTGTACTCGGCTCTTTTGCTGCGTTGGTTTTGACGTTGATTTTTTACCTGTCCCGTCGAGTTCTCGGGTTTAACAAGTGCATGGCCTGCGTTCCCGACGGTTTCAAGGCGATGGTTCCGGCGATTCTCATCCTCTGCTTGGCGTGGACGCTGAAAGGCGTGACGGATACGCTCGGAGCGAAGGAATTTGTTGCCGGTATCGTGAGCGGGGGAGCTGCCGGTGTGATGAACCTGATGCCTGCTGTCATTTTTGTCATTGCGGCTCTTCTCGCGTTTGCGACGGGAACTTCCTGGGGGACGTTCGGCATTCTGATTCCCATTGTCGTCGCGGCATTTGGCGGAATCGATTACAGCTTGATGATCATTTCCATTTCGGCGTGTATGGCCGGAGCGGTTTGCGGAGACCATTGTTCGCCGATTTCGGATACGACCATCATGGCAAGCGCAGGCGCGGAATGCAACCACGTAAACCATGTGAACACGCAGCTGCCCTATGTCCTCTTTGTCGCGGGCATTTCGTTTGTGACATATATTGTCGCGGGATTTGTCCGTAGCGCAGGGGTTTCCCTTTTGGTAGGCGGTGCGTTAATTGTTGTTGGTCTTCTGGTTTTGAAAGTAAGGAACCGTTCGAAGAAGAAAGCCTAGGCTTTTCGGCTGAAACGAATCTGGGAGAAGACTACGGCTGAAAAAATCAGGATGCAGCCGAAAGCTTCTTTCGGAGAAAGGCGCTCCCCGAGAATTATCCAGCCGGAGAGTACGGCAAATACGGATTCGAGGCTCATCAGAAGCGAAGCGACGGTGGGCCTTATCTTGTTTTGTGCGATAATTTGCAATGTAAAGGCTATTCCGCTCGATAGGATTGCCGCATAGAGAAGCGGAAACCAGGAACTCGCTTGGGAATATATCTTTATCGCATTTTGAATCCCGCGGGTCGAGGCATGCATATCGACAAAGAACATGGGAAATGCGGACAGGATTCCCACGATTAGGAACTGGATACAGGACAGCCGGATGTTATCGACGGTTCCGACAAATTTATCGACGACGAGAATCTGGACGGCAAAGGCGATTGCGCAGAGGAACGAAACGATGTCGCAGAATTCCAGGGAAAAGTCTTCCCGGATGCAGAGCATGTAAAGCCCGACAAGCGCAAGCGCCACGCAAATCCAAGTCTTGACCGAGCCTTTTTTTCCGAGAAAGAGGCTTAAAATCGGGACGATGAAAATGTAGCATGTCGTGAGAAAACCGGATTTCCCGGCGGATGTTCCCAAAAAAATTCCTAGCTGCTGCAGATTGTTTCCGAAAGCGAGAGCCGTTCCGCAAAGGATGCCTGCAACCCAGAGCGTTTTTTTCTCCTTTGAATTTTTAGGGCGTTTGGGGCTTTTCCCGAACTTGTCGAGGATTTTAAAAAGTCCGAACAGGAATGCCGCTGCGATAAAGCTTCGAAGACATGTGAATACAAAGGGACCCGCGGAATTTCCTTCGACCTGGGCGACGAATGCCGTTCCCCAGATGAATGCGGTCAGAACCAGTAGAAAACTATAGCCAAGATTTGCCATGGGCCAATTATAGGAATTTAGGAATGGGGGATTGCGCTTAGAACGGAGAGCTTCGAGCTTAGTTGAGAGTTGTTAGTTGGCAGAAATCAGGAAACAGGATTCAGTGAGCAATTAGCAGTGAGGAATTGGCTGTTTAGCGAGCCGGTGCCAGAGGTCAGTGACTAGCGAACAGTTAGGGAACAGGGGGATCAGAACTTAGAGCTTAGTGCTGAGAACTTAGATTTGCAGACATCTATGTTCTTGTATCTTAAAAGTTTGACGTCTGCGGTTCTAAGCGCTAAGTTCTCTCAACTAAGTTCTGAATATCTCGACAAGCTCGCTAACCTGCCAAATCCCATTCCTTAAAGGAGATTCCCCGGTCAAGCCGGGGAATGACGTTGTACCTTGTTCCGCTTCCCGAAAGCTTAGCCGTTCACGGCTCTGACCACTGGACACTGCTCACTGCCCACTGGTTCTAAGCTCTCAGTTCTATCAACTAAGCTCTGAATATCTCGACAAGCTCGCTAGCCTGTCATTGCCGGGCGTGACCCGGCAATCCCTTCTCTGAAAGGAGATTCCCCGGTCAAGCCGGGGAATGACATCATACCTTGTCCCGCTTGACTCTTCCCAAAAGCCTAGACGTCTGCAGACTATTCCTAATCCCTAAACTTAGATGTCCGCGGTTCTAAGGCCCACACAAGCTCCGACTCGCCTCTGTCCGCTGATTTCTAAAAATGGAATATTTTTATCTTTTGCCTATATGGAAAAAAAAGGTAAAAACGTCATCCGTCGCATTTTTTTATGGTTTCGCAAGAAGTCGGGAAACGATTTGGAAAACAGCCTCGGCTACGAATTTAAGAAACCGGAACTTTTGGCACACGCCTTGGTACATCGCTCCTGGCTCTCGGGAAAGGAAATGCCTTACTGGGAAAACAATGAACGTTTGGAATTTTTGGGCGATTCCATCTTGAACATGCTGGTGACGGAATATCTGTATAAGACTTATCCCCATCTGCCGGAAGGCGATCTCGCCAAGATGAAGAGTGTTGTCGTATCGGGGCAGGCTTTGACGAAAATCGCGCGCAGCTGGAATTTGGGGGAATATCTCCGCGTGGGAAAAGGCGAAGCGCGAAATGGCGGAAGAAACCGTGACAGTCTTTTGGAAGACGCGTTTGAAGCGATTCTCGGGGCAATTTATCTCGACAGCGACATCAAGCAGTGCCGAAAGTTTTTGGAAAGACATATCTTCCCGAACATCCAGGAAGTCGTTTCCGAAGAGGATTTTATCAATTACAAGAGCGCCTTGCTGGAATATATGCAGGCCCGAGCGCTTCCCCCGCCCGATTACGAGATTGTTTCGGAAAGCGGTCCGGAACACTGCAAGGAATTCGAAATGACGGTTATGTTCCAAGGAGAAGAATACGGTCGCGGAAAAGGCCCGTCCAAAAAGAAGGCGGAACAGGATGCCGCGCGAAAGGCTCTGGAACGGTTGAAAGCCGAAGAATCCGCCAAAACGAACCCTGCGCTAGTCATCGAAAAGCCGGAGAAAATCACGAAGAAGATGATTGCCAAAAAAGAAAAGGAAATGTCGAAAAAATGAAGCGTCTCGGAAAGTGCCTAGTTCCGTTTGCCGTGTCTTGTGCCCTGTTTTTTAGTTCCTGTCAGGAAAGTTCCGAAAAAACAGCGAAGACTTTGGATGTAAAATGTCCTGTCGTGTCCTACCCGGAAGATGCCGACGGAGAATTCGATCCGGTGGCAAGCGAAAACGCTGTCCCTTGCGGGACCATTCGGCTGTGGGGGGCCTCGATGCCGAAATCGTTCAATATGTGGGAGGATTACAACAGCTTTAGTGCAGGGCTGATGAGCCTGATGTTCGAACCGCTGGTTTCTCTCCATTCGACGGAAGACAGACCGATTGGAATTTTGGCGGACCGGTGGGAAATTTCCGCAGACAGCCTGACGTTTACGTTTCATATCGACCCGCGGGCAAAGTGGAGCGATGGCACGCGCATCACCGCCGAAGATGTCCAGTTCTATTACGACGTCATTATGGACCCGAAAAACCTGACGCCGATTTTCAAAGTGGGGCTTTCGCGGTTCGAGCGTCCAAGGATTCTCGATTCCCTGACGATTTCCGTTTCGGCGAAAACGGTCCACTGGGCGAATTTCTGGGAAGCAGCCGGGCTGGTCGCCTTTCCGAAGCATGCGTGGAACGGCAAGGATTTCAACCAGATTCGTTACCATTTTCCGGTTGTCGAAGGCCCTTACCGGATTTCGGATTTTCGGGAAGACCGCTACGTGGAACTTTCCCGGAATGCGGACTGGTGGGGCTTCCACAAGAACTGGAACCGCGGCAAATACAACTTTGAAAAAATCCGCTACCGCTTCATGGAGGACCGGACGAAAGCGCTCGAAGCGTTCAAGAAAGGCGACCTGGACGCCTATGCGGTTTACACGTCTTCCATCTGGATGAAGCAGACGGATTTCCCCGCCGTGCAAAAAGGCTGGGCGGTAAAGCAGCGCATTTACAATCGCGAACCGATCGGCTTCCAGGGAATGGCGATAAACCTTCGCCGCGAAAAATTTCAGGATGTCCGGGTGCGCAAGGCTCTTTCCTACCTGATGGACCGCAAGCTGATGAACGAAAAGTATATGTATGACCAGTACTTTTTGCTGAACAGCTATTATCCGGATCTCTGGAAAGGCCATTCGAATCCGTCGGCGGAAAACTACCCGTTCGACATGGATCTTGCGCGAAAACTTCTTTCGGAAGCGGGATATGTTCCCGGGAACAAGGGAATGCTCGAGAAGGACGGCAAGCCTTTTGAAATTTCCTTTATCACGGCAAGCGAGGATTTGCGCCATTTGACATTCTACCAGGAAACTCTCCAGAAGGCGGGAATCCGGGTTTCCATCGAACAGATGTCCCAGAGCACGCTCAGAAAACGTTTGGACAATGCGGACTTCGACATGTATTGGATAGCATGGGGAAGCTCGCGCCTTTCCGACCCGGAGGCCTCGTGGTCCAGCGAAACGGCAAACGACATCGGGACGAATAATGTCACGGGCGTTGCAGACCCTGTTGTCGATAGTTTAGTCAAGCTGCAAAAAACGGAATTCGACATGGCGAAGCGAAACGAAATTTTGCGTTCCCTTGACAAGCGCCTTTCGGAAATCGTCCCCTATGTTCTGATGTGGCAGTGTGATTTCCATCGGATTCTTTATTGGAACCGTTTTGGAACGCCCAAGAACGTCTATACGAAATTCGGACGTGAAGACGAAAGCATTCCTGTCTATTGGTGGTATTCCAGTGAAAAGTCCCGGACGCTTTCCGCGGCGATGAAAGCGGGAACGGCGTTACCCATGGAAAGGGAAGAGGTTCGCGATGCGGAATGAATTTGATATCATCATCGTTGGAAAAGGACCGGCGGGAATTTCGGCTGCGCTTTACGCGCTCCGGGCAAATCTTTCGGTATTGGTCGTCGCAAAAGACGAAGGCGCTCTGGGAAAGGCGCACCTGATTGCCAACTATTACGGTTTTGCGGAACCCGTTTCCGGCGCGGAACTCGAAAGGCGCGGAGAGGAACAGGCCAAAAATCTCGGTGCGGATTTTCTTTTCGGGGAAGTCCTCGACCTGATGTTCAGCGAAAAATTTCACGTTCGAATTCGAACGAACGAAGAAACGGTTTTGAATTTTTCGGCGAAGTCGGTAATCGTTGCCGCCGGGGCCTTGCGCTCGAAAGTTCCTGTCCCGGGCATTGATTCCTTTGAAGGAAAAGGCGTGAGCTATTGTGCTGTTTGCGACGGTTTTTTTTACCGCAAAAAAAATGTCGCAGTCCTTGGAAACGGGGCCTATGCGATTTCCGAAGCGGAAGAACTTTTGCCGCTTGCGGCAAAGGTTTCCGTCTGCACGCTTGGCGCGGAACCTTCCGTGAAAATTCCAGCCGGATTTTCCGTGGAAAAGGAAAAGGTTGTTGCGGTCGAAGGCGACGGACATGTCAAGCGGTTGCGCTTTGAAAGCGGCAGGGAAATTCCTGTCGATGGAATTTTTGTTGCAATAGGATCGGCGAGTGCTGCGGATTTAGCCCGAAAGGCGGGAGCAGCCTTGGAATCGAATAAACTAATCGTCGATGAAAACCGGATGACAACCGTTCCCGGGCTTTTTGCCGCCGGGGATTGCCTAGGCGGTGTCTTGCAGGTCGCCGTGGCTGTCGGTGACGGAGCGAAGGCGGGACTCGGGGCGGTCGCCTATCTTCGAAATCTGCGAGCGAAGGACGGTAAAAAATGATTCTCTCGGGAAAGAAGATTCTCCTTGGGGTGACGGGAAGCATTGCCACCTACAAGGCTTGCGAACTTTTGCGCTTGCTCCAAAAGGAAGGTGCGGAAGTTCGTGTCGCGATGTCTCCTGCCGCGACAAAATTTGTTGCGCCGCTTTCGTTCGCTTCGCTTTCCAAGTGCCCGGTTTACATCCAGGATGGCGCCTTGGAAGCGCGACCTTTTCAGCATATCGATTTCCCGCGCTGGGCAGATCTCTACATCGTCGCCCCGGCTTCTGCCGATTCTATCGGAAAGTTTGCCGGCGGCCTAGCGGACGATCCCGTTTCGCTCTGCTTTATGTCAAGTACTTGCGAAAAATGGGTATTCCCGGCGATGAATTCCGCCATGTATCGTTCGTTCGCCGTGCAGCGCAATCTGGAAATTCTTCGGGAATTTTCCGATACGCACGTCCTTGCGCCTTCGGACGGGGAACTGGCTTGCGGCGAAAAAGGTCCGGGGCGTTTCATGGAACCGTCGGAAATCGTCAAAGTGCTGAAAAGCCACCGCGAAGCATCCGAAAAACGATTGAACCGTTCCGTCCTAGTTACCGCGGGCCGCACCGAGGAAGCTATCGATCCGGTCCGCTACATATCGAACCGTTCTAGCGGAAAGACCGCTTTTGCCCTTGCCAAAGCCTTCTTGGATGCAGGTTACGATGTTACGCTTGTTCATGGCCCGATGGATGTGGGAGTGCCTTTTGGCGCAGAGGAAGTTCCCGTGAAAAGCGCCAGACAGATGTATGACGCGGTTCTTTCCCGCCAATCGACCTTTGATGTCCTCGTGCACTGCGCAGCGGTTGCGGATTATCGTCCGAAGCAAGCGAGCGAGACGAAGATTAAGGATAGCCGTAGCCAGTTGACTTTAGAACTTGAACCGAATCCGAATATTTTACGCGACTCGGTAAAGAATAAAAAATCGGGGCAGGTAATCGTCGGATTTGCGCTGGAAACGGATGATGTGAAGCGGCATGGACTTGAAAAGCTCGAAAAGAGCGGAGCGGATTTCCTCGTCTTGAATACGCCGGTCCTTTCGGATGGCGGCTTTGGAAAGGACGCTGTACCTTTTGCGGTTCTTGAAAAAGGACTGCCTGTTCCCGAACTTGAATTCCGTTCCAAGGCGGAACTTGCCCGGGAGGTCGTCGAACGGGTGAATCGCCGGTGGGAGTCTCCCGATGCCTGATTTTACGGAACTTGCCAGGTATCTGGCGGAGCAGATCGATATCGGTACGGACAAGGTAATCCTTGACGAACCGTGGACATATAAGCCCGTTCGCCAAGCGACATCTCCTGTCCTGCCGGCGGTTTCTCGGCAGACTGTTCCGCCATTTGTCACCGCAAATCCTTCTTCGGCTCAGGACGTCCCTTCGGCTTCGACTGGCAAGCGCACATTCGTTCCGAGCGAAAAAATCGTAATTCCCGAATCGGCAAGATCAGCCATCCCGTCGGCGTTTGAATCGGCGGAAAGCCTTGGCGATTTTTACAGTCGTGTCGCGTCCGAAAAAATCTATGCGAAATCGATTTTCGCAAAGGGCGAAGGCAACCTGCAAAGTCCGAGGCTGCTTCTCGTCGTCTATACGCCGCTTGAAAAATATCGAAGCGGCTACTTGAATTCCGATGTCGGGCAGATGGTCGTTCGGATGTTCGAAAGTTTAAAAATTTCCGTGAATCACATCGGCGTCACTTATTTCTGCAAGAAGCCGGTGAACCGGTCGGTTCTTCCCCAGGTCGCGATTCTTTTTAAGAAGATGCTCGAAAAGGAAGTCTCGCTGGTTTGTCCGCAGACGCTCGTATTTTTCGGGGACAAGCTTTTAAAACAGGCTCTTTCGCAAAACGCCAAGGTGCTTGATTTTGGGGGAACTCCGCTTGAATTTGCAAAAGTTCCGGCAACGGCCCTCATCGATCCCGAAGAAATGCTGAACGATAAGCATTTAAAGCTCGTCACCTGGAAAACGCATATTCCGAAGAGCGGCTTTTTTGGCTAAATTCTAGAAAGGAGTTTTTAGATGCCCATCGGACAGGAAAATTACGAAGCCGCGGGAAGGTCAACCCCGCAGGCGGTCGAGGCCGAGATAGCCTTTCTCGGCGGCGTGATGCAGGATACGGACGCCCTTTCGGAGGTTATCTCGCTTCTCGACCCCGAGGACTTCTACCAGGAACGCCACAGGATTATCTGGGAGGCCCTGCAAAAGCAGTCGCAGCTGAACATTCCGATTGGCATTGTCACGCTTTCCGCTTCGCTCGAAAAGGAAAATCGGCTAGAAGCGGCGGGGGGCAGGGATTATCTTCTCCGCCTTGTCGAATCCGTAGGCAGCGCGGCGCAGGCGAAGGTTCTTGCCGAATTGATTCGGAAAAAATCGACGATGCGCAAACTGATTGCCTCGGCGACGAACGCCATCCGTGAAGCGGAAGACCCGTCTTCCGAACCGGACGAGGTGATTTCGAAGGTGGAAGGCGACATCATGGCGCTGGCCGAGAAGCAGGTAAAGAATTCGCTTCGCCCGGCGAGCGCCGTCGTCGAAGAAGTCTTGAAGGCTCTCGAAAATCGAAAGGACGGCCTTTCGGGTTGCCCGACCGGGTTTACGGATCTGGATCGCTTGACGAACGGCTTGCAGCCTTCGGATTTGATCATTCTCGCAGGGCGTCCCGGTATGGGAAAGTCGGCGTTTGCACTGACCCTTGCTGCGAATTCGAGCTTCAACTATGGGAAGCATGTCGCATTCTTCAGCCTGGAAATGGGCGCGGAACAGCTGATGCAGCGTATTTTATGTTCGATGGCGGGAATCGAGCTTTCCAAATTTCGGGCGAACAGGTTGAATCGTGACGAATACTCGAAGCTTCCGGGAGTTGCTAGCCGCATTATGCAGACGAATACGCTCTATGTCGATGACAATTTGGATTTAGGCATTATGGAACTCCTCTCGAAGTGTCGGAGTCTCAAGCGGAAAGCGGGTCTTGACCTCGTGATAGTCGATTACCTCCAGCTGATGAAGACGGGACGCGAGGAAAACCGAGCGGTCGCTGTCGGTGCGATTTCTCGCGGTTTGAAAATTTTGGCGAAGGACTTGAAAATCCCGGTCATCGCTCTCGCACAGCTTTCGCGTAAGACGGAAGACCGCGCCGATTCCGCCCGCGGAGGAAAGACGCGCCCGCAGCTTTCGGACCTTCGCGAATCCGGCTCCATCGAACAGGACGCGGACATGGTGTGGTTCATTGAACGCCCGTTCTACCGTAGTCACGACGAGGCTGACAAGAACAAGGCGCAGCTCTTGGTGGCGAAGCACCGCAACGGTTCGACAGCGGATATCGACCTGACATGGACCCCGCAGTACACGCGGTTCGAAAACTACGTTGCCGAAGAAGAAGGTGCGGGAATGGCCGACGCGAACATGGGTTTCGGGGAGCTTGAAGGGTAGCCGATGGACGTTTTTCTTGCACCGCTTCGCTTTTTAGGACGGATCGTCGTTTCGGGAATATCGAGCGTGGGAGAACTGTGCTGCATTTTTTATTTCACGATTCGTCAGGTTCCCTATGTTTTTAAAAACTGGGGGCTAGTCCTCAAGCAAATGGTTTCGATAGGCGTTTCGTCTGTCCCGCTTCTTTTCGTCACTTCCATTTTTACGGGAATGGTGGCGACCGTGCAGGCGTCTTTCCAGTTTCGCGGACTTGTCGCCGATAAATGGGTGGGAACCGCTGCATGCAAGATGGTCTTGATTGAACTGGGTCCTCTTCTTACCGCTCTGGTTCTCGCCGGGCGCGTCGGTAGCGCGCTTGCAGCGGAAATCGCTTCGATGCGCGAAAAGGAAGAACTCGATGCGCACGAGGTTCTGGACCTGAATCCATACCGCTATCTTGCGATGCCTCGCTTTGTCGCGTTCTTTTCCATGGTGCCGTGTCTCACGATCATCTCGAACTGCCTCGCGCTCATCGGTGGCTGGATTGTCGCCGTGCTCGCGTTGGACATTTCGTCTTACACGTTTTACACGGGAATGCAGTACCTGTTCAATCCCAGGGATCTTTTCGGCGGCGTACTCAAGTCTTTTGTCTTCGGCGTGGTTATCTTTTTGCTCGGCTGGTTCCACGGGATGAATGCCGCTCCGGGGGCAAAGGGTGTCGGGCTTGCGACAAAGGATTCGGTGGTTTCCTGCTGCCTGATGATTTTGATTTTGGACCTTGCAACGGATGCCATCCTCTTCCAGTAGGTTAGTTTATGCCAAATGTAGCGATTGATCCAGGCGATATCATGATCCAGCTTCGCGGTCTGAAAAAAAATTTCGGGGCGCAGACGGTTCTTGCGGATGTGAACCTCGACATTCGCCGCGGAGAAACGATGGTCATCATCGGACAGTCGGGCGGCGGAAAATCGGTTATCCTGAAGCACATGATCGGGCTTTTGCAACCGGACGACGGGGAAGTCGTTGTCGATGGCGTAACCATCAGCACGTCCAAATTTTTTGACACGCGAACCATCCGCAAAAAAATGGGAATGCTTTTCCAGAGCGGCGCACTTTTCGACAGCATGGATACGGGCGAAAACATCGCTTTTGCCCTTCGCGAACACCATCCCGAACTTTCCGAAAGACAGGTGCAGGAAGTCGTGACGGAAAAGCTCAAGCTGATTAACCTCGTCCCGGAATTTCGGACGAAAATGCCGAGCGAGCTTTCGGGGGGAATGCGCAAGCGGGTAGCCTTGGCGCGGGCGATTGCCCTCAACCCGGAAATTCTTCTCTACGACGAACCGACGACAGGCCTCGATCCGATTACAAGCGATGTTATCAACGATCTCATCCTCGATATGCAGAAAAAGCTCGGCGTGACCTCGGTCGTAGTGACGCATGACATGGTGAGCGCATTCAAGGTCGCGGACCGCATCGCGATGCTTTACAAAGGTCGGATTATCGAAGTGGGAACCGTCGATGAAATCAAGAATACGACGAATCCTTTCGTGAAGCAGTTCATCACGGGAAAACGAAAAATCAATCCGGAAGAAAGCGTGGATTAGGGAGACGCTGAACTGCGGACGTCTATTCTTAGGGAATAGGGATGAGGGAATAGGGATTAGCAGACGTCTAAGGGAATGAAAAATTAGCAATGAGCAATGGGGCTGCGGACGTCTAGGCTTTTGGGAAGCGGGATTCAGAACTTAGTTGAGAGAACTTAGCGCTTAGAACCGCAGACGTCAAACTTTTAAGATACAAGAACATAGATGTCTGCAAATCTAAGTTCTCGGCACTAAGCTCTAAGTTCTGAACACGCTCCGAGAACTGTTCCCTACTCCCTAGTCCCTAATTCCCTTATTTTTGAGAGCCGCTCGCTTGGCTGTCAATTACTAATTCCTCATTTCTAATTCCTAACTGTTATCTACTCATCCGACAAAGATGTAAAAAATAAATGTTAGCCATGGCAAAAATGTCGCGTGAAAAATCGCTGGGTACTTTTTGGAATGTACCTCCTTTCCTATATTTGCTGCGTGAAAAAATAAAAAGGAGTCCTTATGGTCCAGTACGAAGGCTGGGATGGCTTTGAAGGCCGGATTTGGAAAGAAGAAATCAATGTCCGCGATTTCATCCAGAAAAATTACAAACTCTATGACGGAGACGAATCGTTTCTGGCGGACGCTACCGATGCGACAAACAGGCTCTGGGGCGAACTTCAAAAGCTCCAGAAAGAGGAACGCAAAAAAGGCGGCGTTCTCGACATGGATACGGAAATCGTATCGTCCATCACGTCGCACGGCCCGGGCTACATCGCAGAATCGATGAAGGATTTGGAGCGTGTCGTCGGCTTGCAGACGGACAAGCCTCTCAAGCGCGCCTTCATGCCGTTTGGCGGAATCCGCATGGCCGAGGAAGCCTGTTCGACTTACGGTTATACGCCATCCCCGAAGCTTCACGAAATTTTTACGAAGTATCACAAGACGCACAACGACGGCGTTTTCGATGTCTATACGCCCGAGATGAAGCTCGCGCGTCACAGCCACATCGTCACGGGACTTCCCGATACCTACGGTCGCGGACGCATTGTGGGCGACTACCGCCGCGTGGCGCTTTACGGAATCGATTTTCTGATTGCCAAAAAGCTGGAAGACAAGGCGAATTGCGGTGACGGGACGATGACGGACGACGTAATCCGTCTGCGCGAAGAAATTTCGATGCAGGTCAAGGCGCTCAAGGAACTGAAAACGATGGCCGCTTCTTACGGATTCGACATTTCCCTGCCGGCGAAAACGGCTAAGGAAGCTGTCCAGTGGCTCTATTTCGGCTATCTCGGAGCGGTCAAGACGCAGAACGGCGCCGCGATGAGCGTCGGGCGAATTTCGACTTTCCTCGACATCTACCTGTCGCGCGATCTAGAAAAGGGGCTTATCACGGAATCGGAAGCGCAGGAGCTGATCGATCATTTGGTGATGAAGTTCCGCATGGTGAAGTTCGCGCGGATTCCTTCCTACAACCAGCTGTTCTCCGGCGACCCGGTGTGGGCGACGCTCGAAGTCGGCGGTACGGGCGTGGATGGCAGATCCATGGTGACGAAGAACGATTTCCGCTTTTTGCACACGCTCGAAAACATGGGACCTTCGCCTGAACCGAACCTGACCGTACTCTATACGAGTCGTCTCCCGGAAAACTTCAAAAAGTACGCGGCGAAAATCTCGATTACGACGAGTTCCGTCCAGTATGAAAACGATGACGTCATGAAGCCGGAATGGGGAGATGACTATTCGATTTGCTGCTGCGTTTCGGCAACCCAGACGGGCAAGGAAATGCAGTTCTTCGGAGCCCGCGCGAATCTCGCGAAGTGTCTCCTCTACGCTATCAACGGGGGCGTTGACGAAAAGAGCCTTGAACAGGTCGGGCCGGCGATGCAGCCGATTACTTCGGAATATCTCGACTTTGACGAGGTGATGAAAAAGTACGATGCGATGATGGAATGGCTCGCCGGGCTTTACGTGAATACGCTGAACGCTATCCAGTATATGCACGACAAGTATTACTACGAAGCGGAAGAAATGGCGCTGATCGATACCGATGTTCGCCGCACGTTCGCCACGGGAATCGCGGGATTCTCACATGTCATCGATTCTCTTTCGGCAATCAAGTATGCGAAAGTCAAGACGGTTCGGAATGAAAAGGGAATTGTTGTCGATTATATCGTCGAAGGCGATTTCCCGAAGTATGGAAACGACGACGACCGTGCAGACGAAATCGGCGTGCAGCTTCTGAAGTCGTTTGTCGATAAGGTTCGCAAGCACCACACCTATCGGAATTCCGAAGCGACGACTTCCATCTTGACGATTACGTCGAATGTCGTCTATGGCAAGGCGACCGGTGCGATGCCCGACGGACGCAAGGCCGGTGAACCGCTGTCCCCGGGAGCGAATCCGAGTTACGGAGCGGAGCGGAACGGGCTTCTCGCTTCTCTCAATTCCGTTTCGAAAATTCCCTATCACTGGGCGCTCGACGGCATCAGCAATACGCAGACGATCAATCCCGAGGCTCTCGGCCACAGCGAAGAGGAACGGGTAAACAATCTGGTCCAGGTGATGGATGGCTACTTTGAACAGGGGGCGCATCATCTGAACGTGAATGTCTTCGGGCGAGAAAAGCTCATCGATGCGATGGAACATCCTGAAAAGGAAGAATACCAGAACTTTACGATTCGGGTATCCGGCTATGCGGTGAAGTTCATCGACCTCACGCGCGAGCAGCAGATGGATGTCATCTCGCGGACGTGCCACGATAGAATGTAATGGCCGAAGGGTTCGTTCACAAAATCGAGACTTTCGGTCTTGTGGATGGGCCGGGTGTCCGGTGTGTCGTCTTTTTATCGGGATGTCGGATGCGCTGTCGCTACTGCCACAATCCGGAGACCTGGAAAGTTTCGGGCGGCGAAAGATACACGCCCGAGGCTCTCTTTGCGAAAGCCTATCGCTACAAGTCTTATTGGAAAAATAACGGCGGCGTGACGGCCAGCGGCGGGGAACCGCTTCTGCAACTGGATTTTCTTACGGATTTTTTTTCCCTGTGCAAGAAACATTCGGTGCATACGGCGCTCGACACGAGTGGAAACCCGTTTGAAAATTCCAGGGAATATCTTTCAAGGTTTGACAAACTGCTGTCGGTGACGGACTTGGTCCTTTTGGACTTGAAAATGCTCGATGCCGCAGGGCACAGGGCTTTGACCGGGCAGGACAATGCGAACATCTTGGAAATGGCCCGCTATCTTTCCGGTAAAAAAATTCCGATGTGGATTCGGCGCGTGCTGGTTCCTGGGCTTACCGACGGCGAAGAGGATCTCCGGGCTACGTACAAATTCATTTCATCGCTCGGGACGGTTTCCCGTGTTGAAGTCTTGCCCTATCACGCTTTCGCGATTCCCAAGTGGAAAGAACTCGGAATTCCTTACAGCCTGATGGATGCGGTCGCTCCGACGGAAAAGGAAATCAGGCACGCGGAAGAGATTTTGCACGTCGGAGAATTTTCAACACCGCATAAGTGACGCTCGCCACCAGGACGAAGATGGAAAGGTAGTCAAAAAGGAACAGCGGAATGCCGCGTTCTAGGTCGAGAAAGAAAAATTTTTGCGTGTAAAAGAGATACTTGAAAAATCCGCGGAGAATAACCGCGTAGATGCCGTAGAGCGAAACGAGGACTACCGCAACCAGGGCTATTCTTTTTGCAGCGGAATTTTTGAACAAGGCAATCCGATTGAAAAACATCCCCGCGTGAAAGGAAAAGTGAACTGCAATAAGGGCGAAGTACCAGTGGCTTGCGACGAGATGCGCTGTCCGGGAAAAGGCAAATCCGAAATTGACATCGAGAATCTTCGGCGAAAGAATGATGCCGCTTGCGACGAGAAGAACTCCGGAGGCTAAAATCCCCAGGTTCACGATGAGCGTTGCAATGCGAACTCCTCTGTATTTCCCTCGGAAAAGGTTCCTGTAAAAATGACGATTGAAAACATTGTGGCAAATCCACAGGAGAAAGAGCGCTCCGCCTAGCCATTTGTGCGTTCCCGGATTTTCAAAAAGCGTAACGCCTCCCATCAGGACAATGGAAAGCGCAAACATCGAAAAGTCTATCAGCCGTCGGGGCATTTAGCGGAGCGTCTTTTGCAAAAATTCTCGAATATCGGATTCGCTTGCGCTTCCCGAAAAACGTTTGCCGCTTCGAAAATCCGCTCTTGGCGATGTTACTTTTTTCAAATCGTCGGTCGTGCGTCCGAGTCCGCTGCCACCGGAAGTGCAAATCAGTACGATTTTCTTGCCGCTGAAATCGTAGCTTTCCATGAATGTGTAGATGATTTTGGGCGCGTTGTACCACCAGATCGGGAAAGCGATGACTACCGTGTCGTATTTTGAAAGATCTGTCTTGTTCTTGATGGCCGGTCGTGCCGCGGGATTGTTGCATTCAATCGTAGAGCGGCTTTTCTTGTCGTTCCAGTCGAGATCCGCATCCGTGTATTTTTTGGCGGGGACGATTTCGAAAAGGTCCGCGTGAATCGCCTTGGCGGCGGTTTTCGCGAGCCTTTCCGTTGTTCCCGTTGCGGAAAAGTAGGCGACGAGCGGTTTCGCTTCTGCTATCATGAAGAAGCCTCCGAGAAAAAGAATTCCTAACAGTTTTTTCATGCCTATAATTTACCACTTGGAGCAAACTCTAAGGCAAGCGGTTGCCTTGTGATTTTTTAGTTACGCCTGTTGGCGGTGACCGAAACGCAGCCGTCTGCGAAGTGCAGGGAAAGTTCGTCGCCCGGATGGATTTCCGCCGCGCTTGAAAGCGCCTTTCCTTTTCGTGTCGTGTAGGAATAGCCGCGGGAAAGAATCCGCTTCGGATCGTTTGCCTGGACCTTCGTTTCGACGATCTGGAATTTTGCCTTTTCCAACGCGATGATCTTTTGCGCGCCTAATCGCAGGCCTTCGAAATCCCGGGCGAGCTTTTCCTCTTCTTCGCGGAGCAGCCTTGCCGGAATGTGGATTAGGTTGCGCGCGGCGGAATGCAATTTTTGTTCTTCGGCGGCGATCCGTTTTCCGAAGACGATGGACAGCCGGGATTCCGTCCGTTGCAGCCTTTCCTTGGTGGATGACAGCGACAGCCTGGCGCTGCTTGCGATTTTAAGAACGATTTCGGCTAGCGCGCGTTTGGCGTTTTCCGCCCGGGCAATGAGGAACTTGGCTGAGTCCGTCGGCGTGATGCACGAGGCGTAGGCGACCTTATCGACGAGGCTTTCATCGATCTGGTGACCGATTCCGGTGAGGACGGGATAGGGAAAGTTCGCGATTTTGCGGCAAAGGGCTTCGCTGTCAAAATAGTTCAGGTCCGTCTTGGCGCCTCCTCCGCGGACGATGCAGACAACGTCTAGGTCCATCCTTTTTTCGAGAGCGGACAGCGCGTTCAGAACGGTCGCTTCGGTTTCGTTGCCCTGCATCTTGGCGTATTCCACGACGATTTCAAAGGGAAATCCCGAAGCGGCGAGCGTTGTCGTGAAATCCTTGAAGGCTGCGGTCTTTTCGCCCGTGACAAGCCCGACTTTCAGCGGAAGCCTTGCCAGGGTGAGCCTCTTGTTCTTTTCGAGAAGTCCTTCCTTTTCGAGCCTTTGCAGAATGGCTTTGCGCGTTTTCGCGAGTTCGCCGACGGTAAAGTTCGGGTCGATGTTCCTTACGCGGCACTGGAACTTCCCGCTTCCGATGTAGAAGTCCGCTTCGATCTGGAGGTTTACCTTGATCTGTTCCTTGAGCGTGAACGGAACGGGCAGGTTCATGAGCCTTGCCTGCATCTGGGCAAATTCCCCGGCGAACATGTAGAGGTCGAGTTTCGCTAGCGGTTTCACGTCGCCTTCCGCAAATTCGGCGATGCTGAGATAGACCATGCGCCCGCGTTCCGTAATTTGCGTGATGACGCCGTTTACCCAGACCGGAGGAATCTGTGTCGTGAGCAGTTTCTTGACCGCGGACAGGTATTTGCTGACGGGAAACGTTTTCTCCATAATCACAATATGTATTTTTTACGGGAAGTTGTCTGAAGCAAAAGAGGATTCGGAATGGCAAAAATCGTTTCGGCGATGGAAGCTCGCAAGGGTTTTGGCGACCTTTTGAACCAGGTCGCGTTAAAGGGAGAAGACATCGTCATCGAGAGGGCGGGGAAACAGCTCGCTCGGATGTCGCCCGTCGAAAGTTCCGGTCTGCAGAAGCTGGATTTTCGCGATATTTCGAAACTTCCCGGAGATATTTGGGAATAGTTGCAAAAAACGTATCAATTACTATCTTGTAGGGAAAGAGGAGATATCTATGAAGTCGATTATTTTTGGATTTTCTTTCCTGGCGTGCTTGGGAACGCTCTGGGCAAAGACGGATACGGTCTGGACCGTTGCCGGAAACGGTAACAAGGCTCCGGCTTATTGGTATGACTATACATACGGAATAGGCGCTTCGGTCGATACGTATATGGTTGACGGCTACCGCACCGCGAACTTTTCGGTGAATACTTCGGGGGAGAACGGCGCGGGCTACGGCTTTGGCTGGGAACAGAACGCGGCTTCCAAGGATGTTCCGGTAAGCCTTTCCGCCTACAAGGGAGCATGCCTCACCTACAAGGCGAACGCCCCGGTGCGGATGGACTTCAAGCAATCGACAATAAGCGATGACAACTATTATGGAACGCTTCTGGATTCCGCTTCGGATTTTAAAACGGTCTTTGTCTCCTTTGCCAACTTAGACCAGGACTGGAAATCTTCGACACCCGCCTGGAACGCTTCTTCGCAGCTTGGAATCCAGTTCAGCTACAAGAATACGGTGGCGAAAACTTACGGGGCGACGAACACGTTTACGCTTGCTGCTCTCATCATGGGCGATTCCTGCGTCTCGTATCCGCCGGAACTTTTGGAACCGTATAAGTCAAGCAATGCCGGTGGGAATGTCGATTCGACCGAACTTGCGGAATCGGATACGCTGTCGCTCGAACTTTCGAAAATCTTCTTCGACAGGGACGGTGATGCGCTGGAAATTTCCGCAAGGATTTCGAACATCGTCGCGGGAACGCTTTCCCTCTTGAACACCAAGACCGAATTTGGCCTTTCCGACACGCTCCGCTTTGTGCCGAAGGCGAACCTGAACGGCGAAGCCTTGGTGGTTCTTGTCGCGAAAGACGCGAAGGATTCCGCTGTGTATAAATTAATCGTCGAGACGAAAGACGAAGAAAATCCGCCTGTCGCCGCTCGTGATTCCCATTCGGTCGATGAAGACGATACTTTGACCGTTTCCCTCAAGGAAAGCATTCTCCGAAATGATTACGATATCGACGGGACTCCGTTTGAAATCAAGTCCCACACGGAAACGTCGCATGGAAAACTTTCTGTCGATATGTCCGACGGAACGTTCTCGTATATCCCCGACGCGAATTATTGTGGTTTGGATTCCTGGACCTACACGCTCGTCGATACGACGGGGCTTGAAAGCAAACCGGGAACCGTGTCGATTTCTGTCAAATGCATAAACGACGCACCGACGGTAACGGTCAAGGATTCTGCGTTTTTTGAAAACATTTCTTACAAAGAGGATTTTGGCGAAGAGTTTTTGAAAGTCCCGATGGAAAAAATCCAGTTCGCCGATGTCGATGGCGATGTCTTGGCGAAAGGCGTTGTGGCAGACGGAAACATCGAAGCTTCGTTGGGAGAACTGGGAAGCTATTACCTGCTGACGTTCCATTCCGTGGAGGATTTCTTTGGCACTGCGCAAGTGACGCTCTTTGCGACGGACGGGCAGGACACGGCGAAGTTTACATTCCCGGTGACGATTACTCCGGTGAAGGATGCGCCCAAGGCAAAGGATGACTCTTACGAGGCTTACGAAGATAGTCTCCTGATCGTTTCTGCAAAAGAAGGCGTTCTTTCAAACGATGTGAACCCGGACGACTCGACGGTTTCTCTTCGCGCAATCCTCAAGTCGAACGCCCGGCACGGCTCGGTTGTTCTTGAAGAGAACGGCTCGTTTACCTATACGCCCGATGCGGATTTCTTCGGCGCGGATACGTTTACTTACTTTGTGGTAAACGCTCTCCTCGATACGTCGAACGTGGCTACCGTGGTGCTGGATGTCCTGGACATGAACGATCCTCCGTTTGTCGTGGCGGATACCGCCGCATTTGATACGCTTGTCCGGAACGAGGACTTTACGACGGCGATCCGTTTCAAGGCTTCGGAAGTAAAGGCCTGGTTTGCGGATCCCGATAACGACAAGCTTTATTTTAGCGTCGCGAGCGACGATGGAAAACTGAATCCCATCATAACGACATCTGGCGATTTGTTCATCAAGTCGGTCAAGGATTCGACGGGTGACGCCTTTGTGACGGTCCGCGCAACGGACAGCATTTCGGGAACGGCAAGTTTCAAAATTCATGTTTACCTCACGCCGGTGAACGACAAACCTGTAGCGAGAAAGGATACGATTGTGGAACTGAAAACTTCCGGGTTTGAAATCCTTGTGGATCTCGATACGGTCTTCTCCGACCCGGACGGCGATTCGCTTGCCTATGAACCGCTTTTCGTGAATGCCAAGCTTGCGGTGAAAATTTCTGGCTCGCTTTTGACGATCACGCCCGCGAACGATTCTCTGGAATTGGATGCAGGTCTGTATCTGATCCGGATTCGCGCAACGGACGTCGGTGGCCTTTTTGCTGACGGTAATCTTGTGCTCGACATCGGCGGGACGACGAAGGTCGCGCCGCAATTTGCGCAGAAGATGGCTTCCTGGAAAACGGCAATTCTCGCCTCTCGCGGAGCGGCAAGGCTTTATGGCTTGAACGGTCGCCTGCTTTGGCAGGGAAATCTCCCGGTTGCGGAATCCGAAATCCGGAATGCGGTTTCCCGCGTCGGGGAAAAGGTGATTCTCCGCATAAATCGCACCCATTGGATGCTTTCGCCGGGAGCGATTTAACTTTTAAGAAAGGGGATGATGGCTATGCGATTTGTTTTGGCTGTTATCTTTTTTGGGCTTTCTTTTGTTGAAGCGAATATTTTGATTGAGTCTCGCGACGAGCAGCTTGCGAATTCGGCGCAGACTCTTTTGCGTGTTCGTGTATTTAATGATTCTAAGGACGCGCTTCAAAATGTTGAACTCCGATATTTTCTTTCCTGTAAGGAACGCCCAATTATTTTGGATAAACATCATCCTCAAAATTTTTCCGCTGAAATCGTTACGTCTGGTTCCGAGTGCCCGTTTTTAAAAATTTCAATCCCTCTGCTTTTTCCGGGAATGTACCCGGACAGCGGAGGAATGGCCTTGGGTTTGCATTTTTCCGATTGGAGCGGTTTTAAAAAGGAGGCTGATTTCAGCGAACCGGAAAGCGACAGTTTTCAGTTAACCGAAAAAATTGTTGTCTATATTGGCGGCGAATATGTACGAGGAATCTTGAGAGGAACACTCTCTTCGGCATCGCCCATTTCTTTACGATCCGGTTCTGAAATTCCTTTGGGACCGGGCGAGAATGTCCATTTTGCATGGCGTGAAGTGGAAGGTGCGGGGAGCTATCGATTAAATGTCGTTTCGGCAAAGGATTCTTCCGTAGTCTTGCAAGAGGTGACCGAAAAAAATCGAATGGATGCGGTACTGGATTCTGGCGAATATTTATGGAATGTAGAATCTTCTGCCTATAGTAAGGGAAGCGCTTTTTGGACGGGAAAGACTATTCAATTTGACAATCCCCCGCAAAGATTGCGGGTTCTTTTGGATACGTCCTATGTGATGTCGAAAACTTTGGATGTTGTTCCTCGGGCAGCGCGCAAGGATACGAAACTTCTTGATGTCAAGTGGGGTGAAATGGCTGTTGCGCGAGAATGGGACAGGCCTCACTTGGAACATGAGCATTACGATGAAGAGGAAGGATTTCGTTGTTGGGCGGTCGGAGCGCAGATGCTAAACCATTATTATGGGGGAAATATTACACAGGATGAAATTAAGTTGAAGTTCAAGAATCATTTTGGGATTGAAAAACTGAATGTTTTGGCGGCAAATAAAATTCTAGGTGCTTTTTTGCATAGTTCTCAAGGAGCTTTAAGTGTTTCTTTGTTGTCTTCGGTAGTTCGTTGGACATTGAATGAAAACTCCTTCTTGCATGAAAAAAACTTGGCGCCCAGCGACAAGGAAGTCATGGAATGGATTAATGCCGGAGCGCCTCTTTATGTATGGACTCATAAACATGTGATGATTATAGATGCTTATCGTCTTTCGCTTTCAAAAAGGCTCGATGTGCGCTTATTGAATACGGATAACGATGGAACCGTGGAATGGCGAACTTTACGGTCGGTTGGGCTAGAAGGTTTTGTCGCTGTCGAAGTACAGGGAACGGTGCGGATGACCGATGGGCGGATTCATACGGATTCGGATCATGATGGCTTGATGGATTATGATGAAATTGAAAGATTTGGGACGGACCCGAAAAATGCGGATTCGGATGGGGATGGCATCAAGGACAAGACGGAAATATTTTCATACACGATTCGGGAAAAATTAGAGGGTTCTGTCGGTAATTTTTACCGGGGTATAGAAGTGGAAATTTATGCCGATATTGATGACGATAGCTTGCGGGCGGAACTGGATTTTGATTCGGATGGTGGCGGTATTTCGGATGGGATGGAAGACAAAAATAAAAACGGAATCAGAGATAGTGGAGAAACTGACGTTTTTGATGAAATGGATGATAATGGGTTGATGATTGCGGATTTGTTAGATGTTCCCGGAAATTTAACGGTGTATGCGCGAGGCAAGCTTTGGATAAATGATGGCGTAAAGTGTTTTGCTGAAAAAAACTGCGATGTTGCTTCGGAAGCAAAAGACAGTGCTTATGCAGTAAATATCGGTCGGAGTGCCTATGTCCGTCGAATAGAATCTAAAGGTGGCGTACTTTTACGCGATTACGCCAATGTGACAGGAAATGTCCGGATTTATTCCTTGCCGCAAAAGAATTTAAATGCGGTCTTGCAGAACAATGTTAATTTTGCAAGGGTATCTTTTCCCTTGCTAGAAGCTCTTTGGCCTTATCGTATCGTCGAAATTCCTGCAATGCCGGAGGTAGGTGATTCGATTAAGGAAATTGCCTACCATGAAAGTTATACGATCCAAAATGGAGATCGCTTAAAAACGTTGAAAGTCCATTCGGGAGGTACGTTGTTTATCGCCCCGGGAGAAATGTTTGTGGGTAGCATCCAGTTGGAATCCGGAAGCAAGGTGCATTTTGTAAATCCGGGACAAAGGACCGTTTTGCATTTAAATGGCTCTGCCGTATGGCGTGCGCAAAATACAAATGAAAATCTAGGGCATGTCGCCAAGGGATTTATGTTAATACAGCATGGAAGCGAGGAGATGGCTGTCGAGGGAATGTGGGCCGGCACCATTTTCGCACCAAATGCCGACTTGATCCTAGGGCAATCCAGTAAAAAGCTCCATGGCCGTTTTTTAGGAAAAGACATAACCGTTCACCAGTATGCGACGGTTTATCACGTAAAGTTTGAACCGGAAAACACTCTTGAACTGGTAAGGAGGGGAAAATAATGCGTTTTAGGTTGTTCGTTAAATTCTTATTCCTCTTGTCGCCCTTAAGTCTCGCTTTTGGACAGGAGTTTCCGATGGCCTCTGATTTTGGAATATCAGGATTGACTGTCAATGAAAAGAAGATTGAAAATTTTTGTGATGTCTATTCTCGGTTTTACGTGGATTCTTCGAAAAACTCTTTTTTTGAGGAAAACTGTTCGTCAGGAAAATCTTCGATAAGCTTTATATCTTTGCTTGATACAAGCGTTATGATTTCTTTTGATTTTTCATACCAGACGGAGATAGCCTTTTATTTGGAACGTGTCAACCAACGCTGTTCCGAAACATATCCCAATGACAGTACTTATGGAACGCCGGGAACGCACCAATTTAGCGAAGTTCTGTATTTTGAAATGATGCGGTTACAAAAAATCGGTATTATTGAAAATGACAGCTCTTTTTTGGATGTGGAGTTGAAAAAAACGATTGCTTCTGCGATTTCTTCGGACCCTAAATGCCCTGATGATATCGATTGGGCTTATGGTGGCATCGGTCCTGGTTGCTGCTCCCTGGTGGAATCCCCTTCGGCGATTTTTCCTCGGTCGAATGCTTCCCGGAATTTCAAGGCGACCAAAGTTCCCGGCAACCGTTTCCGCATCGCAGGCGTTCCCGATGGTTCGGAATATCGCCTTTTCGACTTGAACGGGAAATTGCTAAAGCGGGATGTTTACACGGGAGCAGCGATCGAGTCTCCGATGCTTCCGGCGATTCTGGATGTCGGCGGAAAGGCGGTTCTTTTGGAGTGATGCGTTTGTCTTGAAATGTGAAGTCTAGAGTTTTTAGAACCTCGGACATTGACGTTTAGGAAATAGGGACTAGGGATTAGGGATGAGGGAGTAGGCCGCAGACGTCTAAGAAAATGAGAAATTAGCAATGAGTAATGAGGAATTGGTCTGCGGAGCGAGCTGCTTTTTGTGAATCCCTATTGATACAGGATATTAGCGGGTGAGTATATTCGCGTTGTCCAGGGACAATGAAAAAAATTGAAAATAAAAAACGAGGATTGAAATGGAAATATTTTCCGAAAAAGGAGTTGTATCGCTATGAAAAAATGGTTTCTTTTTGTCCTGTTTTGTGTTCTTGCTGCGGAATCCTATGCAGCAAGGCAAATGGAACGTCTCGACCGGGGACTTGTCGCAGTCAAGGTCGATGGAGGCGTTTACCTGAGCTGGAGAATGTTCGGGACGGACCCGGAAACGGTTGCTTTCAATCTGTATCGGGATGGGATAAAGATCAATGCGGAACCGATTACGACTTCGACAAACTGGACGGATAAAGGCGGCTTGTTGAATTCGAAATACGAAGTTCGCCCGGTCATCAACGGGGTGGAAAAAAGCGCAGACAAGACGGTTAATGTCTGGAATGGTCAAAAGTTCACGATAGATTTGGATAGGCCTGCGGGTGGAACCAATAAAAGCGGAAGCTACACATATTCGCCGAATGATATTGCCGTGGGAGATTTGGACGGCGACGGGGAATATGAATTGGTGCTAAAATGGGATCCTTCAAATTCCAAGGACAATTCCCAAAAAGGCTATACGGGAAATGTCTATATCGATGCGTACAAATTAAACGGTAAAAAGTTGTGGCGGATTGATCTCGGTGTGAATATCCGGGCTGGGGCGCATTACACACAAATTCTTGTCGGAGACTATGATTTGGATGGCTTTGCCGAAGTCGCGATGAAAACGGCTCCTGGGACAAAGGATGGTTCGGGAAAATTTTTGTCGAAAGGGCCAGCAGCAAACGATGATGACGCGGCGGATTACCGGAATTCCAGCGGATACGTGCTGAGCGGAAACGAATACCTGACAATTTTTGACGGAAGAACAGGAACGGAAATGGCTACCGTCAATTACAATCCCGGACGCGGAACGGTCAGCAGCTGGGGTGATAAATACGGGAATCGTGTCGATCGCTTCTTGGCGACGAACGCTTACCTAGACGGTGTAAAGCCTAGCATGGTTTTTCAGCGGGGTTACTATACGCGTATGGCGATTACCGCTTACGACTGGGATGGAAAAAATTTGACGCAGCGGTGGTATTATAATGCGGCAACAAAGGGAAAGGAGTGTTACGGCCAAGGAAATCACAATATTGCGGCAGGGGATGTGGATGGGGACGGTTTTGACGAAATCATCGAAGGAAACTGCGCCGTTGATCATGATGGAACGTTCATGTATCGTGTCGGTCTTGGACACGGCGATGCGATGCATCTTGGGGATTTGGATCCCGATGTCGAAGGGCTCGAAGTCTGGACCGTGCATGAGGATAAACCGTATGGATATGAAATTCACAGTGCGGCGACCGGGAAAATTCTGTGGCGCGAAACGAGTTCCGGGGATAACGGGCGCGGTGTCGCTGCCGATGTTGATTCGACTTCCCGCGGGCATGAA
Source organism: uncultured Fibrobacter sp. (assembly GCA_934691725.1). Lineage (GTDB taxonomy): Bacteria > Fibrobacterota > Fibrobacteria > Fibrobacterales > Fibrobacteraceae > Hallerella. The sequence continues at coordinate 17,652 of CAKUTF010000006.1, read as the reverse complement.
TTGTGGTCGGCGGCAAACTGGAACACTTATTCGGTGAAGGGAAAACAGCTTTCCAGTTCGCGTCCTTCGTATAACTTCCGCCTTTACTGGGACGGAGATTTGCTCGACGAACTTCTCGACAACGTGACGATTACCAAGTGGAACAGTACAACTTCCAAAAGTGAAACGCTTCTTCAGCTGGATGGAAGCTCCTGCAATTCTACCAAGGCGACGCCGAACCTTTCTGCGGACATCCTCGGAGATTTCCGCGAAGAGGTTATCACGCATGACGATTCTCATTTGTTCCTATACACAACAACGATTCCGACAAGGCATCGTGTCTATACGCTGATGCATGATCCGGTATATCGCTTGGCGATTTCCTTCCAAAATACGGCTTACAACCAGCCGCCACATCTCGGATTCTGGCTCGGATCCGGAAAAATTCCAAAGCCCGACATAGAGCTTGTCGGCGAAGCGCTTTCTCCGAGCCTTGTCAAGAATGGCGCAGGTTCTTCTCGGCAGATAATCTTTTTGGGAGATTCTATCGTTCCCTTTTCCTATGCGTATGCCAATTGCGCCGGAGCAGAGGCGAAAGGCTTTCCGAAAGGAATATCGACAAGCTTAAAGGATGGGAAAATCCATATTGCGGGTACTCCGATGGAAACGGGCGCCTTTCCATTTACGGTAACGACGTTTGGCGGAGATGGCGAGACGGTCGAGCGTTCGGGAACCTTGGAAGTGATTCCGCTCGTTGCCCTTTCAAGTCCGGGAAAAATTCTTTCGCTTGTGAATGCTGCCTATCCCGCAGACGGCCTCGGAAATTTTGAAGAAACAAATGCCGGCTGGATCGATAGCGGCTATTACAATTTCGAAAATAGTGTGGAAAGCTTCGGTCTATGGAAAATTTTTTCACCGCAAGAAACCGTTTCCAATCTGACAATCCGTTTTGCCAATGGCGGAACTGAAGATCGTCCGATGAAAATTTTCTGGAACGATTTGACGTTGGGTGGTGTAAAGTTTTCCGCAAAAGGATGGACCGTGTATGATTCCGTTACCGTTGCCGTCTCGCTCAAGAAAGGATTGAATGTTTTGAAACTGTCTTCGATTTTTGCCGATGGAGGTCCGAATGTCGATGAGTTTGGATTCGATGCGGAAGGCGTCCGCTTATGGAAAGAGTCGGATTCGACGATGCAAACGGCAGCGGTCCATTTTGGAATAAATATGTCCCCGGCTTCGCTTCGAATTTCTGATGGCCAGATTCTCTTTAACCTTCCGTCGAAGGGAACCCTTGCCGTCTTTGATTTGAAAGGAAACGCCGTGCTGAAAAAGCCCGTCGAAAAATCCGGGACGGTTGCCGAATGGGGATCGCTTCCGCGGGGCCGTTACGTGGTTACGCTCACTCAGGGAAAACGCTTCGTGGCAAAGAGCTTTGCAAATAAGCTCTAGGCGGTTTTCAAAGTTTTGGGAAGGGCAGCGAATCGATTCGGTTTTGGATGGATTCGCTTGCGGCCTTTGAAATTTTCGCCTTGGAACTGTCTATCGTCTCGTTTACCTTGTCTGTAATTTTACTTTGTATGGAATCCTGGGCGGCGGTGATTTTCTCTTCCACTCCGGAATGGCGAAGAACTTTTGTGTATAGGGAATAGGCTAGGGAATTGTCCCGTTGGATTTCCAGATTCCCGCTAAGCGGCAAAAGGTAGAGCGTCGAAAGTAAAATGAGACACGGGATCAGGCCTTTGACAAACCCGAGAATCCCTCCGGCAATCGCATTGGGAAACGAAAGATGCCGCTTAATGAATTTGTTGATAAAATGCCCGAGAATCCGAAGAACGAGAAATGGCAGCAAGAATCCGAGAACCCGCGTGAGGATGACGGTCGTCGTTTCGGAAAAGTCGAAGTTGTTCGATAGGACTTGCCCGAGAATGTCGGGTGCATAGATAACTCCGAGAGCTCCGCCGACCCAGGCCGCCAAGTGGATGAGGGTCTTCGCTAATCCAAAATAAAGTCCGAGAGCAGAAAGGATCAACAAGACCGATCCGCAAAAAATGTCTATCCAGTTTGCTTCCATGTTTTCCGTTTAACGGCAGACTAGCGCCGTGATGAATGTGGCGAGGAGGGCTCCGGCAAAAGCGCCAATTCCGATTCCTATTTTGAATATCGTTATCCGGGAATTCTTGGGAAGTTCCGGCAGCGGTTCGTTTCGCATCGTGGCCGTGAGCCATTCGCGCATGGGAATATCAAGCTGTCGCGGGTAGCCGTCCATGATTTGGGCGAGAGTGTCCGCCGCTTCCTTGGTAGAGGGAAAGCGGTTCTGCGGCTTTTTTTCGAGGCATTTCAAAATCCAGCGGCGCAATCTGTAAGGCGTTCCCGGAGGAAAATTGTTCATTTTCAGGTTCAAATTCAAGATGTATTGCGAAGTGAGTTCCATCGATTCTCCGCGGAACGGGTTTTTTCCCATGATCATTTCGCAAGCGATGATGCCTAGGCTAAAAAGGTCCGATGCGTAGGTGACGGAAAAACCCTTGACCTGTTCGGGGCTCATGTAGGCCGCGGTTCCGAGAACGCTTCCCGGGAGCGTCATATCTTGCCCGGGATTGGCGTCTTTTGCGATTCCGAAGTCCAAAAGGCGAACGCGTCCGTTCTTTTCGACCATCATATTCGAAGGTTTCAGGTCGCGGTGGATAATCTGGTTTGCATGTACACAAATTAATGTCTGCAGAATTTCGTGGACCAGGTAGAGCGTAACCCAGATCGGTGGGCGGCTCTGCACGTCGAGAATTTCACGAAAGGTTTTTCCATCGACATATTCCATCGCGAGAGCCAGCTTTCCGGTACGTTCCTGCCAAAGCGCATAGGGATGCACGATGTTCGGATGGTGCAGGGAGGCCAAGAGTCCGCATTCCCGCTTGAAACGCTCGACAAGATCGTCGTACCCCCGAAGGCTCGGAAGCATCTGTTTGACAACCACCCGACGGCATAGCGAGGGATCCTCGCAGAGCCAGATATCTCCCATCGCGCCTTGCCCGATCTTTTTTATCGGCAGGTATCCGCCGATTTTTGTCTGCTTCGTACGCTTTCTTGTACCCGTCTTGGTCCCGTCTTGGGTTTTGGTTTCATCCGTTGCCATATCGGGCAAATATAGAAAATGCAAAGCTTTGCCCCAAAGGTCCTTGGAAAATTCACCGCAAGTTTTGTAAAACAAATTTTAATGGCTTGGAAAGACTTGCGCTTTATGTAAATTTGTCCCTGGGATTGTGTGGTATTCGAAAGGAGATCTTTATGCGCTGGCGAAAATTTATCCTGTGCACGGTTGTTGCGCTTCTTGCGTCCTGTTCTTCGGAAAGCGCTTCGAAACCCGATGAAGCTGGCGAGAACAACGAAATTTCTTCCGCGGAAGATCCAGTCTCTTCGGAATTTCTGGAATATTCCTCTTCATCGTTTACCGAGGAAAGTTCGTCTTCGCTTTTTGTCCATCACCCGGGTTTTGACCCTTGCCGCTTTAATTTTGGAGCGGGCTGGCAATCGGCGCACGAGGATTCCGCTTTCTATGCGGGACTCGACTATATTTCGGTCTGGCTGGGGGACAACGATTTTTTCAATGCTTTCGAAGCGCGGATGTTTGACGTGACGCGGCAGATAAATGCCACCCCGATGATTTATGCCTACGTGATTGCGGAGTTCGGCAAGGACCACGGACTTGTCGATTGCGATACGAAGAAAGACGGCGCGTTTGTCACCCCGAACCACTGCACGGACGGCGCGGAACTTATCCGGAACTACTTCCAGGATTCCATCCTATACCGTTACCGGGAATATGCGTCGGGATTCCGGGAACATATAGAATTCGTTGCCGGGCAGGATCCGGACACCGTGCAATTTATCTGGCTTATCGAACCGGATTTTTACCAGTATTCCGAATCGGGGAGTGCCCAGGCGGAAAAGGCCGGCAACCACGGCGGCTTCGCGCAAAACGGCGGCGGCATTCCCGATTCGATGATGGGCGTCTATTTTTCGCAGATAGTCGATACGATCAAGGCCTATCTGCCCGCATCCAAAATCGCTATCGACATTTCTCCGTGGGTCTTAGATCAGGAAGCGTGGTATTCGAACTTTGACCTGTCCAAGGTGGATTTTGCGAGCACTTCCGGCGGGAGGACTGCGGCGTCTGGCGAAAAAATCCGAGCGGCAAATACCGCGACATGGAAAGGCATTGCCGATTTGTTGAAGCGACCTGTCCTTGCCGATGCCGGTTACGATGCGGGAGGCTATGGGACAGGCTACAACAAGGCGTGGGGAATTGTCGATAATTTAAATGCCCGGATTGCGGACGGGGTAATCGGCGTGACGCAGATGGATCCGGATTCGCTCTACCATGTCAGGGCTTCGATTGCGAGGTCGGAGCTTTCGCCGACCGTCTGGTGCAAAGAAAACTAGGCGTTTTCGCCAAATGTGATGATGTATTGCGAAATCGTCCGGTCCCATTCATAGCGGAACTGGTACGCATTTCGTACAAGGTAATTCCAACTTTCGGGATTGGAAGTGTAGAGCTGGACCGCGTTTTTGAATTTCCGGATCATCTGGTCCGGAGCCGCGGAATCATCGACGAGCATCGCATTTGCGGTAGAAAAGTCTCCGACGTAATTGGTCAGCAGGTTGGCGCAACCGACATCGCGCCCGGTCAGGGGAATCGTTCCGCAGGCGAGGGACTTTAAAATCATGCTTGCGGAGGGTTCCGTGGGATTTGCCGCAAACAGGAGGTCCGAACCGGCAAGCGCTGTCCGGACGTTCAGGTTGTCCGCCTGGTTCATCTCCATGACCGCCATGTGGGAATGTTCCTGGCTTGCCACGGAGCTGTAGTAGTTCCACTCCTGGCTGTTTTTTACCGCCCCGACGACGATGAATACATTCAGCTTGTTGATGTCGCCGAGAAGCGTGGCGAGGGTTTCGGAAGTTCTCCCGGACTCGGGGCCTAGGTTGCAGAACATGACCAGGCGGTAGTTGAATTGTTTGCCGAGGATTGATTCAAGTGTCGAGCGGGCCGCTTTCTTGGCGATTTCGATTGGCTGGGCCGCTTTTGCGTTGAAATCCCAGAACGGATAGTTCAGTCCGAACTGGATGCCTTTGAGTTTCTCCCTGTTTCGGATGAGGAAGCCCGAAAGTCCACCGCCGAGATGGTCGTTGAGAATCCCGTCGCAGTATCCGGGCGAGGGGAGCAGGACTTTTTTCGCATAGAAGACACCCGCCTTGAGAAGGCTGACCTTTCCCCAGAACTCGTAGCCGTCCATGTTGAAGTCCTTTCGCGGAAGTCCGATGCGTTCGATTTCCGATTCGGTGACGTGAAAGTCGTAGGTGATGTTGTGGACGGTGAAGAAGAAAGGCGTATTGCCGAACGCTTCGGGATAGACCGTCTGGGCTATCGGGGCTATCAGTGCTCCGCCCCAGTCGTGGCCGCAGAGAACTGTCGGATTGAAGCGGATTGCGTCTGCATAGGCGAGAGCCGCCGAGGCGAGATAGGAAAACCTCAGGTGGTTGTCGCTGTAGGGAATCCTGTTTTCTCCGTAGATAGCCGGACGGTCGAAGTAGCTGTCGAAGCGGATATAGGCGTAGAGCGGATTTTTCCCGACCCAGACCTCGAAAGGCATGTTGCGAAGCTTTTCGATTCCCTTGAAAACGGGGTGGTAATCGGAATGATCGCCCAAAAGTCTCGGGTAAAACGGAGAAATTGTCAAGGTTTCCGTACCGGCGCGAGCGCTGGCCTGTGTGAGCTGGTTTACGGCACCGCCTAGAGGGCTAGGCTTCGTCCATTCTCCGGATTCCGGGCTGACGGCAAGAAATTTCAAGACGTTCTCCAAAAAATAATTTACGAAGCAGACGCTTCACCACAAAAATATTTAATTAAATTACGGTTAGAAATCCACCGAACCTAAAATTTTTCGGATAAAGGGTCAAATAATGAAAACAAGACACATCGTCGTTCTTTTGGCGGCTTCAGCGTTCTTTCTCGCGGGCTGCAAAGGCACCAATGAAAAGCGCGGAGACGAGCATCTGGAAGCGGGACGCTACCAGAACGCCATCAATTCCTACCTGAACGCGAAGGACAAGGGAAAGATTTCCGACGAATTCTACGGCAACTTTACGCTTGCGCTTGCGAAACGCGCCGAACAGGAAAGCAAGAAGGACCCGCAGAGCGACCTGCTCCATGGGCTTTTTGAACAGGCGCTCCAGAACATCGGCAAGGTGGAAAACGTGGAAACGGCGACCGCCATCGCGGAAGCGCTTTCGAATGTCGGACTGAACCAGGCGACGGCGGAAGGGGCGAGCCTCGGCAATGCGCTCGACGGCTTTGCGAAAATCGACACGTCGATTTCCCTTCTCAAGCGTCTGAACGGCGATTTCGCTAAGATCCAGGCTCTCCGTACCCAGGCCGAGAATCTCTATGTTTCCAAGAACCTTTCGGACGCCATCGATGAAGACGATCCGGTCGTCAAGGAATACAATCTCCTGGTGATGGAACTGATCGCTCCGAAAAATGCGGACCTCCAGCGCGAACACAACAAGAGCCGTATCGCGACCCGTCCCTATTTCCTCATCTTTGGCGAAAACATCCCGAACAAGTCTCCGCTTGTCGATAAGTGGGGCTACGTGCTCGCGTTCCCGACTATCCAGATTGCTCCGACGTCTCTCAAGGGTGAACTCCAGTTCTGGGCTTCGACCGGCAACAATACGGAACTCGACCCGACGAAGATCAAGCTTGTTTCTACCGCCGGCGATTCTGTCTTTGCAAAGCAGGTTGGCAAGGGCTGGTGCGATGCGGAAGTCGTCGTCGGCAAGGGCGACAAGGCGAAAATTGAAAAGAAGCAGAAGCCTTTCACCGGCAAGGGTGAACTCAGAAACGAATTCCAGTGCTCGGTAAACATCGCGTTCAGCTACCCGAACGGCTTTGTGCCGGATTATGTCGAATACAAGGACCAGTTTGGCGTCGGACGCAAGTATCTCGGGCAGTAAACCTTTCTGATAACGCTTTTGGAAACGTCCGTTTTTTCACGGGCGTTTTTTTGTATCTTTGAAAGCGATTTTTACCTCTATTTAACAAGGTCACCCACTTGCTTTTTCGCGTCCTTGCCTTTTTGCTTCTTTTTACCGCATTCCCGATGGCGCAGCTTCTCGATGTGCCCGAAAATTTTACAGCTCCGACGACCGTTCGCCGGGTCCGCGCCGAAGGCCTTGTCAATATGGACGAGCGCTCCGTGCTGAGCCGCGTGAGCGTTCGCGACGGGCAGTCGTTTCAGCCTTCGGTGTTTACGGAAAAGGTCCAGAAGAGCGTTTCGGACTTGTTCGAAACGGGATATTTTGACGACGTGACCGCCTGGGTGGATTATTTGCCAGGGACGGAAAGCAAGGTCGATCTGGTGTTCCGTGTCGTGGAGCTCCCGGCGCTCGATACGGTCTATGTCGAAGGCTGCGACGAGATTTCGGAAGAGGATGTGCGGCTCAAGGTAAGCCTTTTGCAGGGAAGGGTCTATAGCAAAAGCGGGCTTGAACGCGACCGGCAGAACATTTTGAACTATTACCGCTCCGAGGGATACCTGCTAGCGGAAGTCGGGTTTCGCGAAACGCCTGTCTCCGACCATGAAAATTCGGTGACCTTTATCGTTCGCGAAGGGCCGAAAGTCCAGGTGGATTCGATTGTTGTGACCGGTAACGACCATGTCCCGACGACGGATATCACCGACCACATGTTGACGAAGCGCACCCACTGGTGGGGCGACGGGGAGTTCAAGGAATCGGTTTTTGAAGCGGACCGCGATACGGTGCTGAACGCGATTCGGCATTTCGGCTATCTCGATGCGGAGTTGAAAGAGTTCCGCGCCGAGTATCTGCCGGATTCGAGCTGCAACTTCTACATGGGGCGCACCGTTCCGAAGAACCGAAAACTGGACCTTCTTTACGGGCAATTGAACCAGGCCATTTCCGATACGGCGAACATCATGAACCGTCTGGCGGGGCGCGTCGTGGAAAAGTCAGCGCACTATTACCGCGAACACCGGAGAAACTTCGCCCCGAACGCCCAGGCGGTTCCGGTCTATGACGTCGAGGACGAGGAAACCGCGGTCAAAATCCTGAACGGCATCATCACGTACGAGGAGCTTCGCAAGGTCTGGATCAAGAACCTTTCGAAGGACCGTACCTGGAAAAACCCGAAGGTGAAGGAACTTTTGCAGAAGCACAGGCGGAATCGCTACGAGGAAAAGCTCCTCACGCGCTATACGCTCGAAGAAACGTTCGGCGCGCTCACGCCTTACGACAGCGTCATCACGTCCAAGTATGTCCGCATCTACATCGACATCAACGAGGGGCAGCGCTACTATGCGGGCTCGGTCCACTTCACCGGGAACGAAGCCTTGACGGACAAGATGCTTTCCCGCGCGGTCTATCTCGACAGCGGCGAGGTCTTCGACTATTACGCCTACGAAGCGACGCGCAGCGCGATCATCGCATCCTACCGCGAAGACGGCTACCTCTTTGCCCAGTTCGATGAAACCCGGAACTTTGTAAACGACAGCGTTGTCAATCTCGAATACCGGATGCGCGAAGGCTTGCCCGCCCAGGTTCACCGGGTGAACATCATCGGCAACACGAAGACGAAGGACAAGGTTATCCGTCGCGAGATCCGCCTCTATCCGGGAGACACTTACCGGCAATCGTCGCTCGAACGCAGCTTCCGCGAAATCATGCAGCTGAACTACTTCGACATGGTCTATCCCGATATCCAGATTGTCGGAGACCAGCAGGTCGATCTGGTCTTTAAGGTCGCGGAAAAGGAAGCGGGAACGGGGCAGTTCAGCGCGGGTCTCGCCTACAGCCAGAGCGACGGTCTCACGGGAACCCTCGGCGTGTCGATTCCGAACTGCTGCATGGGCGACGGGCAGAGCGCGACTTTCAACGTGGAATACGGCGAAGACAAGAAGAGCGCCTCGATCGGCTTTGTCGAACCGTGGTTCCTGGATTATCCGATTACGCTCGGGACGAGCCTCAGCTATGCGTGGTGGAACCAGGATGACGACCCGGACATTACGCGCTACGGCGGATCCATCTATGTCGGAAAACGCCTGACCTGGCCGGACGACTATTTCTACGGGCAAATCGGCTACAGCTGGATGATGAACAAGCAGGGCGGAAACGTCGATGGAAGCCTTGTCCGCTATTCGGGAATCGAATCCGCGGTGACGTTCAAGCTTATCCGCGACGACAAGAACCTGCCGCAGTTCCCGACGGACGGTTCACGCTATGTTCTTTCCGTGGAAGTTGCGGACGATATCATCGGCAGCGATTTCAGCTTCGTGAAGACGGACCTGACCGTCAAGTGGTGGTTCCCGCTTATCGGAGACCGCGTGGCTCTCGCCCTGACGAATGAATACGGAATCATGGTGGGAAACCCGCTCCAGTATCGGACACTGTACCAGATGGGCGGCGTCCTGGGCTATGACGGCATGATGCGCGGTTACAGCTCGGGCTCGATAGGCTACCGCAGACTGGGCCGCAGCTACCAGTATATCGGTGCGGAAATCCAGTGGGGAATCGTGCCGAACACGTTCTACCTCCTGCCGCTCTTCTTCGATGCGGGCAACGTTTTCGGAAAGCGTTACGACCCGGATACGAAGGTTTCGAAGAGCCAGCCGAATCCGCTTTCGGAATGGGACCCGTCGAGCCTCAAGCGGGACTTCGGTTTCGGTTTCCGCGTGGTAGTCCCGATGCTCGGCATTATCGGGTTCGACTTCGCCTGGCCGCTCGATCCGGGAGAAACCTATTCCGGCTATGAGCGCACGAGCGTGGGCGACATGGAATTCAACTTTGTCATCGGGCAGGGATTCTGATGCGTAAAAAGTCCTTTATTCTTTTCCTCTTCGCGCTGGTTCTTTCTTCGAACGCTTTTGCGGAAGACGGCTTGCGGGTCGCCCATGTGGATTCCAAGCTGATCTTTGAAGGCTACAAGGGCACGAAAAAGGCGCAGGAGGAATACGACCGCCAGGTCGCCAAATGGGAACAGCAGGCGAACCTGCTCCAGAAGGAACTCGCCGCCATCAAGGAAAAGCTCGACAAGCAGGCGCTGATGCTTTCGGACGAAAAGCGGAAGGAGCTCGAAGCGGACTATGCGAAGAAGAATACCGAGCTGAAGGAATTCATCGACCGCGTCTATGGAAGGACCGGGGAGCTGATTACCGAAAACGAAAAGGTGAGCGCTCCGATCATTTCGCTCATCAAGAAAGCCGTGACGGAGATAGCCTTGCAGGAAGGCTACGATATGGTGATCGACCGGGCGACCGGCGCGGTCCTCTTCTGGAAAAACGAAAACGACTTGACGCAGAAGGTTTTGGATTACCTGAACGGAAGGTAAATGCACCGTTAGCGCATAAAAAATCTATTTTAGGAGCGGGTTTTAAAATCGTTGGAATATATGTCGGGTATTGAGACAAAAGATTTAAAAGGTGGAGAAAAGGTTTCTTCGCTATTACGGCGGCTTCGAGCAGAAAAGGCCGGAAAAATCAGCGGGGGTATTTATCATCGCACGCAAATCGACTTGACTTATAATTCCAATCACATCGAAGGATGCCGTTTGTCAAAAGAGCAGACGCGCTTTATCTATGAAACCCGGACGCTGAAAAGTTCTTCGGAAACCATTCGTGTTGATGACATTATGGAGACGGTCAATCATTTTCGTTGCATCGATTACGTGATAGAACATGCCGAAGAAAGGATAACGGAAGCGAGTGTAAAACATCTGCACTTGCTTTTAAAGGCGAATACTTCCGATAGCGATAAAGACTGGTTCGCCGTCGGGGATTATAAAAAACTGCCCAACGAAGTTGGCGGCGCGGAAACGGTTCTCCCAAAGGATGACCATCGGCGGATGAATGCCCTGCTTTCTTCGTATGATGCAATTGGGACGGTAAACTTCGACGATATCTTGAATTTCCACGTGGAATTTGAAAGAATCCATCCGTTCCAGGACGGCAACGGGCGGGTCGGTCGGCTTTTGATGTTTTGGCAATGCCTGCAGGAAAATATCGTACCGTTTATCATCACGGAAGATTTGCGCCTGTTCTATTATCGGGGACTTCAAAACTGGGGGCACATCAATGGATTTTTGCGGGATACCTGCCTTTCGGCACAAGACGACTACAAGAAATTGCTGGAGTATTTTCAGGTTGGGTAGGAGTTTGTTTGGCATGAAATTTGCGGGGGACGCCTCCGTTATTAGACGTTTTTTGTCGAAATAAGATTTTAAAAATCAAAGGATTGCGAATTATCCGAAAGGATTTTTCTGGGAAATTTTTTATATCAAAACAAGGAGGGTTGCCATGAATGGTATCCAGAAAGGCTATACCGTTAGAAACATATTTGACGGTGAGACAGGTGTAGTTTCTAAGGTTTTTCCTAATAAAACATGTAAAGTAAATTTTCCGACTGGATTAAAAACAGTTCTAATGGATGATCTTCAAACAATATCAGGCGATATATTCGATTTGTTTGCAAATAGAGACTTTGGAAACATTGACGATTTGAAGAGGGCTGTAACCTATTCCCGTATCAAGGGAGATGTGACGGATATCCTCTATTCGATGGGGACCAGTAATGCGAAATTTTTGCCGTATCAATATATTCCTGTGATTAAGTTTATCGATTCGATTAGTGGGAGGATTCTTGTCGCCGATGAAGTGGGGCTCGGAAAGACTATTGAAGCCATCTATATCTGGAAGGAACTTTTAATTCGCGAAAACGCCAAACGGCTTTTGATTGTGTGTCCATCGGTATTGAGGGATAAGTGGGCAAATGATCTAAAACGTTATTTTTCAATCGATGCGCGAATTTGTACGGCTGAAGAACTTTTAAAAGAATGTAAGGAGGCTGTGGCCTATCCGAAAACGGAGCATTTTGTTCTGATTGCAAGTTTGGAGGGAATTCGATATAAAGAAAAGCAAAAAGAAAATGCTGTAGATAAATCAGCAAAACAAGAATTATATGAATTTCTGGAAGATGAAAGGGAACTTTTTGATCTAGTCATAGTCGATGAAGCACATTATTTAAGAAATTCCGAAACGGCGAATCATAGGACCGTTTCACGGTTGAGAAATAACGCCAAGAATTTGGTGCTGCTTTCGGCTACGCCGATTCAAACGGAATCGAAGAACCTTTATAATTTACTGAATATTTTGGAGCCGGAGGTCTTTAATAGCGAAGACACCTTTAGCGAATTACTCCGTAAAAGTTCGAATTATATCGAGATGGCAAATGCCTTGCAAACCAATAAAGAATCAAAAATTAGGGAACAAATAAGAAAATGGAGCAATGCAGTTAGAAGCTTATTCCTATTTCGCTTAGACCATGGAGAATGTAATGATAATTCTGCTGTTGAATGGGAAAAAGACTCCGCTTTTGCTACTGAAATAGGTAAGAATCTTCCCCAGATTTTAGAAAATCCCGAACTTCGGATGGAATATCGTAAACGCCTGATGAACAAGGTGTTCTATGCTCCCTACTTTACAAGGACGCGGCGTTGTGAAACGGAAATGGAATATGCGACAAGAAGGGCGGTAACGTGGAACTTTACCATGAACTCTACGGAGCAAAAGGTCTATGATAAGGTCACTCGTCTTATAGAAGAAAAAATTGAAAAAAGCTGTTGTGATAAAAGAGGCTTTGCAAGCTTCGTGTTGATAGCAAAACAACGCCAAATGACCAGTTGCATCTATGCGGCAATCAAAAAATGGAAAGAGCAAAAATTCGGAAAGGAATTGGAGGAGCAATTGTATGAAGATTTTGACAAAAATTGGGATGAAGAAGACAAAAATGATTTTAGCATAGACTTTTCCAATGTTTTCAGCGATTCTTTTGTAGAACAGCTGAAGAAAGACGATTCAAAGTACAAAGCGCTTCTTGGAAAATTGAAGGAAAGATGGCAAGAAAATCCGAATACCAAGATGATTATTTTCTCGTTTTTCCGGGGAACGGTCAACTATCTTTCCGAAAGATTGTCTAACGATGGAGTCAAAAATATCGCTTTGACTGGCGGGGATAATGGGATTAACAAGCAGGATGTGATCGATTCGTTTCGAGACGATGATTCGGTTCGGCTTTTGATTTCGACGGAAGTCTTGTCCGAAGGCGTTGACCTGCAGTTCTGTGAAACGATCATCAATTATGATTTGCCGTGGAATCCTATGCGGGTGGAACAGAGGATTGGTCGTATTGACCGTATCGGGCAAAAATCGGATGTCATTCATATTTTTAATATCTCGTGTAGCGGCACCGTAGAGGATCGTGTTCTTTCTAGGCTTTACGAACGAATCGATATTTTTAAACGCTCCATCGGAAATATCAATGATATTCTCGGCAAGGAAATCGAAGACATTGCGTTTGCTTTGATAGATGGGGAACTTACGCCTGAGGAAAAGGAAAAGAGGGCGAATGAAAAAATAGACGCTTTGATTGCAAATAAACTAAATAAAGAACGGATTGAAGAAAATGCACCGCGGCTGCTGGCTTTTAAAGGCGATGTTTTACAAGGTGTTAGTGAATCTTATGATAACAAGCGAATCCGCTCGGAAGACTTGCTTTTTTATGTATCGGACTATTTTAATCGGCAGGGGAAAGGTTCTTCTATCAAAAACGCCGAGATTGAAAAATGCAAGTTGGTTTCTCTTTCAAAATGGGCTGCCCAGGATTTTATCAATTATTGCAATCGGGAAGGTTTGGATTGCTCGCTGAAAAATTCGGGGAGCGAAACGCTTTGCGTATTCGATTCGGAGATAAAAGAAAAAATCAAACGGAAAAAATATGACGTCATCACTGTAGATCATCCCTTGATACGCTGGATTACAGAACAAAATAAGAATATGCAAAATGGATGTTGTTGCTCAATTTCGATTGAACTGTCGAATAGGGAAATTCCGGTGGGAATGTATGTTTTTTATCTAATGGAAATCCAGTCGGAAGGTTGTAAATCGCGGAAAGAGATTCGGTATTATATAGGAAATATTGGAAAAGGCAATTTACTTGATTCGAAAATTTCAGAACGGGTTTTATGGCAAATCCTTTCGAATAAAGGAGGAAGAAGCGTTGCCGGTACAAATCTCGGATGGGAAAAAGATATTTCAGATGATGTCTTAATGGATGAATGCTTAGATAAAATCCAAAATGAGGCTTCTGCTGATCTTAAAAAATTCGAACGAGATTTTAAACAAGACAATGAGAGCATCCGAGACAACCAGCTGGATTATTTGCAGACTACAATGGAAAAGAAAAAGGAAAAAATGGAAGAATCTATTGATAAAATGAAGTCTAAACTTTCTTGGAATTGGGATGTATCGGAAGAAGAAAAAAGAAATTTGGAACGAGGGATAGACCTTCATGAAAAGAGATTGAGAAAACTTTCTGAAAACTATGAACTTCAGAGGCAAAGAATTCTGGACAAGTCTAGGGTTCAATGTTCGTCTCGAGATATTGCCGTTGGGCTTCTTAAAATTATCTAGGAGGAGGAAATATGAAAGGCAAATTACGGACTGCAAATTTCGAAAATTTAAGATCGTTTCTTTTGGAAAAGAAGGAAAATGCGAAAGAACCAGGAAGTTCCTTTATCAGAACTAGAAGACGGCAAAATGCTGGAAGTGGAAAACGGCTAGTAGGTGTTTATATCGGCTTGGATTTCGGAACGAGCTTTACCAAGGCTTTTTTCAGAAGTTCCCAGGGGGATGAAGGCTCTGTCGAATTTAATCCGTTGAGAACGGATGACGGGGCGTTTTTTCTTCCGAGCAGGCTGTATTATGATGCGGAATATTCAACGCTGCGCTTTACGCCTCTTGCGGAAAAACAGCTGATCCTTCTTGAATTTTTTAAGTATGGGATGTTAAAAGATGAACTGAAAATAAAGGATATTAAATTCACGGAAGACTTTTCCCTTGCCAGGGAATTAGTCGGGAAAAATTCTGATCCTTTTTCGGGTGAATACCTATGTTCTGTCTATTTTTTGGCGAATTGTTTTAAATACATCAAGGAATTTATCTCCGAAAAGATCGAAGTGCCTGTTGAAGATATTCGTTTTCGTGTAAATATGGGCTGTCCTTTTGATAATCTAAAAACCTCTTTTCGAAAGATCTATGACGATTGTTTGCGACTTGGGTGGATTCTTTCAAAAGATGTGGTTGATGGAATGGATCTCGCAGATGTATATGCGTTGATTGTGGCGCATAGGAATGATGAAACCGATATTCCTTTGCAGACGATTCCGGAACTTTATGCGGAAGTCTATCATTTGTTTCGAAACAACAGTACGAAAATTGGACTTTATGGCATATTGGATATTGGCGGCGGCACTGCCGATTTCGCCGTGTTTCATGTGCGTTTGGGACCAGACGGTTCTAGAAAAATTCGTTTTTTAACCCAGAATGTATTGCCTCTTGGCGTGGAAATGTTGTGTACGCAGATTTATCCAAAAAACTTGGAAATCGGAAAAAAGAAAATTCGGGGTGAAAACGCAGATATAGTCAAGGTGAATTATGGAGGACGTGGTAAACTGGTTCAGGTAAGGGAACGTTTGCCTTATGATTTCCGATGTGGAATTTTTGGAAAAATTGTTTCGGTAAAGAAAATGGACAAAAATTTGTTGGCAAATATATTTCATGATGATGGAAGAATTCCTCTTCTATTGTACGGAGGCGGAGCAGATTTCAAATGGTATCAATCGATTATCAAGGAGCACAATCCAAGCCTTAAAAATTACAATATTCCCATCCTTGATTGCCGTTGCAAAAAAGAAAACAAAAATCGTTTGATCATTGCGAAAAGTTTGGCTTTTATCCAGGAGGTTTTTGATCTTGAGGACGGAGATATTTCTTTCAGTTCTGAATTTGTTCAGTAATTTTTTTTTTGTCTTGTATGCGTCTTTTTGTGAAAAATGCACTTATGAATGAAAATTTGCCATAAAAAATCCTATATTCTTAAATAGGATGCGCTAATGCGAGGGAATTTTGCGTTAGGGCAATAAAAAAGACCGGAGAAGCTGTTTGCGCAGACCTCCGGTCAAGGTTCACCGGGTATAGCTACCCGTGAAGTTGGGTAACCTCTAAGATAGCTTTATCGGTGGAATAGTGAATCCGCATTTTGACAATTCCCGTTAAAATGCCAACATAGAGGTAATGCGGTATGGCATCTCTAGATGAAAGAGATGAAACTCCCTATTTTCGTTTTGATCCAGAAAGTGTAAATACATACGGATTGGAATGGGAGTGGAAATGGGCTTTGGATGAAATTTCGGAAAAACTACAGCCCATGATCAAGCGTTTCAATGAGCCTGAAATGCGATTTACTTTGGAAAACAGCGCACTTTCCGTTCTGCCGTTTGAAACTGTAAATCAAAGGTGTCGAAAAATTGTCGGCTCTGATAAAAACAAGAATTTGTTTGCGTGCAACACGCAAGACAGGATGCGACCGGAGGATGACGATCCTTGTGTATCTTTTATGAAACCGCAATCCACGACTTATTTAAGTGAAAATTGGGGCTCGCCATATATTTATGAGGCGATGTTGCATGAATTATCGCACCAGGCGATTACGACCGTTGGACAAATGGCATTGAAAAATCATAGACGGATACGAGATGTTTTTATTCCGTCGCTAAGCGATAGCGCATTTGATGCGTTTAATTGTCGGTTGAAAAATCTTAACCAGGAATTGGATGCAAACGATTCTGCTTGGGTGAATGCCGCGAATCAAATTGGGATAAAACGGAAATTTGATGTCTTCCCCGGTTTGGATTCGGCAATTTCGGATTATTTCTTTCACATTGACAACCGAGATTCAGGAGGGTCCAATGATTAAAACATTTCCTCTTCTTCTTTTTGTTCTCGCTCTGCTCGGTTGCAAGGAATCCCGTATTGCGGAAAACGATAAGAAGATTCCCAAGCCGAGATTTGTCTCTTATGTCGAGAATGCCGAAAAGTATCCGGTGACTACAAAGCCTCAGGGGTTTCCGTGCGAAGAATGCGCCGAGGGTGAATTTAAAATGGTCAGGCCTTCTTTTTACGCTGAACTCGAAAGTTTTGACATTGAAACGGACAGCGTGGAAATGCCGATATGTTGGGCTGACATTCTTTTGGGTGCGTTCAGCTATGAATTGAGTATGCGTACCACTTTGGGCGATATCTATGCGGAACATATTCGTAAAATGCGGAAATCGGATTTGGATTCGTCTTATTTTACGGGAATTCTGGAATTGAAAATTCCGATTGAACGAACGGGACGTGTCGGACGGATCCTTGTCAAGAAATCGACAACGGGAAACCGCCCGTTCGATGATGCCGTTCTGGATTATATTTCTGGCCTGGAATTTTCACGAATGCCATATTCCTGTTTTTTGGTCGCAAAACTTCGATTTGAAAGGTCGGGATTTTCGGGCAGGACTATCGAAATCGTTGACGAAAGACTGATTCATTTTTCTCCGCTTTTTATTCCCGGGGGGTGCAGTCCGATGGATCCCGATGCGGTGATGTAGGTTTAGCTTTTTTCTGTTCTTGCCATAAAAAATCCTATATTCTTTAATAGGATGCGCTAATGCGAGGGAATTTTGCGTTAGGGCGATAAAAAAGACCGGAGGAACTGTTCGCGCAGACCTCC
>CAKUTF010000005.1 GCA_934691725.1 uncultured Fibrobacter sp. | reverse complement strand
GGGTACGGCTTGCGCCTCTGCCTTGCTTCTTTCATGACGTTATTATAGCATATTCTCGCTATGAAAACAAGCTCTCAGTTCCAAGTTCTAACAACCGCGTCCCGCTTCCCGTGTCCCTCATCCCTTCAAACAACTAATTTCAGCCTCCTGATTCCATTCAACCATCAACTATTTGCTAAGCTCTAAAATCTCAGTTCTAAGTTCTAACAACCCCTCGTCCCTCTTCCCATCAGACAACTGTTCCCTGACTGCAGCTCGCTAAAAATTTCACATCCCATTCAAAAATTGAAAAATTTTTCCTAAAAACCGTTGCCTTAGAGTGAACTCTAGGTTGTAAATTATAGAAAGTAAAACTTTTGGCAAGGAATTTTGTGAGTGTTGGATTTAGAGAAACTGGCTCGATTGAAAAAGTATCTCGCGGACTTGAAAAGTGTCGCGGTCGCCTTTTCGGGCGGCGTCGATTCCTCGTTTCTGTTGAAAATGGCGCACGATGTCTTGGGCGAAAAGGCTATTGCCGTAACGGTTGCGTCTTGCTTTGTTCCCGAAAGAGAGCGCCTTTCGGCGAAGCGTTTTTGCGAGGAAGAAAAAATTCGTCAGGAAGTTCTCTCGGTTGATCCGCTTGAAATTCGCGGAGTTCGGGAAAATCCTAAAAATCGCTGTTACCTTTGCAAGAAGAGTATTTTTGAAAATATTTGCCAAATCGCTAAAAGAGAAAATTTGCAATCGGTCATCGACGGTACAAATGCTGATGACGTGGGAGATTATCGCCCGGGACTCTTGGCACTTTCGGAGCTTCGTATCAAAAGCCCGCTCAAGGAATTGGGATTTACCAAGGCAGATATTCGGGAAGCGTCAAAACTTGTCGGGCTGAAAACATGGGACCATCCTTCTTTTGCCTGTCTCGCAAGCCGCTTTGCCTATGGGGAAACGCTGACCCGGGAAAATCTCGAAAGGGTGGAAAAGGCAGAGGACTTTTTTCTTTCGAAAGGGTTTCGGCAGATTCGTGTCCGGGTTCATCAAAATCTCGCGCGGATAGAAGTCTTGCCGCAGGATCTGGGAAAAGTTTTTCTGTTGCGTTCCGAGATTACAGATAAGTTAAAAGCGTTGCGTTTCGATTATGTGACAGTGGATTTGTGCGGTTTTAAAAGCGGTTCGATGAATGTGAATCTCTGAGGGTAAAATGGAAAAAACGGAAAACTTGGAATTTGCCAAATTGGACTTGGATCGTGAAAACCGGACGGGATTTCCCGAAGTTGTTTTTTGCCAAGGGAAAAACGATGCGCATCTTCTCCAAATATGCAAGACGTTGCTTGAAAAAAACGGCAAGGTCTTTGGAACGCGCGCTTCGATGGAACAGGCCGAAATGCTTCAAAATGAACTGGGAAAAGAGGTGGAATACGACCGGGTTTCTCGGCTCTTGAAAATAAAGATGGAACCTTTGGACGCACAAAATGGAATTGGAAATATCGCGGTATGTTCTGCGGGAACGGCGGATATTCCCGTTGCAGAGGAGGCAGCGGGAACGGCAGAATATTTTGGCGGAAATGTGCGTCGCTTTTTTGATATCGGTGTCGCCGGGATTCATCGCCTTCTAGACAAGATAAACGAGATTCGGAAAGCGAATGTCGTCATTGCTGTTGCCGGAATGGAAGGCGCTTTGGCGTCTGTTTTGGGTGGCCTTGTCAAAGTTCCGGTAATTTGCGTTCCGACTTCGGTAGGGTATGGGGCGAACCTGAACGGAATTTCCACACTGCTTTCGATGATAAACTCCTGCGCAAGCGGAATTTCGGTTGTCAATATCGACAACGGATTCGGTGCGGGATATATTGCCACACAAATTAATCGCTTGGCGGAAGGTATCCGATGAAAAGTCTTTATTTTGAATGTAATTCTGGAATCAGCGGAGATATGGCCGTCGCCGCGATGATAGGCCTCGGCGCGAACAGGGAAGCGTTGCTGAAAACACTGGAGACGATTCCGGTGGATGGTTTCCAGGTTAAGATTTCCCACGTCCAGAAATGCGGAATCGATTGCCACGATTTTGACGTCATCCTAGACGCATTGCATAAAAATCACGACCATGACATGGAATTTCTTTTTGGGAAGGATCCTCATCACGAGCATTCCCATCACCACGAACATCGCGGGATTTTGGAAATCAAAGAGATTATCCGGAAAACAGAAATGTCGGAAAACGCCCGTACGATTGCCTGGAAGATTTTTGAAATCATCGCCCGGGCGGAAAGCAAGGCGCACGGAATTCCCGTGGAACAGATACATTTTCACGAAGTCGGCGCGGTCGATTCCATTGTGGATGTCATCGCTCTTTCCGTATGCCTGGACGATTTAAAAGAAAAATTCCGGATTCAAAACATCTATGTGCCGTTTCTTTGCGAAGGGCGAGGAACCGTTCGTTGCGCCCATGGACTTCTGCCGATTCCCGTTCCGGCTGTCGCAAACATTGCCCAGGAAAATGCGTTGAAGCTTTCCTTTATCGATGAAGAAGGCGAATTTGTCACGCCGACGGGAGCCGCATTTGTCGCTGCGGTAAAGACCGGGGACCGACTGCCACACGAGTTCGAAATTTGTAATGTCGGGCTCGGCGCCGGGAAAAGGACTTATAACCGCCCGAGCATTTTAAGGGCCTTTCTCATCGAAGAATCGTCTTCTGAAAATTTTGACGAAAAGCCTTCTTTCTTGAAAGATAAAATCTTTGAACTGAACACCAACATTGACGACTGTACCGGTGAAAACTTGGGATTTCTCTCGGAACTTCTCTTGCAAAACGGTGCGCTCGATGTGACATTTACACCGTGCTTTATGAAAAAGAATCGCCCGGCGAATATGCTCACGGTTCTCTGCAATGCGGAAAATGTAAAGAATCTGGAAAAGCTCGTCTTTTTGCATACGACGGCGATTGGAATCCGTATTGCGGAAAAGGATCGGGTCGTTTTGCCGCGGACAGAAATTTCCGTTCCGACGGAATGGGGAAATGTTCACGTTAAAGTTGTCCGGATAGGCGAAGTTCGGAAAATTTATCCCGAATATGAAAGCGTAAAGGCGGTGAGCCAAGAAAGAGCCTTGCCGTTTGATGTCGTCTATCAAAAAATCTTCGGCATCGCTGAAAAATTTCTAAACGAAAATCAACCATAATTCAATCACGGAGGTCCAATATGGCTTGTTTGTTAGTCCCGCTCGCAGAAGGAATCGCTGTTTCGGCGGTGAAGCGGATCGCGTTGCGTTCCGGAAAGGATGCAGGTGAAACGGTCCAGAAGATAAGCGACAAAGTTTCCGTTCTGGAAAAGATGCTCTATGGCGGGAGTTTTTTACTCGCCGTAGAACATTTTTACCATGGAGAATTGACAGTCGTTCCGCCTTTCCTGACGGCAATGGAATCTTCTGCGGAGACGGCGGTAATGCTCAAGGAAATGGCGACAAATGGCGTCGGAATGGCCGTTTTGACAACCGCGGTGTGGGCGTTGTGGCTCGGAGCGGGCGCAATCAAGAAAAAAATTCTGGCGCATTCGAAAGGAGAAAGCCCATGTGCCTAATTCTGTCTATTCTAGCAACGCTTGCCTATCTGAAACTTTTTATTTCCCGCTCCAAGCGAAATTTGGATTCGAAAAGCGCGAAGACGACGTTTCTTATGTTTTTGGGCGCAAGCCTGATGTGGAGCGTTGACGGCTTTGCGGCGGTGATGAACGGGGAAAGTTTTCTGGACTTGAGTAAGGCAGATTTCTTTCTCGGATTGATTGTCGTCTGCGCCGGAAGCGCATTTTACATCGTTTCGCAAAAACTGAAATCTAAAGGAGAAATTTCATGAATCTAGTAAATTTTTCCAAATGGGCATCCGTCTCGGCGTTGCTTCTTTCGGCGACGCTTGCCCCGGCGGAAGTCAAGGATTACAAAACGTATCAAACGGAGGATAAAAACGTTCCCGTCGTCTATTTCACGCGGGACATTTCGCCGGAAGGCCTTGTCAAGGTTTACAAGGCGATGGGCTGGAAGCCCCACGGAAAGGTCGGTGTGAAGATCAGCACCGGGGAACCTCCCGCGTCCAATTATCTTCGCCCTTCCCTCATCAAGAACCTGGTGAAGGATGAACTTGGCGCGACCATCGTGGAATGCAACACGGCGTATGGTGGCGGTCGGGCTTCCAGTGCGATGCACAGGCAGGTGGTCAAGGACCATGGCTTTCTGGACATAGCCCCGTTCGACTTGCTCGACGAGGAAGACTACATGAAAATCCCGGTAAAAGGTGGGAAAAACCTGAAGTTCGATTATGTCGGAAGCCACTTTAAAAATTATGACTCTTACCTGGTGCTAAGCCATTTCAAGGGCCATGCGATGGGTGGTTTCGGCGGCGCAATCAAGAACCTTTCGATTGGATTCGGCAGCGGGGAATCCGCGAAGAAATCGGGCAAGGCCTTGATTCATACCGCAGGTCGCGCCGATGCCGGAAACTTTAGAAGCAGTTGGTTTGAACTCACGCAAGGCGATGAAAACCAGCTGATGTTCCTAGAATCGATGGCGGAAGCTGCGAAAGGCGTCTGCGACTACATGGGAAACGAGAAGGGAATCGCTTTCGTGAACGTCCTGAATCGTCTGAGCGTCGATTGCGACTGCAACGGCAACCCCGAAGAACCCGACATGCACGACATCGGCATCCTGGCTTCGACCGACCCGCTTGCGATTGACCAGGCGAGCGTCGATTTGGTCTTCACCGCGAAGGACTCCGAAAAGCTTGTGGAACGCATCGAGAGCCGCATGGGCCGTCACACATTGGATCATGCGGAAAAGATTGGGCTGGGCAAAGGTTCGAGAAACTATAGGCTTGTAGAGATCAAATAGCCGGTAAAAATAAAAAATGGAAGGCGCAACTTATGAAAAAACATTTGCTTTCGTTTATATCCAGTGTTGCCTTGATGGCAAGTTCGTGCGCCTTTGCAGAAACTTCCGGGGATGGAGGAACTATGAAAATCAGCGTTTCGGACGGAAAAACTAAAATAGTTTACGAACTGAACGGCAGCGAGCAGAGCATAGCGCTTTACGGCCAGCTTCCGGTTAAAGTCCAGATAGAAAACTACAGCACAAATGAAAAAATCTTTTATCCGCAAGAAAAGCTTCCGCTAAAAAACGGAATTGAAGGTTCGGGCGATTCCGGAACGCTGGCGTATTTTTCGCCATGGGGAAACGTCGTTCTGTTCTACGGAAAATTCAACGAATATCCCGGACTTTTTATCCTTGGAAAAGCTGCCAGCGGTGCGGAAAACATAAAGGATCTTTCCGGCAGTGTGAATGTGGAGGTGGAAAAATAAATGTTAGAGATCATCCAGCGCGAAGCCGTTTATCTTTGGTTTTACTTTGACGTCCAGATTCGAGAGATATTCTGGTTCTGGGTCTTCGGAATCATTCTCGGATCGTGTGTCTCGGTATTTTTCAAAGATTCGATTCATCGTTGGGCGGAAAGAATCGCAGGCAAGGTCCCCGGCATTATATCGATTATCGCGGCGAGCGTTCTCGGAATCGCTTCGCCGCTCTGCATGTATGGAACGATTCCCATCTGCGCAGCCTTTGCGCGAAAGGGCGTCAAGGAAGATTTTCTCGCCGCATTCATGATGTCGAGCGTCCTGTTGAATCCGCAGCTCATCGCTTACAGCGCAGCTCTCGGAACAGGACTTTTATGGACGCGGATTGTTTCCTGCTTTCTCTGCGGAATTATCGCAGGGCTTCTTGTCCGAATATTTTTCTGCAAAAAAAATTCCGACAGGCATTTCTTCAATTTTTCGGAATTCGGCGAACCGCACAATCATGACACAGATCCGAATATCGTTTTGCGCTTTGTCAAAAATATCTGGCGTAATGTCCGGGCGACCGGTCCCTGGTTCTTGCTCGGAATCGCCTTGTCCGCCATTTTTCAGCGCTATGTTCCCGGCGAAGCAATCGGGAAGCTCTTTGGGGAAAACGAAGGCTTTGGAATTCTGCTCGCTGCCGGTGCGGGAGTTCCGCTTTATGTGTGTGGCGGCGGAACGATACCGCTTTTGTTGGAATGGCTTTCAAACGGCATGAGCTACGGCTCGGCTGCGGCATTCATGCTCACCGGTCCCGCGACGAAAATCACGAATCTCGGTGCGCTGAAAACGGTTCTGGGATTTCGAAATTTCGCCATCTATCTTGCGTTTGTCGTCCTGTTCTCTCTTTTTGTCGGCGGAGTAGCCAATTGGGTGCTTTTTTGACTTGGGGAAAAGTTGTGGTGACGGCAAAAAAGTCCGTTGAAAATTTAATTTGCTACATTGAATGCGAAATTATTTCAAAGGATTTTTGAACGATGCAATTTCCTCCAGTGAAAGAACAGATGGATATCCTGCTCCGCGGCGTTGCGGAGATTATCCCGGCAGACGAACTCGAACAGAAACTTCAAAAGTCTTATGATTCGGGAATTCCTCTGCGGGTCAAGCTGGGGGTCGATCCGACGGCTCCGGACGTGCATCTGGGGCATACCGTTGTCATGCGCAAGCTTCGCCAGTTTCAGGATTTGGGACATACCGTTGTCCTGATCGTCGGCGACTATACGGCGCAAATCGGCGACCCTTCCGGGCGGAACAAGGCGCGCCCTCGCCTTTCGCACGAAAAAGTTCTTGAAAACGCAAAGGAATACCAGCAGCAGTTTTTCCGCGTCGTCCGCGAAGACCGCGTCGAAATCCATTACAACGGCGAATGGTTCAGCAAGCTCCCGTTTTCGAAAGTCACGGAACTCATGGGGCAGTTCACCGTGGCGCAAATGCTCGAACGCGAAGATTTCCACAACCGCTATGCGTCGAACAGTCCCATCAGTCTGCACGAGTTCATGTATCCGATGATGCAAGGCTACGATTCCGTGGCAATCAAAAGCGACGTCGAACTCGGCGGAACGGACCAGAAGTTCAACGTGTGCCGCGGGCGCGACCTCCAGATGTACGAAAAGATGCCGCTCCAGATCGGAATGTTCATGCCGATTCTGCTCGGAACGGACGGCAAGGCCAAGATGAGCAAGAGCCTCGGAAACTATGTCGGCGTGAGCGAACCTGCCGACGTGATGTATCACAAGATTTACAACCTCGCGGATTCCATCGTCGAAAACTGGTTTGAACTTCTGACAGACGTCCCGATGGCGGAAATCCAGAAGATGATGGCGGAAATCCAGGCGGGAACCCTCAACCCGAACGTCGCCAAGGACATTCTCGCGAAGGATATCGTTTCGCAGTATTACGGAAAGGAAGCCGCCGAAGCCGCCGCGCTCAAGGAAAAGGAAATCCACAGCGGAAACGCGATCCCGTCCGACGCGAAGGAGTGCTCCGTCGCAGCGGGAACTCACAAAATTCTGGATTTGCTCGTGGAAATCGGCGCGTTCAAGTCCAAGGGCGAAGCCCGGCGGATGATTCAAAATAAGGGAGTTAAGCTTCATATAGAAACTAATGGACCTGTTTCTATAGGAACGACAATTGTTTCAAATAAACCTGAAAATGTTTGTGATGGACAAGTTTGGAATCCCGATGTTTTAAATGAATCATCTCGATTCAGTATTTGGAGTGGAACAGATTCACAGGTTTCCATAGACATAATGCCTTCTGTCCATGGATTATTTTTGATTCAGGTCGGCAAGCGAAACTTCTTCAAGGTGAATTTCTGATGACAGGAGATACCCTGATACTCGGGCTGAACCCGACGTGGCAGCGCCTGTTTCTTGTCGATGAGTTTAAGCCCGGAGAAGTCAACCGCCTTTCCCGGGTCGAGGAATTCGCTTCGGGCAAGGGCATCAACTGCGCCCGCGTCCTTCGTGTCCTCGGCGGGGACTTCATCCTTTCGCATTTTTTGGGCGGTGACCGCAGCGTGTCCATTTGCGACGAAGTCGCCGCGGCGGGCATCCGTCAAATTCCCATCTGGATCGGAGCCTCGACCCGGATTTGCACGACGATCATGAGCAAAGGCGACACCACGGAACTCATTGAACCGTCGCCGAAAATCACGGAATCCGAGAACCGGGATTTTTTGCAGACAATCGGAGAAATCTGGAACGATGTGACAAATGTCGTTCTCTGCGGTTCGTTGCCATCCGGTTTCGAGCTGGAAAATTTCTCCAAGCTGGATCTGACTGGAAAACGCCTCTTTATCGATGCGGTCGAAGGCTTTGACGATTGGCTTGAACACGGGGGGGAACTTCTCAAGATTAATTTGTCCGAATACTGCAAGCTCTTGCAGCGTTTTGGAATTCCGCAAATCACGTCTAGTCCGCAATTTTGGAAGATGACCGCTTCAACGCTTCTCGAACGCCTGCCGATTAAAAATCTGGTCGTCACCGATGAGGATTCTCCGATTCACGTGTTCTATGTGCAGGAAGGAAAGTTTATGGGGCTTAGCCTGCAACCGCCGGCGGTCAAGGTTGTAAACGACATCGGCGCAGGCGATTCCTTTCTCGCCGGCTGGCT
This sequence comes from uncultured Fibrobacter sp., assembly GCA_934691725.1. Taxonomy (GTDB): domain Bacteria; phylum Fibrobacterota; class Fibrobacteria; order Fibrobacterales; family Fibrobacteraceae; genus Hallerella. Next base: position 96,716 of record CAKUTF010000005.1, on the reverse strand, counting down.
CGCTGCGGATTTCCTGGGTCTTCCCATTTCGGATCGCCTCTCGAAAGCGGCTGCGGTCTCTGCGGCTCGCTGCGAAGTTGATCGGCCGTGGAACATCGACTTGGGACGCGTCTCTTCATTGGAATCGGATCTCCTTCCCCTGGTGGAAAAAATTGCAGACTGATACGGGCAGGGGAAAAACGCTGGTAGCGATTCCGTCTCCGATGGAATGGAAGGTTCTCTACCCGAAAGAACCTTTCGGCAAGACAGCGGAACGACCGTTGGAACTGAATCCTCGGTTTGATGTCGCATGTCTCGGAATCGGTCTCGTGGGATTTGGCGGTAATTTGGCAAAGCTCTTGTTCCGGAATGGGTATTCCCGAGTGATTGTCGTCGGTATCGCCGGCGCGCTTCCGGGGAGCGATTTAGTTCTCGCCGATACGGTTCGGGTCGATGAAGAATGCGTCGGAGACGAAGGCTATGTCTTTTCGGATACGTTTCAGCCGTATTTTCGCCGACCGCATGTTTTTCGTGCGTCGCCTGCCCGGACAGCGCCTTCGCAGATAGCTGCGCTTCCGGGGGTTCGGGGCGTTTCCGTCAATACGCTGACGGCAAGTTCCCAAATTTTGGAATGCCGCGCAAAGTTTTTCGGGGCGAAAGTCGAAGCGATGGAAGGCGCTTCCGCCTTCGCCATCTCGAAAGCGATGAATGTCGAAGTCTTTGAACTTCGCACGATCAGCAATTTCACGGGCGATCTGGATGAATCGAAATGGAACTTGCGGCATTCGCTGCGCACGCTCGCCAAGGAAATTCTCGACCCGATGGTCCAGGAATGTGAAGCATGATACCCCTTCGCCTGGGAATTTCCACATGTCCCAACGACACTTATATCTATGAGGCGTTGATTTCGGGGTTAGATGGTTCGCCTTTCCGGTGGAACGTCACGTTTGCCGATGTGCAGACGCTGAATGAAATGGTTTTGCAGGGAAGGCTCGATGTTGCCAAGGTGAGCTGCGGCGTTTTGCCGTTCGTTCAACGGGACTATCGCCTACTTTCGTGCGGCGGCGCGATGGGTTTTGGTTGCGGGCCGCTCCTGCTTTCATCTCGAAAGGGGCAACTTTTTAATCCCGGTGAAGAAACGGTCTTGCCCGGAAAGAATACGACTGCCGCGCTTCTCTTCCGATTCTGGGCGTCGGAAGCGCAAGGCATTTCACATCCGAAGGTCTCCTACGCATTCTTTGACGAGGTCTATTCTTCTTTGTGTTCAAACCGGAAAAAGCAGGGCGTCGTTATCCATGAAAAACGTTTCACCTGGTCGGATGACAATCTAGGACTTTTGGCCGATTTAGGCGCTTTTTGGGAATCCCGTACAAGTTCTCCGATTCCTTTGGGCTGCGCCGTCGCGAAAAAATCCCTGGGCGAAGAGACAATCCTTGCCGTCGAAAGGGAAATTCGGAAAAGCTTGGACCAGGCGCGTTCAAGGAAGAGTCTCGTTTCGAAGTTTATCCGGGAAAAGGCGCAAATTGCAGACGATTCCGTCATCGAAAGGCATATTCGTCTTTTTGTTTCCGACTTCACCCGGGAAATCGGAGATTCGGGCAAAAAGTCTCTCGAAATTTTGTCTCGGCACGTTTTTTTGTAAAAAAACAAAAACAAATGTCGCTTCCGAATCGAAAATCTTTGATTGTAAAAAATATTTTTACGGAACGCCGGTATTTTAACCAAAACTTTATTTATTTTCCCAAAGTATCATCTTCAAGGGAGTCTTGTTATGGACTTGGTTCAGCAACTGGAACAGGAACTCGAAGCTTTCAAGCGAGAGTACGAAAAGTTCGAAAAAGGCAATAAATCGGCAGGAACTCGCGCCCGCAAGGTCCTCCAGGACATCAAGCGCTCTTGCCAGGAACTTCGCGTCTCCATCCAGGGTGTCAAGAAGGATTCCGAACCGAAAAAAATCAAGAAGAAGGAGACGTGTCCTAGAAATCGATAGCGGAACAATGGAAATACCATGAAAAAATGCTTTTTTGCAAAGATTTATCATGAAAATGGTTTGACTAAAGCTATTTTTGAAGGTATATTCCACAATGTGATTTGTTGCACAGGGATGTTCCCTTGTCGCTAATCCGAATGGACTATGGTGAATTTTATGTTTCATGATTGGAGAACTCTAGCAGTATGACCCTAAAGAAAGTATTCGTAGTTCTTGCTGGGGCTATGCTCTTTTCTGGATATGCTTCGGCAAAGGCTATCAATGTGCCGGGCGATTACGAAAAGATCGCGGACGCTCTAGGCAACGCAGACGCTGGCGATACCATTTACGTCAAGCGCGGAACCTACAACGAAAACATTACGCTTGTCATGGGCGTTGTTCTAAAGGGTGAGGATCCCTTGACGACGATTATTGACGGTGGACGCCGCGGACCGACCGTCATGGGAACATCCGGAGCGGAAATGTCGCACTTCACTATCCGGAATGGGATCGAAGGCATCCTTTGTGAAAACGCAGCGCCCTATATCCACCACTGCTACGTGATGGATAACAAGGCGACCGGCATCGCCGCCTTCATCTCCCTGCCGAATCTTCGCAACAACGTGGTGTACGGGAACCGCTGGTCCGGCATTCTCGCCTGGGGCGCGAAATCGCTCGATGCCTATGTCGAACAGAATGTGGTTCTGCGCAACGGCTATTCGGGACTTGCGCTCAAGGGGCCGTCGAACATTGTCGCACGCAACAACATCTTCATGGAAAACCATTATTATGGCGTCTTTGCCGATCCCGCAGCGGGGCAGACAAAGATTGAATACAACAACATCTACAAGAACTACTATCCGTTCAACCGTTTCATCAAGGTGAACCGGACGAACGTCTCCTTAGATCCGAAATTCATCAGCCCGTCCCTTTCCAAGCCGAATTTCTTCTGCAATTCCAAGTCCCCGATGCTCAAACGTGGCAAGGGAAAGCTCGATATCGGTCTTTTGGCCCATGACGTGGTTACCGAAAAGGAAGAGGAAGTGGCGGAAACCCGCAATCCGGATACGGACGGTGACGGGCTCTGCGATCCTTGGGTCTCCGAAGAAGGTCTTTCCGAAAAGTATTCGGCGGTTTGCTCGGGAATAGACAACTGCCCGGAAGATGCGGAAGATGTTGACGGCTTCCAGGATGATGACGGTTGCCCGGATCCTGACAATGACCGCGACGGCATTTGCGATCCTTGGGTGGAGGCTAGCGGTCTTCTCGACAAGTATGCGCACACTTGCAAGGGGGCGGACGCCTGTCCGGACAATCCTGAAACCTTGAACGGTTATAAGGATGAGGATGGCTGCCCGGATGAAGTTCCTGTGCCGCCGAAAAAAGTCTTTGTCCTCGAAGGTGTAAACTTTGAATCGGGGAAGGCGACAATTACCAAGGATTCTGAAGTTTCCCTGCGCAAGGTCGTCGATATTATGGAAGCTTTCCCGGAAACGACTTTTGAAATTGTCGGTCACACGGACAATGTCGGCAATGCTGCCAAGAACAAGCAGCTCTCCGCGGATCGTGCCGCTGCCGTGAAGACATTCCTCGTCGAAAACGGAATTGCTGACAATCGCATGGTAACTCGTGGCGCTGGCGATACGCAGCCGAAGGCCTCTAACAAGACGCCGGAAGGTCGCGCCCAGAACCGCCGCATTGAATTTATCCGCACGGATATTAAGTAAGGAGAAGGTTAGGTGATGACACGCTTTAGCTTCATCAAGACAACAGCTGTAGGGCTTATCTGCACGAGTGCAGCGTTTGCTTCTCCCTCGTATTCCCCGCATAAGTACCAGCAGAACGATTGGTTCGGCGAATTCGGCAGTAACAATACAGCGATGTATGTGAACCCGGCAGGAATCGCGGAAACAGACCAAATCGAACTTTCTATCGGTTATTTCAGCACAATCAGTGGCGAAGCGTCTCAGGAATACGGTTCCTTGACGATTCCGTTCGGATATAACCACACGTTGGGTATTTCGTTCTTTGAAAACGGTGCCAGCGTCGATGGCGGTTATTCCTATACCGAAAATGCCTACATGATCGGCTATGCCTATCGCCTGATGCACTGCTTGGCCTTGGGCGTTGACCTTTCGATCCTCCAGATCAACCAGTTCGATATGAACAAGCAGTTGACGATGGGGGCCGATATCGGTATCGCCTGGAATCCGATTTCCAATTCCAGATTCGGAAGCTTGACCGTCGGCGTGGCTTTCCAGAACGCGCTCGCCCCGGCGATCAGCACGGAAGAAGAGAATACATCCTACCATTTCGTGTTCATGGGGGCGGACGAATCCTATAAGGTTCCGAGCAACCTGAACTTCTCGCTTTTCTACCGCGGATTTAATCGTCTGCTCGAAGCGAAAGCGGAACTCTCCATCATCGATGTCCTGCATGATGACGATGAAGGCGGAGACGGAATGAATCTTGAAACGAGCTTTACGTTGACGTATTATTTGAGCTCTCACCTGGGCGTTCGTCTTCGTTTTACGAAAGAAGGCTATCCGGTGCTTGGCGCTACGGTGAACGTTAAGGATGTGACGATTTTCCGTTACCTGGCTCTTGACCTGGAGATGTCTCACGACGATATCGTCGAAAAGAAAAACCGCGGATTTATCTGGGCGGTGAAGCTCACCTCCCGTTTTGGCAATACGCGTGAAGAAAACATCGGCGAAGATCGTTACCGTCGTTTGAAGATTGAACCGGAAAACGATTACCGCGCAGCGATGCGTCTTTACCTGAATCGCCAATTCCTGGAAGCTGCGTATGCGTTTGGCAAGGTCCAGACCAAGTATCCGGCTTTCCACTTGGTGGACCAGGCGGCGTTCTATAAAGGCAAGTCCTTTGAAAACATGCGGATGCACAAGGCCGCCAAGGCGGTTTATGACGATGCCATCAAGCGTTATCCGCAGAGCGACCAACGGGCTAAATACCACTTTCAGCTGATGAATATCGACTACAAGGAAGGCAAATATAACGATGCGATGGTCAAGTATCAGTACATCGTACAGCATTATAGCGAAAGCGATGTGAAAGCCGATGCGGACTATATCGCGGGCCAGATCAAGTTCGAGCAGGGCCTCTATCAGGAATCTATCGACTTGCTTTCGGCAATCCTTCCGGGTAACGCCAACTACTTCTATGCGCGCTATACGATGGGCATCGCCAATAGCCGCATGGGCAAGTGGGACGAAGCGGAAAACTGCTTCCGCGATATCATCGACCAGCCGGCGTCCAACCAGTCCGAAATGGATCTCCAGGATGCGGCAAAGGTCAAGCTGGGACACATCTACTTCTCTGGAGAAAACCCGAACATCCCGGAAGCTGCCGGTCTTTATGGGCAAGTCAAGCCGGGTTCCCCGGTCTATGACGAAGCGATGCTTGCGTTAGGATGGTCCTTCCTGAAGGTGAACAAGCCGGACGAAGCGATTAAGTATGCCCAGTGGATTATCAAGAACATGCCGGATTCCTTCCTGCTTTCGGAAGCGTATCTTGTCGAAGGATATTGCTACTACATGAAGAAGGACTACGATAATGCGGAACGTTCTTTGACTCAGGCTGAAAAGCTCACGGAACAGCCGGTGGTTTCCATGGCGGCTCGAGATAGCGCCCGCAAGGCCTATGAGGACAACGAAGCGCACTTTGACAGTGTCCAGGCCAAGGCTCTTGACCTTTCCCGCCAGTTGCCGACGCCTCGTGTCGAAATGAAGCGCTCCCAGCTGCGTCCGGACTTTGACAAGGCGAACGCCGCGATTGACGACTATGCAAAGTTTATGCAGCGTTCCCAGCAGAGCGACCGTTTTGAATCCAACCGCAAGCGCGTTCTTGAAGATGCCGGCTTCACGCTTGCAACCGTCAAGACGAAGAAGGCCGAAAGCGGTGGAGGTTCGGGCTCTGCGAACTCTCAAGAGCTTCAGGAACTGGACAACCTGGAAGATTTGGAGTAATTTAACAATGGGGGATAGACCTGGATAACCGGGTCTGTCCTTGTTTTAAAAGTGATAGGTAGAAAATTCAAATGAAAAAACTATTTATAATCGCTTTATCGCTCTGCACCGTTGCCGGTGTTTCCTATGCGGATCCTTGCAAGGACAAAACGAATGAAGCGAAAACGATGCTTGCCAAGTGCAAGGCGATGCAGAAAGGATCTCGCGACTACAAGCAATGCGCCAGTTCCTACAACCTTCTGAAAACCCAGGCTCAGCAGGCCTGTCGTTCGGGCGGCATGGATGAAAATGAAATGCAGTCCGCAATCAAGCAATGGCGTACCCAGGTGGATCGCTGCAAGGGAAAACAAAGTTCCCGTTGCGCGAGCGCTCTCCAGCAGCTTGGAAACTACCAGTATCGGCTAGAAGAAAAGTACCAAGTCGATGCGATGGCCCAGTATGAATCCGACATTGCCTGGTGCGAAGACCGTGACAACGAACCGGCTAAGTGCAAAAATCTCGGCGCTGGTCCGAAGGTCGATCATTCCAAGTCGTTGGGATATTTTCTCGAATACATCGACAAATATCCGAAAGAGACGAGAACGCCGAACGTGATGTACCAGGCATCGTTCGTTTATGAAGCGAGCGGGGAAGATGAGAAGGCCTATAAGCTGAGAATGCGCCTGGTGAAGGAATTCCCGGATAACGGCCTTGTTCCGAAGACGTGGCTCCGTATTGCGGAATATCACTTTATGAACCGCAAGTTCCGCGACGCAATCGACGCCTATAAACGGGTGACGGGCTTTGAAAACCTGACCGGAAAGGAAGCCGCCCTTGCCATGTACCACTTGGCGGAATCCTATTACAATATCGCGGAATATGAAACAGCTGCCAAGACGTATTTTGTCTATATCGATGGCTCCGACAAGGGCAAATATCCGAGCGATCTGCGCCTTGAAGCGATGGACTTTATGGCTGCCGCGTTCTCCGACATTGATGACGGTGTCCGTGTTGCCGCAAAGTTCCTCAAGGATAAAAAGGTCCACTTCAAGGATTCCCTCTATTACCGTATCGGTATGAAAAACAAGGACCACGACCGTAACGAAGAAGCGGTACAGTCGTTTAAGTATTTATTAGATATCAATCCGGATTATGTGGATGCTCCCCTTGCCGATGTGGCGATGGTCGAAATTCTCATCATCCAGCAGAAGTTTGATGAAGCGCAGGAACAGCGCAAGCTCGTCGTGAAGCGTTATAGCAAGAATTCTTCGTGGTATAAGAAAAACAAACAGTATCCGGCTTCTGTGGAAAATGCGGAAAAGGCGATTCGCGCCGCGATGCTCGATATCCCGCAGTATGACCATGCGCAGGCGGCGAAGCTGATGAAGGAAGGCGATACGGAAGGTGCGAAAAAACGCTACCAAATCGCTATTCAGGGATATAATGACTTCTTGAACCAATACAAGAACGAGCCGACGTGGGATGAATACAAGGTCTATGCGAATTTGGCTTTGGTCTATCAGGAGATGAACCAATTTGCCAAAGCGGCCGATATGTTCAACAAGATCGTTGACGCCGATACGAACCGTTATGGCCGTCGTGCGCTGGGATCTGCCGCCCCCTACAAGAAGGAAGATGCCGGTTACAATGCGGTTATCATGATGGACAAGGCGCGTGCTGCGGCTCAACAGAATAAAGCGGGCGATGATCCGGTCAAGGCTTACAGCCTTCCTGAAACGAAAGCCTACTTTGCCCAGGTCAGCAAATATATGGCGAAGTTCGCCAAGCAAAAGGAAGCGGTGGAACTTGCTTACAATGCGGCGATCGTCCGCTATCAGGCGAAGCAATATAAGGAAGCGGTCGTCGATTTCCGCAACCTGAAGACCAACTATCCCAAAAATCAGTACATTTTGCTCATCAGCCGTATGCTTGCCCAGTCCTTGCTCGAATCGGAACAGCTTGACGAATCCCAGAAGGAATTCGAATGGCTGTATAAGCAATACACCGAAGTGAAGGAAACCCGCAACGATTCAATGGCTAAGGTAATCCGGACATCGATTGCCGCCGTGCTCTTCCAGAAAGCGGACAAGTCGGTGAAGAATGGGCAGTTTGAACAGGGCGCTCTTGCGTATTTGAACTTGGTGAAGCTGTATCCGATGGAAGCTTTTGCCGACAAGGCTGTCTTTGAAGCCGGTAACGCCTATGAAAAGGCGAACAACTACGAAAAGGCCGCCCAGACCTTTATGATGCTTCCGCAGAGTTATGGCAATTCGCCTTTGACGATTCGCGGTATCTTGCGTGCGGCGATGAACTACAAGAAGGCTGGCAAGCCGGAACAGGCCGCCCAGACATTCCTGTTCATCACGAACAACTTTGAAAAGGATTCGATGGCGTATGCAGCAATCGGCTTTGCCGCTTCGACTTACGATTCGATTCCCAATAAAAAGCTGGCCGCCCAGACGTATGAACTTGCCTACAAGAAATATCCGAATCATGAAAAGACGCCAGGAATGCTTTACAGTGCATGCTTGACCTACGATGAAGCCCAACTTCCCGAAGAAGCTATCCGTTGCTCAAAGGATCTCGTTCGCGACTATCCGAAGAGCTCCTATGCACTTGACGCCGCTTTCAGCATCCCGGTCGCCTACCAGAACGCAAAGCGTTGGTCCGAAGCCGCAGAAGCTTACATCACGTTCGCCAAGAGCTATACGACGGACAAGGAAAAGCTTATCGCCGCTTACATTGGAACGGCGCGCGCCTATCGTGAATTGAAGGATGACAAGAACGCTGCGGAATACTACAAGAAAACGATCGACGCTTACGACAAGTACGGTCTGCAAATCAAGAATGCGGATCCGGGCGTGCCGGCTGAGGCTGCATTCTATCTCGGCGAAATGGAATTTGCCAAGATGGAACCGATTGCCGTTTCTGGAAACGACAAGGCGAAAACCGCTGCGGTCAAGAAGCTAACGGAAATTTTGAAGGTTGCTGTCGGACATTATTCGAAGTCGGCGACTTATGCTTCGGAAAAGTGGACTTTCCGCGCAACGAACAAGATTGGTACGCTATTCGTTACGATGGCCGCCAAGATTCGTGAACAAGAAGTCAATGGCAAAACGGACGAAGAACGGTTTGCGGAACGCATTGGGATTGTGCAGCAGCTTCCGGGTTACTATGAACAGGCGCAGCCGATTTTCCAGAAGAATATCGACCTTGCCCGCGACCAGGGATTCTACAATGCCGACGTGATTGCCGCAGAAGAAGGCTACATTGAAATGTACTACCAGGGTTGCGCCGTGTTTGTCGAAGTGGGCGATGCTTTTGCAAAGTCCCCGCTCCCGGATAGCGTGGAAATCGTGACCCAGTATGTGGAATATGAAGGGATGACGAAGGAAGATGCCGAAATGGCTGCCGGTGAAGATTTGCAGGCCTATCGCGAAGAACTCGAAAGTCGGTCGCAGGCGGCTCGCGAAGCTGCCATTCCGCGTTGCGCTACGGGTATCCGCGCTTCCGAACATTACGGAATCGACAACCAGTGGACGCAAAAGCTCTATGAGACTTTACGCGAACTCGATGAACAGAACGAAGCTCTGCAGATAAAGATCACCAAGTTCGATGCGACGAAGCTCTTCCAGGATCCGAGCTACTTCAAGACGAAGGCCCGTTTGGATCAGGTTCGCGAGTCCAAGGTCATGACCAAGCAGGAACAGCTGGCAACCTACCAGGAAATCTTGAAGGACGCCCTGTCTGAAAACGAAAAGCTCAAGGCCGAACTTGCCGAACTCCAGGCTCGCTTGGCGCCCCCTGCGGTAGCTCCGGCGGCAGAACCTGTGCAATAATCCCATCGTAATTCTATTTTTACAAAAAGGAAAATCCCTGTAAATCAAGGGATTTTCCTTTTTTATTTGGAGTAATGAAAATTTTACAGCTAGAAACTATCCCAAAGTGCAAAAAAAAAAATAAATATGCGGATACAGGAAACAAAACATCTCATCACTTGTACAAAGGAGTACCCTAATGTCTAAAATGCTCGAATCGTTCAACCCGTCCTCTGATGGTTGGCAGTTCATGTGGATCATTCTTGCGGTCGGTCTGATTGGCATCGGCTTTTCGATCGAACGTATCCTCTACATCATCATCAAGAGCGGCAAGGGACGCGCCAAGTTCCTGCAGAAGGTCGGTTCGCTCATCAGCGCAAAGCAGTATGAACAGGCATTGAGCCTTGCAAATGCTTCGAAGCTCCCGATTGCGAAGGTTATTGCCGCTATCGTCAGCAATCACGACGCTGGCCGTGACGCGATGCAGAATGCGTCGGACGCCGTGTTCCTTACCGAAGCTCCGCGCCTTACCCGCTATGTTTCGATTATTTCCGTGATGGCTTCTATCTCCACCCTTCTTGGACTGATGGGTACGATTTACGGTCTGATCTTCACGTTCGACGCTGTGGCTAACAAGCCGGCTGCGGAACGTCCGAAGGCTCTGGCTGACGGTATCGCTATCGCTATGGGAACGACGCTTCTCGGACTTCTCTGCGCGGTTCCGCTGCTCGTTATCGTCGGTATCCTGAACATGAACAGCGAACGTCTGATTCAGGAAATGGAAGAAAAAGGCCTCAAGATTATCAACGCCCTGTCGTAATTGTTGTTTACAAGAGACAATTATTTAGATAGGAGATAAAATGGCAAAAGAAATCAAGAAACCAGCAAAGCCCGAAGAACCGGATCTGCTCCCGGCGATGGGCTTGTTTACCATTTTGATTCCGATGCTGCTCTCCATGACGTCGTTCCAGAAGCTGGCCATTGTCGAAGTCAATCTGCCCGAGCGCAGCATGATGCAGATGGATGACCAGACTCCTCCTCCCCCGGACGAGCAAGCATTGAATCTTTCGTTGTTCATTACGGACGAATATCTCGGTATCGGTGCGCGTGGCGGATTCCAACCCAATGTCTATTTCAAGGAATTTTGGATTTTCCGCTGCAAGTCCGATGGACAGCTCATCAAGTACGCTGCCGATGACGTGAAGTCTGCAATCAAGGCCGGCTCTGCACCGAAGTGCAAGGACGGAACCGAGATGGACAAGGAAAACTATACTTACCAGATTGAAACGATTGAACTCGACATGATCGAGAAAACGTCGGAAGAGGATCCTGGCCGTTTGGTCTGGGGCGTCTATACGTCCCAGGAAGAAAACCAGCCGGATAGCATTCTGGTCGATGGCAATAACGCGTTCCTCGCTCTCACCGGTGAAGGCGATGGCGGAACGACTCCGCCGTCCGCCCTCAAGAAGCCGGGTGCAGGCGTTGGCGTGGCTACTCTCACGCCGAATTCCGCTCGTAAGCTCAAACCGGAAGATGCAGCCAAGCTGATCATCTATCCGCTTTCCGCCTATGACGAAATTGCGAAACAGCTGATCCAGATTCATACGGCGTTTATCGACCTGGAAGATGTGGATAACATCATCATCGTGGCGAATGACGACGTACAATTCGATAAGATTATCGCCTTGATGGACCGCGCAAAGTCGGCGGGATTTGTCAAGATTAATCTTGCCAAGCTGGGAGGTTAGGAATATGGCTAGAAAAATGCGCAAGTACGGAGAGGACGTCCCGTTCTCCTTGACTTCGATGATGGACATGATGACCATCATTCTGGTGTTCCTTATCAAGAACCTCGATGCGGAAGGCCAGCTGATTACCCAGGCGGAAAACCTGGTTCTGCCGATTTCCACTTCGAAAGTGCAGCCGAAAGAAGTCTCGCTTACCGTAGTGGTCGATGCCGGGTATGTCGTGGTGGATAACGCGAAAATCATTCCGACGCCGGAAGTGATGAGCCAGAACGATCTCTTGATCGCGAAGGTGGATTCCGTGCTGAAGGAACGTCGCGAGACAGAACGTGAACACGCCTTGAAGGCCGGACTTCCGGCGGACGAAGCGGGTAACATCATTATCCAGATAGACAAGAACATCCCTTATGACGTTATGTATAAAGTAATGGCGACTTGTGGCTTTTCGGGCTACACGAACATTGCTTTTGCCGTGACGATGAAAAACGGCGGGGAGGAATAAATGGCTACGAAAAAGAAGCAAGATCCTTTTGTAGAATCCTTGATGCCGGAATCCGACAAGCGTTTTGCCGGTGTCGCGGTAATCTCTATTCTGGTCGCGGTCTGTTTTTCTCTTTGGGCGTCCATGTACGAAGCCGTGGTTGACGAGGTCATCTTCGAAGAAACCGCAGCGGAAGAACTGACGACGACGATGAAGATCGAAGACAAGAAGGAAGAGAAAAAGGAAGAGAAGAAAAAGGAAGAGCCTAAAAAGCCTCGCAAGAAAGCCGGCGGTGGCGGAAAGCCTCGCGGAAAGGGACAGCCGAACGCTCCCCAGACTCGTGGCGTTCTCAAGCTCTTGACCGCCCAGACGACAAAGTCCAACTACGCTGCGTATGACTTGATGAAGGACCAGAAGTTCTCCAAGGACATCAACAAGGTGTTGAAGGACGTTGCCGGTCTCCAGACGTCGGGTAAGACCGTTCTCGGTGGACGTCGCGGCAAGACAGACGGTGGCTTCAATGAAGGCTACGGTGAAGGCGGTTCCGGCGGTATCGGTGACGGTCTCAGCGGTCTTCTCGGCGGTGGCGGCGGCGGAATCGCAACCCGCGCCAAGGGAACAATCAAGACACCTTCGGCTCGCGACATCGATATGGGTGCCGGTGGAGGCTCTCGCAGCGCAGCGGATATCATGAAAGTTGTCCGTCAGCGTACGCCGGGTCTTCGTCACATCTATAACAAGTACCTGAAGAAGCAGCCTGGCTTTGCGGGCAAGGTAACGCTCCGCTTTACCATCGCTCCGGGTGGTGACATCATCAGCATTTCGATTGCATCTTCGACCACCGGTTTTGGTGAGTTCGACAATGCGGTGAAGAATGCTGTGAAACGCTGGACCTTTAGCAAGGTCAAGTCGGGCAATACAACGGTTACCATTCCGTTCACCTTCTCCGAATAATTCCTGTTCACAGAAAAAAGAGCCGAAAACAGATGTTTCCGGCTCTTTTTATTTTTTTCCTTGCGAAAAGGGAACGGATGAATTAGTTTTAGCATAAAATAGGAGTTGATTGATGAAAAAGAGAACAGCTGCTGCGTTAGGACTGACCTTTGGTCTGTTGGGCGTCGGATCGGCTTTTGCCACTTTTGCCCGTGTGGAATCGATGGGTAAGAATACGACTTATATCATGGATGACGTGAGCATTTTCGATAATCCGGCCAACATCAACCTTTATCCGAACTATTTAATCGGCGGTTTTGGCTCCTATCTGGATGACGTGGAAGTCGGAAAGAACAGGGATCCGCAGCATCCGACATTTGGCGGCATCTTTTCATTGAGTCTGGGAAGCGAAGAGTCTCCGGATCCGCGCATTTCTATCGGCGGTCTCTTTGGCCGTGAAGATTCCGAGCTTTTCCGCTTCCTGCCGACGTATTATATCGATGACAAGGACCAGGTTCATTCCCTTCCGAAAACCGTGACAAATTTTGACGGATTTTTGGGCGGAACGCTTCCGAACGGGAATGCCTTGGGGCTTCATGTCTATATCGCTCACCAGGACGGAGGATATGAGACCGAGAGCGGTTCCTACCAGGTCGATGCGAATTCCTACGCTTCGGTGATTCGCGCCGATGCCGGTATCAACTTACAGCTTTCGAATACCATCGATTATGAACTTTCGGGCGGCCTGGCCCGGGTGCAATACGGTCCGGAACACAAGAATTTCTTTGATGACGGAAATTTTTCGTACCTCGTTTCCTCGCGAGCGTTTTTTACGCTAGATGCGATTGACGGCGAGCTGGTCCCTGCGATGAAGGCGCATTTTATCAAGGCTCCGGGAATCAAGGATACGCGGGCTCAGGTTGGCCTAGGCATCAATGTAGGGCTTGACAGAGGTTTCTTCTGGCTGGGCGGTGACTTTGTCTGGAACCGTGAAAAGGCGCGTGACTGGACGTTTGACTATAAGACCGGAGAATCTACATACGATTCGCAGAGCGACGATTCCTACTGGGATGAACGGAAAGACATTGGCGGTGTCATCAGTTTCGGTATCGAACGCAACATTTGGTGGGACTGGTTTGTCATTCGCGTCGGCGGGCAGAAAGCAATTCTTTATACGGAATGTGACCAGAATTCGCACAATGCGGGAAAGAGCGGGATTTGCTCGGATAACGGAACGTTCTTTTCGACAAATCCGGTGGGAAACGGTACGATTGACGACCACATCGGATGGGGTTTCGGCATCAACATCGAGGAAAAGCTGAAAATCGACGTGACCATTGCGGAGGATCTGCTGTTCCGGAACCTGTTCCAGGGGGAAGGGCGCTGGTTCTCTCGGGTCGATGCGACCTATTCGTTCTAGAATCTTGCTTGGCGCTGTTCATTTGGAACGGCGCTTTTTTTATATTTAAAACATGCTGCGCTTAATAGTCTTCTTATTGGCTTGCCTTTTTTTCCTCGGGTGTTCGGAACCGCGGGGAAACATCGAAGAAAAACTGTCTGCCTATTTGCAGGACGATTTGAAATTTATGGTAGCCCAGACGCTCAAGGCGAGCGGGGATCGAACTGCGCTTCTAGATTCTCCCTACTACAAGATTCGAGATCTTCGGTTCTTTGACAAGGAACATTCCAAGATGTATTCCGCCTACGCGGATGTGGAGTTTTTCATCTATCGGGATATCAAAATGTATGAAGAGCGAAAATATCGCTATGACAATACATATCTGCACTGGGACCGTTATTTGAAAAAGTGGCATTTTGGCGAGGACACTGATAAAAAGTAAAGGCCTCGACCGTTTTTATGCTATATTTTTAGCAAAATCAAGAAAGGAATTTCATTTTGTTCGGACTATTCTCTTGCGATATAGGTGTTGATCTTGGAACGGCAAATACCCTGGTCCATGTTGCTGGGCAAGGGATTGTCATCAATGAACCGACGGTCGTTGCGATGGATCGCAAAAATGACCGGGTCATTGCGATAGGCAATGAAGCGAAAAAGATGCTTGGACGCACGCCGGGGGCAAATGCGGCGATTCGCCCGATGAAGGATGGAGTCATTGCCGATTTTCAATTGGTGGAAATCCTGCTTTCGACTTTTATCAAGCGGGTTCAGAAATATCCGCTCTTCCTGGTGAAACCGCGGATAGTTATCGGCGTCCCGTCGGGAATTACCGAAGTGGAAAAGCGCGCGGTGACGGATGCGGCGAGAATGGCCGGTGCAAAGGAAGTGCATTTGGTACACGAGCCGATGGCCGCGGCTATTGGCATGGGCATTCCTGTCGATGGCCCGGTGGGCAACATGATAGTCGATATCGGCGGCGGAACGTCGGATATCGCGGTCATCGCTCTGAACGGCATTCCCTGCAACGCGTCGGTTCGAGTCGGCGGCGACGAGATGGACGAAGCGATTGTGAACTATCTGCGCAAGACCTATAACCTGGTTGTCGATGAAAGTTCCGCGGAACGCATCAAGATGCAAATCGGCTCCGCATTTCCGCTTGAAGAAGAGCTGACGATGGAAGTCAAGGGCAGCGATATCATGGCCGGGCTTCCGCGTACGATGACGATTACAAGCCAGGAAATCCGCGAAGCGCTGAACGAGCCGGTGACGGCGATTGTCGATGCGGTAAAGCAGGCTTTGGCCCTGACGCCTGCGGCTCTCGGGGCGGACATCCTCGATCGGGGAATCATCATGTCGGGCGGAGGTTCCAAGCTTCGTGGCCTCGACGCCCGCATCCGCAAGGAAACAGGCCTTTCTGTCAATGTAATTGACGATCCGCTTCTCTGCGTATGCAAAGGCACCGCCCGCATTCTCGAGGATCTTGACAAGTATCGTCCCGTGCTCATCTCTTCTACGGTGTAAGGCTTTTGCTAGAAAATGAAGCTTTTCCGTTTTTTGGGTAGCCTCCTTTCCAAAGGGCACGGGCTTGTCCTGTTTCTTTTGCTCTTGGGATTTGGTTTCGGCATTCGCCATCTAGAAAAGGATGAAAAGGAATCGTTTGTGGCGGGGGCGCTCGCTTCGGTATATTATCCGGCACAGGTGGTCGTCTCTTCGGTAAATCTCATCCATTCCGTTTCCTATGAAAATGATAGCTTGAAGCGGGAGAATGCCTTGCTGAAGATGGAACGGGACAATTTGCGGGAGGGGCTCGAAGAGACGAAACGCTTGCGGGAACTAGTCCATTTTGACAATGTGTGGAAGTATTCCATTGTGACGGCGCGCGTAATCGGGCGAAATCCCGGAAGGTTGCTGACGACTTTTGTGGTAAATCGGGGGACGGATCACGGCATCGATTTGAATATGCCGGTCTTTACGACGCGTGGGTTGGTCGGGCGGATTTCTGCGGTATCGAAAACCCATGCGAAGGTGCAGCTCTTACCGGACCCTGCCCTGCATGTTTCCGTAATGGTCCAGAGAACGCGTGTTGTCGGCTTTTTGAATGGAGGTTCTATCAACTATTTGCAGGCGATGGTGCCTTCCTATACCGGAGTGCGCGAAGGCGATACGTTGGTGACGTCCGGACTTGGCGGTATCTACCCGAAAGGGATTGGCGTAGGTGTCGTACGTTCCCTTCGCAAGGGCGATGTCGAAGTGGTGACCAATCTGGAGCTTGACCCGTTCCAGAAATTCATGAGGCTTGAAGAAGTATTCATCATGCAGAAGGAACCGGATTGGATTACGCAGGAGATGCTGGGCAATGCTGAAATTCATTAAACATTTCCT
The DNA here is from genome assembly GCA_934691725.1 of uncultured Fibrobacter sp. Lineage (GTDB taxonomy): Bacteria > Fibrobacterota > Fibrobacteria > Fibrobacterales > Fibrobacteraceae > Hallerella. Next base: position 80,042 of record CAKUTF010000005.1, on the reverse strand, counting down.
GATTTTTATCATCGCTCTGGTCTTGCAGACGACGCTTGCGTCGTGGATTTCCTTTTGCGGTGTGGAACCGGATTTTGTTTTGATTTTCGTAGTGGTCATGGCGATTTCCCATGGTCCCGTGTCGGGAATGCTCTGGGGCTTTTTTGCCGGCTTTTCCGAGGATGTCTATTCTCCGGTGGAATGGCTGGGCGCGCAGACGATTGCGTTTACCTGTGTCGGTTTTGGCGTAGGGCAATTGGAAGAAAGATTTCTCCGTTTGAATCTGGTTTCCAAAGTCGCCTTGCTCGGGTTAGCGTTTATCTTGAACGACCTGGTCTATTATGCGCTTGTCGATATTTCCCAGGCGAGTGTCGGAGCGTTCTTTGTGACGACAACTCTTCCGGAATGTGTCTATACGATGCTTTTTGGATTTTTGCTTTTTTATCTGCTGAATCGTTTTGACAGCAAGCCGCGGCATGTCCCTTAAGCAACCACAGAACGATCTGTCAAATCGAAATGTCAAGTCGCTCGTCTTTATGGCGACGGTCGGGCTGATTTTCTTTTGCCTGTCGGTTCGTTTGTTCTATTTGCAATCGGTCCGGTACGAGCAGAACTTGCAGAGCTCGGACGAGAACCGCTTGCGACGCATTGTTTTGAAGGCGGAACGCGGATTGATTTACGATCGGAATGGAGTGCTTTTGGTGGGAAACAGGCCGTCTTACCAGATCGTCATCTTGCCTGCGGAAATCCGGAAAATGCGGTCCGATGCAAAGGATTCCCTGTTTAAACGCTTGATTCACTTGAAAGATTTTCATGGCGAGGCCATTTTTGATTCGGCGGTGGTCGATACGATGTTCCAGCGGAGCGGATGGAGGTCGCACGGTACGCTCCGGATTTTGGAAGATGCTTCGGTTGAACAGGTTTCGATAGTCGAGGAACGTTCGGCGGAGTTTCCCGGTGTGGCGACCGTTGTGGAATCGAGGCGTTCCTATCCCTATGGAACGCTGGCGGCGCACGTGTTCGGATATACCGGTGAAATTTCGGACGAACAGCTGGAAAAGCCCGAGTTTTCGGGGTATTCTTCGGGGGACCGCATTGGACAGAAAGGCCTTGAAAAACAGTATGACGAAGAGTTTCGCGGGGAAGACGGGTTAAAATTTGTCGAAGTCGATGCTTACGGGCGCGAAGTTGGACATATCGATGGCATGCACAACGTTTCTGCTGTTTCTGGCTATGGAATGATTACGACTATCGATTTGGATATCCAGAAGGCTGCCGAGGAAGCTTTTCCCGATTCTGTTCGCGGGGCTGTCGTTGCCCTTGATCCGCGAAACGGGGAAATTCTCGCAATGGTTTCTTCGCCGCGCCTCGACCCGAACATTTTTTCGCTCAAGCGCCGGGAACGCAACAAGGGCTGGGCGAAGGTCGCTCTGGATTCGACACGTCCTTTGATGAACCGGGCGATTTCTGGCGTGTATCCGCCAGCGTCTCCCTTTAAACTCGTGACGGCGGGGGCCGGACTTGAACATGGGCTGGTCCGGGGGAACACGCATTTTCCGAAGTCTTGCACGGGCGGGTTTACGTTTGGGGCACGCTACCAGAGATGTTGGGGCGTGCATGGAAATCTGGACCTGGTAAATGCGTTGCGCCTTTCCTGCGACGTGTATTTTTACCAGCTCGGGCTGATGCTCGGCATGGAACGCATCAACGAGTTTGGGGAACGCTTTGGACTTGGGCATACGCTCGGAATCGATATTCCCGGTGAAAAGGGCGGCTGGCTTCCGGATTCCGTATCGTTCAACGCTCGAAACAGGCGGAACGGTTGGCGTTGGGCACGCGGGCTGATTTTAAATTTGGCGATTGGGCAGGGACAGCTCGTGACGCCTCTCCAGGAAGCGGTTCTTGCCGGGGCGATTGCGACGGGAAAGGGCGTTTACCGTCCGCACCTGATGAAGGAATTGCGGGATTCCGACGGTAATGTTGTCGGACGCTACATTCCGGAAAAAATCTTTGAAGGCAAAATGAGCGCGATGACGCATGAGGCTCTTCTCGCGGGGATGGATTCCGTGGTGAACCATCCGGGCGGAACTGGTCACCGGGCTGCGATTCCGGGTATTCGGGTCGGAGGAAAGTCCGGCTCGGCGGAATGGAAAAAGGGGGAAAAGACCCATGCCTGGTTTGTGGCGGTCGCTCCGCTTTACGATCCTGAAATCGCCGTGGCGGTCATCCAGGAAGCGGCGGGTGGCGGTGGTGCCAAGTCTGCGCCGGTTTGCCGAAAGGTCATGGAAGCTTATTTCGCGTCGAAAAAGAATTTGGCGGAGGCGGAAAAGTGAGAGGTTCCGGGCGTTTTTTGAACAGCAAGATGAAAATCGACTGGCTCTTTCTTGCGCTGGTCCTTGTCTTGACTTCGATCGGAATTCTGCTTGTCTATTCGGCGACGGCGAATTCGACGGCTACATGGTACACGGCTTGCTGGTTTCGCCAGATCGTGTATTTTGGCGGTGGGTGCCTGCTCGCTCTGCTGTTTGCCTTGATTCGAATCGATTATTGGCAGCGCCTTGCGTTTCCCCTGTATTTTGTCGTGGTCTTTTTGCTTGCGTTTATCGCATTTGGCGGGGGCGATGCGGCGAAAGGTGCCGGGCGATGGATCGATTTGGGCGTTATCAAGGTCCAGCCTTCGGAATTTGCGAAAATCGCCTTCTTGCTTGCGATGTCGAAATGGCTCTCGACGCATCGGGTGAACATCTTGCAGGCAAAGACTTTTATCGTTCCCGGAATTATTTTTTTCGTCCCTTTTGTGCTGGTTCTTAAACAGCCCGATTTGAGCACGGCGCTTGTGTTCACCGCGGTGACAATCGTGGGACTTTACTGGGCGGGGCTTAGCCTGTCCGATCTTTTTTTGCTGTTGAGTCCGGTCGCTTCGGTGATACTTTCCTATCCGCATATTCCTTATTCCCAGGCGCTTTGGGGACTTCTTCTCTGCGTGGTGTTTCTGGTGCTCCTTTTCCGGAAAATGCCGAAAAAGTTCATCATCGTCATTCTTTCCCTGAATATCGTCTGTGGATATGCGAGCATGATGGCTTGGAATTCGCTCGAAGATCACCAGAGGGACCGCGTGATGACTTTTGTCGATCCGATGCGCGATCCGAAGGGCGCGGGATATCAGGTTATCCAGTCCGAAGTGGCGATAGGAAGCGGCGGACTTTTTGGAAAGGGATTCGGGGAAGGGACGCAGACCAATCTGGCGTTCTTGCCGGAAGAACATACGGACTTTATTTTCAGCGTCCTGGGCGAACAATTCGGATTCGTCGGCTGCGTCGCGCTTCTCGGCCTGTATTTTCTGTTTCTCTGGCGGGCTATCTCTATCTGTCGCTTGCACCTCGATCCGTTTGTGAACCATGTCGTTTCGGGAGCCTGTACGATTTTCCTTTTTCACATGACGGTGAACATTTCGATGACGCTCGGGATGATGCCCGTGACGGGGCTTCCGCTTCCGTTTCTTTCCTACGGCGGCTCGTTTCTCTTGACATGCATGATGCTTGTCGGGCTTCTAGTTAACATGCGCTACCAGGGAAGCCAGCTAGAAAGCAATTACGATTGATTTTTAGGCGAAAATTCCCTTTTTGAAAATTCGGAGCGTTATCCTTTTGGGAACATTAAAAGGGAGGTTCCGATGTCTTTGTGGAATGGAATTTCGAGTTTCTTCTTCGGAAACGGGTGTCTAGCCTGCCATCGTGTCGGCATTCCGCTTGATCCGTGGCTTTGCCCGGACTGCCGGGATGAGTTGCGGCGTTTAGCGAAGAGTCCTTGCCAGCCGAATCCGGATGTCCTTTGCCTGTATGCGATGACGCCTTTGACGAAATCGCTGGTTTACGGATTGAAATACGGGAATATGCCGGGACTTGCGGGCTATTTGGTGACGGCTGCGTTTCGGGAACCGGAAACGCTTGAGATTATCCGGGAATGGGGAAAAAAGCTTGCCTTTGTCCCGGTGCCGCTCCATATGGCGCGAATGCGCGAAAGGGGCTATAACCAGGCGGAAAAGCTCGCCTTTTCTTTTGCCGGAAAGACCGACGGGATTGTGGCCCGGGCGCTTTTCCGAAAAACGTTTCGCGTTTCGCAGACGAAGCTGTCCCGCTCGGGGCGTGCGAACAATGTTGCAGGGGCATTCGGGTGGAAAAGGCGCTTTTCTTGGCCCGATGGCTATACGCCGATTATTGTCGATGATGTTTTTACGACCGGGGCGACGACAAGTGCATGCCTATATGCTCTAGAAAAGGAAGGACTCGCCGGGCGGGCAAAGGTTTGTACGCTGCTTCGCGAGGAAAGTGCGACGGCCAAAATCGACTTTGCCGCGGATTCCTCGACGGAGTGGAATGTTTAGCGGAGGAAGAGGGACTCGAACCCCCAAGCCTTACGGCGGCGGTTTTCAAGACCGCTGACTTACCAATTAGCCTATTCCTCCAAAACAAAAACCCTAGAGGCATCCAGGGTTTTTGGAGTGGCTCCGACAGGAATTGAACCAGTGACACGAGGATTTTCAGTCCTCTGCTCTACCAACTGAGCTACAGAGCCATTTGATGAACCAAATTTAGTCTTTCTTTTTGGATTTGTCAAGGGAAAATTGTTGTAAAGCAAAATTTAACGCATTTTTGGGTGAGGAAAAAGGCTTTTTCGTATAAATTTAAAGCGGGATTTCGTGTGGTTCGCTTTGGAGATACAATGAAAACGATTCGATTCGCTGTCTTTGCGGCTGCTCTTGGAATTTTGATAGCCTGTTCGGATGAACCATCCCGTGCCGAGGAAGGGCCGTCCCTTTCTTCGGAATCCGATTGGACAATCGGAAATTCCTCGTCATCGAATCAAGGCAGTTCGAGTGCGGAAAATGATGTCGGCAGTTCAAGCAGCGAAGTGCGCTGCGAAGCGTTTTGGCAGGGAAACTCGACGATCTTTATCAATGAAATTTTACCCGGAAATATCGATTGGCCCGATGATTTGGGAAAGGATCCCGGCTGGGTAGAACTTTATAATTCGAGCAAGAAGCCCGTTTCGCTGAAGGGCTTCGCTTTGGTCAAGAATACCTCTAGTCCGAGAAAGTGGGTCTTTGGCGACGATACGATTCCGGCTAACGGTTTTCGGATAGCGTTTACTTCGAAGCGGGATATCGCCACGCCTCTTGCCGGTGAAGATTCCGATTCCCTGCATTTTCGTTCCCATACAAGCTGGAAGTTGAAGGATTCCGGTGGTAGCGTCTTTCTGGTCGATGAAAATTGCGGTGTTCTCGATTCGGTTACGTATCCGGCTCTCGATGCGGGAGTAAGTTTTGGAAAGACTGCAGATGGTTGGAGATATTTTGCCAAGCCTACCCCCGAAGCGGACAATGCGAAAAGCCAAGGATTTGAAGATTTTGTTGCGGCTCCCGTGTTTGAAAATGTTGGCGGTTTTTATAGGGATTCGGTTGTTCTTGCACCTCCATCGGCGGAAGACGGTGCGGTTGTTCGCTGTTCGTTCGACGGTTCCGAACCGACCGATGCGACGGATGAAATGCGTGAAATCAAGATTTTAAAATCGAATACGGTTGTGCGCTGTGCCGCTTTCAAGGAAGGGCTGATTACAAACAAGGTGGTGACCAATACGTTTTTTATCGATGAAACGGTGAAAATGCCTGTCGTCGCGATTAGCGTGGACTCCGCGTTTTTTAGAAAACACTATGTACAGACTTCTGCGAGTTCCCCTAGTTCCGCGGATCCGGACAAGACGGGGCTTTTTGCCGACGTTGAGTTTCCTGCCCACGTGGAATATTTTGCGGAGGGAAGCGAGAGCGAAGAAAAGGCTTGGGAATCGGATGCGGGAATTTCCTTGATGGGAAATTACAGTCGCTTGGAAAGGAAAAAATCCGTAGCGGTCAAGATGGGGGAAGAGTACAATTCCGGCTGGCTCAAGTATCCTTTGTTTGAAACCCGCAAGGAGACGAACAGCAAGTTCAAGGCGTTTAACCTGCGAAACAACGGCAACCGTTTTGTGAGCGACTACATTGAAGATGCGATGGGCGGTGCGATTCTCGAAGGCAGCGGCGTGGATTACCAGAGAAGCAGACAGGTCGTCGTCTTTTACAACGGAAATTACTGGGGAATTCACGATATGCGGGAACGTTTCAACAAGAATTTTGTCGAAACGAATTATGGCTATGACGCTTCTACGGTGAATTTTATCAAGCATATCAATCGCACGGTTACGGCGAGCAACGGGACAACGGATGATTATGAAAATCTTCTCGTGTTTGCCGCGCAGAGCGATCTTTCCGGCGAGAATAATGCGGCTTACGAAATGATCAAATCGCAGATGGATGTGGGAAACTTTGCAGACTATATGGCGGCGGAAATCTACTCGCATAACGGAGACTGGCCGAACAACAATGTCCGTGCGTGGAAAAGCCCGGAGCAACCGTGGAAATTTATGGTCTATGATTTGGATCACGGCTACGATTGGGAATGGGTCACGCCGGGATTCAGCCAGAGTACAAATATGTTTGACTGGATTCGCGTAGGAGGCTCTTACTCGGGAAAATGTGTTTCCAGTACATCGGGGAAATGCTTTCATACTTTGTATGTAAAATTAATTCAGAATCCCGATTTTCGTCGGCTGTTCATCAACCGTTCCGCGATGATGTTTGAAAACTATTTGAACTCGGCAAATGTGGAGAAGACGGTCGATGCGATGGTCGGAACAATCGATGCGGACGAAATGAAGCGGGATTTGGAAAAATTCAAACAGACGGATCGTTATTACACCAATTCATGCGGTGGAAGATTCAGCAAGTCGGGATCCTGCATCAAATCTTGGGCAGAAAGCCGTGACGCGACTGTTCATTCCGAATATGTCGAAGAATTCGGGCTCGGCGAAGATGTTTCGGTGACGATTGCCGCGCAGGGAAAAGGCTCGGTACGTTTGGAAGGGAAAGTGTTGCCCAGAAACTTTACCGGAAAATTTTTTGGCGGCAATGCGATGGAACTTTTGGCCGAGGCTTCTTCCGGGGCAAAATTTGTTTCGTGGGAGGACGGCTCTGTGGAAAATCCGCGGCTAGTAAGTCCGGTGGGTGGCGAGTCTTATATCGCGATATTTGAGTGAATGTTTTATAGGGACTAGGAGTAGTCCGCAGACGTCTATGTTTAGTGGATAGTGGTCAGAGGTCAGTACCGCAGACATCTAGGCTTTTGGGTAGCGATGTCCAGAGCTTAGAATAGTGGATAGTGGGCATAGTTGCGGACGTTAAACCTCCGAGATGTAAGAACATAGACGTCTGCAGCACTAAGCTCTCAGTTCTGAATATCCTGTTTCCTGAAAGCCGCTCGCAGAAAAGCCATCGTCTCGCTCCGACAACTGTTCCCTAATCCCTTATCCCGTGTCCCATGTCCCGTTTTGCCTACTGATTCCTGCCTCCTGATTTCTATCAACTAAGCTCTCAGTTCTAAGTTCTGAACTCGCTAGACTGCTAACTTCTCATTGCTAATTCCTAATTACTCATTCCTAATTTTCTAAATTTGACGGTATGTTTTCTCCCATTCGTAAAATGTTTGACGATATTTCGAAAAACTACGATTTTCTCAATCATGCTCTCAGCTGTTTTCGAGATATCAGCTGGCGCAGAGCCTGCTGTCGGGAGTTAAAGCGGTTTTGTCCGGGAAGGCGGCTTCTCGATCTGTGTGGAGGCACGGGGGACTTTGCTGCGACTTTTGGAAAAATTGTCGGAACGCCGCAGACAGCGATTCTCGGGGATTTTTCTTTTGGGATGCTATCGCATTCCCGCAACAAGAAAATCACGGCGATACCTGTGCAGCTCGATGCGATGCAGATGCCGTTTTGGGACGCGACATTTGATGTCGTCTTGAATGGATTTGGAATGCGCAACTTGCCGGATGCGGAAAACGGTCTGAAGGAGTCGTTCCGAGTCCTCGCGCCGGGAGGATACTTGATGATACTGGAATTTTTTTCTCCGAGAAATTTTTTCAATACGTTCTTCTATAAGAAACTCGCTCCGCTTTTTATCCCGGTTGTCGGTGCATTTTTTAGCGGCAAACGTTCGGCGTATGAATATCTGGTCCGCTCCGTCATCCGGTTTTTGCCCGTAGCCGAGTTCACGCGTCTTGCGGAGAAAGCAGGATTTGAAGTTGTCCATGTGAAGCCTTGCGATTTTGGCATCGCCTATCGAGTACTTCTTCGAAAAAAAGGTTTTGCATGAGCCGTTTTCTCTTGGGTGTTACCGGAGCTTCTGGGACAATTTATGCGGCGCGCACGCTTTTTCATTTAAAGCGCTTGGGACATTCGGTGTCGCTGGTCGAAACCTCTGCGGGGAAATCCGTTGCAGATTTTGAAGACGTTTCCGATGAGCTTTTGTGCGCGGATGCCGTTTTGAAAAATGACGATTTCTTTTCCGAAGCGGCGAGCGGAAATTCGTCTTTTTCGGGGATGGCGATTGTTCCGTGTTCGATGGGGACGCTTGGAAAAGTCGCTGGCGGAATTGCGGACAACTTGCTCACGCGAGCCGCTGACGTCTGTTTGAAGGAACATCGCCCGTTGGTTGTCGTTCCGCGGGAAATGCCTTACAATCTGATTCATCTGGAAAACATGGAGCGTTTGGTTCGGGCCGGGGCGACAGTCGTTTCCGCAAGTCCGCATTTTTACGCAAATCCCCGAACGATTGAGAACTTGGTCGATACGGTCGTTGCCAAAATTTTGACGCATTTGGGCGTTCCGAATGAAATTGTTCCGAAGTGGGGAATGCCTCGATGAATTTTTTTTCGAAAATCGTAGAGCTTGGACATCTTGTCAGGTTCAGCCATTCCTTGTTTGCGATGCCTTTTGCGCTCGGTTCGATGTGGGTTGCGGCGGACGGATTCCGCGGGATGACGGGTGTCGCTATTTTCAAGCTGGTGTTCTTGATAGTCGGTTGCATGGTGACTGCCCGAAATTCCTCGATGTCCTTTAACCGCTTAGTCGATGCTAAATACGATGCGGAAAATCCGAGGACCGCGGGGAGACATTTACCTGCGGGAAAGATGCAGAAAAAATCCGTCATCGGATTTATTGCGGCCAATGGGATTTTATTTTGCGCCTTTGCGTGGATGCTGAATCCGCTTGCCGGAATCTGTTCCGCGCCTGTCTGGTTTGCGCTCCTTTTTTATTCTTACTGGAAACGCTTTTCGTGGCTTTGCCATTGGTATTTGGGTTTTGCCATCGGGATGAGTCCGCTTGGGGCGTGGATTGCCGTGCGCGGGGAATTTGCCGCTTTCCCGATTTTTTTGATGTTCATTCTGATGCTTTGGATGGGTGGCTTTGACATTATCTATGCAACGCAGGATGAAGAAGTCGACCGCAAATCCGGGCTTTATTCGGTTCCCGCTCGCTTTGGAAGAAAGAACGCCTTGAAAATTGCTCTGGCAAGCCATATCGCGATGCTTGCTCTCTGCATCGTTTTTGGCGTGTATTGGAAAATGGGAATTGCCTGGTGGTGTGTTTTTGTCTTGATGACCGTTGCGATTCTCTATATCCACCTGTTTCGAAAATCGGATGACCTCGACGCGATGAACCGTGACTTTTTTCTGGCGAATGTCGGCGTGAGCGTCTTGGTGATGACAGGGCTTGTCGTTTGGATTCTTTTGGGAGGAAATGTCGATGCGTTCGGGTAAACGGAAATTTTGCCATCGCGCAGGGGTCTTTTTTGTCGGGCTTTCCTTAATCGATGTCTTGGGAATCGAACTGGGATTTTTGCCAAAAGCCGAGGCGGAGTTCGCTCTGAATATTTTAATTGTCTTGCTCGCTATCTCAGTCGCTGTCGGTTTCTATCTCAAGAATCGCGAAGAATAAAATAATTATTGTTTTTGCGTGCTATAGCTTTCAAATCGATCTATATTTGTGCCGGACATTGTCTATCTATATGAAGATGGACAACTAAAATTTTTAAGAGTATTTGCTCTTGTTCTCTAGTTCGAAATCTCGACAATTTCAAACCCAAGAGAGAATAAGACGAACGCTCACGTTTGCCGTGACCAATCATGCGGCAACGGTTTTGCCTAGATACGCATCGTGTGTAGGCAGGCTGCCTTTGGGGCGTGAGTCGTTTGTGTTTGTTTCTTGGTAGGCAGTCGAGAGCCTCGAACTTGACAGACACATCGACTTACGCCCTTTTTGTCGATAGTGTCGCAGGGGTAAATTCTCGCAGACGGTGAGGATTTATGGCTGACAGAACCATGGTGAAGCAAAGAGGTGCAATTTACACCCCGGCGTTTTTGGTGAACGTCATCTTGGATTTTGGAGGGTACACCGGCAAGAAAATTTTGCATAGACACGTGATGGACAATAGTTGCGGCGACGGTGCGTTCTTGACAGAAATCGTGCGAAGGTACTGTAGGGCTTTGGGAAAACGTCATCCCGAGGAAATCAAAAGAGAACTCGAAACCTATATCCATGGAATCGAAATCGACGCTGACGAATGCGAGAAAACAAGGCGCAATCTGGATTCGGTCGCAAGGGAGGTTGGAGTTACCGGCATCAAATGGGATATTCGCTGTGCGGATGCTCTTTCCTGCTTTGAAGATTACCGTTCGAGGATGGATTTCGTGTTTGGAAATCCGCCTTATGTACGGGTGCACAATCTGGCGGAAAAGCATGACGCAGTAAAGAAGTTCTCCTTTTCCAAAAACGGGATGACGGATTTGTATATCGTATTTTTTGAAATCGGCTTCGATATGCTTTCTGAACATGGGACTATGGCGATGATTACGCCGAGTTCCTGGTTGAACAGCGTCAGCGGCAGCGTGCTGCGGAATTATATCCGAGAACACGATAATTTGACGGGGTTTATCGACTTGGAACATTTCCAGGCTTTTGACGCGATGACGTACACGATTGTGTCGCGGTTTGAGAAAACAGATCGTTCTCGGAAAATATCCTATTCCATTTTGACGGATGCGTCTGAACCTCCGGTGTTCAAGGATAATCTTTCTTTAAAAGATATGGATATGGACGGGTGTTTTTATTTGTCCCGACTGGATGGTTTACGAAAGTTGCGAAATATCTTGGAAACACAAAGGTCTTTAGATATTCAAGTGAAAAACGGCTTTGCTACTTTGGCGGATAAACTATTTATTGCTCCCGTTGATTGCGAAAACGGCATTGACGTGATTAAAGCTTCTACGGGAAAATGGAGCAGGTGCGTTTTCCCGTATGACAGAAAGGGAAAGCCCATTCCTTTTGAAAATTTAGGAATGAAAACGAAGAAATATCTGTTGGACAACAAAGAGAAAATTTCAAAACATGGGGATGCGGATTGGTATTTGTTCGGCAGGTCCCAGGGAGTAAACGATGTATTCAAGAATAAGATAGCCGTCAATTCCATTGTGAAGGATGTGGATTCGATAAAGCTGAATCGGGTATCCGTCGGAGAAGGAGTGTATAGCGGACTATATATCCTTTGTAATTTCTCGTTTGCGGAAATCCAGGAAGTTCTCTGTTGTGATGATTTTATTCAGTATGTAAAAATGTTAAAGAAGTACAAGAGCGGAGGCTATTATACGTTTTCGTCAAAAGACTTGAAAAAATATCTGACATTTAAACTGGGAGAGAAAAATGGACAACCGTGAATTTTTAGATGTGATAGCAAGTTCTTTTAAAAAGTTTCTTGAAACCGGTTCTCGCAGCAATGAAAAATTAAAAGTTTTGCATGGCGCAATTGCCTCGGATATTTTTGAAAGGCTCAAACGTTTATCCGGCTTTTCGAAAATTTCAGGACGCTTTGCCGTTGCGTCTTTAGGCTTTCAAGACGGAAAAGAATCGGAAATATCGGGCCGTTATATCGATAAGAAAGTAGATATCACAATTATCGATAAGTCTAGGAGAGCCGCTGTTGCGGGAATTGCTGTCAAGTTTGTGATGCAGAACTATTCGCAAAATTCAAACAACTATTTTGAAAATATGCTCGGCGAGACGGCGAATATACGTTGCAAGGGAGTTCCTTATTTCCAGATATTCATTATTCCTGATAAAATTCCTTATTATGATAAGGACGGATATATTCAAAAATGGGAGAGTTTTTCGGACGTCAATACACGTAAATATGAAATCCTTGCGCAGGACAATCCCGACAGCTATTTTCATACACCGAACAAGACGCTTTTATATGTAGTGCATGTTCCCGATACGGAGGAGCGGATATCTTCCAAAAAGGATTATGTCCGGATATATTCCTCTTTGGCATCGTTAAATGTGAAAGAAACGCTGTTGCCTTATCGAGCGTTTCGAAAACATCAGGAATCAACAGTTATCTTTAATGACTATGAAATGTTTATAGACAAAATCTGTCATGCAATTTTGGCGAGGTAAATTTTGTCAAATTTCCAGATCCCCTGAGTGCCGTGTGATGATTTGACCGGATTGCGTACAAAATAAAAGGCTTCCGTCGTCGTTGATATCGAGAATTATCCCTTCGATTATTTCGTTGCCTTCGACGATTTTTCCCGGGTTTCCGATGAACCGGTCCATCTTTCTCCATTCATCGATCCACGGCGTGACGCCTTTTGTCTGGGCGAGTTCTACGGACTTCTGGAGTTTGTTGATGATTGTTTGCAAGAGAACTTCCCGGTTGACGGAGCGTCCTAGAAGAATCTTTAGGCTGGAGACGGGACGGTCGATGCTTTTCAGATCGTCTTCATCAGCATTGACATCGATGCCGATACCGATGGTGAGCAGTTTTTCTCCGTCCTTGGTGAGAATTTCCGAAATCATCCCGCAAACCTTTTTCTTTTCGCAAAGAATGTCGTTCGGCCATTTGACGCTTGCGTCGATGCCGAGTTCCCGAAAAAGCAGGGCGATTGTGATGGCGCTGATTTGCATCAGCTGGGGATATTCTCTTGGCGCAAAATTTTCGAGCGGATAGAGAATGTTGAAGTAGAGATTTTTCCCTTTTGGCGAGAGCCATGTCCGATTGTGTCTGCCCCGACCGCTTGATTGCGAGTCGGCGACGATGACATCTCCGGCTTCTAGTTCTTGTAGATTTTCCTTGCTATATCTATGCGTACTTTCCAGATGCGGAAAAAGTCTCGCCGTTTTTCCGTTAAAGCCGAGGATTTTCCAAGATTCAAAAGGCTGTTCCGCTGAAAAAAAATATTCCATGCGACAATAATAATTTTAATTTCAAGGTGAGGCCGAAACGGGTAAAATTTTTGTTTAAAAGTTTGGTCTTTAAAAATTTTAAGACAGGATTATTTGCTATGAATCTTTTAAAATTCTTGGACTATGCGGTGACGCCATGGCATACGGTGGAAAAAACTTCGCAAGAACTTTTGAAGGCTGGGTTCGTTGAATTGAAGGAAATGGAATCTTGGAATCTGCAAAAGGGAACCGCGTATTTTGTGAAGCGCGGTGCGGCTCTTTTCGCGTTTAGGATGCCATCGCAGTGGACGTCGAAATCGCGTTTTCTGCTTGCTTCTTCGCATACGGATTTTCCGGCACTTAAAATCACTCCGAATCCAGATAAGTTTTCTGCTGGGATTCATTTGCTGCACCCGGAAATTTATGGTGGCGCTTTGCTCAATACCTGGTTGGATCGCGACTTGGGAATTGCGGGAATCGCGGTTGTTCAAGATGGAAATCGTTTGGAACAGAAACTTGTACGCATGAAGGCGCTGTGTCGTATCCCGGAACTCGCTATCCACTTGAACCGAAACGTGAACGAGGAAGGATTTCGGATGAATTCCCAGACGCAATTGGACGCTTGCTTTTCTTCGGATGAATCAAAAACTTTTATCTTGAATTTAGAAGAAACGGTCGGTTCAAAGATTGTTGATTTTGAAATGCAGTTCTTTGATGCGCAAGCGGCGTCGCTTGGAGGCTTTTCCCGTGAATGGATTTATTCCGGACGCTTGGACAATCTGCTTTCCTGTGAAGCGATTCTTTGCGGAATTGCGGAGGCTCCTGTGGAAACGGAAAACGTTCGTGGTGCGTTCTTTTTCAATAGCGAGGAAATCGGTTCCGAAACGCGGGATGGCGCCGCTGGAAATTTTGCCGAGACGATGCTTTGTCGGATTGCGGATTTCGTACAAATGAATCGCGGAGAGCTTCTGGGAAATCTATCCGACTCGATTCTCTTTTCTCTCGATGTTGCCCATGCGACGCATCCTGCCTTTGCGGAAAAAATGGAATCGAATCATTCGCCGATTTTGGGGCGAGGGATTGTCCTGAAAGTAAACGCGAAAAAGCGCTATGCGAGCGAAGCGGTTTCAAATGCGTATCTGAAGAGAATTTGTGAAAAATGTCGAGTACCTCTGCAAACTTTTGTTTCCCGAAACGATTTGCCATGCGGAAGTACCGTTGGGCCTAGGCTTTCCGCCTCGCTTGGAATTCCTACGGTAGATTTGGGCGAAGCGATTCTTTCGATGCACAGCATCCGCGAAATGGCGTCAGTCGAGGACCATGAAAGAATGCGGAACGCGATGCGGCAATTTTTTCTTTAACTGTAAAACGGCCAGCATTCTGCCGACCGTTCATTTTTACATTTTATCGTTTACTCTTCTTCGCCAAAGTTTTCATCGACAAAAAGCCGAATGACTTTGTCAACAAGTTCATCATCGTAATCTTCTTGGATGGCTCCGACGTTCCAATAGGCGAGCTTTCCGCTGAACCAGGCGTCTTTCCCGACATCCGATTCTGTATCGCTGTAGCGGAATTCCAGATGGAATGTCGTCTTTGGCGTATCATCTTGAAAACCGAAGAACGCGAAAGCGCCGGAGTTTTCATCATCGCTTTGATAGACGTGGGCCTCGGCTTTTGAGTTTTTGACTGCGGTGTAAGTATGGCTAAAAATTTCTTTCCCGTCTTTAGCGAATCCGGAGATTTGATTCCCTTGGATTTTGATTTTGGCGACATCTAGAATGAAATTGCAGCGAAAGGCAAAGTTGTTCGGAAAATCGTACGATTCGATGGCTTCTTCGCCATAGATTTCTGCCTGCATCATTTCAATAATACCTTCAGCCATGGCGTTTGCCGCGGAATCGTTTACATCTTTTTGTATTTTTTGGATTTCGTCAATCCAGATATTTCGATACTTTTGCTGGCCGATGACAGGGAAAAGTTCGATATAACTGCCTTGGATTTCGGATAGGAAACTGTCGGTTTTCGCATTGCTATCGCTAGAGGAACTGCTTGAGCAGCCAATGGTAAAAATGGATAGGGCGACAAAAAGAAAGGCTGTGCGGAAAACCATGGCGATGGATTTTCTCGAGAAATACTCGTAGGGTTTCATAAAGACTCCTTGTAAAAATTAACCTACGCTAATAAAATTAGAATTGGCTAACAAATTTTGCAAGGGGGATTTTTCTTGTCTTTGAACGGAAAGTGGAAATCGCTTGTTGGATTCCAAATCGGACTTTTTTGTATTCTCAGAAAACTTTTTTGTTTTAAATCAATGTTCGGGAAGGGATAACTCGGCGAAATCGCTGAAATTTCCGGAAAAATCGGAATGGCATAATTTTTGTTAAGCATAGAACGAAGGAAAACCTCAACCAAGGATACGCTATGACGAATAAAATCCTTCTTCTTTCGATGCCGCTAGTCGCCTCATCCTTCCTTTTCGCGCAGGATGCAGCCAGCGAAGGTCCGACGTTTAATGTTTCGGGATCTGTCGAGTTTGAAGCGAACACGCATTTTAAACAGGTCGATCCGCGGAGCGAAACCGACAACAACGCCCAGGACAATAAATGGTTCCACGATTATTCATCGACATTCGACCTGCTTTTCCAAGTGAAATTCAATGACAAGTGGTCCGCGGAAGCAGCGATTTCTGCAGACGGTGACGGGACAGCTCCGGGATTTGCCTACGACGGAGCCTTCATCCAATACCAGATGAATGATAAAATCGCCATCAAGGCGGGCGACTTCACCTACTCGGAAGGCGCCTTCCGCTACTACGACTATGACGATCCGGGAGATGCCGCTGCCGGCATGGCGGAACGGAGCGTTCGCGGAATTGAAGTGGACGCTTACGGTTTGACAGTTGGACTTGGGCTCGGAGCCGATGATGACGATTGCGAAGCGTCTGATGCGGGATGCACGACTTACGATGTCCATGTCGCATACGATTTATCGCTTGGCGCAAGCGGAATCCGTCCCTATGTGAATTACAAGAGTTATCAGGTCGAAAGCGGAAACAGCCTGCGGGCAGGCGTTACGGCGAGTCTCGTTTTTGGAAATGTCGCAAACATCCAGGTTGTCTATGGGCTGTATTCCGATGCGCTTTCGGAAGATTCGCCCAAGATGAGCCATGCCTTTGCCGTGGAACCGGAAGTTGCCCTAGGGAAGGTTTCGGTGAAGGGAACTGCCTACTATGCCATTCTTGATGACGAAAACCCGACATCTGTCGATGCTCCTGAATACATGTTCGCTTATGTGGAACCGTTCTTTGCCATTTCGGATAATCTTTCGCTGGGCATCCAGGGTGAATACCATACGATGACGCTTGATGACGATGCCGATTTGGCTCAGGTCTTTGTCGGTCCAAAGGCGTATTTTTCTCCGGTGGAAAATCTTTCGATGGAAGGATACGTCCGTGCCTGCAAGCCTATCGGCGATGACTACGGAGATTCGGACGATATCTATTTCGGCGCAGGCGCCTATGTAGGTTTCACTTTCTGAAATAAATTTCGCTCTAAGACCGTCTTGCAAATTTGCGAGGCGGTCTTTTTTTATTTTTGTTTTCATGAAGATTATTTTTATGGGAACGCCGGAATTTGCGGCGCATTTTTTGGAACATCTCCACTCTGGACCGCATCAGGTTTTGGCTGTTGTTACGCAACCCGATCGACCTGTCGGTCGCGGACGCGTTTTGACTCCTCCCCCTGTCAAGGCAAAGGCTCTAGAGCTAGGACTTCCCGTTCTGCAACCCGCGTCGGTAAAAGACGCTTCTTTTGCCGAGGACTTGAAAAGGTGGGACGCGGATCTGTTTGTCATCGTCGCGTTTTCCATCTTGCCCAAAGCGGTTCTCGCCTGTTCTAAGTTCGGAGCGATAAACGTCCACGGCAGCTTGCTTCCCAAGTATCGCGGTGCAGCGCCTGTCCAGTGGGCGATAGCCAATGGAGAATCATCGACCGGCGTGAGCGTATTCCTTTTGGACGAAAAGATGGATCACGGTCCGCTTCTCGAGCAGAGGAACATTCCGATCGATTTGCAGGATACGGCGAGTTCCGTTCTGGAAAAAATGGTCAAGCCGGGATGCGATGCGCTTGATGTCGCTATCGATCGAATCTCTAACGGTGAAATCAAGGAACTTTTGGCGCAAGAACATGAAAAGGCTTCTCCCGCCCCAAAGCTTAAAAAAGAAGACGGAAAAATCGATTTTTTGAAATCCGCCTTGGAAATCCACAATCGGATTCGAGCGTTTTTCCCTTGGCCCGGAGGCTTTTGTTCGTTCAATGGAAAAGTCGCCTATTTCCGTAAAACAATTCCTGCCAAGCGAAACCTGGGAATTTCTCCGGGAGAAGGAAAATTTTTGGATGGAAAGCTCTTTGTCGGAACGGGGAACGGCGAGCTGGAAATACTTGAAATCCAGCTAGAAGGAAAACGAGCCATGTCTGCAGCGGATTTCTTGCGCGGGATTCAGAAAAAGGATGCGTTGTGCTTCAAAACGATTGCCTAAAGGAACGCCTTGCCGCGTTTTTTGCCGTTTTTGATTGGCAGAAAAAAGGAAAACTGGTTCGTGAACATTCCCTTTCCCCTTTTGCGAAAGAACTTGCGCTAGGCGTATGCCGCAGACATTTATTTCTTTTGTACGCAATCAAAAAATGTGTGCAGAAAATGCCTAGGCTTGAAGTGCAGTGTGTTCTGGAATTGGGCGTCTATCAGTTGTGCTTTATGGCCTCCGTTCCTGCGAGTGCGGCTGTCAATACCAGCGCGGAACTGGTTCGCCGAATCGGTTTGGGGGAAGGCTCAGTCAAGCTGGTGAACGGCATCTTGCGGAAGATTGAACGCGAAGGATTGCCTGAACTTCCCGCCCAGAACGTGCGAAAAATCAGTTTGGAAAATTCTTTCCCGGAGTGGCTTGTTCGCAGAATGCTGGATTTTTACGGGAAAGATGTGGCAACGGAAATCGCGGAAGAAAGCGTCAAAAGGCCGAGTCAGTGGATTCGCGCAAATACACAGAAAATTTCAGCTGAAAAATTGAAAACGGAGTTGAATCTTTCGGGAAGGATTTATGCGAACCGCTATCTGGAAATTGTCGATGCTCCTGATGAAGTGCACTTGGGCGATTTATTGAAAGGTGAATTTTTCGCCCAAGGATTTTTTTCCGTACAGAATCCCGCAGCCTATGAAGTCGTCAAGTTGCTCGACGTTCAGGAAAATTCATTTGTGTGGGATGCATGTGCGGCTCCTGGCGGAAAGACCGCTTTGATTGCGGAAATGTTTCCGACGGTGAAAATTCTCGCTTCGGATGTGTCTGCGGAACGTTCGCGCGCAATGGAAGATTTGCACAGGCGTCTGGATTTGCAAAATGTCCGGGTAGAAACTTTGGATGTCCTCGCTTCGAGTTTTGATCAAAGGTTTGACCGGATTCTTTTGGATGTTCCTTGCTCGAATCTGGGGGTTCTGTCCCGTCGCCCGGAAGCGAAATATCGCTTGACTCCCGATGACTTTAAAACTTTGCCGGAACTTCAATCCCGGATTCTCGAAAAGGCTTCTCGCGCTTTGAAAGTCGGCGGAATTCTCGTGTATGCGACTTGCAGCCCGGATCTTGCTGAAACAGACAATGTCGTCAAAAAATTTTTGGAGATGCACTCTGATTTTGGAAAATGCGGAGAAGCGCTTCGCGTCGGAAAGAATTCTTTTGGCTTGGATCGGTTCTTCGCACAGGCGATTCGGAGAGAAAAATGAAGAAATTAATTTGTTTGATTAGTTTGTGCGCGGTATCCCTGCTTGCAAAAACGGATTCGTCCAAGACGGAATTTTCTCATGCAGGAATAGGGATTGAAGGCGGAGCGCTTTATTTTTTGGACGATGTGCAGGATGCGCTAGACAATACCTACTACGGACTTTTGGAATTTAATTACCGCTATTTTGAAAAGTTCTCGGGCGTTCTTCAGTTCGGCTACTCCTATCTTCCGACAAAAGGCGATATTGAGTATCCGGGAATTCACCAGGTGAATGGAAGGGTCGGATTGGATTATCCGCTGCCGATAGCGAAACCGATTGCCCTTGGCGCAGGATTCAGCTGCATTTGGATGCGTGCCGATGCGGACGGAGACGTTTCGCGTTCGACGCTTAATGACAACGAGACGGAATTCGGTTTTTACGCGCGTCTCGACCTCCCGATTTTAACGCTCGAAAATTGGCGCATGGGGGCGAAATTTTACTATGAAACCCTGTGGACGGAACCGGAAACATCGCAGACGGCGTGGTTCGGATTTTACTTGCAACGAAAACTCTGGTAGGAAATTGAAATGCGAAAGAAATTTTTGATTGCGGCGTTCTTGTTTCTTGTCCAAGGAACTTTTGCGGAAATCGCTCCGGAAACAGAGGGGATGCAGGACACTCGAAATGACGGAACGTTTTTGACGGCTTCCCCGACCTATGTCTTTGACCGGAATTCTCAAATGGGAGGCATCCATTCCGAAAGCGAGGAGTGGAATCCTCTGAAAATTCGGGAGAGGTTTTTTTTGGACAGGGTTTCGGGGACACCTTCCTGGACGCCTTTTTCTCCGTCTGTGTGGCTTTCTGTCGGAAATGAAATCGGAGACTTGATGTACCAGGATCCGCTTCGCGGCGGTGTTTTGGCGCATGAGGAAAATCGCACGCCGATGCTCGAAGGCGGATTTCGATCGAAATCTTATAGCGGCATCTGGGCGACTGCGCGTTATTTTCAGATTGACCATTACTCGAATAGCTTGCGAAAGATTCGGCGGGATATGGTGAAGACCGATGAATTTTCCATTTTCGGGGAAAATCTTCCGTTTACGAGTACGGCTTATGCGGGACTTGGATTCGGTGCAAAAGCCTTTGACGTGTTCCTTCTCGCCGGACACGAATATGTCTGGATCTATGGAAAAAGCAATCGCTGGATTCCCATCGAGTACAAGCCTCGTGTCGAATCCCGCTTTGATTCGAAGTATTTGCACGCTTCGTTTGTCTATGAAAATGCGGAATATACGATTTCGGCAAAAAAATTTGTCGGCAATCGGAAGGAGTGGAACGGCTCGGTCCGAATTGGCGAAGATTCGCTGGCGACTAGGCAAAGGCTCTGGAATGTCGCTTTGGGAGTCGCCTTTCGGGTGGTCGATGATAGCGCTTTTGTCCCGTTCGGAATCGAAGATGACTATGTCGCTTTCCCGTTCTTGGAATATGCGGTTCGGCCTGTGGAACGCTTGCGGATTGCCGGGTTCATCGGGACGAGTGGGCGGGACTTTGCGAGCAAGGACAGTGTGGATTTGACGCTCCCGAAATTTACGGGCATCATTTCTAGAATCGGGTTCAAGAATCATTTCGCGTCGGCATTGAATCCGCTCGGAGATGATTTTGAGTATTTCGATTCGGATACGATTTCCCTAAAGGCGGACGGCTGGATGCAATTGCATCGTATCTTTTTGGATGTCCAAAGCCGTTCCAGATTCTTTGGGCTTGGAATGAATTTTGCCGGCTGGTTCGAAAAAGGCGCAGAGACATTTGACGCGAAAGAATATATCGTTCAAAAAGTCGGTGAGCGAAAAGCAATCTATCGCAAGGGAAACGTGGAACGAATCGATTCGTGGATTCGCGGGCTTGCGGGAGAGGCTTATGCCGCAATCTATTATGAAAAAATGTTTTCGCTGCTCGCTCGGGCCGGATTCGAGCGTATCGATGGAGATGAAGAGCGCTTTGAAGTCAATCCGGTCGAAAACTGGCTTTCGGTTGCCGCATCGTGGAATCTGTGGGATCGGTTTGAAATTCAACATGCCTGGACGTATCGCTCGGACGCTCGTTGGAACTTGAGGACCGAAGATCCTTTTGTAGTCAAAGGTTCGTGGTATTGGAACGCTTCGTTTGTACAGAAATTTCCCCACGTAGGGCTCTCGCTTTCCGCGACGATCTTGCATGCAATCGGAAAGGAACTAGTCCAGGTTCCAAACGGCGGCGATGATCGTACGCGCTTCTTCTGTAACGTGACGAAGACTTTTTAGGTTTTGCACAGAATCCGGTAAAAAAGAAAGGGCTCCGCTTTGGGGCGGAGCTTGTTCGTGATGTTATCGGGTGATTCGGACAGACTGCATTTGGCTTTGTTTGCCGTCGCTCGCCTTGACGATATAAGTTCCGTTCGGAAGGTTTTCCAGAGAAAGCGAACTGGTCTTAGAACTTCGCAAGGAATGCCCCTGGAGGTCGTAAAGGTGAATGGATGGGTTCTTGGCGTTTACCAGTTGGATGGATCGTTCTGCCATTTTTAATTCAAAGGACGAAACCCGGAAATATTTTGCGATACCTGTTCCGCTTGTGTCGGGCGTTTCTGAATTGCAGGCGGTATAGGCAGTGGGATTTGTGGCGAGATAGCTCTTGACCAGATTTCCTGAAGCGGAGTATTGCAGATTGGTCGCTGTCGCACCACCTGAGAATGCCGCGGTTCCTTCGTCTTTTCGAGAGGCGCTCCAATTCGCCCAGGAAATTTTGTATTTGTTTGCAAAGGCTTGCCATTCGTCGTTTTTCGCTTGTCCCGGTGTTCCGCCTCCATCAGCAGTCCCGGTTCCCCACTCGCTGATGAAAACGGAAAGCCCCGCCTTGATGGCCTTTTCTCCGTTTGCGCCTTCGCAAGAAGATCCCCAACTGTAAGAACCGCTTACGCAATGGCTCATCGCGTAGTAGTGGAGCGTGTAGGCGGTGTTGTTTTTGCTGTCGGTTACTTCGTTTCCGATGACTTCTTCCGGGTGCTGGTCCCAGGCGCGCGTCCCCACGAGAATCAAGTTGTCGGAATATTCCCGGATGACGGGGATGATCTGGTTTGCGTAATTCTGAATATTTGCCCAGGCGATATCTAGCGGTTCGTTGAAAATTTCGAAAATGACATTATCGTAGCTGCCGTATTTTTGCGCCATTTCCGAAAAGAACCCTTTGGCGCTTTCCACTTGACCTGTCGCTTCGTGGGAATGCCAGTCGATGATGACATAGATATCGTTTTTGATAGCGGCTTCGACGACGGTGCTGACGAGCTTCTTCTGGTTTTCGGCATCGAGCTGGTAACCTTTGTAGGGACCGCTCCAGTTTTCTGTTCCCGTCGCCATGGCGGCGCGGACTATTTGGATGTTCATGTCGTTTACCATCGAAGTGACGCCGGCTTCCGTCCAGAAATCGGTCGCTTCGGTGATAAGACTCCAGTAAAGGCTCATGCCGCGGACCTGGACTTCGGAACCTTCGACGGCACCCTTGCAAGAACCATAGATGCGTCCTTCGTTTGCGGAATTTTTGCCGGTCATCAGTTGTCCGTATTGGCTCACGGGACCAATGCGATTTGGCGTAATCGTTTGGGCGAAGGAATTTGCCGAGCAGAAGGCAAGAGCGGCGACGGCTAATGGGATAAGCTTTGTTTTCATCGTGAATCTCCGGTTGGGCTTGACAAACTAAAAATATTTTAATTTTTGAAAATCGTTCAACTACATTTTGGCCTGTGATTTCGCTTAAAAATCTCGTTAAAATTTCAAAATAAATTATTTTTGATTCGTGAATTTCCAAAACTCCAAGATCCGTTCGCTTTCACAAAAATTGCCGGGTCAAAAAAGCATTTTAGGCCAAATGTGGCGATATTTTTTGACGGGCGGACTTGCCTTTGTCGTGGATTTCGGGCTTTTTGCGGTTTGCCTCTATGCCTTGGATTGGCATTACCTTGTTTCGAATCTTATCGGACTGATTGCGGGACTTGTCGTGAATTACTGGATAAGCGTTCGGTGGGTTTTTGCCGCTTGCAAACGGAGCGTTTCAAACAGGTCCTTGGAGTTTTCCCTGTTTGCTCTAATCGGAATTCTGGGCGTCCTTTTGAATCAGGCTCTGATGTGGCTCCAGGTGGATTTTTTAGAACTTTTGCCGATGCTTGCAAAATTGATTTCTGCGGCGATCGTGTTGCTTTGGAATTTTGGAATCCGGAAAATTTTCCTTTTTAAATCGTTGAAGGCTTGATATGAAAACTGCCGTGATAATCGGGGCTGGTCCTGCGGGACTTACCGCTGCCTATGAGCTTTTGAAGACGACGGATGTGAAGCCGGTTGTTCTCGAAGAAAACGATTTTGTCGGGGGAATTTCCCGGACGGCAGTTTACAAGGGAAACCGGATGGACATCGGCGGTCACCGCTTTTTCAGCAAGAGCGATCAGGTGATGGATTGGTGGACGGATATTTTGCCTTTGCAAGGTTCTCCGAGCCGCGACGATCTTTCGATTGAACGTCCGGTGAGCCTTTCTGTCGGAGGTCCCGACCCGGAAAAAGAAGACCGGGTGATGCTCGTCCGTTCGCGTCTTTCCCGAATTCTCTATACGCGAAAACTTTTTGACTACCCGGTCAGCCTGAACGTTTCGACGATTAGAAACTTGGGCCTTTGGCGGATGTTCAAAATCGGGATGAGCTATCTCAAGGTCTGCGTTCTTCCGAAGCGCAAGGAAGTTTCGCTCGAAGACTTCATGATCAACCGTTTTGGCGTGGAACTTTACCGAACTTTTTTTCGGGACTACACGGAAAAGGTCTGGGGCATTCCCTGTGACAAAATCAGCGTGGACTGGGGCGCCCAGCGAATCAAGGGACTTTCTATCGGGAAAACGCTTCTTCACGCGGTGAAATCCCTTTTGCCCAAGAAATCCGAATCGATTCGGCAGAAGGGAACGGAGACGAGCCTCATCGGGGAATTTCTCTACCCGAAGCTCGGGCCGGGAGAACTCTGGGAAACCGTTGCCGAAAAAATCCAGAAGCTCGGCGGCGAAATTCATTTTCATTCCAAGGCAACGTCTCTGGATGTTTCGGACCAAAAAATTTCTGCGGTTCGCTACACGGAAAACGGCGAAGAGAAAAGGCTGGAAGCCGATTACGTGATGAGTACGATGCCCGTGAAAAACCTGGTCGAGGCTCTTCCGGATGTTCCCGCCGAAGTTTCCCGCATCGCAAAAGGCCTTGTCTATCGGGATTTTATGACGGTGGGACTTTTGCTCGATTCGCTTGACATCAAGAACCCGGCGAAAGCGGGAACGCCAGAAAGCCGCTTGAAATTTGTCGCGGACAACTGGATCTATGTGCAGGAATCCGACGTGAAGCTCGGGCGAATCCAGGTTTTCAACAACTGGAGTCCCTATCTGGTTTCGGACACTTCGAAAGTCTGGATTGGTCTTGAATACTTTGTGAACGAAGGCGATGAAATGTGGAATATGGCCGACCGGGATTTTATCGACTTCGCCGTTGCGGAGCTTGAAAAAATTCACGTGGCGAAGCGGTCGGCGGTTCGGGATTCGGTTCTTTTCCGCGTGCCGAAAACGTATCCGGCATATTTTGGTACTTACAAGGAATTTGGCAAGATCCGCGAATATGTCGATTCCTTTGAAAACCTGTTCCTCATGGGTCGCAACGGAATGCACAAATACAACAACATGGACCACAGTATGCTTACCGCGATGGAAGCGGTCAAGTGCATCCGGGAAAATTCAAGCGACAAGGCCGCGATTTGGAACGTGAATGCCGAAGCGGAATATCACGAAGGGAAAAAGTGAAAAAATTGTTTCGAACGCCTGAATGTTATATCGCGTTGGGCATCGCGATTGTTTCCCTTTTGTTATGCTTTGGTTCTGCAGGCGTAGAGCAGGTCCGCCTTGTCCGAAAAGGTGAAAACTCGGAAACTTCGTTTCCCATTTCACAAGCGATGGGGACGAACGAATCGTTTGAAGTTTCGTTTGTCTGGTCTCCTGGAATTTTGGGGAATTCAAGACTGGACATCCATCCGGATGATTGTGTTGACGCCGCCTGGGTAAACGGGAAATTTTTCAATCTTGAAAACTATCCGGGGCATTGCAGCTGGTTGCAAGGTTTTACAATCGAATCTTCCGATTTGCAAAAATTTGGTCCCGGAAAGAAAGAAGTCAAGTTTCTTTTGCATAATGGGAACGGTCTCGGAGGAATGCTTCTTGAAGTAAAAGAAAACAGTGTCGCGGGAATCATTTTTCAACTGACGCTTTATTTGCTAGTTGGACTTTTACTTTTCTTCGTCGCGAAACGCTTGCGCATCGACGCGACTTTTGCTTCAATATTGATTTTAGGTATTTTTGTCCGATTTTTTTATTTGCAAGAAACCAATTTTGAGCAGAGAACGCATGATGTCAGCGGCCATCTTGATTATATCAGGATTGTATCGGAAGAATATCGCGTTCCCTCGGCGGATGATTGTTGGACTTGTTATCATCCACCTGTGTACTATATCGCTTCGGCTTTGCCCTGGAATGTGGCGAAAGTTTTTGGAATTTTTCCAAA
Source organism: uncultured Fibrobacter sp. (assembly GCA_934691725.1). Classification (GTDB taxonomy): domain Bacteria; phylum Fibrobacterota; class Fibrobacteria; order Fibrobacterales; family Fibrobacteraceae; genus Hallerella. Next base: position 54,567 of record CAKUTF010000005.1, on the reverse strand, counting down.
CCGGATGCTGCAATGGCAGAGCTTCCTGTTTGCTACGGCTTCGCTTCTTGTCGGGCTTATTGCCTTGCGCCTGTTTTTTGGTGACGGACGATCGTTTTTGCTTTCCGGAGCGTTGTGGAGTTTTTGGCCGTCCTTTGTGCTGGTCTCGGCTCGAATAGGCAACGACTCTTTATTTTACTTGGCGCACCTGGTCTGTTTTTTGCTGTGTATAATGTATTTGCAAACGGCAAAAGGAAAGTTTTTAATCGGTGCTGCAGTCTTTGCCGGACTCGCTTTTTTTTCAAAATCGACGGGAGCTATCTCGGTCGCTGTGTGGGGCGCCACCGTCGCTCTAAGATTTTTCTGCCGATTCTCTCGCCCTAGTCGTTCCGAATTTATCGGGCTTGCTGCGGGAGTGCTTGTCTTCGCCCTGTGTGGCGTATCCTTGCTTGCCGGCGAAATCAGCGGGAATACCGATGGTCTGAAATGGGTGGATGTAGGAAACGGTCCGTTGAACTATTTGATCTTTGATTTGAAAACATTTTTGCTTCAGCCTTATACCAGCCCTTTTGACGATGCGATGGGACGCCAGTATTTTTGGAATTATTTGTTGAAAACGTCTCTTTTTGGCGAGTTCCGCTTGCTAGATACGGCTCTTGGTCGGTCTATGGCGACAGCATTGAGCGTTCTGCTCCTTTTCTTGGCTTTTTTTGCTGTCCGAGGATTGTTCTATATGCGATGGAACAGGAAAGCGGTCCTTTTTGCGTTGCATGGCGTACTTTTTTTGACCGCAGCAATTCTTTTTCGGGTTCAATATCCTTTTTCCTGCAGCAATGATTTCCGCTACATCGTTCCTGTCCTTTTATCTGTAGCTCCGTTTGTCGCATGCGGAATTGAAACAGAAAAAATCACAAGTGTACGGATATTCGGGTACTTGTCGGTTGGTGCGTTTGTCCTCTTTTCGACTTTGCTAATTCTTTTTCTCTAGGAAATTTTTGTGACTACCCAAATGAAAAACAATCGATTTTTTTTGTTGTGGGCCTGCGTCTGCATCGCCGCAAATCTGTTCTTTACTTTTTCAAAAGCGTATGAAGGCGATCAGGGTTATTGGCAAAACTGGATTGGACAGTTGATGACAAAAGGCTTTGATGGATTCGATGGAAATTATCCTCCCGTCTATGTTCTTTGGCTTTGGGCGGTTGGGAAATTTTATGCGTTTGCCGAACTTGATGTCTATAAAAATCTGCTGTTGAAATTTTTGTGTCTTATCCCTGTCTATTTTGCGCACCTCGGAATTTTGCAGATAACTTGGAGTTGGCTTCGCCAAAAAAATGTCTCGGATTTGGAAAAACATCTCGCTTTGGGATTTGTCGCGTTGAATCCGGCATTGATTGCCGTGGGACCGATGTGGGGCCAGGTCGATACGTTTCCGCTTTTGTTTGCGATGCTTTCGCTGTCGTTTGCCATGAAGCCTCAAATGGCATATTGGTCTTTTCCGTTTTTTATTGTTGCAGTATTGACAAAATTCCAAATGATCGCGTTTTTGCCTGTTCTCGGGGCGCTTTGGCTTCGACGGTTTAAATTTACCTGGAAGGGAATTCCGTTGGCGGTTGTCGTCGCTTTTCTTCTCCTGTTGCCGTTTTTTGTCGCGGGAGATGTTTCCCGAATTCTTTCTAATGCGTATGTCAAGTCGGCATCTATGTATCCTTATGCGACATATAATGCGGCAAACCTTTGGATGATCCTTTGCGGAAACGTTACGTTGGATTATATTCCCCTGTTCGGGCTTCCCGATGAAGGATTCGGAAAATTTATTACCGTCAATTATGTCGGAAAATTAATTTTTGTCCTTTTTTCCATCGTCGTCTTTATCCGGGCGCTAAAAGTTCGAAATCCGCGAAACGCCTTTCGTTTGGCAACGTGGATGGGGCTTGCCTTTTTTGTCGTTCTGCCTGAAATGCATGAACGCTATATTGTCTGTGCGGTGCCTCCGTCACTTTTGTGGCTTTCTCGCGTAAAACCGGGGATGTATCCATGGATTGCTGGGATTTCTTTTGTCGCGGCGGGAAACATCGTGATGATTAACGGCTTTCGGGGAGACTCCTTGTGGTTTCCTCTGTCGCTTTTGATTTGTGTGCTGTTCGCTTCGATGGTTTTGTTTGAAATTTTCCCGAAAATCAAGGATATTGTACATGAACTATTGCGAAAAATTCCTTCGAAAGTTTTTGTCCCCTATGGCTTGTTGGCCATTTTCTCTGTTTTCTTTGTCGTTTACCAGATGATTCAAATGTCTCCGGTTTCGGCAAAACTTGCGGCAAGGGATACGCTTCTTTATAATCTGCCGAGGCTTTCAGCGGAACAGGGCTATCGAAGGCCGCAATACGGTTTGTCTGTAGAAGGCAACCCGCTGACGGTCCGCGGCAGAATCTATCGGGATGGAATCGGAGCCCACGCTCCGTCGAAGCTCGTATTTAAACTTCCTCCCGGGGCGGATTCCTTGCGCTTTGGTTATGCAATTGACGGCGAAGCGGTATCGGGTGAACTAACGTTCATTATACGGCTAGATGGAAAAATCGTGTGGAAAAGCGATGTGATGCGCGGAAAGGACGCTCCGGTTTTTACCGCTATTTCTGTTCGCGGAGCCGAGACGGTTACACTTGAGCAGGATCCCCATGGGAATGATTCCAACGATCATGGGGATTGGCTTTTACCTGTGATAACTTTTCTAGATTAGCCGTATGTTTCGACAAAAAATTTCGAAAACCGAACTGGAAAATGGAATCACGGTCGTCACGGATTATATGCCCGGAACCTATTCCGCGAATGTGGGCGTGTGGATTCCTCGCGGTTCTCGCCACGAAAATCCGGCGACGAACGGTCTTGCCCATTTTTACGAGCACCTTGTCTTCAAGGGAACGGAAAAGCGTTCCGCGTTTGAAATCGCCCATACGATTGAAGATCGCGGTGGAAATCTCGAAGCCTATACGACCAGGCAGGAAACAGGCTTTTACGCCCAGATAGTCAGGGAGGATGTTCCGCTTGCGCTCGACGTGATTTCCGACATGCTGATGCATCCACGTTTTGATGCGCATGAAGTGGAAAAGGAACGGAAAGTCGTCATCGAGGAAGTCCACAGCTACGAGGATATCGCCGAGGAATGCGTTGGGGATCTTTTCAACGAAATCCATTACAAAGGCTGCGGGCTTGCGCTTCCGATAGCGGGAACCGTCAAGACGGTCAAGGGACTTTCGAGGGAAAAACTTGTCGAATGCGAAAGGGAAGTCTTAGAAGATTTGCCGCTTACCGTCTGCGCAGTCGGAAAAATCGAACACGAAAAAATCGTCGATCTGGTCCGGAAAAATTTTGAAGGAAAAAAGTCCGCAAAGAAAAACTGTGAAAATTTTTACTGCGCAAATGCCGCGCGGAAGACAAAAAGCAAAAAGGACTTGAATCAATCGAATCTTTTTTGGGGAACGAGCTTTGACTTCCGGGAAGGAAACATCGATTTTTTGCGGGCTCTCGGGCTTTTCAATGTCGCGTTCGGTGCCGATATGGGATCGAGGCTTTTCCAGAAAGTTCGTGAAGAACGCGGGCTCGCTTATTCCGTGTATTCGATGACGGACGTGTATCGGGATGTTTTGGGATGGGGAATTTCGCTGGCGACAGCGCCTCATAAAATGGACGAAGCCTTGGAAATCGCCCAGCGGGAATTCCAGGATTTTTTGAAAAAAGGTTTTGAAAAAGGCGAACTGGAACGGACGAAGAGAAACATTATCGGTGGGCTGCGTATCGGTTCGGACAGTGCCGAAAAGCGCCTGATGCGCCTTGCCGACCAGATGCTTCATCTAGGACGCGTCTATACGATGGCGGAAACGGAATCGCAGGTGAGCAAATTTTCGGAAGAACGATTGATGGAACTTTTGCGCGAAGCGTTTACCGAGGCTCCGTTTGCCACGGCGGTAGTGAAACCTGCGAAAGGATAGGAGTTTTTCTATGCAGAACATTGTAAGCCCGGTGGGCATCTTGGGATTTGGTGTCGAAGGCAAGAGTACGCTGAATTACCTTGTACGGAATGGCGTCAAGGAAATCGTCGTGATGGACAAAAATCCGGTAGAAATTCCCGAACTGCCGGATGGCGTGAACGTCAAGGTTTTTAGCGGTGAGAATTATATGGACGGTCTCAAGGATTCCGTTACAGTCGTTCGTTCGGCGGGAATCTATCCGCTGCAGAACGAGCTTTTCCGTTTCCAGACAAACGGAGGAATCCTCACTAGCCAAATCGAGATCTTTTTGAACGAGACAAAATCCCGTTCGGTCATCGGCGTGACGGGAACGCTCGGCAAGGGAAGTACGGTCAGCATGATTCGCCATGCGCTAGAAGCCTGCAGAATTCCTTGCACGATAGGCGGAAATTTCGGCGTACCTGCACTCGACCTTTTAAAGGATGATTCGCCGGAGCGAGTTTCTATTCTCGAGCTTTCCTCTTTCCAGCTGATGACGCTTTCCGTTTCGCCGCATATCGGTATCGTGTTGCGGGTTTCGACGGAACATTTGGATTGGCACCGTTCGGTCGAGGAGTATCGCGATGCGAAGGCAAACCTTGTCCGTTGGCAGAAACGGAACGATTTCTGCATCTATATTCGGGATGCGGCTCCGTCGGTTGCGATTGCCCGGGAAAGCGGTGCGCAAAAACTCTCTTACGGTTCCAAGGATGCCGATGCGATTTTTACGGCGGATTCTGTTTCGATTGACGGCTATACTTTAAAACTTTCGGAATGTAAAATTCGCGGAGCGTACCAGCTTGAAAATATGGCGGCGGCTTTACTTGCGGTAAAGGCTTTGGGGGCGGATGTTCCGGCGGCGTTGCAATCGCTCAAGTCTTACGAACCTCTCAAGTATCGCATGGAATTTAAAGGGGAAAAGAACGGCATCGAATTTTACAATGATTCCTATGCGACGCGCCCTGATGCGACGATTGCCGCAGTGAAAAGCATGAAACGTCCCTTTGCGTTGATTCTCGGCGGCTCCGAAAAAAATGCGGACTTTTCCGAGCTGTCGCAGGTTCTTGCCAAAAATCCGAACCTGAAAAAAATTTCGCTCATCGGGGCGACTGCAGAAAGAATGTGCGCATCGCTTCGCGAAAACGGCGTCTCCGTTCCGATGGAAATTTTCCCGGATCTCGACAGCGCCTTTGCGGATGCGTGCTCGCTCGGAGCGGGAAGCTCCGTACTGCTTTCTCCCGCCTGCGCAAGCTTTGGACTGTTCAAGAATTACAAGGTTCGCGGGGAATGCTTCGACCGGCTGGTGGGGAGAGTAACGGAATAAAGTAGAGAGGAAATCTTTTCTTTATAACGAAAGAATTTAAGTAAAGTGCTTGAATTTTTCGCCATAGAGAAATATATTTGCCTATATGAACATAATTCGAACCGTCTATCTGGATAAAGTTCGGGCGTTTGTTGATACGCCGGTTGTGAAAGTGATTACCGGAATTCGTCGCTCCGGCAAGTCTGTTTTGTTGGAACAGATTCGAAATTTAATCTTGGAAAATGGCGTTGGCAAGGAACAGATCCTTTCCTTGAATTTTGAATCATTTGCCGATGAACGGGTTCGCACTCTTGAAAATGTCATGTCCACTGTCAAGGCGATCCGGAAAAAAGTGAAACGAAAAAGAATTTACCTTTTTCTCGATGAAATCCAGGAACTAGTCGGGTGGGAAAAATTGGTCAATTCGTTTCTAATCGATTTGAATTGCGATATTTACATCACGGGTTCCAACGCAAAGCTTCTTTCCGGTGAACTCGCTACCTATCTAGCCGGACGTTATGTAGAAATCAAAATCTACCCGTTCAGTTTCAAGGAAAGTTATGAAGCTGTTGGAAAATTAAAAAAGGGGATTTCCCCGGAAAAGGCGTTTGAGTTTTATATTGATGCCGGTGGTTATCCGTTCCTGTATAACTTTGCTTTGAGCGAATCACAAAGAAAGCAATACCTGGACGACATCTTCAATTCCATTATCTTGAAGGATATTTCCGATCGATACAAAGTTCGTGACATTTCGCTTTTAAAATTGTTGCTTGCCTATTTTATCGAAAATATCGGGAATACATTTTCGGCTTTGCGTTTGATTAAATTTTTGAAGAATGAAAGGCGTTCCGTTTCAACAGAAACAGTTTATAATTATCTGGAATATGCTCGGGAAGCCTGCCTTTTGCATCTTGTTCCGCGTCAAAATCTTGTTGGCAAGGAAATTCTTTCTTCGCAGGAAAAAATTTATATTTCCGATCATGGACTACGTCAAAGTCTGTTCTTGAAAAATCAAAAGGACATTGGTCAGGTTCTTGAAAACATTGTCTATGTTGAACTTTTGCGACGAGGTTACTCCGTAACGATTGGGAAAACAGCCAAACAGGAGGTTGATTTTTGCGCCCGGAATGAAAAGGGGACGGAATATTTCCAGGTCTGTTATCTACTCTCTAGCGAAGAAACGGTAAAAAGGGAATTTGGGGCCTATGCTTTGATTCCCGACAATTTTCCAAAATATGTTTTGTCTTTGGACCGTTTCGATTTTTCGCAAAACGGAATTATTCACAGGAATTTGATCCAGTGGCTTTTGGAATGAATGGTTGGTGTAGGAAACTTAAGAATTTTCCGTTCCAATTTTTGAAATACTCGAATACAGTTGCCGAATATTCCCGTTGGATGGCGAATACACCCATGCTTCGTCAAATACTTTCTGGTTTTGTTCCTTATAATAATTAAAGCCGTAGTCGTTGAAGTCCATAATGGAAAGCGCATAAAAGTAGTTATCGTTTTGGCGTTGCTTTTTAATTTTGTTTAGAGTTTGTACGTCGTTCATTGGGAAAATGAAATCAGAAATGACAAGTAAATCTGCTTTTTTATAGGAACATTCTTGCATCATTTTTAAACCTTCTTCAATAGCTGGCATCACGTCGGTTCCACCGTGAAAACTGCTTTTTAAAAATACGATAAGATCTTTGATTCCTTTGGGCGGTTTAAAATCAAAGGTTTCGATTGTTGTGCTGAAGTTGATTAGGTAGCAATCTCGGTTTTGTTTGGATGCGATGGAAGCCACACACAAAGTAATAGCTTTTGCCATGCATTCTGGAGTTCCTGCCATTGAACCGCTTGTATCCACACAAACAATGATAGGACCTTTTTTGTCTTTCTTTTTAACATTTCGTTCTTCTTCTTTGATTTCTTCTTTTTGCTCGGAAATATAGCCTTGTTTTTCGAAACACATTAATCGGTTTTCGATGAATTTTAAGTCAAAGAGTATTGCGGTTTCTGGATTGGAGAGTAGTGCTAGTTCCTGAGGCAAGGCGTCCTCTATATTTTTTCCAAATGTTATTCCGGTGATTTCTTCTTTTGAATTGCAGTCAATTTTTGTCTGTTTATAGCGATAAGTCAGAAAAATTTTTTCCTTTTCCTGTCGGGATGCTTCTTGATTTAAATGACCTAATGTTTCGCAAAGTTCTTGGATTTTAGGATTGTCTTGGAAGAATTTCCCCCATTTTAAGACTTCCTGTAAATCCTGTTGGGTGAGGTTGCCCAATCCTAGGTCCCATCCCAAATTAGGAAAATTCCCAAGCGTTCTTTTAATTTGTCGAAGATTATTTAGCAACTTTTGATACTTGCTGTAAATTTTTTGTTTGGCGAATTCGATTTCAGAAATCATCCATTGTAAAAGCATTTCTTCATACTTGCATCTCCAAAATTCAAGAATATGTTGATAGATGCTTTCAAGTTCTTGTTGTTTTTTGTTTGTTGGTTCTTGTTGAACGATATCCTTTGCTTTTGTTTTTTTTAGGGGTTTTATCTTTTTCGTATCTGTCGAAAGAAGCGTATTTACTTTTGATTCCCAAAAAGAAGTATCCGTTCCGGGAATTGATATCGTCAACTGGTTAAGAATTTCTTGGATGCTTTTCGGATTGATTTCGCCAAACTTGGAAAGTCTTTCCGCCTTGACCAGATTTTGATGGATTTCTTCAAATGGCGTTGAGGAAAACTTTTTTGCCAAATCGTTTGTCGCTTGGGAGGTTTCTTCTGAAAGGGAATCGTCGATGCTTTTGGACCAGATATCCTTGAATTTGGCTTTCCAGTTTTGCGAAATCCATTCGGAGATGTTTTTTGCGATATTTCGAGGATTCTTTACTCTGTAAATAGCGGAACGCTTTTCCTTGTTTTGCCGGATAATTTCCTGCTCCGCTATTTTATTGATTTCATTTTGTGAATATTCATCATAAAGTCTTTTTTGTTCGCTGTCGGAAAGAATTTCGTAGGCATGTTGAATTTCCTTGAAACGTGTATCGTCCCCTCCGTTTTTATCGGGATGGAATTGCTTTGCCAATGTCAAATAGGCCGACTTGATTTCGGAATGGGTTGAACTTTCCGAAACGTTCAACTCGGAATAGAGCGAATAAGGTGCGCCTGTAAACTTTGCCATGTCTGTCGCCTTTAATCGATGTGTTTATCTAACTTATCGCGCAGCTGTTCTGCATTCAGTTTTTCCACATTCATCGTCTTTTGGAATTCTGCGATAGCTGCCGTAACAATCATTTGATCCCTCTCGTTCACGAAAGGTGTTTCATTTTCCTGCTTTGCGGTTGCGTAGAATTGATTGATTTCTGCGGAGAGAAGATTATATTTGTTAAAAAGCTCTTCAATTAATTTTTTGTACATTATTTTGATTTGATGAGCAACTTTTTTGCAATCACCCTTTTTGTAGGACGGCTTGAAGGCGATTTTTTGAGTTTTTTCTAAGTTCCTTGAGTAATGATCTTTGTACTTATAAGAAATCGTACAGGTTGTTGTCCCATTGAAATTACAAGTAATTCCTGTAGAAGAATCCACTTTGTTGGATGGGTCGTTATAGAAATCGAATACCTCATAGGAACTATCCAGTGCAGAGAAGTCGCCTTTCTTTAAAATTTGATTAGTTGGTAGGTAAGCTTCTATTTTTTCATTTGAAATGATGTCCTCATAATTTTCCCTTGTCAGATAAGGAATTTCAAGTTCCACTTTAAAATATTTATTACCATTGATTTCTTTAATATCGCTATAGATACTACTGTCATAGCCATCATAGACATCGCTATCGTAGAAGAAAGTTTCTTCAATTTCTCTTTTGAGATTGTTTAAATCATCAGTCCACATGTTGAATTTTTCAGAATCAAAGAGACAAAATTCTCTTACGGAATCTTCTACGATTTTTGACAGGGCGTCCTTATTTTCAATTTCTGTCCAAAGGCAATTTTTCAAGATGAGTGTATCGACCGGTTTAACGACATCTCGGTCGCAAAGATAGGCGGCCATTTTCAGGATACGCGACATTTTTTGCCAGCGTCTATCCGAGATATAAATCGTCTGTGATGCATCGCTTTGGTTTTTGTTCCATTCATCAATTTTTACACGAATGGAATGGATGATGTTCAATGATTCCTTGGAAATTGTCACAATATTTATCATTTCCAAGGATTCTTTCCATTTTTCTGTATCGAATTTTAATGATTCTTCTATGGCAATGAACGCATTTGTGGGAGCTTCTTTTAGCAGGGATTCAAAATGGTTTCTCTCTGTCATCGGGAGGACAGAAAGTCGCATGATGAAGCGGTCATATAGAGCTTCAAGTCCTTGATTTTTTTGCGGAATTTCATTGCTTGCTGCGATGATTCCTTTTAAGGGGACGTCTAAAACTTGATCTCCGTTGCGAAATTTTCTTTCATTGATAATTGTGAGCAAGGTGTTTAAAATCGCCGGACTGCTTTTCCAGATTTCGTCAAGAAATGCGATGTCGGCTTCGGGCAAGTAACCTTTTGGTTTGCGGATATATCTATCTTCCTTGAGTTCCTTGATGCTGACAGGTCCAAAGACTTCTTCCGGGGTGCTGAAACGATTCATCAAATATTCGAAATATTTGGAATTTTTGAAAGCCAGGCTGATCCGGCGGGCGATAAGGCTTTTGGCTGTACCGGGAGGGCCATAAAGGAAAACGGATTGCCCTGACAATACGGTGAGCAACGTAAGGGCAACGGTTTCCTCTCTTTCAAGAAGTCCCGAGGAAATTTTAGAGATTAATTCTGTTGTTTGTTCTTTTAATGTCATAGTTTTTCCTTTTTTAGAAAGTTTGTGCTTTATAAAGTTTTCCCTAATTCGTCACGAACAGTATCGTCATCACCGTTGCCGCAATCGTTGCGAATATGGCTACAACGACAGGTGTTTTCGACGGTTCAATTGTTTGCGTTTTCTCCTTGTCCTTGTCGGCTTTAAAAATTGCCGAATCCCCGATGTCTTTCCATTCGGCGGCTTCTTCGACGGAGAGCGATTCGTAGCTCACGGCAAGGCCCGAGTATTTGCAATAGACGGAATTTGTCGTGTTGTTCTTGTATTCCTCGGTCACGATGTTTATCATGTCGTCTATTTTCGGGTTCTGGGAAACAGCGAACTGCAGGAACGAAATCTTGGAACATTTGCTTTGGTCCTGCCAGATGACCGGGCCGATGATTTTCGCGCGTTCCGCTCCGTAGCCCACGATGTTCGTGCGGTTCTGGTAGGTGACATCGCGTTCGCCGTAATCCGTGCGGGTCATCGCGCAGCTGGAAAGGAAAAGCAAGAAGAAAAGGCTGAGGATTGCGGTAAATTTGTTCATGTTGTTTCCTGTTGTGTTGTTGCGTAATTTCTAGTACAGATACCATTCCCACTCGAGGTAGTACTTGCTGCTTTCGTAATCGGACTGCTCCACGGTCGTATAATTGCTCAGGTAGCCGATATAGCTTTTGATGTAGCAATAGCCCGAGCTATAATCGTCATCGAAAAATGCGTCTTCGTCGATAACGCTGGGGCATACGTAAATTTTTTCCGTGTTGGCGGGTACGGCGAACGTTGCTGATTTCGCCCCCGACCAGGAGCCTTGATTGGACAGGTCGAGCAAAAGTCCGGTGTATTTTGTCGTCGTGTCGCCCGTGATGTTTACAAACTTGAGCTTGAACGAAATTTCCGGGTCGCCGTCGGTAAGGCTGCTTTCGTCAAATTTCACCCGCTGTTTGTAATAGGTAAGCGTAAATTTCAGATTTTTTGCCGTTTCTGTGTAATAGCTCTCGCTAGAACTGGAGTAGTAATAATAATAGCTGGAGCTGGAATAACTGTTGCACCGATATCCGTAATTGGAACAGCACCAATAATCGGAGTGTGTCGAAGTCCCGTAATAGCAGGCATTCGCTTCGCTTGTCGAGGAGCTGCTTTTATAGCACTGGTAGCCGTAATTCTTGCAGCACCAGGAATCCGTATGCGTGGATGTGCCGTAAAAGCAAGCGGCTTCTTCGTTTGCAGATGAGCTGCTTTGCCTTTGATCGTAGGACATTTCCCATTCCTGGTGGGAAATTTCATCGTCAATTTTGTCTTCGACAGCAGAGAAGGCATTCTCGTCGCTGCAGCCGATGGCGAAAATGGCGAGGACGGCGAATAGCGAAAGTTTTGCAAATTTTTTGTACATAAAGAAATCTCCACTAGAACGCGATATCGAGTTTTATTTGCCACGTATCGTCGGTGTCATAAGGTTCCGTGGTGTCGTCTGCGTATGTGCTGAGCGAGTGCAGCAGCTTTTGGAATTCCAGGGAAACGTGGCGGAAGATTTCTATGCCGAATCCGAAGTATCCCGTAAATTCAAAATCCTTTGCCTCGTATGGGCTGGAATCCCAGCTGTCCCAGCCGTCGCCGTATCTTCCATAGTACCCGTATGAATCGGTATAGCCTTCGACATACCAGTTGTACCAGGCGTAAATCGGTTTGCGGATGTTGAATGTGTAGCTGAAGAACGGGCAAAATCCCTTCAGTGTCGGGAACCCGAAGCGGAACTCCAGAGGAAATTCCGCAATCAGGTTGTGGTACTGGATTCCTGCATCGAAAAAGTTTCCGCTGTAACGACCGATGTGCAACAAGTCGTAATCCGCATACTGATAGACCGCATTCGCTCCCATTTGGAACGAACCGTATTTGTAAAAATAGGTGCGGATGAAGACGCCAAGTCCTGCCGCGATGCTCCCGTTGCGCGAAACGTCTTTTCCGGCGAGACCATTGTCAAAAATCTGCCCGACATGTAGCGAAAGCCCAAGGTAAAGCATTCGCCAATGATCTTGCGTGTTGTTTGCCGTTACCGGAACGGGATTTTCGTTCTTGTCGATTCCCTTGTTGGGCAAAACGCTGAGCGAATCGCCAAGCTTTGCCGTGGTATCTTGCGGAACGAAAATGATGGCGTTGCTCTTGGTTGTGTCTGGAGTTTTTTCTTTTGCCACACGAATGTCGATAAGGAAAAAATCCTCCTTGCGGAGCGTGACGAAAAACGAGTTCGCCTGTACTTCTGTGGAATACGAATAGATGGAGTCTGCCGTCGCTTTTAATTGTTCGTTGCGCTTGACAAAGTCCTGGAACTTTTGAACGCTGTCAGCCTTGGCTTTTTCGGCGATGCGAAGTTCTTTCTCGGCAAATGCGGCGCAGCCGCAAATCTTTTCGATGCGGATGCAGTTGCTGTCGGCGGATTTTTCGGCAGGGCAGAAAGCGCAGAAATTCTTGCAATCGTCGCTCAACGCCAAAAGCGATTCTGAACCTGTCGAATCCTTTGATCTTGAAGAATCTGCTGGACTGGTTTTGTAGAACTTTAACCTCTTTTTGGAAACGGGAATCTTTGCCTTTTGAAAACGGCTTAGCGTATCGCCCGAAAATGCGATTTGAAAGGCGCAAAATTCCGTGTTGCAGCTGTCCTGGATGTTCTGGGCGAGCTTTGCCGTTGCCTGCGAGTAGAACTGTTCCCTTGAATTTTCTGCCTGCCTGATGCTGTCGAGCATGGCGTTGCAATGGCAGATCGAGTCGATACGATTGCAGGTAGAATCCGCTGGGTTTTCCGCGCAGGGCTTGCAGAGAGAGGCGCACATCTCGTTTGCAAAAAGCGATGCGGCAAAAAGAAAAATTCCGAAAAAGACGAGTTTCATAAAAAACCTTTGGTCAGTTATTCAACAGGACAAGGGCGGAGAGCGTCGCTGCAACGCCGATGACAGCGACAATTAGCCAGTTGGTCGTTTTTGTTTCGGCGGTGCGGTTGTCCTGCACCTTGTTGTACTTTTCCATCCGTTCAATGCCGACGAGCTTGTTGTCCTTGATGAGCATCGCCAGGAATTCGTTTCGCTCTCCCCAGGCTCCGTTTACCCGGTCATTATTGCTTGGCTTGTATTCGACGCCGTTCTTTACGGTGGCGAACAGGGCCGGATGGTAATTGTAGATAAAGTAAATCGTGTCGCCGCTGTATTCGGTGACGACGGGATTACCCATGACGGGAAACCATTCGTTCAGATTTGGATGCTGCAAAGCATATTGCAGGTCGCTGTCATCGATCCAGTTTTCCTTGAGCTGGTATCTCGACGTGGCGCAGCCCGTGATAAGGAAAATGGCAAAAAGGACAAGGGTGAGTTTTTTCATCAAATGTTCTCCTTAGGGAATGTCGTTTGGCATGATGCCATACCTGCGAACTTGTTCGATGTCGATCAGTTCGGATTCGCCGGATTCAAAGGTTCCCGCATCGACTTCTTCGTTGTAGCGGTCGATTGCGCTGGAATTGGCGTATTTGAATGTCGAAGTTTTAGATCCAATCAAAGTGGTTTCCACAAAATCCAGCGTGTCGGAATTTTTATCGACTCGCCAACCGACAAAGGCGTGGCTGGGAACGCTGACGATAAAGGTTTGCATTCCGAGCGCTTCCAGGATGGATGCGAAGAGAGCCGTTGTCTCGATGCACGGCCCGTCCCTTGAACGCAAAACTTCAATCGGGTAGTTGATTTTTTGTCCAAGACTTCCTGCGCCATCGTTTTCAACGTAGTTGATGTGGCGGCTTTGGAGAACTTCAAAAACGGCTTTGACAACCCGCTTGGAACTCGCCGCGATATTCTTGTCTGCCGAGTATTTCTGATAGACTTTTACCGTTCCGTCTGGGAGTTTCGCTGACAGATCGTCCAGGATGTTTTGCAGGGAATCCATCCCGGGTGTAACCCAGACCGCTTTCCACCACCACCTATGTTCAACGCCTGCTAATTCCCACCCATTAATTTGTACGGGATGAATCGTCGTCGGTTCGGACGATGCGTAGAATAAAATTTCGTGGTCGTTTTCGAGGGCGTAAGCGCGTACCTGGAATTGCGCCTGGACAGGAGCTTTAAGGTCTAGATAACTTTCCGGCTTGAAGTGTATTTGCGGGGCGAAAATTTCGGAAGAATTTTGGCTTACGACATCGGTCACGCTTCCCGTATCGCTGAAGTTATCGACCCAGGCCTTGACGAGAATCTTTTTCTCGGAACAGGAAGTTGTCGAGTAATAGGAGCATGTATTGCGGACTCGGATGGAAATGGGGACAGGATAAGATGTTCCGGAACTCCCTGTAAAATTCTTATACATCAAAGGGTATTGGTTGGCGAACGCTGTGTAGATATCTTCTTTTACGGTATAGGAAGAGGCTTCCAGATGCTTGATGACGCTTTGGGAATAGATATCGTAATAGACGCTGTCGTAGAGTTTGCTGTAGAGCGAATCGAAATCGCCGCGCTTTAGGCTGTCGATAAGGGCTTCCCTCGTGGAATCCATCCAGCTAGACGAAAAAGCGTTGTTGAAAAGGGCATTATAGACCGAATCGATATAAGGCTTGGCATATAGGGAATCCCAAAGCGTTCCCGTGATTTCGCTGCGGATAACGTTTGCCAGGGAATCGACATTGACCGTCCCATCTTTTCCGCTCGCCCCGTTTTCTCCGCTACAGGCGAGATTCAAGACGGAAAAAATCCCGATAAGCATCCATTTTTTCACCATAAAGGCTCCTTTTTTGCGAAAACGGTTCGCAACGATTTGGGGAGCCTGGGACTTGGCCTTTTGGGTGCAAAAAAGGCGTGGGTTCCGTTTTTCGCTTGCTTGCAGACTGAGGTTCGGCAAAACCTATACGCACAAACAGACGACAACGACCCACGCCCCGAACGGGACGTGAGCGTTTGCTGGCTTATTCTCTGCGTGTGAATTTTGCCGATTCCAGTCTCGAGAATAAGGCGCAAAAGCTCTTTAAAATCCGGTTGCGATTTCTCGCTATGTGGTATAAAAATAAGAGAAAACGATATTGTTGTCAATACCGTGCCGTGAAACTTATCACTTGTTTGATGATTCGTCTCGAAATCTCTATATTTTTGTGTATCCATCGGTCTCTGGAATGGGTTGGTTAAAATCAAAAGCTAGAATTTTATTGTTATTCTAAACGTTTTTTTTTCTTATGAAATTTAATTTGCGGGGAAAATACGCAGTCCGGGCGGCCCATGCGCAGGATTTATTGCCGAACCAGTCTGTGAACCGCCGGACTGCGATTATCGGGGCGCGGGCGTCAGTCGTTTCCGCGTTTTCCGCCGGACGGTTGTCCCGGATGCTTTGACGGATATCCGGCGCCGTTCGGATCGTGCTTGGGCTGCGGCATAAGAGCCTCCTATGAAAAGTCTTGAAAGGAATTTTTCAAGACATCTAGAAAGCTAGTTTCGCGCGCGGGGACAATCGGGGACAGATTTTAGGGTTCGGAATTTTCTACTTCGGCGATAATCTGTTCGCGGATTTTTGACGAGAGCTTTTTCATTTCTTCGCAAATCGGATCGTCTTTGACAAGATTTAGGAGCGGTTGAGGCTGGACCAAAACTTTACCTTTTAAAAACTGGAGAAATTCCGACAATTCCCGATAAGATTTGGTTTTTGGACTTTTGCCGATGCGTGAACGGTACTTATTGAAATTTTCTTCCCATCTTTTGGCTTCGGCCTTGCTGTCGTCATTGCATTTGCCGTTGTCGGCGCACCAGCCGTGATATTCCCGGACCGCGCTGTTAAAGGATTTGCCACTTTTATTGAGAAGGCTTTTGATTTCTTCTAGCAAAGGAGATTTGGAACTTTTCTCAGTAGGCATTGCAGTTCAGGGCGATGTTTTCGAATTTGTCTTTTGGGTATTTTTTCTGCAGCTTTTTTAACGTATCGATACAGCATTTGACCTGCTGTTCAAATTCGTAGGAACTCATGGAGTGGCCTTGGGCGTTGACGCAGTTGTGAATCGCCTGGAATTCGTTTTCGACGGGGGAACGGTCTTCATATTTGTCCTGAAGATTCAAAATTTCTTTTTGGAAACTTTTTGCCACGATTTCCAGACTGTCGATTTGGTTGTCCCGGATTTCCACTTCTTGCTGCTCGATTTGGTAGGCCTCTGCACAAATTTTGTTCTGCTTTTTAACGGTATCGGCGTTGGCTTCGCACTGTTGAAGTTCGCGGTTCCTGCTTTCTAGCGCGTATTGGTAATTTTCGAGTTGGTCGGTAATGCGCTCCAGGGAGTCGATCTTGATTTTATAGGAAGTGATGGTTGACTGGAGCTGTTCTTGAATTCTGAGCCATTTGGCTTGTTTCTTTGTCGCGCTGTCTAGAAGGGACTCGGCAATTTCGTAAGGCTGCCTGGATTGCTCCAGCTTGTCCATTTCATCGACTTTGTCGCCGCAGATATAGCCGCCCATGGCGCATACAATGCCTGTTGTCGCGAGGATTTTTGCCTTTCCTGCAGGTTTTGGGGAATTTCCTGTATCCATAAGAATTTATTTCAGCCTTTTGATTTTCGCAACGGAAAAGCCTGTGCATCGCGAGATAACGTCTAACGGAAGTCCTTCTGCTCGGAGATTTTTTGCCATTTCGGTTTTTGCCTTGGCTTCGCCTTCTGCTAGCCCTTTGCGCATTCCTTTGGCGAGTCCTTCTCTTGTCGCTTTTTCTCGAAGTTCCCAGTCGAGGCGTTCGCGGGTTTTCTTGACGGCGTATTCATCCCATTCTAGACTCATAACTTCCTTCTCGTATATTTCCAGTTCTGCTTTTTTTTATTTAGCAACTTTTGTCAGCTTGAGTAATCGTGTAAATTTACCGTCTTGTATTTCGGCGGGTAATTTCTGGAGCGTATGGAGATACCGAAATAGGTACATCCAGTTGCGAAGCGCATCGCGACCCGTCCCGATTCCCGGAAATTTTTGGAGTTCGAGAAAGGTAAAACTGGCGAAATCACGGTTTTGCGAATGCGTTTTCATGTCGCAGAGGGAAAGGTGATGAACGTAGCGTTTATCCGCAAAAAGGTTTGGCCAGTTGATCGTAACGACATAGACAGGACTGAAGTTGTAATCGTAACGCTCGCCGGGGACGCCTTGTCGGACGATTGCCTGCCCGGCGTAAAAGAAGGATCGCTTGATGAAATATTCCATTTGTTTGATTTGTACCTCGACGATGAATGTCCTGCTTTTGGAATCTTTGCAATGCAGGTCGAAAACGCTCGTTCTTGAAGCTCTGCTGCCGCTGAAATTCATTTCCTTGTCTAGCGAGAGAACATCTTTGATGGGCGAGACGAGCTGCGGTTTTAAAACATCGTTGAGCAGATTGATGAGATTTACCTTTGTGAACGCATTGTCGGGGTTGAAAACCTTTTTGAAGATGAGGTCCGTCATCAGATTTGCGTAGGGACTTTTCGAAAAATGTTCCTGCTTTTGTTTGGGCATTTTTTCTCCGTGTAGATTTTGTCTTGAAATTCTTTTGAATAAGACGCTTGAATCGGAAAAACGAAGAAAAATATTTTGAAAAGCTTGAAAACGGAAATTTGCGATTCTTTACAGGTTGCGAAAATTTGAGGAATATTCCTAGCGGACCTTAGCACGCGTATGAAATTTATAACTGTTCGGTTTTTGAAAATTTTGGTAAAATGAATTTATACGAAGTCCAAAGTGAAAAATAAAAGAGGTAAAAAATGTTAAGTGTCAAGAATCGTTGGTGTCTGGTAACGGGAGCTTCTCGGGGCGTGGGACGCGAAATTGCGAATAGGATGGCTTCGCTCGGTGTAAACCTGATCTTGCAGAGCCGTTCCCGGAAACATTCGGAAGAGACCGCTTCGCTTGTCAGGATTCGAGGCGTCGAGGCGCTGCCGGTAGAATGTGACCTGGAAGATCCCGAATCCGTTCGTGCCATGCTCACGGAAATCGATGCGACCGGTCAGAAAGTCGATATCGTTTTCAACAATGCGGGGCAGATGAGCCGTTATTTTTCGGACTATACAAAGAATACCCTGGATGATTTTCGCGAGGCGATGGCGGTGAATTTTTTCGCTCCGGTCCAAATCGCCTATCATTTTTTGCCGAAGATGATTCAAAACGGTTTCGGGCGGATGCTCCTTACGACCAGCGGAATTGCCGACGAACCGGAACTAGCCGGTTACGCCTGCGCCAAGGCGGCGCTTTCCAAGTTTGTCCGGGATTTTGCCTGTAAGTTAAACGGTTCGGACGTGATGATGAACCTGATGGATCCGGGCTGGCTTCGTACGGATTTGGGTGGTCCCAACGCACCGAACGATGTTTCCTCGGTGATTCCCGGAGCGCTTGTGGGGAATCTACTCGAAGATGGAAAAAGCGGTCGCTTGTTCTGTGCACAGGATTATGCGGGAATGTCCTTGGAAGAGGCTCTTCGAAAGGCATCGGAAAATTAATTTATCCGTAAAAAGCTTTTTGAAGCCTTTTCAGTGCGATTTCGAGAGTTGCGCGCGGACACGCTAGATTGATCCGTTCAAATCCGCGTCCCTGTTTTCCGAAGCGCGCTCCGCTGTTGAGCCAAAGCCTCGCCTTGTGCAAGATGATGTCGTCGATTTCGGTCGGCGATTTTTTTAATCCGCTGAAATCCAGCCAGGCGAGATAGGTCGCTTCGACGGGCGTGAGCTTTATATCGGGTAAGTTATTGCGTATAAATTCTCCTGTAAAATCGATGTTTCCCCGGATGTATTTGAGTAAAGCGTCCAACCATTCTTCACCGTATTTGTATGCGGTTTCGGAGGCGATTAAACCGGCGCCATTTACTTGGCTGTAGGCTACGGCATCTATCTCATGTTGAATCGCCTCTCTCATTTTTTTGTTGGAAATAAAGGCGTGGGCGATTTGCAAACCGGCGAGATTGAAAGTTTTTGTCGGAGCCGTCACAGAAATGGTGATGTCTGAAATTCTTTCGGAAAGAGCTGCCATCATGAAGTGTTTCCCGCGAAAGATGAAGTCGTTGTGAATTTCGTCGCTCACGATGATAACATGATGCTTTAGACAGATTTCTCCAATCGTTTCCAATTCTTCGCGGCTCCATACACGGCTTACGGGATTATGCGGATTGCAAAGGAAGAAAAGCTTAATCTGGTTTTCCTGAATCTTTTTTTCAAAATCGGAAAAGTCGATGTAATAACGTCCGTCTTCTGCTTGAATCAGGTCGCTGCTGACGTTTTTTCGCCCGCTTGCCTGGATGAGTTCCCTGAAGTGCATATAGACAGGTTCCTGGATTAAAACAGCATCGCCTTTGTCGGTAAATGCATTTATTGCCATTGCCAAGAAAAACATGACGCCGGGAGCCTTGAGAACCCAATCGCTGTTTGAAATTTCGAATTGGTGCCTGCGAATATAAAAACTCCGAAGAGCCTGAAAATAGTCTTCTTTCGCTTCGCTGTATCCGAAAATTCCGTGCTCGACTTGTTTTATCAAAGCGTCTTGAATGTAGGAAGATGTCTGAAAATCCATGTCGGCAACCCAAAGAGAAATCAGGTCGTCTTTTTCTCCGGGCTTTAGGATGCCGCGTTCGACGGCAAAATCCCATTTGAGGGAATGGGTCCCTCGACGGTTAATTTGTATGTCAAAGTTTAAATTGCGCTCTGTCATTTGGACTTCTCCTGTAATTTTTGAAAAGCGTTCTGTAAGTCCTGCAAGATGTCCTTGATGTTTTCGATTCCGACGGAAAGCCGAAGCGTCTTATCGGTAATTCCGTTTTGGGCGAGAATTTCTTTGGGAACATCGGCGTGGGTCTGCGTAATCGGGTAAGTGATGAGACTTTCGACTCCGCCAAGGCTTTCGGCAAATTGAACCAGCCGAACATTTTTTAGAATGGAAAGCGCGGCTTCCTTGCTTTGGACTTCAAAGGTTATTATGGCGCCAAAGCCTCGGGCCTGTTTTTGGAGAATGCGAAATCCTGGGTGGCTTTCCAGTCCGGGGTAGATGACTTGGGTGATTTCTTTTTGTTGTTGGAGAAATCTTGCGATTTGAATGGCGTTTTCCTGTGCGCGTTCCATGCGAATGCCGAGCGTTTTTATTCCACGCAAAATCAACCACGAATCAAACGGAGCGAGGCATGCACCGGTTGTCTTGATGAGAAATCGAAGTTTCTCTTCGATATCTTTGCGGTTTGTGACGAGAAATCCGGCTAGCGTGTCGTTGTGACCGCCTAGATATTTTGTGCCACTGTGGACAACGATGTCTGCGCCGAGTTCTAGCGGGTTTTGAAAATAGGGTGAAAGGAATGTGTTATCGACAATCAGGAAAATTTTGTGCTTCTTGGCGATGCGTGCATATTTTTCGATGTCGTAAATATGCATCATGGGATTTGTCGGCGTTTCCAGATAAATCGCTTTTGTGTTGTTAGTGATAAAGTTTTCGATATTTTCCTTGGAAAAATCGATTAGCGAAATTTGCAGTCCGTTTTTTTCAGAGACGTGTTCAAAGAGACGGATGCTTCCCCCGTAAAGATCGGTGTCTGCGATAATCTGGTCGCCGGGTTTAAAGGTTTCAAAGAGAAGTGAAATTGCGGCCATTCCCGAAGACAAGGCGAACGCGGATGAACCGTGCTCTAACGAAGCGACGATTTTTTCAAGATGTTCACGCGTGGGATTCTGGAGCCTCGAATAGTCAAAGCCTGTGGATTTTCCGACTGCGGGATGGGCGAATGTTGCGGTCTGGTAAATGGGATAACTGATCGAACCGAAATGGGTTTGAGCGCAATCGGACGGATCTTTTTCGAGGTGAATGCATTTTGTATCGATACATCGAGGCATTTGAAAACTCCTTTATCCGAAAAAAATCACAGGTTCTCCGTTGATGGAAATCCTGCGATTTCAGAGGTATATTACTTGTTCAGAAACAGGTATTCAAGCGTATCCGTTTGAATCTGGATTCCTTTTTCGTGGGCATAGAGAGTGAGAAGCGAACTTCCTGCTCCGGCAACTCCGTCATAGAGTCCCGTGTAAGTCTCGACAAAACTCGGAATCTTTCGTGTCCAGGCGGCGTACCAGCGACGGCCCTTTTCATCGTGAAACGAATCGCCGAGAAGCTTGTCGGCGGTAAGTTTCGCCTGTTGGACGTAGGAGTCGTCGTGGAGCGCCTCGGCGGTTTTTACAAAGTGGGTGAGAACTCCCGGTGCGCCGCAGCAAAGGCAATAGCTGTTCCAGTAGCCTGGAGAATGGATGAGAGGGGCTCCGGTTTTGAGAATGCCGTCGGAGAGAAGCTTTATCCAGGAGAGATTCTCCGTATCGCCCGTAACGTCAAAAAGTTTTCGGAAGAGAATGGTCGTGCCGACGGGACCGTGGCAAGTCGATAGGTAGTAGAAATCGTGGAAGCTTCCTTTCTCGGGATTGTAAAGGTAGGGTATGAGCGCCCCTTTTTCATCGCCTTCGACAATTGCGGAAAGAAATTCGACAACCTGTCTTGCCTTGTCAAGATATGCTTTTTCCTTGGTTTCTTCGTAGAGGAGAGCGTTGAGAAATGCGATTCCGGCAGCGCCGTGCGAAAAATTCGGGAATACGGTATCCTTGGATTTCCAGCCGACAAGCGTGAGATCGACGTTTTTGTAGTAAATTCCGCCGACTTTAGCCGGAACGATTCGCGTGTCCGTAAATGCGACGACTTTTTTGGCTGCTTCCAGATATTTTTTCTCGCCTGTCTTACGATAGACATAGAGAAAGAAAAATCCATAGGAACCGTCTGCCATCAGGTCCGATTCGGAACTCCAGTGAAGAATTCTTCCGTCATCCTTTCCGGCGGAAATGGCGTCGTCTGCGGTCTTCACCAGAAATTTGTGATAGCGCGCTTCATGTGTGATTTCATAAAGTTGTTCCAGGAAAATTCCCTCTCCGGCGGGAGCCGCATAGACGCTTGTGCCCCAGCCTTTGACCGGCCAGACTCCGCCATCATTCCCTTCCAGAACATTCCTGAAAAAATCAGGACCTTCGTAAGTGTTCAAAATGTATTCGGCAGCGTCTTTTGCTTCTTGCAGGTATTTCGGATCTTTTGTAACCTCGTAAAGCTGGAGGAAAAACTGCCCGATTCCCGCAGAGCCGGCGTAAATGCTTTTCGGCGTGATGATGAGATCGCCTTTGTACTCGTTTCCGGGTTCCGGGCTTACTTTCCAATATTTTCCTTTTTCCGTGACAACTTCGTTTGTCTTTAAATACTGGACGATTTGAAAGACGGCGGCAAGGTAATCATCGGATGTTTTGCTTCGGAAAGGGAGCGGGTTTGAAAACTTTAATTTCATGTAAAGGTCTCCTGTAATTTTACGCTTAGAGCTTTTTGTAGAGATCCGTGGAAAGATATTTGTATCCGTTATCCGGGTAGATGACGACGATGTTCTTTCCTTTGGCTTCTTTTCGTTTTGCTACCTGGATTGCTGCGGTGAGAGCCGCGGCTGCCGATGTTCCTAGGAAAAGTCCGTCTGTCCGGGCGGTTTCCTGGGCGGTCTTGTAGGCTTCTTCCGCCTTGACGTCGATGATTTCGTCAAAGGAAAAGCCGTTGTTTTCGTTGCTCTTGATGAGCGTCGGAATCAGCGGGTCGGCGACGCGGCCAAGAGGAAGCGTTCCATCGACAATGTGCCCGGTAAAGTCGGGGCTATCCGGGCGTGAAGATGGCGCGGCCTGGACGCCGATGATTTTAACGTTCGGATTTTTTTCGCGGAGAAATCTTCCGACACCGACGATCGTGCCGGCGGTTCCTCCCATCGCGAGGAAGTAATCGACATGCCCGTCGGTATCGCGCCAAATTTCGGGACCTGTTGTCTTGTAATGGTATTCCTGGTTCGCTTCGTTTACGGTTTGGCCGGTATAATACCAGCCGTTTTCCTTTGCGATGCGCTGGATTCCGTGAATCAGATCATCAAGAACAAGGCCTGTCTTTTCGAAATCCTTGACTTCGTCGATGTCGTAGAGCGTATGAACGTCGAGTCCGTAACCTTGGAAAATTTTTGTCCGCTCCTCGGAAGTTCCCGGTTCGAGATAGGGAACGAATTCGAAGCCTTCGGCGTGTCCGATTCCCGCGAGACCGATTCCCGTGTTGCCGCTTGTGACATCGACAAGCGTATCGCCTTTTTTGATGAGGCCTTTCTTTTTGCCGTCCTCGATAAGGGCGAGCGCAAGCCTGTCCTTGACGCTTCCTGTCGGGTTCAGGTATTCAAGCTTCCCGATGATATGCGCTTCGATTCCGTACTTTTCCTCGTAATTGGAAAGTTCGACAAGCGGCGTATTTCCAACCAACTCTGCAATGGACTTGTGAATTTTAGACATAAAATTCTCCTTTAGACGTTTTCGCCGTAAATGCTTTTGAGGTTGTTGAACTTGGTGCTGGAATATCCGCCATCGACAGGAAGCTTGACCGCTGTAATCGCGCTTGCTTCGTCGCTTGCCAGAAAGAATGCCGCCTTGGCAATTTCTTCCGGCTCGATCCATCGGTTGAGAACCGCATTTTCAGCCTGGATTTTTCGGATGGTCGGGTCGGAATAATCATATTTGATAGCCATTTCTGTCTTGGTGCATCCCGGCGCGACCGAGTTTACGCGAATTCCATATTTTCCAAGATGGAATGCGGCTACCCGAGTGAGCCCATCGACAGCGGACTTGGAAATTCCGTAGGCGAACGGAGACCATTCCGAAAGCGAAGCGACAAAGGATGAGACATTGACGATTGCGCCTTGGATTTTCTTTTCGACGAATACGCGGGCGACATGCTGGATGAGGTAAAGGCTTCCCCAGAGATTTACGTTTTCCGCTTGCTTGATTTCTTCGGGGTCGAAGTCAAGGATGCCCTTGCGATGTCCCGTGATTCCCGCATCGTTAAATAGCGCGTCGATTCTTCCGTACTTTTTGACGATTTCCTGGATGACCTCTTTCCCTTGCTGGAAATTGGTCACGTCGAGTTCGTAAGCGGTTACGTCAAATCCTTCGCTACGGAGCTTTTCGACTTCTCTGTCGAGTTCTTCTTTTTTGATGTCTGTCGCTGCGACAGCCCATCCTTCCTTTAGAAATTTTTTGACGCCCGCAAGACCGATCCCTTGGGCTGCGCCCGTGATGACTACGACTTTCTTTTCGCTCATGATAAATCTCCGTTTGCAGAATTTCTGCATCTTTTTTGTGTGATCTCCCTAACCGTCCAGGCTTTTGCCGGGAACATTTTTTTCTTATGTCGGGGAGGATTATCCTTTCGTTTGTTTGATTCCGATAGCCAAAGCTAAAGGATGACGCTAGGCGGTCGGTTTAGTTTTGAATGCTCGCTTGCATTCGACAGTCGCTACACATCGGGAACTCCTTTGTTTGCGTTTTCGATAGGCACAAGGTAGAATTTCGGGGATAAAAAACAAGAGGTTTGGATTATACTATTTTTGGAACTCTAGCTATAGTTTTAAACTATAGATAAAGGGGGACTGACGGTTGAGCGGAATCAGGACGCAGGAATTAGTGGATTGTTGTCAGTGACTAGTGGTTAGTTGATAGTTGATAGAAATCGGGAGTCAGAAATTAGTAGGTAAAACGGGAAGCGGGACACGGTGTGAGGGATGAGTGTTTTCAGCGAGCTGTGCTCAGGGAATAGGGAGTAGTTGTTGAAGCGGGCTTTATTCTAGCGGGTGTTCAGAACTTAGAGCTGAAATCTTAGTTGAGAGAAAACAGGAAACAGAAATCAGTTGATAGTCGTTAAATGGGAAGTGGGACGAGGGGTTGTTAGAACTTAGAACTGAGAGTTTAGAGCTTGGATTTGCAAACGTCTATGTTCTGTATTCCAGAAGATTAACGTCCGCGTCCGTTTCCCGTATAGCGTGTCCCTCGTACCGCTTCCCAAAAGCTTAGACGTCCGCAGCTCTGATCACTGCCCACTAACCACTGTCCACTGAATTAGACGTCCACGGACTAATCCCTACTCCCTAGTCCCTGAACCTAGACGTTCGCAGACCAATTGCTCATTGCTAATTCCCTTAGACGTCCGCGGACTACTCCCTCATCCCTAGTCCCTGAATTTAGACGTCTGCGGTCTAAAACCCTGTTGTCCTTTTTACAACAGAAATTTTTGTTTGCGTTTGCGGAATATCTCTGATTAGAATAAATTTAAAGAAATAGAAGACTTTATTCTTGAGGAAACGAAGATGAAAAATTTTGTCAAGGCCGCGTTTTTTGGCGTGGCTCTTTGCGGAACGGCAAACCTGTTTGCTGCGGACAGTACGCTCAGCGAACTTGCCTCTGTTCGCGGACGCTTTGTGGGAGCGATTTTGAATTCGGACTGGTTCAATAACGGTCTTGGAAACGACGCTTCTATTTACGAGGAAATCCACAAGGGAAATTTTAACATGGTCGTTGCGGAAAACGAGATGAAGTTCGATGCGACGGAGCCTTCTCGCGGAAATTTCAACTTTTCGAACGCGGACAAGCTGATGCAATATGCGGCGCAAAACGGGATGCAGGTCCGCGGGCACGCTCTCGCTTGGCACAGCCAGGTTCCCGATTGGGTTGAAGCTCTTGCCAAAAGTGTGGAAAGTTCTGGCGGCAGCGCACGGGATACGCTCCTTTCGGTTCTGAAAACGCATATCGACAGCGTGGTCGGGCATTTCAAAGGTCAAATTCGCGAGTGGGACGTGGTGAACGAAGCGATCGATGACAACGATCCGCATGGTTGGCGTTCGACAGGCTCCGTCTGGTTCCAGTATATTGGTCGGGACTTTATCGATTCCGCTTTTGTCTGGGCGCACAAGGCGGATCCGGATGCGAAGCTCTATTACAACGACTATGCGATCGAATGGGGAATGGGTTCAGGCAGCAAGGCGAAGTTCGCTTACGATTCCATCGCGGAACGGCTGAAAAAAGCAAATATATACATCACGGGAATCGGCACGCAGACGCATATCGAAAACACGCATACCGGCACTCCGTTAAACATCCGCGCGTTTGCGTCCAAGCTCAAAAGCATTGGAATGACTTTGCAGATTACGGAACTCGACATCGGGTTTAAATCGGGAACGCAAATTACCGCGGCTGACTATGCGGCGCAGGGACATCTTTATCGGCAATTCATGGATGTCTTTCTTGAATCCGACAATATGGAAGCCTTTGTGATTTGGGGTGTTAGCGACAAGTACAGCTGGCTCAAGGACCAAGGAAAATACAACGGTCTCCTCTTTGATTCGAGCTTTGCGAAAAAGCCTGCTTACGATAGCCTTGTCGTTTCGTTAAAAGCGCATGATGCATCGAGCGTTGTCGCAGCCGGCAGCGTCAATCCGGTCGAATGGGAAAACGGTTCAACGACATTTGGCAAGGCTACATACCTCATCGTGGATTATTCCGTTCCCGGTGCGGATAAAATCGGCAGTTGGGAGAGCGATGTGTCAAACGGAGTGCCTGTTTTCGACAGTGAAGCCGGCTTCATGAAAATACCTCTCGCCGGGTGCAAGCAGAGCGAATCTTCTTGCGGTTACCAGCATGCGATTTACACGCTCCCCGAAGAAGCGGTGAAAAAAGGTGTTCTCTCCAAGTGCGAAAATCTAGCCTTGACGATGCGCGGAATCGGTGGAATAAACTATGTGAATGTCGGTGTGAATTCTCCGTGGTTCAGCTTGCAGTATGGCGTCGCCGCGAGAGTAGACTTCGGACTTTCGACGGTGGATCTGCAGCACGTGCGCGATTCGTCGGCTTCTCCGACCCAGATTACCCTCAACAGCGACGGCGAAGGAATTCAGCTTTCTAAAATTGAAGCTGTCGGATGCCCGGACGATTTGGCGGCGCTTTCCAAAAAATTTTCTCGTGGGAACCTGGGATTGCAGGTGACGGGAAAGACACTGAACGTGAATGGTGCGAAAAGCGCAACGGTTGAACTGTTTGACATGGAAGGTCGCCCGGTGTTCCTTGCGAAAAATGCAAACGGCGTCCTTTCGCTGAAGAGCTTGCCTAGCGGACTTTATGTGGCGCGCGTTCGTGCGGATTCTCGAAGCATTACCCGTCGAATCGTTCTCAAATAATTTCTGTTGAACGCAAAATTTTAATTCTCTCGACTTGTTTTAACGAAAAGGTTCAGGATGCAAAGCCTGAATCTTTTTATTTTCAACTGAAATTTTTAATCCTCTAGACAATTCTGTAAAAATTTTCGCCAATGTTCGGACGACTCGTACATTTTTGTCTATATTTACCCAAGTTTAACCCTCGGAAGTGGATAGTAGATGGCTGCATTTTTGAATATGCTCGGATGTTCGCATGACGTTTGGCATGGCGCCGGTTTCCCTATTTTCCGTTTTTGTCTTTTGAATGTCGAACGCTTTTGTTCGGCATTTTTTTTGCATCCAGTTTTTCTTGGGAGGTCTGTATGAAGATGGATGGCATCGATAAGGTTCTGATTATCGGTTCGGGACCGATTGTTATTGGGCAGGCTTGCGAATTCGACTATTCGGGAACGCAAGCGTGCAAGGCTTTGCGCGAGCAGGGCTACAAGGTCGTGTTGGTGAATTCTAATCCGGCGACGATCATGACGGATCCCGTGATGGCCGATGCGACTTATATCGAACCTCTCAATCTGCACCGGTTAGAGCAGATTATTGAAAAAGAACGTCCCGGCGCACTGCTCCCGAATCTGGGCGGGCAGACGGGATTGAATCTTGCCAGTGCGCTGTCAAAGGCGGGAATTCTCGACAAGTATGGCGTGAAAGTTATCGGGGTGAACCTGGAGGCGATTGAACGCGGGGAGGACCGCGAGATTTTCAAGGAGACGATGCGGAAACTCGGCATCGATACGCCGCGTTCGGGCATTTGCCACACGGTCGAAGAGGCGGAAAAAATCGCAAGCGAAATCGGCTATCCGGTGGTCGTACGCCCTGCCTATACGATGGGCGGTGCGGGCGGCGGATTCTGCTACAACGTGGAAGAGCTTCGGAACATCTGCGGAAACGGGCTTGAACTTTCGATGACGCGCCAGTGCCTGATCGAAGAATCGATTCTCGGTTGGGAAGAGCTCGAAGTCGAAGTGGTCCGCGATTCCAAGAACCAGATGATCGCTATTTGCTTTATCGAAAACATCGACCCGGTCGGCGTCCATACGGGGGATTCCTTTTGCGCGGCGCCTTTCCTCACCATCGACAAGAAGCTCGAGGAACGCTTGAAGCGCGACGCCTTCAAGATTGTCGAATCGATCGGCGTTATCGGCGGAACGAACGTCCAGTTCGCGCACAACCCGAAGACCGGCCGCGTGGTGATCATCGAAATCAATCCGCGGACGTCGCGCTCCTCGGCGCTGGCTTCCAAGGCGACGGGATTTCCTATCGCGCTGATTTCCGCGAAGCTCGCTTCCGGCATGACGCTCGACCAGATTCCGTATTGGCGGGACGGGAGCCTTGAAAAATATACGCCGTCGGGCGATTACGTCGTCCTGAAATTTGCGCGCTGGGCGTTTGAAAAGTTCCGCGGAGTCGATGACGAACTCGGCACGCAGATGAAGGCCGTCGGCGAGGTGATGGCTATCGGAAAGACTTACAAGGAAACGCTCCAGAAGGCGGTTCGCGGACTTGAAAACGGTCGGTCGGGTCTCGGTTTTGCCAAGGATTTCAACCGGAGATCGAAGGACGAGCTTTTGAATATGCTGCGGACGCCGTCGAGCGAACGTCACTTCCAGATGTACGAAGCCCTCCGCAAGGGCGCGACTGTCGAGGAAATCCATGCGGTGACTTTTGAAAAGGCTTACTTTATCGAGCAGATGAAGGAACTCGTCGAACTCGAGGAGGAAATGCTCAGAACTCCGGGGACGATGCCCGAAGATTCCCTTCTTGTCCGCGCGAAGAAGGACGGTTTCAGCGACAGGTACATCGCGAAGATTCTGGGAATCCGGGAAAGGGATGTCCGGAAGAAGCGGACGGAGTTGGGCGTTGTCGAAGGCTGGTGCGCGGTCCCGGTGAGCGGCAAGGAGAACACGTTCTACTACTACAGCACCTACAACGCGAAGGACGAATCCACCGCTTCCGCGAACCCGAAAAAGGTCATGATCCTCGGCGGCGGCCCGAACCGTATCGGTCAGGGCATCGAGTTCGACTATTGCTGTTGCCACGCTGCAATGGCGCTCCGCGAACTGGGCTACGAGACGATCATGGTGAACTGCAACCCGGAAACGGTTTCCACCGACTACGATACGTCGGACAAGCTTTACTTTGAACCGGTCAGCCTTGAAGACGTTCTCCAGATTTACCACAAGGAAAAGCCGGCAGGCGTGATCGTGCAGTTCGGAGGCCAGACACCGCTGAACATCGCCCGCGCCTTGAGCGACGAAGGCGTGAAAATTCTCGGCACGAGCATCGACTCCATCGACATCGCCGAAGACCGCGACCTGTTCCGCAAGATGATGGACAGGCTCGGCATCCCGATGCCCGAGAGCGGCATGGCGACGGATATCGACGAGGCAATCGCCTGCGTGGAGAAAATCGGCGGCTACCCGATCATGATCCGCCCGAGCTTTGTCCTCGGAGGCCGCGGCATGGAAGTGATCTACGACGAAAACATGCTCCGCGAATACGTGGCGAAGGCAGTCGGCGTGACACCGGACCGTCCGCTTCTCGTCGACCGATTCCTCCACAACGCGCTCGAATGCGAAGCGGACGCGCTCAGCGACGGCGAACATGTCTATATCCCCGCGGTGATGGAGCACGTGGAACTCGCCGGCGTCCATTCAGGAGACTCCGCCTGCATCATCCCGCCGGTGACGATTTCCGCAGAGAACCTTTCGACCATCAAGGATTACACGCGGAAGATTGCCGAAGCCCTCCGCGTGTGCGGCCTGATGAACATGCAGTATGCGATCGAGGACGGCAAGGTCTTTGTGCTTGAAGCGAACCCGCGGGCGAGCCGCACCGTTCCGCTGGTGTCGAAGGTCTGCAACACGCAGATGGCCCGCCTCGCGACCCGCCTGATGCTCGGCGAAAGGCTTGAAGACTTGAGGCTGAAGGACAAGAAGTTCAATCACTATGGCGTGAAGGAGGCGGTGTTCCCGTTTGACAAGTTCCCGCATGTGGACCCGGTTCTCGGGCCGGAGATGCGCTCGACGGGCGAGGTCCTCGGGCTTTCCGACAATTACGCCCTGGCCTACTACAAGGCGGAAGAGGCTGCTGGTTCCGTTTTGCCGTCGAAAGGCTCCGTTCTGATAAGCCTTTCGGACAAGGTTAATTTGTGTGAACAGGCGATTGAAATCGGTAAGGAATTTGAGAAGCTCGGCTTTAAGATTTACGCTACCGAAGGAACCGCCAACTTCTACGAAGCCGCCGGAGTCAAGTGCGAAACGGTGAACAAGATTGCCGAGGGGCGCCCGAACGTTCTCGATATCATCCTGAATAAGCAGGTGAACCTCATCATCAACACGCCGTGGGCCCGCCGCGCCGCCATCCAGGACGAGAGCGCTATTCGCAAGGCCGCCATCAAGTACAAGGTTCCCTACATCACGACGCTTGCCGCCGCGAACATGACGGTGAAAGGAATCGCCGCCGCGCGCAACGGTCACGGCGAAGTGAAGTCTTTGCAGGAATATCATGCAAGCATTGAAGAAGCGTAGTTGGTAGGATGTCATTCCTGCCTTCGAGCGGGAATCTCCTGTCTTCCTGTAGCGAAGCGATAGGGGTCAAAAACATTAAAGACCGTAGCAATGAAACGCTATGGTCTTTTTTGTATATGAAGGGGGAAGCGAGACTCTAGAATTGTCGAAAATTGCCAAAAATCGGCACTTTTAGTTTTTTTAATGCGCCGTTTTTTTTGTCTGTTTTCAAAAAATAAAGGTATATTTAAAATATGTGTTGGGATTTAACGAGGTGTTTTTATGGCTTATCCGGTAGCAGAAGTGTGGACCGTTTCGGGAAATTTGAACAAGGGAAGGGTCGCTTTTAGCGAGGGAAAAGTCTCTGCCTGCAATTACAAGGACGGAGAATTTCGCCAAATCGCCGAAACCGGCATATCTGCCGACGGATCCTTTACGCTAACTTTTTCTAGATGGAATTTTCAGGATGGCGACGAAACCCTGGAATACCCGACGCTTCAAATCTGTGTCTATGACTACCAGGGGAACATTCTCTGGACATCAGGCACCTACAATCAGCCCGATTCGACATTGAACATCGGAGCGATTGATATTCTAAAACCGGCGGGACAAAACGGCGATTGTTCCGTATTTGGTACTGTTAAAAATAAGCAGGGTAATATCCTTTCCGGTTTGAAAGTTGTTGCCTATTGTCTGCATTTTGAAGAAACTGTTGCCGCTACCGGCGCAACCAGACGATTCAAAAAAATCGAACTGGGAACAATCGAAACGGATGCTGATGGCAAATACGAAATCCGCTATAATTCTACTCTACTCCCTATAGGACTCCTGCTAGATTCTAAAGAAGATTACGGCAAGGACAAAGTGTCGCTCTATGCGGAGGTCTTTGAACTAATCAATGGTTCTTACAAATCGCTCGCCATAGAACATCTTGTATTCAATGGAAAGACCGACCAAGAAATAAATTTCGTTCTAAAGAGCCAACAAAAAACGTTCCGATGTGAATTTGAAAAACTGGATGACTTGCTGGGAATCTATCACGAGGCGGTGTTCACGGAATATGGCGGTTCCAGTTTGACAGAGAAAACTGCGTCCATTACGGCATTCCTGAAATCGAACACGGCATTCCCATTAGTGGCAGGACGCGAGCGTCTGACCGAATCCATAGTTTACGCCTATTTTGTTGCCTATGGACTTTATTACCAGCTTCTAAACAGATACAACACGGCAAGCACTACCGAAAAATACGAAGCACTCCAAGAAAACGAAGAAAAAAGATACTGGTGCGAGGTGTTCTACGCATTGGCTCTCCGTGAAGATATTTCGACACTATATCAAATCGCAAAGCGGAAACCGACCTCGTTACAAAAGACCTTATTCGGGGCGGTATCGGATGGCCTCATCTGTATTGATACGAACAAGTTCCTGGAACTCTGGCAACAATTGCTAAGTGAGGGAATATCTGCCGATGATGCGGAAAATGAAGAAGCCTCTCTTTCCATCAACCAACTGTTGTTTTTGTATCTGACGGGGGATTTGCCTATTGTGGAGTGTAATCCTCCCCGTTATTATTCTGAAATTTCAAAAGACAGTTTTTCTAATCCTCTTTTTGCAAAGCTACTTGATGCCTATTTCCATGTGGGAGGGAGGACCGATGCCTTGATAAGAGCCTTGCAAAAAAACTCCCTGCCCGACGAAACAGAAGAGCAGAGAGATTCTGGTGAAACTTCGGAACAATCGGGAACGGGCATCAAGAATCTGGTGGAATATCCGCGTCTTACCAACGCGGAAATTTCAAAATTAAAGACCGTTTTTGATTTGAATGATTTCTTTGGAAAATTTGCGGACGGCGTGGTTTGCACTTATCACTACGCATGCATAAAGAATGATTTTGAATTTGGACGGTTGGCGGATTTTGTCAGACTATCCGAATCCGATTGGGCAAGCGTCGTAGAGGCAGTCGCCTCCAATTATGGCGAGCAGTTCGGAATGCCCACCGAGGTCACGGTGGACGATGAAACCGTAACGACTTACCCACAAGTCCTGCCCCCCGAATTTCCCGGAACAAATACTTCGTTAAAGAAGACTATCTATGTTCGGAAACTTGCGAAACTCATCAAGGCATGGTTCCCGCAGCAGGCGTTACTCGTCGATTTGGAAAAGAAATTCGGAGACTTCAGCGTTTTCGCCTCGGAACAAACCGAAGAAACTGACGAAAATACAGGAAAATCGGTTTCGGTTGAGCCTGACACGGAATCCACTAATCTGATGCAAGACTGGAAAGACGTCTGCTTGATTTTGCAAGGTGCAGACTGGGAAAATTTCTCGCTTTCCAATACGGATTTGAACGAGTTTCTGGAAGCGAACACCGACATTTCCATAAGCGATGATTCCAAGAAAAAAATCCAGCAACTCCAGCGCCTGTTCCACTTGACGGACAGTGCGATAGCGATAGCCTATTTGGTCAAGGAAGGCTTCGATTCCGCATACAAAATCGCTTCAATGGATGAAGAGTTATTTGTAGCTCGACATGGAAATGGGCTCGGCAAAACCGAAGACGCTAAACAGATCCATCGCCTTGCAGAGAACTATGTTGTTGAAGCGACTTTAAATATACAGGCATACGCATCTGATTCATTGACGGAAGATGATGAGACATTGCCTTCGCTTCCTCGAGCGGTTTCTGACTCTGCGAAATTAGCGCCTCCTAAAAAAGCGTCTTCTACAAATATGGCAAGCGAAAGGACCGCCTTGCGCGATACGGTAAACTGGGCCAAACTTTTTGGCAAGATTAACTATGCCAGGGCAACGGAAGGTCAATCCGTATTGAGTGCCTCTGCTTATTATATAGATCTTTTGAAGTTTTTGAAAAAGAGTGATGCCTATCATGCATTCGCAAAACGCCGCCCCGATTACTTGAATTTGGAACTCACCAAGGCCAATGCAGAAATTCCTATGCCCACCATTGACTTGGGGATAGAATTGTTGGAAGCTCTTGTCGCAGGACCCGTCAATGCAAGCACGGGTTTTGCCTACCCTGTCGCGAACAACAACCCGAAGGACTCCTCAGCCGAAGAACTCCGTGCGGAACCATTGGCTTTCGATTCTGCGATAGGTGACACGACCATCGAAAAAGCCGCCCTGCAAAAACTTTCACAGAGCATCTATCCCCTTTCGCTTCCGCTGAACCTTGACCGCGAAAAGGCGAGGAAAATCCTTTCGAATCTTTCGCTCCATTTTTACGACATAGCGGAATCCGCTGGAATCACGACAAGGGAACTTCGTCTGGATTCCACGCAAAGAGATTTGATTTCCACTACTCCATTGACTAAAATTCCAACATGGGAAATGTGGGGGCTTAATCAAAGTGGCAATCGAGTCTTGATGCCAAACAAAAATGATTATATAACAGGTTCCTATATCAATGTCCTCTGCAATCTTTCCATTTTCTTGCAACGTTCTGGTTTGACGATTCAAGACTTGAATGTGATTCTTGAAGATAGCCGTTTCTGCGAAGTCAAGTATAAGGCGAAGAATTCCGAGTACTATCAGCTTGCGAATATTGACGGTTATCAATTTGTTGGAAGGGAAACGGGATTTTCCGGCTGGGCTGAATTTTTCAAGAAGGTTGCAGTCTTGTTGCATAGGAAAAATATTCTAGGTTGGGACTTGCAGGATTTGCTGCTAACCTTTGATTTGAGCATTGAACAGTTGGATGTGATTTGTGAAATGTGCTCCCGCTACGGAATTTCCGTACGCGAGGCTTTCGTCATGGGAAAGGCGGCTCCACTCACGCTGGAGACGCTCAACGAGATTTACCAGCTTTCGATTCCGATTGCAGAGGATGCTTCGCTTACCCAGAAGGATTTCGTCAAGATGGCGGCCACCGGATTCGGCATGGAGAAGGACGAGGCCATCGCCATTTTCAAGTATGTTGAAAACGGCTTGTCGGATAGATCTGCTATGAACCAGATGCAGGAATTTTATCGGACGGTTCTCCTGTTAAAGACTTTCGACATCACGATTGACACATTGTGGATTTTGAGAAGCCAGAACATTTGGAATAAAGAACTGGATGGTTTGACTGCGCTACGTAAGTTTGCCGATGAATGGCGAATTATCAGCGGGACATCGATTGAGGCTGATTTCTATATAAAGTTACTTTCTCCTGTGACCGAAGATGAAGAGTCTGCCGCAGAAACGTTTGCTTCAAATCTATATCGTTCTGATTTTTGTGAAAAATTTAATGTTGGTGACGCCGCTTTGGTTCCGAAAACGCTTGATGAAACGCAACGGAATTTGCATTTGCTGGTCTTTGCCGAATTTGGTATTGCTGAAAGATTTGGCGATGCACTGAGTCCCATAGACGATATTCTTGATTGGGAGAGATTCTATGATGATGCTAAAGACTATGTGATTGCTCTAGGAAAGTGGAATAAAGAAAATGAGGAAAAGCCTAGGCTATCTAAACAGTCCTACGCACTATATGTGAATTTAGCGAGAAAAGTAGCCGTTTATAATTATTTGCAAACTTATGAGCAAGGAATTGATTTAAGAAACACTAACTTTGTTAAATACAAATCGGACAAAGATGTTCAGTCTGTAATTAAATATGCTGATAATAGGGATGGTTCCTCTCTTAAACCGCTGATTTATGCAAACTATGCGACGGACAGGCTGCTTTCAGGCGATTTCAATTTTAATTCTCTTGAAGAACGCTTTGCGACAGAATTAGATGATTTCGCCGAGGAACTAGGACTGGGAAGTTCTGATTTGACGGCATTATATGAATATGCGAATGAGGCTTTTGATAATGAACTTGAAAAGTGGCTCTGTATCGCACAATATTACGAATTATATTCTAAAACACATTTACATCCGGACGGGCTGAACGACTTGTTAAAGGAATCTACTCTTGAGTCTGATTCAGAAGAAGATTTCATTAGATATAAAAACGATTTGATTGCCTATGGTACATATGCAGAGAATCTTGAACTTGCAGTCAAGACACACTCCAAGACCTCCGAATGGCTTAAGTTTGCTCAGGAAATGAACGATGACTTGCGAAGGAAAAAACGTGATGCCCTTGCCGCTTACGTTTGCTGGAAATCCTGTTCCAACAAGGACGAGGCGAACAGATACCCGCGGCAGTTCGTTGACGAAAGCGACATTTATTCTTACTACTTGATGGATGTGAAGATGGATCCGGACATGACCATTTCGCGTATTGTCCAGGCATCTGCATCGATCCAGCTGTTCGTGCAACGTGCCGAGTTGGGGCTAGAAGGAAATGGAATTCTCAATGATGGGCAGCGTGGCGAATGGGAATGGATGAAGAATTACCGTGTGTGGGAAGCGTCCCGCAAAGTGTTCCTTTATCCTGAAAACTGGATTCAGTCCGACTTGCGCGATGACAAGACTCCTTTCTTCGAAGAACTGGAAGAGCGTATTCAGGAATTTTCCGATGACCATACAAGCCTTGAAAACGCCCTTTTTGAATATCTCGAAAAAATTCGCGAAGTGTCAAGTATCGAAATCATCGGGGCGACCAAAGAAAATGGGGGCGATGAAGGCGGAATCCTTTATACCTTGCACATTGTTGGTCGCACGCAAGGGGAACCCCATACCTATTACTATCGCAAATACAAGGCGAAGGCAATCCTTTCGGGAGAATGGACCCCGTGGGAACGCCTCGATGTGAATATCCCGTCGGAATCGGTTGTCCCTGCCATTGTAAAGCAGCGCCTATATTTGCTTTGGCCACAAATCACGCTCGGACAGCGTAATATAGAAGCGGCATCCGATGGCGGTCTTGAAACGATTGAATACTATGCTCGTATCCAAATTTGCTGGACCAGTTATACGGGGACGAAATGGACCGGAACCCGGATGTCCAAGAACGCTTTGTTTGATGCATCGACGAACCAGCTCGATTTTACCCTTGGAGATAATGAAAGCATTGAGGATAGATACAGTCTAAAAACAAGAGTCTCCGATGATTCCATTGCGGTGTCTATTGTGAAAACCAGCTATCATTATCAGGAATTTGAAGAGGTTGTCGGCTCCACCGAAGTGATGGAAGGGCAATCCAAGACAAGGAAGATTACAAAACGGACATACGATTACACAAGACAGTTTTTCCGTAGGATTGCAACGATAACAGTCGGTGCTGACGAGAGCGATTCTATTTCAATAGATTTTGATTCCCCCGAAAAGGTAATCTATGATTATGCCCCGGAAAGAACGAAACTGGTTCATGGAATCTTCAAGGAAGAAGAGGAATTTACCTGCGGGAATAAAGGCCTTTATTATCCCGAAGACAATGCCGTCCTGAATTATACGCCCGGTTTGTTCAGGATTGTTTCGACAAACCTTTCGATGATTCCGCTGGACGAGGAGGACGAGGCGGAAGATTTGCCGTTCTTCTACATGGACGGTCGCCGTACATTCTTTGTCCAGCCGGTTCCGAAAGACGGCAATGTAAATCAAGCGCAGAAAAATTTCAGGTTCGAGTTGATTTCCCACTCGCTGGTCGATGAATTTTACAAACGCTACCGCGACGGTGGCATCAAATGGCTTTATACTCGCGAAACGCAGGCGTTGCCCATTTCCGACAGCTACTACTATTCTTATTCCTACTACAACTACTATTTCAGCGTCTATCTCGGTTATTATATGGCAGGAGACTGGCAGTCATGGGATTTGGGACAGAACATATTCCGTTTCAATTATCGCCCCGACAAGAAGGGGGTTGATGGTCCCTACCCTGCCCCCATGGTGGATTTCGTATGGGGTGGTGCCAATGCCATGTACAACTGGGAACTGTTCTTCTATGTCCCGATGCTCATCGCCGAGAAGATGATTGCGGAGCAGAGTTACGAAGAGGCTCTGCTGTGGCTGCAACTGGTATTTGATCCTAGAGAAAATTTTTCTGCGTATGAAAAGACAAAACGTTTCATCAAGGATTTGCCCAAGGGTGCCAGATATTGGAAATTCCTGCCATTCTTTGCCAACAAGGACGCGGACAAGTCCATCTTGCAGATGCTAGGCCTCCCGACCAACCGTGATAGGCTTCCTGACAGGACTGCTTTGTCGTCCCTTGTCGATAAGTGGAAGAACGACCCCTTCAACCCACATCTGATTGCACGTTACCGCAATGTGGCATACCAGAAATATGTGGTGATGAAATACCTGGACACTCTCATCGGATGGGGCGATTTGGAGTTCACCAAGGACACCACGGAATCCGTGAATCTGGCCATACAGTTTTACTTGCTGGCTGCAGAACTGCTCGGATCCAAAAATGCGGAAGCGCCGGAACCTGAACCTTCTGCACCGCTTACCGCAAATGGCTTGTTGTCAAACACAGATGGTCTTGGTAACGCTTTTATTGAATATGAAAACTCGGCCCTTATTGGCCGGGACAGGGCGAAGGTTGTCAACGCAAGAGCTATGGATGCCAGGGCTCGCCGAACAGGAAACATTGTGGAATCCATGTTCTATTTCACCGTGCCGAGGAACGATACCCTGTTTTCGTATTGGGACAAGATTGCCGATAGGCTCTATAAGATTCGCAATAGTCTGAATATTGAGGGCGTAAAAAGAACGCTTGCCTTGTTTGCGCCACCCATTGATCCGGGAATGCTCGTGAAAGCTAGGGCAAAGGGATTATCTGTTGATTCTATTCTGAATTCTACAAACGACAAGCGTTCCATTTATCGGTTCCGTGTGATTGTCAAACTTGCTGTCGATATGGCGAAAGGTGCTACGGAAATGGGACGTAATCTGCTATCCATCCTTGAAAAGAAGGATGCGGAACAACTGCAGGTATTCAAGGCGAAATGTGACAAGGCGGTAATAGCCGAAAGCAAGGCCGTCCATGAGATGGAAATCAAGTCTCTGGAAGCCGAAAAGACCGGACTTGAAGAAAAGAAAACGGCAAAGAAGAGCGCCTCTA
This sequence comes from uncultured Fibrobacter sp., assembly GCA_934691725.1. Taxonomy (GTDB): domain Bacteria; phylum Fibrobacterota; class Fibrobacteria; order Fibrobacterales; family Fibrobacteraceae; genus Hallerella. The sequence continues at coordinate 15,948 of CAKUTF010000005.1, read as the reverse complement.
AGAAGAAAAAGGCGATGCACCTTGTTTCAACGGCTGAAAAGAAATACCAGAAGCTGATGGAAAAGGTCGCGAAAATTCAGGAAACGGTCGAAAAAGTACGCAATATAGCCTCGGCAACCTTCAAAATTCCCGACTTTAAATTTGGCGCTGTAACCAATGCTTTCGGTGGACCTCGATTTGACATGGAATCGATTGGCGGTACAAAGCTTGCCGAAAATCTTGTGAGCGCAGCCGAAAGCTACGCCTCACGATTTGCTCAACGGCAACTGGATGCTGCCAAGACCAAGTTGCAGGCGGAACTGGAACGTCGCAAGAAGGAATGGTCTTTGGAAGATGAAATCGCCGATGCCGAAGTGGTAGAAATCGAAAAGCAGGAAGTCGTAAACGAAATCAAGACGCAACAGGTCGAGAAAAAACATAAAAACATTGAAAATGAGATTCTTCGCTCTGAACAGGTTTATGAAGTTTTGAGCGAAAAGTTTACGAATAGGGACTTGTATGTTTGGCTTGAAAAGGAACTCGGCAAGGTCTTTAGGCAGTATGTCAATCTGTTGATTGATGTTGCCAAGATGGCGGAAAGGGCGTACCATTTCGAGATTCCAAATGATAAAAATAATAAGTCATATATTCAGGCCAATTATTGGGATAATTTCCGTAAGGGTCTGCTCGCTCCTGAAAGAATTCTCCTTGATTTGAGAAGGATGGAGAAGGCTTATCTTGAGAATGATGTGCATGAAATGGAAATTACTAGGCCGATATCTCTTAAAAATTTACATACTATTGAAAATGGAAACGTTACATCAAGTGTAGCCTTAGATGCTTTGAAGTCATCAGGTGAATGCTGTTTTAAATTTGGCATGGAATTATTTAGTGCCGATTTTGATGAATTTTATTTTCATCGTATTAGGGATGTTAGACTGGTCGTGAAACTAAACAATGAAAATACTTGTTATTTGAATGCTAAGTTGTCTCTAACTAAATGTATGGTTGATATTTGTAATAATGCTCAAAAAGATGGAGACTTCCTTTCCTTGGGAGACCAAGAAATACTAGCGACAAGTGTCGCCCATAAAGAACCTGGAACTTTTGATTTTAGTTTATCTTCGGATAAGCGAAACCATTTTGAAGGGTGTGGTGCTATTTCGGAATGGGAACTTAAAATAACGGGATTAGATAAAATAGATGGGCAATATCCCATCAAAGATGTTATCATTTACCTTAGCTATACGGCTAAAAACTAGAGGTGGATATGCTTAAGAATTCAATCGTAGGTCTTTTGATGGGGATTGGGATAGCTTTTTCTCAATCAACCTATTTGACTTCAACCGAGCCGTCAAAGGCAACTATTGATGGTGTTGAGTATTACCAAATTTCCAAATGCCCGGAGCTGGCATGGTTCCGTGGTCAAGTGAATTCTGGAAGCACAGAAATTAACGCCATTCTCACGAAGAATGTGAACTGCTATGCAAACTCGTCCATCGATACAAGTTTAGCATCTAGCTGGGAGCCGATAGCTTATGACAGTGTCAATGCCTATAAGGGTATTTTTGACGGAGGGGGGTTCAAAATATCCAATATCTGTGTTCGTACTTCAGAAACAAAAAATTCTCTTTATGGGCTATTTGGCTTTGTAAAAGGAACGATAAAAAATTTAACAACAACGAAATTCTATTTTGACATTCCAGAAAAAACCACTTCGTATTTTGCTGGGGGAATTGCAGCTAAAACGTTGCCTGGCGCATTATTAGATAATGTAAATGCTTATGGATTTATTGGAAAATATTCTTCCATTACATCATCAGAAAATTACGGAAGAATTGTCGGAGTGAGTAGAGGTTCTATTTTAAGAAACATTGCTATTGATTCAAGTTTTTTTAATGTAAAGACTTATGGGACTTATACAGATTATCCGTATATGATAGGTTCGTTGCTAGAGAGTTCAGAGATAAAAAGTTGTCGATTTTCTGATTTTGGACGGGGTTTTTTCAAAACGGGAACAGATTCTAAAATAATAAATTCATTTATGTCTTCCGTTACATATGGATTCGGTATAAGCTATGATTGGTATCTAAAAAATCCAACAAGCGAAAAGTTAGCATCCATGACATTTGATAATTATTGGCAACAATTAATTACGGCAAATGACGGTTCGTATTTTGCTTTTAATGGAAAATTAAAATACGCAGGAACTCAAGTCGCTTCAGAATTTTCGTCTGGTTTTATGAATGGGGACTCTCTTATTTTTGTTTATTTGCCAGAATGGGATAGCTTATTGCCTGTATTTATTGAGTTTAAATCTTTTTTGAACGATTGGGTTAGAAAGCAGCCTAAAGATAGTTCTTTTAAGACTTGGGATTATAGACAAATTAAAGCTGACGAAAGAACAAAAAAAGCTGTTTTAATGGATGAATACTCTTTTACCAATCGGGAATTCTGGATTGATGAAGGTAATTATGATGTATCGTGGTATTCTAAATCTGAAAAGAATTTTACTATTTCAAATATAAGCCAATTAGCTGGGTTAAGTGTTATTTGTAATGGCTTTCATGGATATGAGGTGGACAACTTTGAAGGTAAAACGGTGAATTTATCTTCAGATTTAAAAGAAAGTGAAGTCAGCAAGTATTTATGGTGGCCTATAGGAGAAAGTCCTGTTCATCCATTTTTAGGTACATTTAATGGCAACAAAAAAGTTGTCGAAGGACTAAAAACAGATTCTCTTTCTATGTATAGTTCCTTGTTTGGGGTTTTTAAAGGTACAATAAAAAATTTAACGTTAAAGAACATAAATTTTGGGGGGTCTTGGGGTGCTGGGATAGCTATTCAAAATTATGGTTCAATTGATAGCTGCTATATAGATGGAGTCCTTAAAAATAGAATAGGTGCCGCCGGATTTGTGGTTTTAAATGAAGAAGGTTCTGTCATAAAAAATAGTACATTTAACGGAACATTTTCTGTATATACACAAGATACAACAAAATTTTCCTTAGGAGGAACTTATTCGAATGTCGATGTTGTTGTTGCAGGTATAGCAGGAAAAAACAGTGGTTTAATAAAAAATGTATTCGTCAAGGGTATTTCAAAAATTGATATGTACAATCAAAAATCAACTAGTAAGGTTTATAGAATTTACCAGGGAGGGATTGTTGCACAGAATTTATTAAATGGGGAAGTGTCGGTCTCCCACAACGCTGCGTCTCTAGAGCAAGTAAATGTCCTCGATTATTCCTCGAACTCGTCGAACAAACACATTATTTATGCCGGTGGAATTGCAGGACATAATTTAGGAAAAATCGAAAAAGCTATTGTAGATTCGGATTCGCTAATTTTCAAAGCTTATGGTTCTGGCGGAATTGCTGGCTATAATGATGGATCAATAAACAGGGCGTATAATAAAACTTTTGACGTAACTTTTTGTGGTTACTATACCGGAGGATTAGTGGGGCAGGTAGAGGCAAATAGCACTATAAAAAATTCATTAAATGAAAGCCCAGCAAAAGCAAATACATCCTGTCCAGTAAATACTTGGAATACTATTAACAAGTATCTTGGAGGTTTGGTTGGAGGTGGATCAATCTCAAAAATCCAAAATAGCTTTAATGCTGGTAGTTTTACAATAGGGTCTCATGTTACTAAGGGTATTGGTGATGGCTCTCACTATAATTGTTTCAATATAGGCAAATTAGATTCAGTGTATGCAGGACCAGGATATTTTGGATCTTTTGATTTATTTGGAGGCTCTAATTATAATTCATATTCTGTTATTCAGGCGGATTCAAATAGATACGATTCAAAGAATGCCGTAGATTCGTATACCTTTGATTCTGATGCGGCAACAGGAAAAGCGAAAATGACCTACTATGATATGGATTATAGTGAAGTGGTACAGGGGACATTGCTAGAAGCGCTAAATAGTTGGGTAAAGTATCAGAAGGAATTGGATGCTGGGGCCGATTTTGACTCTTGGAAACAAGGTGAAAAGTATCCAGAATTTGATATTGAATGGGATGTTCCAGAACCTTCAAGTTCCTCTTCTACACCAATTTTTGAATCAAGTAGTTCGATGACTATAGTGTCCAGCTCAAGTTTCACGAATTCATCAAGCAGTTCCTCTTCAAAAGCAGAATCATCTTCTTCTTTAAATACAAGTAGCTCTTCAATGGAATCGAAGTCATCTTCTTCGACAACAACTTTGGTTCGCGATGGTGTAAAACCTAAATTTAATATTGCTGTAAATGGAATGACCTTAACGGTTACCAATGTGCAAGAAGGGACTATTCGCGTTTTTGATGCCCTCGGACATTTGGTTAATACAAAACAAATTGTTGGGGCTGTGACTAGCGTTACCGTGCAAACATCGGGCAGTTACATTGTACGCATCAACGGATCAAGCCAAATGGTGAATCTAAAGTAGAAGAGATGCTCGATGGCAGATAAAATAAAAATCATCTTCTGGCCAGATGTCTATAAGGAACAAGGCCATTGGCTTCCGACACTTGCGTGGGCGGAGTATATTCACAAAACTTACGGAGATAAATATGCCATAGAGTATATGGGAATCGAGGACTGTCGCGAGATTGTCGAAAACTATATTCTTGACGATGGAACAACATTCAGGTTTCACTCTATCTTAACGAATCTATATCCCAAAGGTTACACAAACGAGATTATGACAACCCCTGGAACCCGTTGGAAACCGGAGCACGTTTGGGCTTTGGCTTACGCAGGGTTTGACAATGACAGGAGTAGAATAAAGGCTGGAGCAGGTGAAGCCTCTAGCATTTATCAAGATGCGTGTGATTTTAACAAGTTGTGGAAAGACACCATAAAGAAAGATGCGTCAAAAGTTCTTGTGGTTGGCGGGTATTTTACGGCTCTGGAACTTTTGATTATGCATTATTTTTGTGAAAACGATAAGGATGCTTTTGATTTAGGGAACGATTTGCATTTTGCAATTTCCACGACATATCTCCGTCATCCAGAAGAAGATCCGGCTATTCATGCCCTGCAAAATTTACAATCATTTACTTATGAACAACAAAAAAAATTATTGAATGTTGTTGAAGACGACGAGTCTGAAGATGTCTATGATGAGCCAGATATTTCTTTGGAAAATTTCGTTGCTCCAATTGCTGATTTTCACGAGTTTATTCCATGTGCACGGACGTTTGACTACTCCCATTACGGTCATGGTCCAAAAGTCCATTATGTTGAGCCTTGTATAACAAAAGAATTGGGCAAGATGGATGATGTTTCTGTAAACATTGATTGGGATGGACCGGATGGAATTCTCAATACTTATGATAAAATTGTATTTGTTACCGCCGGGTCCCAGATTTTAGATTACAAAGAGAAGGCTTTGATCCTTTTCAAATCCATTATTGACGCAATGCAAAGTTCAGATATGGAAGGCTATCATTTGATTCTCTGTGCAGGTTCTACGCTTGCTCAGGAATTGAACAGTAATTACGATAATGTTACTGTTTGCGGTTGGGCTCCACAGCGTACAATATTGACTGCTCTTGCAACAGAAAAACACAAGGGAAGCTGTGCCATCATTCACGGCGGTCTTGCCACTATCAAGGAATGTGTCTATTGCAATGTGCCTTTTCTTGTGTTGCCCCTAGGCAAGGACCAGATGGACAATGCCCTCCGTTTAGAGGATTGCGGAATCAACAACTATTTCTATATCGAATTTATCAAGCCTAAGTGCCTGTTATATTTTATAAACCAGATATTGCAAGATTATGTTTCGCTCTCAAATCTTGCCGCATTGAGCAAGGAATTCCGTAATGCCGAAGATTCCCACATCGGGGCAAAGGCTATCGCATATCTTGCTGAAAACGGGAATCTTGATGATTTTGACTGGGATGCTGGCTAGGTTATCGCGTTAGGGATTTCACATAGAGGATAAGAACACTAAGGGGATAAATTCCCAAGTGTTCTATAAGTGCCCCTTGGGGCGAAGACTTGCGGACGGATCTTTATTGATGTTCTTGGGAGCGAGGATTCGTTTTATGAGGTTAGGCGGGAACGGGGTTCTGAACGGAATCTTCAAAATCTTTCCGGACGCCATCAAGGGCCGCCCAAATGTTGACTTCCGATGCGGATGCGACATAGACAATTTGCAATAGGTTTGCGAATAAGCTGCTTTGTTAAAGACGACTTCTTCAATTCTTTTTGCGCGATGTAATAGATGTCTGTAATCGCGGAAGCCGAAATAAATTCTTGGATATCGTCGGATGCAGCCTTGAGAACGGCTGCGCATTGGTGTCAATCATTATCCACATACTTTTCGAGCCTTTCCGAACGGTAATCTTTTAGTGCCTTTCCCGTATTGGGAATCGCACCAATAAGCGAATCGACGAAGATTCGCCGTTACACTTTTTTTCAGAAGACGCGACGACAGGATAGATGATAGCAACTTCCTGTCCCGCGTCCAGCAGGGGCTTGATTTGGTATTTTTTTCCCGATCGAGTCTCATTGCTTGTTCTTGGTCGAAAAGTCGTAAGTTAGAAAACGGACCGTTTTCCGAGGATTTTTTTGCTTTCCCATCTGCGGGGCTTTCCGCCGCGTTTCGTCTAAAGTCGTCGTATAAGCTGACTTTGCGTCACGTTTAACTAAGATTGGTTAGAACCCTTTACTTCAATCGATCAAATTTTTTCATCTCCTTGTCGAGCAGGGTATCGACGTATTTCGCATAAATTAAAGTAGTCTCGATGCTGCGGTGTCCTAGGAGTTTGCTTGTGACGGGAAGCGGAATCCCGATGGTGATGCATGTCGTCGCGAATGTATGCCGTGCCATGTGACAGTGCAGATGTCTGTGGCATCCCAGCTTTTTTGCTCCGCTGCGGAGCCTCTTGTTGAAATAGGCGTTGTCCGCCACGTGAAAGACGGGACCTTTTGTGATATTTGGAAGCAAGAGCCTTGCTTGGACGGGAATGGGAATATACACCGCTTCGCCGGTCTTGTGCGTCTGCTTGTGAATTTTCCAATCGGCGATTTCTCTTGCGTCTAGGGTCTTTAAATCGCTGAAGCGAAGACCGGTAAAACAGGAAAACAAAAAGACACGCATAGAATCCTGCTCGTTTTTTAGAAGGGTGTGCGAACGTTCCAAAAAATTCAGGTAAAGGCTTTTCAATTCTCGAAGGCTTAGGAATCCTCGTTTGGACGCTACGCGGCGGATCTTGATGCGGTCAAATGGGTTTCTTGAAATCAGGTCATCGAGAATTAATTTGTTTGTAAAGTTCCGAAAGACGGAAAGCGCCTTGCTGATTGTAGATTCCCTGTTTCCGATATCTTTCAGGTGCGAACGATAGCGTCTGACAAAATCTGTCGTGATTTCTTCGAGGGTAAGGTTCGGTGCGAAGTCGTGAATCTTGTTCAGGTTCCAACGATAAGTTCGAATGGTGAGCTCCGCCAAGTTTTCGGAATCCTCGACGAGATATTTTTTAGCGATATCGATAAAAAGCATAAATGCCTCCAAGGAAAAGGTTAGAGAATGTCTTTATAAGGATCTGCTGACGTCTAATTCAGTGGTCAGTGTGCAGTGGCTAGTGGTCAGAGCCGTGGACGTTTAAATTTAGGGACTAGGGATGAGGGATTAGGGATTAGTCCGCAGACGTCTAGGTTCAGTGGCTAGTGGTCAGTGAGCAGTGGTCAGAGCCGTGGACGTTTAAATTTAGGGACTAGGGATGAGGGATTAGTCCGCAAACGTCTAGGCTTTTGGGAAACGGTACAATGTCATTCCCGTGCTCCGACACGGGAATCTCCTTTCAGATAAGGGATTTGACAGGCTAGCGAGCTTGTCGAGCTAAGCCCAACACATAGGAAAACAGGTTCTTGGAGGAAAAACAGGATGTCGAGTGTTAATTTGTTAGGAAAACTTTTGGTCCCCGCATAAATCCTGGTGAATTTTCGCCGCGATTTCCCGACCGGTGCGAAGGGCGAGAACAACCGTTTTGGGACCGTAGAGCGCGTCTCCGCCGACATAGACTTTTTTCTTCGCCTCTTCCCCGACGACGGAATCGAGAATTTCGGAAGAGACCTTGTTGCCGACAGCGAAAATCACCGTGTCGCAGTCGATTGTTTCGGAAGCGCCTTCGACCTTGACTGGTGCGGGACGACCGTTTGCGTCGGGTTCGCCTAGCGTGAAGATATCGAGCCTTGCCTGCTTGACGTTGCCGTTTTCGTCGGCGATAAATTCTGTGGGACTTCTCAGTTCGAGAACCTGTACGCCTTCCGCTGTCGCTTCGTGGATTTCTGTCCAGCAGGCGGGCATTTCCTTTACCGTTCTGCGGTAGATGAGCCGGACCGTTTCCGCGCCTTCGCGGAAGGCCATTCGGGCGGCGTCCATAGCGACATTTCCGCCTCCGATGACGACGACATTCCTTTTGGAATCTAGAGGTTCGCCGCGGTTCGCTTTTCGCAGGTAATCCTTGGCGGTGAAAATCCCGCCGAGATTTTTTCCCGGAATATCAGGAATGACCGGCTCGTTCGCTCCGTTGCCGATGAATACGGCGTCGAATCCTTGGGCAAGCAGGTCGTTTACGGAAAATCCTTTTCCGATGTGGACTTTGGAATGGGTTTCGATTCCCATGTCGGGCAGGATAGAAAGTTCGTAGTCCAGGATTTTTTTCGGAAGCCGGAATTCGGGAATGCCGTAGCGGAGAACGCCTCCTAGCTGGTCGTATTCGTCAAAAATGACGACCTTATGACCGCGCGTGCGCAAGTCGATAGCTGCGCCGAGACCTGCCGGACCCGCTCCGATGACGGCGATCTTTTTTCCTGTATCCGGTGCGACGGGAAGCGCCTTTTTCCCGCCTAGGTTTTCCCGTTCGTAGTCGGCGCAGAATCGCTCCATGTTTCCCATGTGGATTCCCTTGTCCGGATCCTTGAGCAGCTTGCCCATGGCGCAGTTGGATTGGCATTGTCGTTCATGCGGGCAGACGCGGCTGCAGATTGAGGGAATCAGCGAGGTTTGACGAATCAGGTCGATGGCGGCTTGGAAATCTCCGCAGGCGACGTGCTCCAGGTATTGCGGAATGGGCATTCCGATGGGGCAGGCCGCTGTGCAGGCAGGCTTCTTGCATTTCATGCAGCGGTACGCTTCGACGCGGGCTTGCGCTTCGGTAAATCCCAGGTTCGCTTCTTCCATGGTGGCGCGCCTGGAAAGCGGATCCAGTTCGGCGGCGTATTGCGGCGGGATGAGTTTTTTTTCCTTTAAAGAAATTTCGGGGAGCTCGGCGATGCGTGCGAGTTCTTTTTTGGCTGCGGAATCGAGAGCTTCGACATCTTGCATAGAATCTTTCACCTTGCGATGTACAAATTTGTCGTTTGGACAATGTGAAATTGCCCTTTTTGGGATAGTAATATAGTTTTTTGAACAATCATGTTGCAAAAATTTCGATGCTTATTTTTTTATATGAATCGACTTTGTATCGGTCAAAAGGTCGGAAAACCTGGGCTTGTTGAATAAGGCTTTAACTAAAGGATGACGAGCGTTAAAAAGCCGCTCGAAATTCGGGCGGCCTGAAATTGTGAATTAATGGAACTTATTCGTGGGCGCAGAATTCTTGCGTGTCGATTGCCGAGAGAGGGGTTCCGTCGGCGGAAATTTTTTGAATCTTGGGGAGGCCGTAGAAAGCGACCCAGAGATTTTCATTGTCCGCGGCGACGACATCGTAGGGATTGGAGCCCGCTTCGAGCGCTTTTTGCCACACCGGTTCTCCCGAGATTAGGTTGATTTGAGCGAGCGATGCGGTTCCATCGTCTTTGCGTTCCATGAGGTAGAGCTTTCCATTCACGGCGGCGAGCTTGGAATCCTGGTAATATTCTGCACTGTCTTTTTTGGCGTCGGCATAATCGATGTAAAGTTTACCCGTTTGGTAATCCGAGACAAAGACATAGGGCTGACCGTTTACGACCTGGATGCTGTACGGTTGGCGATATTCTGTTTCCGGGTCGGTGAGTGAATCCAGCCTTGTTCCGTCGTAGGTGAAGACGCCGATGTGCATTTCATAAGTTTGAAAATCCATAAAACGGTCTCCAATGTAGAGGAGGTTATTTTCGTTGTCGTAATCGAGCGAACCGGAAGCATCCTTAATGTCTTCGATTGCCTTGACGGAACCTGTCAAAAGGTCTATTTCGACGACAATCGTGTTGCCGTAGCTCTTGTAAACCGATACGTAGCCCTTGTCGCCGTTCTTGTTCACGACAAAATCCTGGGCTCCGCCGCCGAGCTTGGTTCCGCTCACGAACAGGCTCGAATTTTTCTTTTGCAAATCGACCTTTTCGATGCCGCGGTTGGCGTCGGCAGGCAGACTCCAGGTTGCAGCGTCGTATTCGCCGGCAGTTGCGACATAGATGTTTCCGCTTGCGACTTTCACCGTGTAGGGATTCTTTGTCGCGAGGGAAATCGTGTCGAGAAGTTCACCGCTTTCGAGGTTATACAGCGCAAGGAGACCGACATTCGTGATGGAATAGTCGGCGCTTTGACGCTGGAAGATGGCGAACAGGGTATCGCCGGAAACTTCGAGGTCGGCGAGGTTCGGCGTCGTGTTCAGATAGGTGATTTTTACGCTGGACGAGGATTCGGGAGTTTCGCTCGAAGAAGATTCAAGTTTTTCGCTGGAGCTGGATTCCTCTTTGGCGGAAGAGCTGGAAACGGCAAGGCTGGAACTGGATTTTTCATCCTCCGCGCTGCTGGAACTTTCCTTTTTATTCGAACTGGAAGATTTGTCCTCGGCCTTGATGCTGCTGGACGAGTTGTCTTCTTCGGAAACGCTTGAAGAGCTTTCCTCGAAGCAGTCGCCTTCTTCGCAGGTAATGCCCGAAACGCTGTCGCCGTCGCTTCCGCATGCGTTGAACAGCAGCGCAAATCCTGTGGCTAAAATGAGGGGGAGTATCTTTTGACTCATGTCTTTTCCTTGGTTTGAGGTGACATTCCCGGTTTGAACGGGAATTTTTTGTGGGTTAGAATTTTTGGATGAGGGTCATCCTGTATTCCCTGCCGGGGATGGGGTTTGGGGAGTAGAAGTTTGTGTAGGTTTCGTCCGAAATGTTCGTGACGGCGAAAACCAGTCGGGTGCTTTCCCACGGGGAATATCCGAGGCTTGCATTGTAGCGGGCCGTTGGCGGTTGGCGCGTCTGGTTCGAACGGTCGCTGAAAATCCGGGTGCGGAAATTCGCGTCGAACGTCAAGTCCAGATGGAAGGGCAAAAAGAATTTTCCTTCGACAAAGTAGCTGTGGACGGGTTCTCCCGGCAAGAGCTTTCCTTTGTACATCTTGGCGAAACCCTTGTCTCGCGGATCCTGAATCGTGCCGCGCAAGGTCGTTTCGAAAAATGGAACGGGCGAACTTTGCGCTTCCAGTTCGATTCCGTGGATGCTCGCTTTGCTCGCGTTGAAAGCCTTGATGGCGTTGGTGCTCGCTATCCAGTAAATCCCGTTTTCGACAAATGAATGGAAATAGGTCGCCCGCAAGGTTGTCTTTCGGGATGGCGTCTGGACAAAACCTTCGATTTCAAACCGGGCTGCCGTTTCGTTCTTGAGCTTCGGGTTGGAAAGTACGCCGCGGTAAACGCCGTAAAGTTCCATCAGTTGCGGTTGCCGAAAGTATCTTCCGATAGAAACGTTTCCGCCGGCGAGAGATTTTTTCTGTCCGAGTTTGACCTGTAGCATTCCAGAAAGGTTTAGGTCTCTTTTTTCGGTGTCTTCGATTGTCGCGGTTCCGGTGGGCATCAGAAATTTTCCGCCGTCGATATCGTCAAAAGTCTTGAGCAGATTGCCTTCGGCGAGAAGGGCGAGCCACCGGGTCATGGCAAATTCCAGGCTGGCGGATGCGGATGCGCTGTAACGCGAAAGTCCGAACTCGCGGATGGTTCCCCGGGCTTCCCACCGTTCTGCGCTTCCCGCCGCGCGAACGGTTCCTTCGAAGCGGTCCAGGATGACTGTTCCGAGAATTTCCGGATAGAGGCGGTATCCCGCAAGCCCGTATTGGATGTAGTCCGGGTAGCTGTATCCGACAAAGTCAAGCGGGTAGTAGGATGCGGAAACGTTTTTTTCGAATCTTCCGGAGAGGCCCGCTTCGAGCAAAACGGAGTTCAGCAAAGTGGGAAATTCCAAGCGGTAATCCAACTGTGAACTTTGCCCGGTGAAGTTCGCCACCTTGGTCTGGGAACTTTCTTGACCGGGATTTCCTGATTTTGTATAAACTAAATTCGTCGCAATCGTCGAGAAAAAATTTTTCGGGTGCAGGATGCGATACTTGAAGTTGCCGGAGTATTCGGAGAATTCTGCATTCTTTCGTTTGTCGGTAAAGTCGTCGTCGGGATTGTAGGCTGTGCCGTTGCGGTTTGTAAACTTGTAATCGTTGTCGCTGTGCCTTGCCGAAACGCTTGCGGCAAAGTTCATGCTGTCCTTGGGCGAAACGCTCAATTGGGCGGAACCTTCCATTGTGTTGTGGCTGCCGATGCTTGCAAGAAATCTTCCGCTTGTCTTTGGCGTAGCTTTTTTTGTGATGAAATTTATCGCGCCGCCTAGCCCTAGTCCTCCGAATTTTGCGGGAACGCGATCCTTGTAGATTTCAATTTTTTCGATGTTGTTCAAATCGATAGTGCCGATGTCCGCTGCGCCGCCGCTCGCATCGTTCAAGGGTATTCCATCGATGCAGATTAAAATGCTTCTCGCAGCGATTCCCCGAATGCTGACGGTCTGGAAGCTTCCCATGCCGCCTTGCTTGTAGCTTTGGATTCCGGGCATGGCGGAAAGAATTTCGGCTGCGGAAAGTCCTCGGCCTTCCCATGCGCTAGGCAGGATTTCTTCGTAGCTGGGGGCGATGTCGGCTGGCGTTGGGGGCGGGAGCGTGATTTCCGAAATGCCCAGATCCTGTATGTCTGCAGCGATAGCATTCGCGCAGAAGGCAAATACCAAGGCAAAGCCTAGTTTGTAGGCTTTTGAATACAATGTCTTTCGCATCGTTCCTCTTGTTCCGCGGGGGCGAAACGGAAAGTCTTTGCAGTTCTTCTGGCTTGGGGATCGCCCTACTTCCGGATCCTTCGCATGGGTTTTAAATCCACACTGGTTTTGAATTTTTCCGGTTTCGTTCTCCCATACAGCGGCGGGACCGTCCCGGATTTTCACCGGGTTCTCTCTTCTGCCGAACGGTTCATTTATGGAATCGCTTGGTTTGAAGGCTTTTCAGGGCACAAAAACTATGTCGCGCCCAAATATATGAAAAGAATTTCCTACCGTCACCTTTGCCGAAACGGAAAGCGAGAAGGGAAAAGGGCTTTTCAGCGAGTTGCAGTTAGAAATGAATAATCAGGAATTAGCGGTGAGGAGTTGGCGGTCTGGCGTGTTCAGAACTGGGAGCTTGGAACTTAGTTGATTGTTGACAGGAAACAGGAATCAGGAAACAGGAATCAGGAAACAGGAATCAGGAAACAGGAATCAGGAAACAGGAATCAGGAAACAGTTAGAAACTAAAAAGGCGGAATTAGTAATTGACTGCTAAGCGAGCTGTTCTCAAAAATAAGGGATTAGGGACTAGGGATTAGGAATAGTTATCGGAGCGAGTTCAGAACTTAGAGCTTAGTGTTGAGAACTTAGATTTGCAGACATCTATATTTTTGAATCTCGGAAGTTTAACGTCCGCGGCTCTGACCACTGCTCACTGACCACTGTCCACTAAGCTTAGACGTCCGCTGTTCTAAGCTCTAAGCTCTCTCAACTGAGTTCTGAATAGCTCGACAAGCTCGCTAGCCTGTCAAATCCCTTATCTGAAAGGAGATTCCCGTGTCGGTGCACGAGAATGACATAGGGGAATGACATCATAGTGTGCACGGGAATGACAGCATACCTTGTTCCGCATCCCGCTTACCGTTTCCCAAAAGCCTAGATGTCTGCGGACTAATCCCTGATCCCAGAACATAGATGTCCGCTGTTCTAAGCTCTAAGCTCTCTCAACTAAGCTCTGATTTTCTACATTAGTGGCATGGCTCGTGCTCGTAAATCCATCCGCCCGGATCCGTATCAAAAACCTTTTATCAAAAAACTTTCTCCCGAACAGAGCAAGCCGGGAACGCTCCCGCAATTTTTAGAACCGACCCGCGCAAAATTCGAACTGCACAGCGATTATGCGGCGGCTGGCGACCAGCCCGAAGCGATTCGGGAAATTTCGGAAGGGTTTGAACGCGGAGAACGCTTCCAGTGTCTGCTCGGCGTGACGGGTTCCGGGAAGACTTTTACCATGGCGAATGTCATCCGGAATGTGGGAAAACCGACGCTCGTTCTTACGCACAACAAAACGCTGGCGGCCCAGCTCTACCAGGAATTCAAAACGTTCTTCCCGAATAATGCCGTCGAGTATTTTGTCAGTTATTACGATTATTACCAGCCCGAAGCCTATATCGTCCACACGGATACGTATATCGAAAAGGATGCTTCGATCAACGACGAAATCGACAAGCTACGCTTGCGGGCGACTTCGAATCTTTTGACCCGGCGCGACACGATTATCGTGGCGAGCGTGAGCTGTATTTACGGTCTGGGTTCTCCGAAAGAATATTTCGAACTGATGGTCCGCTTGAAAGTGGGAGAAATGCGGGAACGCGACCAGATTCTGATGGAACTGGTGCACATTCAATACCAGCGGAATGATTTTGCGCTCGAACGCGGATCGTTCCGTGTCCGCGGAGATGTGATTGAAGTTTACCCGAGCTACGACGATGTGGGAATTCGTATTGAACTTTTTGGCGACGAAGTGGATAGAATCTGCCGGTTCGATCTAGTGACAGGCGATGCCAAGGAGGAGCTGAAAGATGTCCGCATTGCTCCGGCAAAGCATTTCGTGACACGCGAGGATTCTCGGGAACGCATTGCGCAGGATATCGAGCGGGAACTTTCCGCAAGGCTTGAACAATTGACAAAGGAGGAGAACGCTTTTCGCAAGGCGGGAAATATTTCCGAAGCGGATTCGCGCGTTCTCGCCCGTGCACGCCTAGAAAGCCGTACCCGTTATGACATGGAAATGATCCGGGCAACGGGAATCTGTTCAGGCATCGAAAATTATTCGCGGATTGTGGAAGAGAGGATGCCCGGAACGCGGCCTTTTACGCTTCTTGATTATTTTGGCGACGATTGGCTCTTGATGATTGACGAAAGCCACGTGAGCGTTCCCCAGATAGGAGGAATGTCCGAGGGGGACAAATCTCGCAAGACGAATCTTGTGCAATACGGATTCCGCTTGCCGTGTGCGCTAGACAACCGCCCGATGAATTTTGACGAATTTGAATCGGTCTATCCGAACCAAGTGCTTTTTGTGAGCGCTACACCCGGGGACTATGAACTGGAAAAGACCGGAGGCGCCGTTGTCGAACAAATTAACCGCCCGACGGGGCTTCTCGATCCGAAAATCGAGCTATACCCGGTCAAGGGGCAGATGGATGTCCTGCTCAAGCGAATCTCGGAGGTGACGGCCCGTGGGGAGCGAGTCCTCGTGACGACTCTCACCAAAAAAATGGCCCAGGACTTGACGGATTTTTTGACTTCGGTAAATGTCAAGGCCCGTTATTTGCACAGCGAAATCAAGACGCTTGAACGTCACCAGCTGTTACGCGGTCTTCGCAAGGGCGATTTCGATGTTCTGGTCGGAATCAACCTGCTCCGCGAAGGTCTGGATTTGCCGGAGGTCTCCCTTGTTGCCATTCTCGATGCGGATAAGGAAGGCTTCCTTCGCAACTATCGCAGCCTGATCCAGACAATGGGACGAGCGAGTCGCAACGTAAATGGAACGGTCATTCTCTTTGCCGATGTGATGACGGAAAGTCTGGAAAAGGCCTTGGCGGAAACGCGTCGCAGACGGCAAGTTCAGGAAGCTTTCAACGAGGAACACGGAATCGTTCCGAGAACCGTCAGCCGCAAGATCGAAGACGACTTGGAAGTCGC